>CAZJYZ010000026.1:17625-41977 GCA_964550345.1 uncultured Aliiroseovarius sp. | reverse complement strand
CAGGCCAATCATGCACTAACATTCAAACTGGACCACTCAAGGGGGGCTGATCACCCTTTGGGTCTGGATCAGATTTGTCAGTTCACCTGCCACGTCGGTTGTGGATCCTTCGCGTGCAAACCCTACGACGTCACCGGTGGGGCCATCCCCGGCATCCCACAGGAAGAACGAGCCAGATTGCGGCGATACCTGGTAGGCTTGATTGGAAAGTGAAATCAAACCGTTCGGATTTGGCACGTCAATCAATGGTACCTGATAGATTGTGCGTACAAAGCCCGTGTCATAAGTTGCTGAGATATAGCCCTGACCATCAATTTCGACTGCAGTCAGGTTGCCAACCGGTGATCCATCTTTGGTAATAGAGGTTGGCGCAAAGCTGTCCGATAATTGAGTCAGGCCATTTGGATCACCGATCTTACCGATCGTCATGGCCAATGGCCCACCGTCAACGGTGAGCGACAACGCACCGGTAATGGAATCATGGCCGCCTCCGGATACCACAGTGACCGAAGCCAGCGTACCGCCATTTGCCCGGCTATCATCAAAAACCAGAGTATATTCTCCAATCGTTGCACCACCCGAAGCACTATCTTTGATGACCATTGTCCATTCATTTGATGATCCTGAACCGGGCACTGTTGGGGTAAACTCAATATCCAAAGTTTCAGAAGTTCCGAGGTTGCCAAAATATTCGACGGCCAGCGGCAGCATATCGCCCGAAGCCCCAGCGGCGGTATCAACAGCCGGCAGGTTAACACCCAGGTTCATTTCGGTTGTCGGGTCACCTGCCGTTTGGTTGGCATTGATTACAATCGGGGCCAGACCGGTCATAGTGTCTCGGGGGAAATTTGGAACCGTCCCGTCCGCATCTGCTGGCCATCCCAGCAAAACCTGCCCGCTATCGGTCATTAATACACCGTTGGAATCGGTTCTGAATGATCCTGTCGTGGTCATCATCAAGGGTGAATCCCCGGTGGTTGCAGCCAGAGATGTCGCCGAGGTGATTGGCAACATGCCGCGCCCGGAAATCGCGATATCCATGGGATTGCTGGTTGAGATTAGCGGGCCACGTTCATCAATCAGCCTGGTGGTTGTGGCGCGCACCCCCCCGGCTGAATACTGGCCTGATCCGGCAACGCCAGAAATCACCAGACTTTCAAAATCTGTCGAGGCTGTTTTATAACCGAAGGTGCTGGAGTTTGCGATATTGTCTGAAATCGTTGCAAGCCTGGTTGCATTCGCATTTAAACCGGCCACGCCGGCACTAAGAGCGGAGGAAATGGTCATATTTGCGCCTTTCTGCTGCATCAACCCTTGTCTTGAACAAGCGATACAACCCCCGCCTTAACAGGCCACTAACAGCTAAAATTTGACCTTTATTCCCATCACCCCCTACATGTCTGACCTGAGTAAAACCAACTCGATCCGGTTATTCCTTTGAGCCATAGGGTTGCGGGTAACAGGTTTCGTGTCTGCGTGTCCGGTGACACGGTGTATACGCCCGGGTTCCAAACCTGCGACTTCAATCAATTGCCGCGTCACACTGGCCCTGCTGACGGAAAGCTGCCAGACCGGGTTACTTGCCAACACTACCGGTTGCGCCTGCAGGTGACCTGTTATGGCAACATCGTTTTCCACCAACACAAACACCCGCGCCACCATGTTAGCAAGTTCTACCATCACCGGCGTGGGTGATGACGTATTTCCCGCAAATAATGGCTCGCCATCAAGGTCAAAAAGCTCGACAACCAGACCCTCGTCGGTCACTTCGGTGGTAATGTGGCGCTGCGCCATTTCGCTGACCATGCTTTCACCAGAGCGGCCACTCAGCATTTCATCAAGTGCCTCGAGGGCTTCCGTCTCGGCACGTTTTGCCGCGTCTTCTTCGCCACCATCCGCCTGACCCCGTCCATTTTCGACCGGTATACGCGGCAGCCCCCCCATTCCCGACTGGGCCAGTTGTTCCTCGGTAAAAACGGAATCGCCCCCGAAAGACCCGTCACCACCACCTGAAACCCGGTTGACCGGGATGGTCGGTGAAAAGTAATCAGCAATCCCTTTCCGTTGTTTTTCGGTTGTTGCATTGAGCAGCCACATCAACAAAAAGAAAGCCATCATCGCGGTTACGAAATCGGCATAGGCCACTTTCCACGCACCGCCGTGGTGGCCACCGCCAACCACTTTCTTGACCTTCTTGATGATGATCGGCGCGTTTGTTTGCGCAGTCATCCCACCACCTCTTTCGTTCACCCAAGGCGATGAATATCAGAGCTGCGTAAATGGGTGCTTAACCTTTCAAATTGTTCACATTATCTTCCGCCTGCCTGCCAATACATCTTTGGCCAGCGGCAGGGACTTGGCCAACCTCATGTGAAATACCGGCGCCCTTGTAATAAAGAGCTATTCGTTGCGCGACTTCGTTCAAACAAAGGCATGCGGAACCCCGATGGCTTCAAGAGAAGCGACGAGGGGCTTCAGGCGGCAGAGGGCACAACTTCCGAGAACTGTGTCAACGGCGCTTGACTTCATTGCATCTGCAACGATATTGTTTCCCGGCGAACAGACTTCATTTCTTACCAAACCGGAGAGTTGAATGGGCATCACCCTTTTGGTCCTGATCTTGCTATTGGTCATTGTCCTATTCACTGTCAGAGCAGGCGTGAAAGCCGGACACCGTCAGAACGATGATGACGAGGGTACAAAGTGAAGCTTTACTCCTATTGGCGCTCAACTACTTCTTACCGGGTTCGGGTCGTGCTGAACCTCAAAGGGTTCGACTATGAGACCACCCCGGTTAACCTTGTTACCGGCGAACAACGGCAACCGGAATACACCGCCATCAACCCAGGTAAGGGCGTACCGACGCTGGAGCTGGCGGATGGCACCCACCTGACCCAGTCCCTTGCCATTATCGACTATCTGGACGCGCTGCGACCCACACCCGCCATCGTGCCAACCGACCCGCTTGAACGTGCCCGCGTGATGGCTGCCGCCCATACAGTTGCGCTTGATATCCACCCGGTCAACAACCTGCGTGTGGTGCAACATCTGGGCAAAATGGGGCACTCGAAGGAAGAAGTAACCGATTGGATGATCCATTGGATGCACGAAGGGCTGACGGCCTATCAGGCGATGATCCGGCCCAGCACGCCGTTTTCCTTTGGCGACGCGCCGGACCTTGCCGATATCTGCATGGTGGCACAGCTTTACAATGGGCGGCGCTGGGGGCTGGACCTCACACCATTTGCCCGAATCGTAGAAATTGAACAAAATTGCCTAAAGCTCGACGCCTTTGCCAAGGCCCGACCCGAGGCGCAACCCGATGCTGAATGAGGAATAAATGAGCCAGCTTCTGAAATCATGGGTGGCCAGCGCCAATGCGCCCGACACGCCCTTCCCGCTGAACAACCTGCCCTATGGTGTATTTTCCACCGATGCACGTGAACCCCATTGCGGTGTGGCCATCGGCGACATGATCCTTGATGTGACAGCTCTGGAAGAGGCAGGCGTGATCAACATCGACGAAGTGCCGGTTTTCGATCTGCCCATGTGGAACGAGTTCATGGATATGGGGGCAGAGGTCTGGGCCTCGTTCCGCGCTGACCTGCAGGATATGCTGGGCGAAGGCGCAGACACAGCCACACAGGACAAGCTACGCACCGCCCTCGTTCCGCAGGCAGACGCGGAAATGCACCTGCCCTTCGCCGTGTCGGAATACACAGATTTCTACGCCGGTCGTCACCACGCCACCAATGTGGGCACCATGTTTCGCGGTGCGGAAAATGCCCTGCCCCCAAACTGGCTGCATATTCCTATCGGCTATAACGGCCGCGCTTCTTCCGTTGTGATCTCAGGCACTGACATTCGCCGCCCCTGGGGGCAGTTGAAAAGCCCGGACCATGACAAGCCCGCCTTCCTGCCCTGCCGTCGGTTTGACCTGGAACTGGAAATGGGCGCTATCGTCGGCCAGCCCTCCGACGGGCCGGTCACAGTGGATGAAGCGGATGCCATGATCTTCGGCTATGTCCTCTTGAACGACTGGTCCGCGCGCGACATTCAGGCCTGGGAATACCAACCTCTGGGACCGTTTCAGGCGAAGGCAACTGCCACGTCCATTTCCCCATGGATCGTCACCGCCGACGCCCTTGCGCCATTTCGTGTCGATACCCCTGCGCGTGAATTTGATCTGCTCGAGCACCTTAAAGATACCGGCCCGATGCTCTATGATATCGAACTGAGCGTCAGCCTTGCCCCTGAAGGCAAAAACCCAACGACAATCACAAACACCAACATGCGTGAACTTTACTACAGCGCCGCACAGCAACTGGCCCACCACAGTTCCTCTGGCTGCCCGATGAATGTGGGCGACCTATTGGGTTCAGGCACCATTTCCGGGCCCGAAAAACCCGCACGCGGCTCGCTGCTTGAACTCAGCTGGGGTGGCAAGGAACCTCTGACGCTCGACACCGGCGACGCGCGCTCGTTCCTTGAAGACGGTGACACCCTGACCCTGCACGGGAGTGCGCAAGGGGATGGTTACCTGATCGGCTTCGGCGACTGCACCGGGCAGGTACTGCCAGCCCTCAAGGACCCTTTCAAACGATGAGCCTCGCCCTCGATCATATCCAGCTTGCCATTCCGGCCGGGTCAGAAAAGGCCTGCCGCGACTTCTGGGGCGGTGTGATCGGGCTGAATGAAATCCAAAAACCCGAAGCCCTCAAACAACGCGGTGGCTGCTGGTTCGACCTTGATGGCAGTGAATTACATCTGGGGGTCGAGGAACCTTTTGCGCCCGCAAAAAAGGCACATCCCGGTTTTCGCGTGACAGGCATTGAGGCGCTGGCAAACCGCCTCACTGGTGCAAATCACATCCTGACATGGGACAACGCAATCAAAAACCGACGTCGCTTTTTCACGCAGGACCCCTTCGGTAACAGACTGGAATTTCTCGAATGATCCCTTTCATCTTGGCAAAAATACCTCGGGGAGTTTGAGGGGCAGCGCCCCTCATCAAACACGTAAAGCGTGCCGCAGGCACACATTCAGAAAAGGAAGACCCATGGCAAAAGCATTCGCATCCCAAGGGGACATGGCCGAAAAGAACATCAGCTTCACCGAGGTCGGTGACGGGCTTTATGCCTTCACCGCCGAGGGTGATCCCAATTCGGGCGTCATCATCGGCGATGACAGCGTGATGATCGTCGAGGCGCAGGCCACCCCGCGCCTCGCCGCCAAAGTCATCGAGAAAGTCCGCGAAGTGACGGACAAACCGATCAGCCACGTCGTCCTGACTCATTATCATGCTGTCCGGGTTCTGGGTGCTTCAGCCTACGGTGCTGACCAGATCATAATGGGTGATGCGGCCCGCGCCATGGTAGTCGAGCGCGGACAAGAAGACTGGGACAGCGAATTTCAACGCTTTCCGCGCTTGTTTGAAGGCCATGAAAGCATCCCGGGCCTGACCTACCCCACCACGACCTTTTCAGAAGATATGACCGTCTATCTTGGAAATCGCCAGATCAACCTGATGCATCTGGGCCGTGCCCATACCGCCGGCGATATAGTTATCCACGTGCCGGACCAGAACGTCATGTTCACCGGTGATATCGTCGAATACCACTCGGCCTGCTATTGCGGCGACGGGCATTTTGGCGACTGGGGGCAAACTCTGGACAATATCGCCAGTTTCGACGTTGATGCCATCGCCCCGGGCCGTGGCGACGCGCTTATCGGCAAGGACATGGTGGGCGCCGCCATCGAAAACACGGCTGACTTTGTTGAAAGCACCTATGCCCCGGCGGCGCGCGTTGCGGCGCGTGGTGGCAGTCTCAAAGAAGCATGGGACGCCGTGCGCGCCGAATGCGACCCCAAGTTCAAAGACTACGCCATTTATGAGCATTGCCTGCCCTTCAACGTCGCACGCGCCTATGACGAAGCCCGCGGCATCGACACACCGCGCATCTGGACCGCCGAACGCGATCTGGAAATGTGGGCGGCCCTGCAGGGCTGAACATGAGCACTTGGAACATCATATGGCTGGCCACACTCGGGGTGCTGTTTGTACTCTGGATGTTCATGATGTTTCGAATGCTTTGGCAAATCAGCCGGTACATGCCCCCGAGTGATGAGGATCTGAGAAAAGGTTTCCTCTTTGGTCGTGTCCAAAGGTTGCAGGCATTTTTTGCCTATTTCCAAGACCCTGCGCACAAGCCCTTTCTGAAACAGGTCGCATGGGCGACTGTCGCAATGCTGGCAGTCAACCTCGCTGGATATTTGAATATGGGGAATCAGTAAGTGGCCGGAACATATCTGAAAATGGCCCTGAATAATGCCTGGGCGAACGCTACCCTTTGGAAAGTCGTACAAACGCTGGACCAAAAGACATTTGCTGCCAAGCGCCCTGGGTTTTTCCCGTCCCTGACCGAGACCCTGCGCCATATCCTTGAGGTTGACCTCTATTACCTCGACGGGCTGGAGCAAGGCGGCAAGGGCCGTACCATTTTTTTGCAAGAGTACCCTGATGACCCTGCCAGCCTTGCTAAAATGCAAGCAGATGCCGACATGCGCCTTGCCTCATTTTGCAATGGAATAGGCCATACCGGGCTGGACGCATTAGTGGCGCTTGACCGGCGTGATGGTATCTACCACGAAGCCATCGGTGACCTGCTCCTGCATCTGTTTCAACACCAGATACATCACCGCGGACAGGCGCATGTGCAACTCAGCCACGCTGGCGTAGCCCCGCCGCAACTTGATGAATTTTACCTTGCCGGTGGTCGTGCACCAAGCGCTGACATGTACTGGCAATGAATGATGCGCAAAAAACCAAACCCACCCGACACGAAGAATGATAGTATGAACCCGTTGCCTGATACCGTGATGAAGAAAAGGACGCCCGATGAACAAGATATTTGAGACCCCCCTTTACCCCTATACCCGCTCCCCCGATCAAGAGAGCGAATCGGCGACGCGTCACAAGGTTGTCGTTATCGGTGCTGGACCTATCGGGCTGGCTGCGGCGATTGATCTGGCACAAAACGATATTCCGGTCGTGGTACTCGATGACAATGACAAGGTCAGCTTCGGCTCGCGCGCCATCTGTTTTGCCAAACGGCCCTTGGAAATTCTCGACCGACTGGGATGTGGCGACGCCATGGTCGACAAGGGGGTCGAATGGGATCTGGGCAAAGTTTTCTTCAAAGAACGCGAGGTGTACCAGTTTAACCTGTTGTCCGAAAGCGGCCACAAACGCCCGGCCTTTATCAACCTGCAGCAATATTACTTCGAAGAATATCTGGTGAACCGGGTCCTCGAATTGCAGGCTGAAGGCAAAGAGATCGAAATTCGCGGCGGCAACAAGGTCTCGGCAATCGGGGCGCATGACGACCATGTAGTGCTGGAAATCGACACGTCCGAAGGCCCTTATAATGTCGAAGCCGAATGGCTGATTGCCTGTGACGGCGCCACCTCGACAACGCGGCAGATGATGGGCCTTGGCTTCACCGGCCGCACATTCGAAGACAATTTCCTGATTGCCGACGTGATCATGGAGGCTGATTTCCCCACGGAACGCTGGTTCTGGTTTGATCCTCCCTTCAACCCCGGCCAGTCCGCGCTTTTGCATAAACAACCAGACAATGTCTGGCGCATCGACTTCCAGCTTGGCTGGGAGATTGACCGTGATGAAGAACTCAAGCCGGAAAATATCGACAAACGCCTGCGCGCTATGCTGGGGGATAACATTCAATACGAACTTGAATGGAGTTCGATCTACACCTTCCAGTGCCGCCGCATGGAGCAATTCCACAAGGGCCGGGTCATCTTTGCCGGTGACGCTGCACACCAGGTTTCCCCCTTTGGCGCACGCGGCGCCAATTCCGGCCTGCAGGACACCGATAACCTTATCTGGAAACTCAAACTGATCATAGACGGATCAGCGCCCGAAAGCCTGCTCGACACCTATGATTACGAGCGCATCCACGGCGCCGATGAAAATATCCTTAACTCTACCCGCTCCACGGACTTTATTACCCCGAAGTCCGAGATTAGTCGCGTGATGCGCGATGCTGTTCTGGATCTTGCGGAAGAATATGAATTTGCCCGGCCACTTGTGAATTCCGGCAGGCTCTCTGTGCCCTGCACCTATGATGGCTCGCCCCTCAATACGGCCGACGGGCTTGACGGACCTGAGAACACCCGCCCCGGCGCGCCGTGCCCCGATGCACCGTTTGGCGACGGTTTCCTGCTGCCCGAACTGGGGGATAAATTCACCCTGCTGACGATCAACACCGATGGCCCGGAATTGATCGAAGAAGACGGCATCACAGTCACCCGTCTGGCTCTGTCAACAAAGGACGACACCACCGGCATCCTCAAGCGGCGCTATCTCGGGGACGAACCTTCGGCCGTTTACCTGATCCGCCCGGACCAGCACGTCGCGGCCAGACGCCCACAATACAACGAAAACCTAATGCGCGCCGCAATCCGCCGAGCCACCGGCAAGGAGTAAGCATCATGTCAGACCTGATCCTCACCGCCAACTTTGACCAAGCCGACAATTTCTATGCCGACCTCTTGGCCGCACATGAAGGTCTGTCCAAACCTGAAAGTGACGCACTAAACGCTAAACTGCTTTTGGTGCTGGCAAACCATATTGGCGACAACAACATTCTTGCTGATGCTATCACCAAAGCAAAGGCTGCGGGCTAACAACCCCCCTTCATCTTGGCCAAAATACCTCGGGGAGCGCGAGGGGCTGGCCCCTCGCTTGGGTCGCCCGCGCCAGCGGGGCGAAACCATTATGCTGCTAAATTGGTTTTGCGCAGATATGGCAAGATAGCGTCAAACGCACCAAACTTCTCTTTCGCCTTTGCGTCATCCAACGCCAGCCCGATGATCACATCTTCCCCGGGCTTCCAGTCGGCAGGTGTTGCAATTGGTGCACCGTCTGAGGTCTGTACCGCGTCTATCGCACGCAGAACCTCGGCAAAGTTGCGTCCCACAGACATCGGATAGGTCATCGACAGGCGCAGCTTTTTATCTGGCCCAACTAAAAAAACTGACCTGACGCTTTCACTATCCGCCGCGGTTCTGCCGTCAGGCAGATAGGCCTCGGCAGGCAGCATGTCAAAAGCTTTGGATACAGCAAGATCTTCGTCCGCGATAATCGGAAAATCTGCTTTTGCACCGGCATAGGTCTCGATATCAGCCTTCCAGTTTTTGTGATCCTCAACCCCGTCAACGGACAAGCCAATCACTTTGACACCACGTTTTTCCCACGCATCCGACAGGCGCGCCACAGCGCCAAATTCGGTGGTGCAAACCGGGGTGAAGTCCTTTGGATGCGAAAACAAAATAGCGTAACTGTCACCGATCCAGTCGTGAAATGTGATTTCACCTTGGTCAGTCATTGCAGTGAAATTCGGTACGGTTTGGTTCAGTCTCAGTCCCATAATCCAACTCCCATGACATGTGTTGCATTCCCTATTTAGATAATTTCCAAACAGGCCCAATCAATGGCGCAGACGAATGTGTCGCAACCGAAACGGCTGGATCTGAGGGCTGGTAGTGTTATCTTTTTGAGGTGCTGATATTACCCAAATAAGTGGGTAACTTCAGGCCCGGCGCACAATCACGGAACCCACGGAATACCCGGCGCCGAAAGAGCAGATCACCCCGATATCCCCGGACGCCATATCATCGGAATATTTGGAAAAGGCGATGATAGACCCGGCAGATGATGTGTTGGCGTAATCCTGCAAAATATTGGGTTGCTCGCCCGCTTCAGGGATACGCCCCAGCACCTTTCGCCCGATAAAATCGTTCATCGCCTTGTTTGCCTGATGCAACCAGAGGCGTTTGAGGTCCCCGGGCGTCAGATCATTTTCACCAATATGACCAAGAATGTGATTTGAGACGATGGGCAGCACTTCCTTGAAGACCTTGCGCCCCTCTTGCATGAATTGCATATCGCGCCGGTCTTTCACTCCGTCAGGTCTGGAACGGCGTAAAAAGCCGTTGTTATTGCGAATGTTATTGGAAAATTGGGTCAGGCATTTGGTCGAGATAATTTCAAAATGCGCGCCCTGCACATCCTCTTTGCGTTCAATCAAAGTTGCCGTTGCCACGTCCCCAAAAATGAAATGGCAATCACGGTCGCGCCACTCCAGATGGCCCGAACAAATCTCAGGGTTCACCACCAGCACCCGCTTGACCGACCCGGCGCGCACCATATCTGCAGCGGCCTGAATACCGAAAGTGGCCGAGGAACAGGCAACGTTCATGTCATAGGCAAAACCACCGGCCCCCAAAAGCTCCTGTATCTCGATCGCCACCGCCGGATAGGCGCGTTCAAGATTGGAAGCGGCACATATGATCAAGTCAACATCCGCACCCTCGCGCCCTGCCTGCGCCAGAGCTTTCTGGCAGGCATCCAGCGCCATCTCCGCCATGATGCCCGGCTCATCATCACTGCGTTGCCGCAACACAGGATGCATGACATTCGGGTCAAGAATGCCCTTTTTATCAACAACATAGCGTTGATGGATGCCGGATGCGGAAACGATGAATTCCTCGCTGGAATGCCCCATTTCCGTAATTTCTCCGGCCGCGATCTGCGCTGCATTTTCAGCGTTGAACTTGTCCGCGTAAGCATTAAAAGCGACCACGAGTTCAGCATTTGAAATAACCTCATCTGGGGTAAAAACACCGGTGCCGGAGATGACGGGCTGGAACATGTTCTGAACTCCTGAAAACTCGCCTTAATCAAACATTTTCGGCGCGATTTGGCAAGCTAACGTCGCCGTAAGCACACCTTAAAACGGGCATTTCGCCTTGAAAGTCAGACCCTTACCACCGTCAGGGTGGCGTATACGCAGGCTTTCCGCATGCAGCATCAAACGCGGGGCATCCAGTGCCGGCCCGGTTGCATAAAACCGATCCCCAAGGATCGGATGGCCAATCTCCAGCATATGTACCCGCAATTGATGCGAGCGCCCGGTCTGCGGAAACAGCCTGATCCGGGTTGCGCCCTCTTCATAACGCAGGACCTTCCAGTCGGTGATGGCCTGTTTACCGTTCTCATGGTCCACATGCTGGCGCGGACGGTTGGGCCAGTCGACAATCAGGGGCAGATCAACGCGCCCTTCACGTTCAGCCACCTTGCCGTAAACCCTTGCCACATATGTCTTTTTCGCCATGCGTTTTTCGAACTGCAGCCCAAGATGGCGCTGCGCATGTGGGGTCATGGCAAAGACCATGACGCCGGACGTGTCGCGGTCCAACCTATGCACAAGCAGGGCTTCTGGAAACACGGCCTGCACCCGAGAGATCAAACAATCGGCCAGATGCGGGCCCTTTCCTGGTACTGACAAAAGCCCGCTGGGCTTGTCCACCAACAGCAATTCGTGGTCGTGGTGCAGAATTTTCAGAGGCTCATCTGGCGGGGCGTAATTGTCCATCTTAGGGGCATAACCGGGTGGCGGGTGAAGCTGCAAGACCTAACATTCTGTGCAACTCTGGCACATCTCGGCTCTAACTCCTTCGGAATGGGTAATGCCGGAGCCTAATCACCTATGATGCCTGTTTCCCGCTCGCAGTGCCCTTGCCTGACCGCCGTGCCCGCAGCATCGAAATCGTATAAATAACCAACGCCGCCCAAATCATCGGAAAGGCAATTGCGCGCGAGCGGGTGAACGGCTCATCAAAGAAAAATACCGCAACAAGGAAGATCATCGTTGGCACGATATATTGCAGGATACCGATAGTAGACAGACGCAAACCTTTTGCACCGTTGGCATAGGTGATCAACGGCACAGCAGTAACCACACCACAACCAAGCAGAAGCCAAGTATTCACCGGCGTCGTCGTAAAATGGCTGGCGCCAGTTGTAACAAGATAGCCCAGATAGCCCAGCGCCGGGATGAGCAGGATCAGCACCTCAAGCAGGAAACCCTGATTGGGTCCGATCGGCAGGGATTTCTTGAAAAACGCGTAAAAGCCCCAGCTGAAAGTCAAGCCGATTGCCGCCCAGGGAAGCTTGCCCGCCGCCACGGTCAAAACAACAACGGCCAGGGCGGCAAGGGAGACAGCGATGATCTGTGCCGGGCGCAACCGTTCCCCCAGGAGCACCGCACCCAGCAGCACTGAGAAGAGCGGGTTGATGTAATAGCCAAGAGCCGCATCAAGCGCATGGCCCGTGGCAATGGCCCAGACGTAGATACCCCAGTTTATGGAAACCAACGCAGCAGTAACCGCCCCCATGGCAATGGTGCGGGGGTTGGTCAGGGCTGCACGCAGATCACTGGTGCGGCCAAGAATGACCAAAAGGGCAAATGCGATAGGAACCGACCATATGATCCGGTGCGCCACCACTTCGGCAGGCGGAATATGGGCCAGCGATTTCATATAGAAAGGCAAAACACCCCACATGAAATATGCGGCCAGAGCAAAGGCGAGACCTTTGGTAGTGTCTTCATTTTTGGCCGGGGATGGCATCGCACACTCCTGTTTGCGGGTCCCTTATGGCAGGTTCACAGGCCGTGACCAGCGCGAAAACCTATCCCGCCTGACGGGCGGCAAGCTTATCACGCCAGACTTCCCTATCGAGCCGAAAACGCGTCCATGGTGCAGGTATTCCAGCAAGCTCTAGTTCAGCATTGTCGACAAAAACAGCCCCCAGTTTCGCCGTCGCCTTTTGCGAGCGGATGTTGGTGGGGGCAATATGAAACCAGACCCTTTCAAAATGCTCAAAAGCATGGCCGAGCATCAGGGTTTTCAGCTCAAAATTTGTGCCCCCGCCCCAATAGGTATTGGAAAGGAAGGTAAAGCCAATACCGATATCCTCCGGGGCATCGGGCCCTGTATAGTAACGTGAACACCCTATTGCTTCACCAGTTTTGCGATCAAGGATCAACAGGGTGCCACCTGCTTCCAGCAGAAAGTCGAAATAGGGCCGAAAGACCTCGGGCTTATAGCGTTCCGTCGCGGGATGCCCGGCCCATGTCACCGGATCACTGGCCGCCTTCGCAAGGCCTTCAAAATCAACTGCAGTTAATCCGCGCAGGGTCAGGGTCTTGCCTGTCAGGGCCGGTTGATCGTTGAAACTCATGCCTTTGTTCTTTCTGCTTTTGGGTCATACATTGGCTTGAGGGAAGCCAGCGCTTTCACCCGCGTCCCGGCCACATCAATTTCATAGCTTGAGGCCAGAAGCTCGCCGGCACTTTCGCCTTTACACGGCACATACCCCATGCCAATTGCCGCCCCAAGGTGGTGGCCATAAGCACCGGAACTAAGATAGCCAACAATCTGCCCGTCCCGCAGGATAGGCTCGTTGTGGTAAAGCAGCGGCTCGGGGTCGCTCAGCCTGAACTGCAGCATGCGGCACTCCAACCCGCTTTCCTTTTTGCGCAACACCGCATCGCGGCCAATAAAGGCCGGTTTGTCGGTTTTCACGGCAAAGCCAAGCCCGGCCTCAAGCACATGATCCTCGCAAGTGATATCGTGGCCAAAATGGCGGAATGCCTTTTCGATACGGCAATTATCCATTGTGTGCATACCGACCAGCTTCAGCCCATGCTCCCGCCCGGCCTGCCAGAGGCTCTCAAACACATGGGCGCACATATCGGCCGAGACATAGAGCTCCCAGCCCAGCTCGCCCACATAAGACACCCTGTGCGCCCGGGCCAGCCCCATGCCAATCTCAACCTCAAAGGCAGAACCAAAGGGCATATCAAAGGCGTCGGGCGACACGGCGCGCATCACATCGCGCGCCTTTGGCCCCATCACCGCCAGCACCCCCTCGCCTGCCGTCACATCGGTGATCACGGCGCGCATATCGCCCAAATGGCGGCTTAGCCAGACCTGATCCGCAAGACGTGTAGCGGCGGGGGTGACAACCAGATACGCCGTTTCGCTCAGCCGGGTAACAGTCACATCCGCCTCGATCCCGCCGCGCGCATTCAGGAATTGCGTATAGACGATCCTGCCCGCAGGCACGGACATATTGGCGCCGCAGACCTTATTCAGGAACGCCTCAGCATCCGGGCCTTCTACACGGATTTTACCAAAAGAAGACATGTCATACATGCCAACACCGGTCCGGATCGCTGCGTGTTCGCGGGCCGCATTTTCAAACCAGTTGGGGCGGTTCCAGGAATATTCGTATTCTGCTTTCTGTTCGGGGGCAGCAAACCAGCCCGGGCGCTCCCACCCCGCAGTTTCAGACATCACCGCACCGTTTTCCAGCATATACGTATGAAAAGGCGAGCGGCGAATACCGCGCGATGTGACTTTCTGGCGGTAGGGAAAATGGTCGGCGTAAAGCAGGCCAAGGGTCTCGGTCGAACGTTCAAACAGATAGGACTTGTTTCCCTGAAACGGCTGCATCCGGGCAATGTCCACATCGCCAAGATCAAAAGGCCGCGCGCCCGCATCCATCCATTCGGCCAGCGCCATGCCGGCGCCACCTGCGGACTGAATACCGATCGAGTTAAACCCGGCCGCGACCCAGACATTGTCCATCTCCGGTGCCTGACCAAGGTGATAGGCATCATCCGGCGTAAAGCTTTCCGGCCCGTTAAAGAAAGTGTGAATACCCGCCTCGGCCAACATAGGCAGACGGTTCACCGCCATTTCCAGCACCGGCTCAAAATGGTCAAAATCTTCAGGCAATTGGTCAAACTCAAAGCTATCCGGAATGCCCTCCATGCCCCAGGGTTTGGAAACCGGCTCAAAGGCGCCCAGCATAATCTTGCCCGCATCCTCCTTGTAATAGGCGCACTCATCCGGCACGCGAAGCACCGGAAGCTGTGGCAGGTCGCGGATCGGCTCGGTGACAATATAGAAATGTTCGCAGGCATGTAACGGCACGTTCGAGCCCAGCATCCGCCCAACATCATGCCCCCACATACCGGCACAATTGACCACATGATCACAGGTGATATGCCCCTGCGCACCGTCCTCGCCGACCCATTCAACACCGCTCACAAGGCGGCCCTTTTTAACGACACCGGAGACCCGAATCCGCTCTTTGATCGTGGCCCCCATCTGGCGCGCACCCTTAGCCATGGCCAAAGTAATATTGCCCGGGTCGCCCTGCCCATCCTTGGGAATGAAAACCCCGGCCAACACGTTTTCGAGGTTGATATGGGGGTAACGCGCACCAACTTCCTCGGGGGAAATTTCCTCCACATCCACCCCAAAGGCACGCGCCATAGCGGCCTGGCGCAGGATCTCTTCACGCCGGGCCTCACTCAGAGCAACGGTGATCGACCCAAGCTGACGCAGGCCCGTGGCAATACCTGTTTCCGCCTCAAGGCTGGCGTACAGATCTGTGCTGTACTTGGCCAAACGGGTCATGGTTGCCGTGGCGCGCAACTGACCAATCAGACCCGCCGCATGCCACGTGGTACCTGATGTCAGAGCCTTTCGCTCCAAAAGCACCACATCCTTCCAGCCCTTTTTAGCCAGATGATAGGCGACCGAGCAGCCGATTACCCCGCCACCAATAATGACAGCACGTGCATGTTTGGGAAGTGTCATAACCTACCTCTTTTCCAAATCAGTCGCAAAACCCTGCTCCTTTTCATCTTGGCAAAAATACCTCCGGGGGGAGCGTTGAAAATGCCCGCATTTTCCACGTTGGGGGGCGGCGCCCCCCGCCCGGTCGACCCGCGCCAGCGGGGCGAAATCAAGCTAAATCTCCGCTTATCTCATAGCCCGCCTCAAGCAATGCCCGCGCGAGATGAGCGATATGATCCGGACCAACCTCACAACAGCCCCCCACAAGCGCCGCACCAGAATCGGCCCAGCCCATTGCAAAGTCTGAATATGCCTCTGGCGTCAGGTCCTTTCGGGCCGTCAGCCCGGTGACGGTACCACCAATATCCAGCGCGTCGATCGAGGTGAAGCCATTGGCATAGCCACCAACAGCTCCGCCTCGTGCCAGCAAAGTCGCCAGATGCATATCAATTACCTCGGGCCGCGAACAATTCAGCAAAGTCGCCGCCTGCCCCATACCGGCAAGCGCATCCAGCGCGTCTAACAAAGCCTCCCCCGAGCGTAGCTGTGCGCTGCCATCGTCCATCAGCGTCATGGCCGTAAAGGTCGGCAGACCGGTCTCAACTCCTGCCTGCGTGGCAGCAGTCACCTCGGATATGGAAGACAAGGTTTCGCACATGATCACATCCACCCTACCTGCCTGCTCAGCCACGATTTCGCGGTAGGCTGGCAACAGGTCCGCATGATTGCGGGACATGTCGGGCTGGTAGGAGCCGTGCAAGGGCGGTAGGCAACCCGCGATGCGCACATCCTCAGCTCCCACCTTGTCAATCGCGGCCTGCGCCAGCTCAATGGCGCGCGCCTGAAGGAGTTTGAACAGGTCCGGCACCCCTTCGCGAGCCAGCCGCTCAGGCGTGGCTGAATAGGTGTTGAGCGTGATCAGTCGGGCACCTGCGCGGATGAAATCCTCATGCACCGCCTGTACGATTTCGGGCTCGTCCAGCAAAACCTTGGCGGACCAGAGCGGATGGGCGGGAATGGCCGAGCGGCGCAGTAATTCCTGCCCCATGCCACCATCCATTAAGACGATGTTTTTCATTCCTGAACTCCTTATGGGATCAAAACCAGTTTGCCCGGATGGCGTTTTGACATGAAATCCTCCTGCGCTTGGGCAATGGCGGACAGGGGGTAGGTTTTTGAAACCAATGGCCGGATTCGACCCGCATTGATCAGACTGACCAGTCGCGTGAATATTTCGGGTGGCTGGTAGGTACAGCCATGAATGGTGATGTCTGGCAGGTAGATCTCGCGCAGGTCGCCGGTGACAACAGGCCCGCCAATCGCGCCTGAAACAGCATAATGCCCACCGGGTTTCAGTGCTCGGATCAGGGCCGCCCAACCATCGCCGCCAACCACGTCTATCACCACGTCAAAAAAATGCTCGGATGGTATTGCCCCGCGCTCCAAAACCGTTACCGCACCAGCGGCGCGCACCGCCTCGGCCTTGGCGGAGGAACACATCCCCGTCACATGTGCACCACGCAGCTTTGCCAACTGAACCGCTGCCAGCCCGACACCACCGGAAGCACCGGTGATCAGCACCTTTTGGCCTTCGCTTACCCCGGTGCGGGTCAGCATGTTTTCGGCAGTGGAAAAGGCGCAAGGGATCGCGGCGACCTCGGCGTCACTCAGCGGTGATGCGGTCACGTCGTGAAGATCCCCGGCAGGAACCACGCAATATTCAGCAAATGCCCCGTCCATCTCGGACCCCAGAACAGCGCAACCTACCGGATTGTCCGGTGTCGGGCGTGGCATCATGGTCGGGCAGGTCACCCGCTGACCTTCACTGAACCCGGAAACATCGGCGCCCAGCGCCACAACACGCCCACAAAGGTCTCCGCCCTGAATGCGTGGAAAGTCAAGCGACCCGCTCCAGCCGCCTGTTTCAACGTCCTGATCCACACTGTCCATAGCACCTGTAACTTCGGGGGCATACCAGCCGGTGCGGGTGTTGATATCGGTATTATTGACGCCCGCCGCTAATACCTGCACCAGCACCTCACCCGGTCCCGGCTTGGGCACCGCAATGTCGTCGCGCAATTCCAGCACTTCCGGCCCACCGTGCCGGGTCAGCAAGACGCCGGACATGGTGTCGGGAAGGCTCATGCCCGGATCCTGTCGTTTTTCGGATCCCAAAGCGGGGCGTCGTTTTGCACTACGGCGCGACGTTTTTCACCGTAGATCTCAACTTCAATTTCGGTGCCGGGCACGGCCAGATCAGCGCGGATCATACCCAGTGCGATCGAGGCGCCAACCCGGTACCCCCATCCTCCCGAGGTGGTTTCGCCAACGATTTTTCCATCATTCCACAGGGTGGACATATAAGGCGCGTCGGCCTCACCCGCATCAACAATGAGGGTCACAAAGCTCTTGCCGGGACCCCGCTGGAACTCGGCTTTCATCAAGGCTTTGCCGGGGAAATCCGCGGGCTTTGACAGACGAATGAAACGGTGCAGACCACCCTCCAGCAGCGTGTAATCGGTGGACAGATCACCCTTCCATGCGCGGTAGCCTTTCTCAAGCCGCAGCGAGTTCAGCGCATACATGCCAAAGGGTTTGGCACCACCTGCAAGCACTGCGTCGTAGATGTCAGGCAGGTCTTCGTTATCTGCATGTACCTCCCAGCCCAGTTCTCCGGCAAAACTGACCCTGAGTAACAGCACATGTTTTCCAGCCACTTTCGCCACCTGCCGCGACAGCCACGGCAGGGTAAGATCAGCGTCCGACAACCCGGAAAGCAGGTCTCGCGACTTAGGCCCGGTGATGATCAACGTGCCAGTTCCGGCGGTATCATCATAGACCTCAACCTGTCCGTCCAGCGGCAGGGCATCGCGCAGCAACTCACGGTCATGCCACTGTGCCGCACCGGCGGTGATCAGGGTAAAGAGATCGTCATCATGGCGGATCACCGACATTTCAGTCAGGATACGCCCGCGTTTATCGGGAAAATAGGCAAGGTTCATGCGATCAACTTTGGGCAGGTTGCCAGCGATGATGCTATCCAGCCATTCAGCCGCCCCGTCACCCATTATGGTGAAGCGCGAAAAGCCCGGCAGGTCCAGAACACCAACGCCGTCGCGCACCGCTTCGCATTCTTCTTTAATGCGTTGTTCCCATGGCCCGGCGCGGTTCCATGTCTGGGTGGCGGCATGTGAGGTGTCATCGCCGGGCTGGGCGAACCAGTTGGCACGCTCCCACCCATTATAGGCGCCCATCTGCCCCCCCATGGCCTTGATACGGTCATGTAGGGGCGAAACCTTCTTGTCACGCCCGGCCTCCCATTCATGGTGCGGGAAGTGCATGGCGTATTCGTTGCCGTAAACCTCCATGCCCTTTGCGACACAATATTTGTGGTCGGTATGGTCGGTGAAACGGCGCGGGTCGCACGACCACATATCCCATTCGGTAAAGCCATCTGTGATCCATTCGGCCAGCACCTTGCCAGCCCCCCCGGCCTGCGCAATGCCAAAGGTGAACACGCAAGCCTCATAGGCGTTCTGCACGCCGGGCATGGGGCCGATCAGGGGGTTGCCGTCTGGCGTATAAGGAATAGGGCCGTTGATGACATTGGAGATACCGGCCGTACCCAGTGCGGGCACGCGGGCCATGGCGTCTTCTATGTGAAACTCCAGCCGGTCAAGGTCATCGGGATAGAGCTGAAAGCTGAAATCCTCGGGCATGGGATCATCGGGCAGGGCCCAATGGGCACGGCAGTTTGGCTCATAGGGGCCAAGGTTAAAGCCGTTCTTTTCCTGCCGCAGGTAATAAGACGTATCCACGTCGCGCAAAAGCGGCAGCTTTTTACCGGTCTCGGCCGTGTAAGCGGCAAGCTCGGGGATTTCCTCCGACAGCATATATTGGTGGCTCATCACCATCATTGGCACTTTGCGCCCGCCATGGGGGATGAACCATTCCCCGACGCGCTGGGCGTAGTAACCAGCGGCATTCACAACGATATCGCAGGTAATGTCGCCCTTTTCCGTGTGCACGATCCATTTGTCACCTTCGCGATCAACCCCGGTTGCCGGGGTAAACCGCAGGATTTGCGCCCCCATGTCACGTGCCCCTTTGGCAAGGGCCTGAGTCAGCTGCGCAGGGTCAATGTCACCATCATTCGGGTCATACAAAGCACCTGCAAGATCATGGGTTTCAAGGAACGGATAACGTTCTTTGGTTTCTTCGGGGGACAGGATTTCAATGTCCATCCCCTGATACCGGCCCATACCCGCCGCACGCCGGAACTCCTGCATACGTTCAGGGGAATGCGCCAGACGCAAAGACCCGGTGACGTGATAGTTCATCGGGTAATCCACCTCTTCGCCAAGGCGGGCATAAAGCTCGGTCGAATAACGTTGCATGTTCATCAGCGACCACGAGGTGGAAAAGGTGGGTACGTTTCCGGCCGCATGCCATGTGGAACCGGCGGTCAACTCGTTCTTTTCAAGCAGAACGCAATCCGTCACGCCGCGCAAGGCAAGGTGATAAAGCGCCGAGGCGCCGACAACGCCGCCGCCAATAATGACGACACGGGCAGAGGTAGGAAAATCAGACATGGGCAGGTTCCTTTATTGCAAGGCGATGCGGGCTGAGAGGCCCGCGAAAAAATGGCAGAGATCTTGTTCATGGTTCGGAAAGAAAGTGGCTGACATATCAGTGCTCATTTTGAGGCAGGCCGTCGGCGATATCGTAATAATCGCCCTTGTCCGCCGTGAAGATATGGATGGCGAGTTTGGTATCCGTTGGTTTGTCAAAGGCGCCCATCGATATTGCAGTCCAGTCAGTCCCGGTCAGCGGGTCAAAGAACAGGTTGGCACCGCAGGTCCGGCAAAAACCTCGCCGGACCTTTTTCGAGGACTGGAACCAAGTGATGTTGTCAGCGCCGTGGATCGTTACCGCGTCTCGTTTGACGTCCGTTCCTGCCATGTAATGTCCCGAGATTTTGCGGCAGTTGGAACAATGGCAGGCATCGGGACCGGGAAGAACGCCAGCCACTTCAAAGCGCACCGCGCCGCAATTGCAGCCCCCTGTTTTGACAAGATCCGTCATGGCGTTGCCTCTTGCGGCAACCCGTCACAAATTTCGTAATAGTCACCCTTGTCTGTGGCGAAGATGTGTTTTTCAAGATGCAGACCACTGGCACCGTCTACCGAGCCCAAGGATAAACTCACCGTATCTTCATCATTGGCTTTCCAGAACAGAAAGGAACCGCAGGTCGGACAGAAGCCACGCTTGGCTGTCTCGGAGGATGCGTGCCATCTTGGATTGCCCTGAATGTTTATGTCATCCACCGGCACATATGCCGAGGCCCAGACATGGCCCGATTGCCTGCGGCACTGAGAGCAGTGGCAGACGGACGGACCTTGCGGCACGCCCTTAATGCTGTAGGTAACCTCTCCGCACAGACAGCTTCCGCTTAGCATGGCTCACTCCCTAATATCTGTCCAATTGGGGCAGTCCATCACCGATGTCATAATAATCCCCTTTGTCCGCCACATAGATATGCCGCCTGAGTTTCAGCCCGGTGGGCGCATCAAGGCAGCCCGGGGCGACCGACATGCGATCTTCGTCATTAATCAGATGATAAAACAGGCTTGAGCCGCATTTGGCGCAAAATCCCCGCTCGGCGTGGTCAGATGAGCGGTACCATGTCAGCCCATCCTTGCGGCTGAAATTCAGGTCGCTTTGTTGCAGCCACGCCCCGGACCAAGCATGGCCGGACAAGCGGCGGCATTGACTGCAATGGCAGAGCGAGGGGTTTTCCAGCGCACCTTCGATCTTAAATGCCACGGCTCCGCATTCACATCGTCCTTTAAACATTCAAGGTCCTTTCCGGGATCGAGGCATTGCCAAGGATCAGCCCAAAGGCAACAAAGACAGCCGCTATTGCGCGCCTGAACCAGATGTTCAGCACTGCCCCCAAAGCAGCCCGGCCGATCACGGCTCCAAGCATTGTGTAGCAAAGATAGCTCATTGTCGTCAGGGCCAATGCCGTTGGCATGATCACCGCCAGTTGCGGGGCAAGTGGCTGATCTGGTTTGATGAACTGGCTGAAAACCGCAAGGTAACCGGCAACAGATTTGGGGTTGATTGTGGCTATGGCAAAGGCGCGCAGGTAAACAGATTTTGCGGAATATTGCCCCACGCGCACTGGATGCCCGGCCCTGATCCATGCACGCATTCCCAGGAAAATCAGAAACCCGGCACCGGCAAGTTTCGCCACATTAAAGGCTGCCGGGTGGACGGCGATCAGGGCGAATATGCCAAGAGCAGTCAGGAGCTGGAACAGAACTGATTGCGTCAGGATCGCCAAGACACCCCAAAGCGATGGGCGAAACCCCAACGTCATGCCGTTTTGGATACAGTTTAACCCGTTAGGTCCGGGCGAGGTGACAAAGACCGCCCAGAACACAACGAAAAGGATCCATTCCTGAAAGACCATCACATCCTCAATAAATCGGCGGGGCTATGACCCAGATTGCAATAGCCGGATCCGGGTAGGGGTTGGCCCAGCGGTAGGGCTCGCCGCGAATGCGAAAACTATCGCCGGGTTCAATGGTAAAGGCGCGCCCGTCTATCCAAAGGTCAAGTTTGCCCGAGATCAGATAGCCCACCTCCTGCGTTGGGCGGCATGAAGGCGCATCAAGGCTGGCGCCGGGTTGAAAGGTGGAATGCACCATCTCAAAATCATCGGTCAGGTCCGGCGACAACAATTCCTCCACCAATCCCCCCTCTTCCCCTATTGGACGGCGGTTTTTACGGCGAACAATAAAACCCTGCTCGTCCGCCTTTGCAGCGGCCTGCCCGAACAACATGGACATAGGGATGTCCAACTGCCCGGCGATCGCCCGCAGGTCATTGATTGAGGGCTGCGACAGATCACGTTCAACCTGACTAAGCCAGCCGACTGAACGACCAAGGCTTGTCGCAAGGTCTGTCAGGGAAAGCCCACGCGCCTTGCGCAGCGCTCTGAGGTCAGCCCCGAGCGATGTATTCGCCGTGAGATCATCGTGCAGCATGGATTAACACTCGTGAAAAAATCGTCTCTTTTTTCACCGTGCGCGCGAAACTGATTCTCTGCAAGCGTTTTTACAAGCAGCGCGCAAAAACCACTTCCAGAATTTCCGCCAATGCGCTGGCATCCTCCAAGGTGAATGCATCGGGCTGGTCACTATCGATATCAAACACCGCTATCACTTCGCCAGTTTTGTTGTGAACCGGTAATACAAGTTCAGACCGGGTAGACGAAGCGCAGGCAATATGGCCTGGAAAGGCTTCAACATCGGGTACCAGTTGCACTTCACCGGTACGAGCCGCCGCACCGCAGACACCTTTTTCAAAGGGGATGACAAGGCAGCCATGGCCACCCTGATAGGGTCCGATTTTCAGCATTCCGGGCGCAGTGACCCGGTAAAACCCCGTCCAGTCAAAGCGGGGGTCAAAATGATGCACCTCACAAGCCAGTGTCGCCATTAGCGCAACCTGATCCGTCTCGCCCTCTGTCAGGGCAGCAATACGTGACCTTAAATCTTTGTAGGTATCGTGATCCATACCTCTGTCTTAAGCGCAGGATTTGGCGATGTCTGCCAGTTTCTCTGCATTTTAATAACCGAATAGTAAGAAACTGGCCCTAGCCTGACCTTGCAACAAATAATCAGGAGTTTGGCATGCAGCTAATGCATAAGGATATTGGAAACGTGCGAATTGTCGAAGTGGGCGACGCGCGCATCGACGCGGCGGTTGCAATATCTTTCAAAGACCAGATGCGCGATCTATCGAGTGATGCGCCGGACCGAATTCTGCTGGACCTGCATGCGGTCGATTTTCTGGATAGTTCTGGCCTTGGTGCAGTTGTGGCGGCAATGAAGCAGGTAGGTGCCGGACGCAGCCTGGAACTGGCCGGACTGACAAAAACGGTTGCCAAGGTTTTTTCACTGACACGGATGGATACGGTGTTCACAATCCATACTGATGTTGACGCGGCCATTGGCGGCGGGCTCGCAAATGCATCCTGATAGGCTGGAACTCATGGCACCAGAACGTGACTACTTAAAGGTGAACAGCAATAATCAGAAAGGCAGGTTTCAGCTTGTCTTTCCTGGCGATCAATTAGCAGTGCGCCGCACGTTAAAGAAGGCCATGGAATTTCTGCGCGGACTGGATTTTTCGCAAGATTCGTGCGGCCCTATCGAATTGGTGCTGGCAGAGGCTATCAACAATGTCATCGAGCATGCCTACGCCGGGCATAGCCATGGTGTGGTTGAGCTGAGTATTGAACTTAGCGGCAAAGACCTGTTTTTTACTATTCTGGACGATGGCCTGCCAATGCCAGACAACCGGGCCCCAAAAGGACAGGAACATGATCTGAGTTGCGAGGTTGTTGATTTGCCTGAAGGTGGGTTTGGCTGGTTCCTGATCCGCGAACTAACCCGCGACCTGATCTATACGCGCACCGGTAGTCGCAACAGGTTACAATTCACAATCAGGCCCTACGCAGGCACTTTGCCGCAATAAACAATGTAGTAAAAAGCATACCCAAGGTAGAAACCCGGCGCATATCAGCATGATCTGTGTCAGGTTGTTTGGGCATCCTAATCAATAGCACTTAAAATTTGGCGCTTAACGTGACCCGGGAACCTGACCCGCCTGTGGGTGCAGGCTCCACCGCCCCCCGTCACTTTCTCCGGCCTTCCCAAAATGCCCCAAAATCGCCTCATTCGGACCAAAGACTGGTCAAATTGAAAAGCGATACAGTACCTGTAGCTGCATAGGCTTCCCTCGGCGTCGCGTTTAACGG
>CAZJYZ010000026.1:0-17588 GCA_964550345.1 uncultured Aliiroseovarius sp. | reverse complement strand
AGGTACTTACCCCCCTTTAAGGCTTGGAAACATTTCCCCCCTCTTGTAGGGTTCGCGAAATGCAAAAAATGGGGCCTGCTCATGCGCGACTTTCACCTTCCAGGACGATCTCCGGTTTTCGCCACCAACGGAATTTGTGCGACGTCACATCCCTTGGCGGCAAAGACAGCCATCGATATATTGCAACAGGGCGGCAACGCGGTTGATGCAGCCCTTGCTGCGGCTTTCCAACTGGGCATTTGCGAACCGCAGATGACAGGCATCGGCGGCGATTGTTTCGCCATGGTTAAACCTGCGGGCAGTGAAAAGATCGTGACGCTGAACGGTTCAGGCCGCGCTCCTGCAGGCCTGAAGGCCTCGGAATTGCGAGAAGCCGGGCACAGCACGATGCCGATCCGGGATGCAAGTGCGGTGACCATCCCCGGCGCAATCGACGCGTTTTGCCGCCTTTCCCAGGATTGGGGCAAGATGGAAATGGCGCAAATACTCGCGCCAGCCATTGCAGCCGCTGAAGACGGGGTGCCAGTTGCGCCACGCGCAGCCATGGACTGGGCGATTGCTGAACGCGAAGGTTATCTCAGCGGTGTGGCGCGTGATATTTACCTGCAAGACGGAAAGGCCCCAAAACCGGGCGACATTTTCCGAGAACCACGTCAGGCAAAAGCCCTGCGTAAAATAGCCGAACAAGGCCGAGCCGGATTCTACGAAGGTGAAGTGGCCGAGGATATGGTGAACGCACTTCAGGCAATGGGCGGCACCCATACTCTGGAAGATTTCTCTGCCAATGAGTGCTTTTACACCGAGCCGGTCAGCGGAGTTTACCGCGGCACCGAATTGGTCGAGCATCCACCCAACGGACAGGGCGCCACCGCCATTCTGTTGGCAAATATCCTGGCACATTTTGACATCGCAACTCTGGACCCCCTTGGTGCAGATCGCACACATCTTGAGGCCGAGGCGACCAAGCTGGCCTATGATGCCCGCAACAGGTTTCTGGCTGATCCGGACCACACCGCCCGGCTGGCACATATGCTGGCGCCGGAAACTGCCGCCGGGCTGGCTGCCCTCATTGACCCTGCCCGCGCCATGTTGGACCCCCGCAAAGCTTCGGACAACGTCCACAAGGAAACCGTCTACCTGACCGTCGTTGATAAAGACCGGATGGCAGTTTCCCTGATTTATTCGATTTTCCACAGCTTTGGCTCGGGGCTGGCCTCGGACAAGTTCGGCATCCTGTTTCAGAACCGTGGTGCCGGGTTCTCGCTGGAAGAGGGCCACCCGAACGAAGCGGGTGGCAACAAACGCCCTATGCACACAATCATTCCCGCCATGTTGCGTGAAGGTGGCAGGCTGGTGATGCCATTTGGAGTAATGGGGGGCGAATACCAGTCCACGGGCCATGCAAGGGTGCTTTCAAACATAGTCGATTTCGGCTTGGCTCCGCAGGAGGCGCTGGATGCACCGCGCAGTTTTGTTGAAGGGGGCGTGTTGAAAATCGAACGTGGATATGACCCTGCCGTCGTCGCCAAACTGCAGGAAATGGGCCACAAAACCGAGGTGCCGGAACTGCCCATTGGTGGCGCACAGGCAATCCGGATTGACCATGCGCGCGGGGTGCTGGAAGGCGCATCAGACCCGCGAAAAGATGGCTGTGCAATTGGGTACTAGACGGTCCGAAGCGCCTGCCTGCAATTGAGCTAGTTAAGCTGAAAATGCAGCGGGTAGTGGCCATCGTGAAAGTCGCCAAACAGGTCTGGCAGATCCGGATGGCTGACCGGTTCGCCTGAATAATCAGCGATCAGGTTTTGCTCGGATACATAGGCGACATAGTAGCTTTTATCATTTTCCGCCAAGAGATGATAAAAAGGCTGGTCCTTAGATGGACGGCTATCCTCAGGAATAGCGTCATACCATTCTTCTGTATTAGAGAATGCTGCATCCACATCAAAAACCACACCGCGAAAAGGATGCTTGCGGTGGCGGACAATTTGCCCGAGATGATATTTAGCACGAGTCTTCAACATAATAATACAGCCCCTAGACCTGTGTTTTTAAGCTTAATGCCTCTCATTGTCCATGCAGAAGGCCTTGTTAATAAGGAAACAAACTGTGGAAATGTTGCTAACAGTGGTTGAGATCGTCGCACCGGTTTTCATATTGGCGGCCATTGGGTTTGCTTGGGTGCGGCTTGGGTTTTCCTATGAAATACAGTTCGTTACTCGGCTGGCGATGACAATTTCCTTGCCAGCACTGATCTTTGTATCTTTGATGGAGAGCACAATTTCCCCGCAAGCTTTAACAGCGGTAACATTGGCCGCGATTGTTAGTTACGGGCTTGTCGGCCTCGCCGTGTTTATTTTGGCACTTGCAGCGAAACTTGAGATTCGCACCTACCTCGCGCCGCTTGTTTTTGGAAATACCGGCAATCTAGGTCTGCCACTTGCATATTTTGCATTCGGGGACGACGGGTTGAGTTACGCTGTTGTTATTTTCGCGGTGATGGCAGTCTTGTCCTTCACCTTTGGAGTATGGCTGGTTTCCGGTGGCGGATCACCAACCAAAGCGCTGCGGGAGCCGATCTTTGGGGCTACGCTTTTGGGCGCATTCTTCCTGTGGCAGGGCTGGCAGACACCGCCTGTGGTAACAAACACCCTTAATCTGCTCGGCCAGATAGCCATTCCGATCATGCTGATCACTCTGGGGGTAGCAGTGGCCCAACTGAGACCCGGGCGACTGACACAATCGGTATGGCTGTCTTTGGTGCGGGTTGCGGGTTGTATTGGCATAGGTTGGGCCGTGGCGATGTTGTTTACCCTGTCACCCATCCCGTTTGGCGTACTAGTACTGCAAGTCTCGACACCGGTCGCGGTAACCTCGTACCTTCTTGCCCAAAAATACGGGGCTGATGCAGGCGCGGTTGCAGGTTTGGTGGTAACCTCTACGCTCATTGCGGTGATCACAATCCCGCTAACCCTCGCCTTTTTACTATAGAGCATTCCAAAGTCGGCCTTTTTCGCTATAATGGCGGAAAAAGACTTATAAAAAGCGAGAGGCAGATGAGCAGACTTCTTCGCGCCATGGTGTTCCTGTTGCTGGTTGCGGCCTGCGGCGGTGGTAACTATTCGGCGCCACGCAACCTTGATGATGCGTGTTCCATCGTCAAGCAACGGCCAAAATACCTGAAAGCCATGAAACGTACCGAGCGTAAATGGGACGTGCCGGTGCATGTGCAGATGGCGATTATTTACCAGGAATCAAAGTTCATCGGGAACAACCGCACGCCTGTTCGCTATGTGCTCGGAGTCATCCCGATGGGGCGTCAAAGCTCGGCCTACGGATATGCGCAGGCATTGGATGGGACGTGGCGCGAATACCAGCTTGCTGAGGGCGGCCGCCGCGCCAAACGGGATGATATCGGCGACGCGACAGATTTCATGGGATGGTACATGACCCAGTCAACCGAGGAACTTGGCATTGCTATAGACGATACGCGCCATCAATACCTTGCCTATCATGAAGGCCGCACCGGGTACCGACGCGGAACCTATCGTAACAAAACCTGGCTTTTGAGAATTGCAAATCAGGTTGGTGACCGGGCTGTGATGTATCAGGAACAATTGGCGAGCTGCTCGCGGCGTTAACGCTCGCGGCGATCAATTTCACCTTTGATCGAAAACAGGTTGTTGTTCAGAGTTTCCACCTGCTCCAGCCCACCAAGGATCACGATCGTTTCATCACCGGCGCCGTCGGTGATAACCCATTGGCGCAGCTCGGTCGGGTTATCGGTGAACATCAGTTGTATATTGCCGTATTCAGGGTTTTCCGGGTCCTGCGCCAGAATGGAAGTTGATAGGCCGTCGAAATTATGTCCAATCACCATATCCGCGCGGTCAAGGTCAACGTCCCGCGCCAAAATCAGGCTAAGCGGTGTTTGCTTTAGTGGATATTGGGTTGGCCCGGTATTGGACTTCGCATCAAAGATAGCCACTTGCTGCCCGCCGGCAAGCACAAGTGCCTCGGACGGCGGGTTATACTCAAACCGGGCGCGGCCAGGGCGGCGGATATAGAGCATGCCGGTCGAGATCGTCCCATCCGCATTGATTTGGGTAAACTCAGCCTGCACCGTGGATATCGCGTTGAGGTAGCGCGAAATATCTCTCAGTGAAAGTTGATCTGCAGCGAATGCAGGCAAAGACAGGGTTGCTATCAGGAGCGAGGCCAGAAGGGTGCGTAATTTTTTCATAAACCCAATCTAGGTACTCGCGCCCAAGTTTGCACCCTGTATCGCATATCAACAGCCGGTTATTGCCTAACCATTGCCTGTTCAGGATAATGGCAGGTCTTTAACGCATTATTACCCCGTATTCCCCGGTAACTATTCCTGCTCTGGCACCAAAATCTCACGTTTGCCAACATGGTTTGACGCAGACACCAGCCCCTGATCCTCCATCTGCTCAACAAGCTTTGCGGCCTTGTTGTATCCAATGGAAAGCTTGCGTTGGATGTATGAGGTCGAGCATTTGCGATCCTTGATCACAATTGCCACCGCCTGATCATAAAGTGCGTCTTCGCCGTTTGTATTACCACCCAGTCCCAGAACCGCATCAATGTCCGAGCCTTGCCCCTCCTTGGGCCCATCAATGACGCCGCCAACATAATCGGGTGCCCCGAAGGATTTGAGGTAATTGACGATCTCTTCGACCTCTTCGTCGGAAACAAACGGGCCGTGCACACGGGTAATGCGTGCACCACCGGCCATATATAGCATATCACCCATACCTAATAGCTGTTCGGCACCCTGCTCACCAAGAATGGTCCGGCTGTCGACCTTGGACGTAACCTGAAAGCTGATGCGCGTTGGGAAGTTCGCCTTGATGGTGCCGGTGATGACATCCACCGACGGGCGTTGTGTTGCCATGATCAGGTGAATACCAGAAGCACGCGCCATCTGGGCCAGACGCTGAATGCAGGCTTCAATTTCTTTGCCCGCAACCATCATCAGGTCGGCCATTTCGTCAACTACGACCACGATATAAGGCAGGGCTTCGGGTGCGAATTCTTCGGTTTCAAAAACCGGTTCGCCGGTTTCATCGTCAAAACCGGTCTGGACCGTGCGGCTGAACATTTCACCCTTATCCAGCGCTTCCTTGACCTTGCCGTTATATCCTTCGATATTACGTACATTCATTTTTGACATTTTGCGGTAGCGTTCTTCCATCTCGCCAACCGTCCATTTAAGCGCCACAACCGCCTTTTTAGGGTCAGTGACAACCGGCGACAGAAGATGGGGGATACCATCGTAAACGCTGAGTTCCAGCATTTTCGGGTCGATCATGATCATGCGGCATTCATCCGGGGTAAGCCGGTAAAGCAAGCTGAGGATCATAGTGTTGATCGCCACGGATTTACCTGACCCGGTGGTACCAGCAATCAACAGGTGCGGCATTTTTGAAAGGTTGGCGACGATCGGGTCTCCGCCAATATCCTTGCCCAGTGCCAGAGGCAGGCGCATGTTGTTATCGTCAAAATCACGGGTCGAGAGTATTTCACGCAAAACCACTTTTTCACGGTTTTCATTCGGCAGTTCGATACCAATGACCGAACGACCCGGCACAGTCGAAACCCGCGCAGACAAGGCGGACATAGAGCGCGCGATATCGTCCGCCAGCCCGATGACGCGGCTGGCTTTCAGGCCCGGAGCGGGCTCCAGTTCGTACATGGTTACAACGGGACCGGGGCGCACACTGACAATCTCGCCCTTCACGCCATAATCGTCCAACACGTTTTCCAACATGCGGGCATTTTGCTCCAGCGCTTCGTCGGACAGGTGATGACGCTCGATTGCAACCGGATTGGTCAAAAGCGATAGGGGCGGCAATTCAAACTGGGCAGCACTATCTTCAAATTGCAGGCTGGGCTGTGCTTCAGCCTTGGCCCGTGCTGAAGGTCGCACGGTTTTTCGCGCTTTGTGCTGCACCACTTTTTTCGGGTCAGGCAATGGCACCAGCTGTGGATCACGCTCAATACCCGCACCAGAAATATCTGCGAGGGCTTGCGCAATACCTTCTTCCTCGACATCAACCTGGGCAAAAGGCGCCTCACGCCCATCCGCCATAGAAGTTTGCGGACTTGTGTCCAGGATCATCGGATCAGGGCCGCGATGGCGGGCAACAGGTGGCTCCACCCGCGGCGTATGAGCGGGCATTGCGGCCGCGCGCGCCCGGTTTTTAAGGGCCGAGGAGATCTTTGCGCTGATCCTGTCTTCACCACTGAGCCCATCCATAGGCTCGGCAAGGTCGGCGGAAAAAGCTGGCGGCGTTACCAGCTCAGGCTCCGGCAACTCGGAGGTGTCGCGCTTTTTCAACACGGACATGCGCGAAAACAACCCCTGTTTTGGCGCATGTAGGTCCGGCTGGGATGGCTCCATTTCATCTGTTACGGGCAGATCCGCGCGCAGAATTTTTGTAGTGTTCAGTGGCGGTGGCGCGGCGAACTCATCTTCGCTTTCTACAAGGGGTTCGTGAAAATGGTCGGCTTGTGCCTGATGTGCTGCCTGTGTTTCTACCCTGCGTGCACGGGCCTGCTTGGCGCCACGCGCAGCTCCAACTGCGCCCATTGCGGCACCGCGTGCCCCTTTGCCCAAGGCTTTCAGGATCAGGTCATAGGCCATGATGATACCGACCAGCAAAAATTGTCCGCCTTTTTTAACTTCGCCCAAGGTAAAACCCAGTGCAAACAGGCCAACTACCAACGTTCCCAATCCAGAAAGAAGGGAAAGAACTTTAAGCGAGAAAGCCGTGGAAAACGGTGCCACGCCCAATACGGCGCCGGACACGGTATCGCCAAACAATCCGCCCATTCCAAAGGAATGAGACCATCCCTGAACCGGCACTAGGGTTGAGGCATAGACAGAAAAAACCGCGATTGCCACTGGCACGAACAAGGCGCGTGAAAATACCCTTTCAGCGCCCAGATGGCGCAGAAATCGGATACCCCAGGTCAAAAAGGCCACCGCAAGGCCCCAGGCGCCCAGCCCGACGATAACCGCCAGCGGTGAGGCAATTGCCGCGCCGACCCGCCCCAGCCAATTTTGAACTTCGCCGTCCGTAGCGGTCAGCCAACCGGGATCATTCGGAGAGTACGACACGACCAGCATCAACGCCAGCATGCCTGCCACCATCAGGGCAATGCCCACCAATTCGCGGCCGCGTCTTTCGATCACCGCCTGGGTCTCGTGTGCAAAAATTGGGTCGCGCCTGCGTGCCTGATACGCCATACCTTACCTCGTCGTCATTTATATAAGCAGTTGCGCAAGCTGATCAGCCCGCTCTGCATTTCTTCTTTTGGGGCCACCATAGCGACCCGGATATAATTCTTGCCCGGATTTTGCCCACCAAAATCCCGTGACAGATAGGCGCCCGGCAGCACCCGAATGCCCGTTTCCTGCCACAGCTTCAGTGTCGCTGCCTCTCCGTCTTCTACCTCTAGCCAAAGGAAAAAGCCGGCCTCGGGTGGGGAATACGCCGCAAGACCCTGAAAGGCTTCATCGGCAATCGTGAATTTTTCCTGATAGAGCGCGCGGTTTACCACCACATGGGCATCGTCGGCCCAAACCTTTTCAGCAATTCTTTGCAGTGGTCCCGGTAGTGGCGCACCTGCATAAGCACGTAATTGTTTGATCCGCTGAATACTGTCTGGGCCACCAGCCACAAAACCTGAGCGCAGTCCCGGCAGGTTCGAACGTTTGGAAAGCGAATGAAAGATTAGTACCCGTTCAGGGTCGGCGCCACCTTCGGCAGCTACCTCAAGTGCACCGGGTGGCGGTGTGTCGCGGTATATCTCGCTGTAACATTCATCGGCGAAGATACGGAAATCATACTTCTCCGCCAAAGCGATCAGACTGGCCCAGTAATCGCGCCCCGCGACCGCCCCTTGCGGGTTGGAGGGTGAGCAGATGTAGGCAATTTCGACCCGGTTGAGCACGTCATGCGGCAGCGAGGTATAATCTGGCAGAAATCCGGTTTCACGGGTTGCAGGCACAAAGACCGGCTCGGCCCCGACTGCGGCAGCGGCCACCGCGTAGACCTGATAAAACGGATTTGGGATCAAAATAGCAGGGCGTGCACCGCGCGCAGTTTCCTCAGGGCATAAGGCAAGACAGGCATTGAACAGCCCCTCGCGGGTACCATTCAACGCCATGACTTGGCTTTGAGCATCGAGCTTCACACCGAAACGGCGCGAAACCCAATCTGCCATAGCTTGAAGCAGTTCCTGTGTGCCATCGTTGGCTGGATAGTTGCGAAATTCACCCATGTTTTCCGCCAGCACATCCGCTATCCAGGGCGGAAAGTCATGCTTTGGCTCGCCAATGGACATATGACGCACGGGACCGCCGGGCGCATGAGCGTCCAGAAGTCTCCGCAAACGCGGAAACGCATATTCAGGAAGCGCGGAAAACCGCTCGGGAAACGTCATCGTCTCACTATCTGCCTCAGGTTCAGGGATCGTTTCGCCCCTATTGCAGACAGAATAGCCGGATTTTTGCCCCCGGTCCAGAAAAAGCCAGTAAAAATCGCAGTTTGGGAGTTGCGCCTGTGGCTTTTACGCCAGAGCCTTTTCTGCGGCTGCACCAATACGCAGCAACCGTTCCTCGCTCATCGGCGGTGACATGAACATCAGCCCGGCCGAAGGAGTCGTTGTTGGAAGTGTCAGGCTGCCCCCCCCGGTCAGGTTGCCCATGCGGGTATTATTCAGGGCCAAAAGGTTCTCAGAAATGAAATACTCCTGATCTGACAGTAACCGGGCCATGTTTGGCGGCATGATTGAAGAAGAAGGCAGAATAACCGCGTCATACCTCGCTGTCAGGGCAGCATATTCGGCCCGGATCGCATCAAGGCGCTGCCATGCACGCACATATTCCACGCCCGAATACTGCTTTCCGGTTTCAAAGCGGATGCGAATCGCCTCGTACATCTTTTCGGGCTCGGCCTCTATCTCGCTGGCCCAGGTGGCATAAGCTTCGGTGGTGTAAAGCACCCCGGCCATTGCCATCGCCTCATCAATCAGGGGCATATGGGCGCTTTCAATTATTGCACCGGCTTTTTTCAGTTGCGAAACCGCCGCCTCGAAGGCAGCAACAGGCTCGGCGCGCGCGTCAGCCAACCCGTTTTCAAGCACCATAAACCGCATGCCGGCAAGGCTGGCTCCGGTCAGATCAGCAACTTTCCCACCCTCAAGGGCGGCAAGCATGTGGGCGGCATCTTCAACGGATCGCGCCAGAGGGCCAACGGTATCAAACTTGGCGGCCAGTGGCACGACGCCCTTCAAAGACAAGCGGCCTGTGGTGGTTTTCAACCCCACAAGGTCATTCCATGCAGAAGGAATGCGCACCGAGCCACCGGTGTCCGAGCCGACACCACATGCAGCCAACCCAAAGGCAACCGAGGTGGCAGCGCCGGAAGATGACCCCCCCGAGACCGCATCACTGTCGTTTACGCATGGGGGGGATTGTGTCACAGGGTTTAGGCCAAGCCCTGAAAAAGCCAACTCGGTCATATGGGTTTTTCCCAGACAGACCAGACCTGCAGATGTGGCGTTCCTGAGCACCTCGGCATCTTCTGTGGGCACCCTGCCGCGCAGTAATTCCGTGCCAGCCTCCGTCACCACGCCAGCGGTGTCATAGAGGTCTTTCCACGAGATTGGCACGCCGTCCAGAAGGCTCCGGCGGGTGCCTGACCTTCCCCGTTCAGCTGCGGCATCTGCTTCGGCCAGGGCGCGACTTTCGGTCAGGCGGGCATATATACGGTCTTTCAGCTCATGGGTGTTAATGGCATCGAGGTAAGCTTTGGTCAGCTCGACCGGGTCAATCTCGCCTGCACCAATGGCACGCCCAAGATCAGCTGCTGTCATTGTCAACCAATTCAAACCCATACCCGAATTCCTTTTCCTCTTGCCGAAAGTATCCCAGGGAGATTGGGGGAAAGCTCCCCCAACCAAACCCAAAAAGCGCGCCGCAGGCGCACAATTTTCTTAATCCAACTTGCGTGCTTCGTCGACCAGCATGATCGCAATTCCGCCACGTATGGGAAAGGCCAGTTTGGCTGCCTTTGATACAAGCTCCTGACGTTCGCTGTCGAAATGCAGCACTGTCTGCGAAACCGGGCAGATCAGTGCTTCGATCATGTGAGGGTCAAATTCCTGCTTTGTGTCGCTCATTGCAGCCTTTCTTTGCCGGTGCCACCATGCACGGCAAACTCCATCAGTGTTTCAAGAATTTCGCGCCGCCGTGTTAGTGTGTCAGCCTCTAAAAGGGCCTGTTTGTCCTTGGTCTCAAATGGGCTGAGTGCAGCCAGTGCATTGATCAGCGTTTCGCTATCAACCTCTTTCAGATTGTCCCAGTCACTTTCCAGCTCCACAAGCTGGAAATACCGCGCCAATAGGTCAAGAAACGGTTCACGGTTCAGGCCCTCATCCTGCTCGGTTCCCCTCAGATCACCGGCAAATGCAGACCAGTCAACTTCTGAACGCAGATAGGGGCTGAACCCTTCCTGTATTTCACCCAGCTTAAAGCGCGCGATACCCGAAAGCGTCACCATATAGGTACGTTCCGGCGTTTCGCGAAACGCGGTGACGCGCCCTGCGCAGCCAATTTGGTTCAGCGGAGCGTCATCGTCATCACTTTCCGGCTGGACCATACCGATCATCCGGTGGTCAGAGCGCAATGCGTCGTCCAGCATGGTCAGGTAACGCGGTTCAAAAATATGCAGGGGCAAATGCCCGCGCGGCAGCAAAAGCGCCCCCGACAGAGGGAATATCGGGAGCGTTTCGGGTAAATCTGCTAGCGAGAACATGGGATCAGAATACGAGGATCTGCCCTTTTCACCAGACAAATCAGGCAAATATCATCGAAGATAGTTTGCGCCGACCATTCAGCACAATCGGATCTTCCGGTTTTAACGCTTCAAACACGGTAAAAAGCTGGGCTTTGGCAGCCCCATCGTTCCATTCGCGGTCCCGTTTGAATAGCTCGAGCAACTGATCCACAGCACCCTCTGCGTCCCCTGCGGCACTCAGCGCAACAGCAAGATCAAAGCGTGCCTGATGATTATTTTCATCGGCCGCAACAGCGGCGCGCAGATCGCCGACAGGCCCGGCATCTTCTGCCTGGCGGGCCAGTGCGATCTGGGCGTGCGCCGCTTCAATCTCGGGCGCGTCAGCGATGTCTGCGGGCGCACCGTTCAGCACGGCCTCGGCCTGATCCACATCATCCAGCGCCAGATGGGCGCGGGCAAGGCCGGAATAGGCAGCAGCAAGGCTTTCATCTTCTTCCAGAATTGCGGCAAAGGTCTGTGCAGCATCTGCCGCTTCACCTTCTTCCAGCATCGTTTCGGCGGCTTCGAGCGCGTCGGCAAGGCCGCCGCCTTCTCCGCCCTCGGACAGGTCCGAGATTTTCTCGACAAAGGCCGTTACTTCGCTGGGCGGCAACGCACCCTGAAAACCATCAACCGGCTGCCCGTCTTTGAAAGCATAGACGGTGGGGATCGACTGCACCCGCAGCTGTCCGGCTACTTGCTGATTTTCGTCGACATTGACCTTGACCATGCGCACTTTGCCGCCTGCGGCTTCAACCGCAGCCTCTAGTGCAGGCCCCAGCGTTTTACACGGGCCACACCATGGCGCCCAGAAATCAACGATGACCGGCACCTCTTTTGAGGCTTCGACCACGTCCTCCATAAAGGTCGCTTCTGAAATATCTTTGACCAGTTCGACCGTTGGGGCGGCACCGTTTCCTTGGTTCAGTTCCAGCATTTTGGGCTCCTACATATTCGTTTTTTGAGATATGAGCATTGCTCACCCATTTTTAAAGGTCAAAACATGCAAATACCGGTGCGTGGTCGCTGGGTTTTTCCCAGCCGCGCGCGTCGCGCAGTACACGGCTGCCATGACCGGCATTCGAAATATCCGGCGTAGCCCAGATATGGTCCAGACGACGGCCTTTGTCGGCAGTATCCCATTGCGGTGACCGATAGGACCACCAGCTATAGACATTCCCTTCAGGAATATCTTGCCGGGTAATATCGACCCATTTCCCGGAATCCTGTGTCTCGGCCAGATGCTCGACCTCAATTGGCGTATGGCTGACAACTTTCAGAAGTTGCTTGTGCGACCAGACGTCATCTTCGCGCGGGGCGATGTTCAGATCGCCGACAAGGATGGATTTCCCGGGTTTCTCAGCATGAAAATGGTCACGCATTTCAGTTAGGTAATCGAGCTTCTGACCAAACTTCTCGTTCACCTCACGGTCCGGTTTGTCGCCCCCGGCGGGGACATAGAAATTGTGAATAGTGACACCGTTTTCCAACTGCCCCGCTATGTGGCGAGCATGGTTGAGGTTTACAAAATCATGACGCGCGGCCTCGACCATTGGCAGGCGCGAAAGGATGGCCACGCCGTTATACCCCTTTTGCCCGCTCGCTATCATATGTTTGTAACCAAGAGCCGCAAAGCCTTCTGTGGGAATTTTTTCAACCGGGCTTTTGCATTCCTGAAGGCACAGGATATCGGGTGCCTCTTCTTGCAGAAGCTTCAACACAATCGGTTCGCGCAGACGCACGGAATTGATGTTCCAGGTGGCGATCGTAAATGACATGAGTCAGTCCCTTTGTCTGCCGTAATAAAGTGTCCTGTATTATACGGACAGACAAGTGTCGGCAACATATAGAAATCACTATATGTTGCCGACGCGCCGGACACATGGTATTTCGCGAATAACACTCGCTCACTAATTACTTTGTGGAGACAACCCCACGGTCAATTCCAAGTGACCCTGACAAAAAAGTTTATGATTTGACTGATGTAATTTTTAAAGGCCATTGGCACGAAGTGCAGGTATTTGCCGTAAATGGTATGCCCTATCAATTCACGGCACGTGAATGGTTAGATGTTTTGCTATCAAAACGATTCCTGCTTGCAATAGTTGTGGTTGTTTGTGCGCTTGTTTTGGTGAAGCCCGAAGAGTTTGAATCAGACTTTCCATTCTGGTTCAGAACCGTTCTTTGGGGTGGCGTGATTTGTTTGTACGCAGTGCTTACTTACATCGTTGGAAATGCCATTATAGGCCTCTTCAATGTACTAAGAATACGCGTATTTCCAACCATAATAATGCACGCTCTTGTCCTGCCAATTCTAACCTATCTCGGGTATTTCCTTGCCTCCATTTACGCAGGGAACCCCGAAATTATGGATGCACTATCCATTTTTGATATTCTGCGAAATCTTTTCTTTGTTCTCATGTTTGAAGCATATGTCGCTTCGTTCATCGGACCACAAGTTGTCGGAAAGCATTCAGGTGAAGGCACAGAAAATATTGGTCGTGCCAAAGGTGATCCCAATAAAGTTGCTATTGGGGGGAGTTTATACGATCCGCGTACATTGTTGTTTGTGCAGTCAGCCGGGCATTATCTGGAGATCCATTTTTCAGACCGAAGTGAATTTGTGCGGATGAGCATGGCTAATCTCACAAGACAAATCCGCAAGGAAGACGGAATTCAACCGCACCGGTCATACTGGGTTTCTAAATCTGCAGTATCCGGGTTTGAACGCAAGAATGGCCGTGGTTTTGTCCTTTTGACTGATGGTACTGAAATTCCGATCTCCCGCGGGCGGAGTAAGGCAGTCAAAGAATGGGTGGAAGGGCTTAAAAAAACGCCCGGGCACTAGGCCCGGGCAGTCCAACAGGGAGGTTTCGTGCCATAACCCCGACACGAGAGGGGTTCGTTGTACCTAAGATGGGAACAATCCCGGTATATCTCAAGTATTATATATTCAAATTTGTCAAAATTTTGACGAGTGCATCTAATTTGACACTATGGCCTGCCTCTAAGCGACCAACCTGTAGCCACCGCTTTCAGTCACCAATAGCTGTACATTTGAGGGATCCGGTTCGATTTTCTGCCGCAAACGGTAGATATGGGTCTCTAACGTGTGGGTCGTTACACCCGCATTGTAACCCCAAACTTCATGCAACAAGACATCGCGCGCCACGACGCCCTCGGTTGCGCGATAAAGGAATTTAAGGATGTTTGTTTCTTTCTCGGTCAGGCGTATTTTGCGATCTTCTTCGGTAATAAGCATCTTCATCGAGGGTTTGAATGTATATGGTCCAAGCCGGAACACCGCATCTTCGCTTTGCTCATGCTGGCGCAACTGCGCCCGAATACGGGCCAAAAGTACGGGAAATTTGAAGGGCTTAGTGACATAATCGTTGGCGCCCGCATCAAGGCCCAGGATAGTATCCGCATCACTGTCATGGCCAGTTAGCATCAGGACCGGGCACTTCACCCCTTGCTTACGCATCAAACGGCACAACTCACGCCCATCCGTATCAGGCAGACCAACATCCAGAATTACCAAATCATAAAGCGCTTCCTTGGCTTTCACCATGGCATCCGCCCCATTGGCAGCTTCGAAAACATCAAAGTCTTCGGTCATTACCAGTTGTTCAGCCAGCGCATCACGCAGGTCATCGTCATCATCAACCAACAGAATCTTTTTCAAATTAGACATGTGTCACTCCCTCTTGCGTGCTATTCAAGTGTACCCTCTCGCGGGATTTAGCAAGAATTGCTGCAAACGGCTCACGGGGACGTGTGTAATTGGCGGGAAATGTTTCATATTGCGTCAAAGAAGCCTACAAAGGCGCAAATTACGGAAACATTTATGACCCTGAGTCCTGATCAGTTTGAACTTACCGCCCGTGCCCGTGCTGATTTGCGTATGGGGGTGCCTATCGTGCTTGTGGGGCACAAAAATGCGGCGATCGTCGCGGCGGTTGAAACGCTGACCACCCAGCGCATGGCAGATCTTGGAACACTTGGGGCGCTGGTGCTGGCGATAACCACGCGCCGGGCTGAAACTCTGAAGGCACGCGCATATAGCGACAAGGTTGCGCGTGTTGAAGTCCCTGATGGCGCGGACATGCGCTGGATCGCTAACATTGCCGACCCGGCGGATGATCTGATGATGCCGATGAAAGGCCCATTAAAAACCCGCCGCGACGGTGACGAAAGCCTGGCCGCCGCGGCGTTGGATTTGTGCAAATCAGCGCATCTTTTGCCTTCTGCGTTAGTCGTCGAGGTTGCAGACGGCCCCGTGCTGGCCGAGAATCATGGACTAACCCTGTTGCCCCTGGACGCAGATCACCCGGCGAAATCACCAATGAACCGGGTTGTAAGCGCTCGTGTTCCGCTGGAAGCGAGCGAGGCCGGAAGGGTACACGTCTATCGGCCCGAAGATGGCGGCGAAGAACATGTGGCAATTGAGATTGGCCGCCCAGACAGAACCAAACCGGTGCTGACGCGATTACATTCGGCCTGTTTCACCGGGGATATTCTGGGGTCGCTCAAATGCGATTGCGGCCCGCAGTTACGCGCCGCTCTTGCCGCAATGGGCGAAGAAAGCGCAGGGGTTCTGCTTTATCTAAATCAGGAAGGGCGCGGCATCGGGCTGGCCAACAAGATGCGGGCCTATTCGCTACAGGATCAGGGTTTTGATACTGTCGAGGCAAATCACCGCTTGGGCTTTGAGGATGATGAGCGCGATTTTCGTACGGGTGCTGACCTGTTGAAATCACTTGGTTTTTCCGCGGTCCGGCTGATGACAAACAACCCCGCCAAGGTCGAGATGATGCGGGCCAACGGCATTGACGTAACCGAGCGTGTCCCATTGCGGGCCGGTCATTCAGACCACAATGCCGCCTATCTTGCAACCAAAGCCAAGAAGTCCGGGCACATATTGTGAGGCCAAACCGCACCGATATGGTGGTGACAAAATGGGGAGCGCGGTTCCACGGACGCCACATCCCGTGCTCGGTGGGACGTGGAGGAATAGGTCCGGAAAAATCCGAGGGCGATGGGGTGTCGCCGTCCGGTGTCTGGCGGGTGGTTGGCGGGGGGTATCGGCCTGACAGGATGGCAGCTCCTAAAATTAGGGTCGCTCTTTTTCCTGTTCTCCCGAATGATATCTGGTCGGACGATGTTACAGATCCGGATTACAACCACGGCCTGAACGCTTTCGCGCATCCTTTTGGACATGAAAAGCTGCGGCGGGCCGACCCGCTTTATGACATCGTACTTTTTAGCGATTGGAACTGGCCCGATGCAATACCCGGCAAGGGGTCAGCCATATTCATTCATGCTTGGCGTAGTCAGCGCTACCCCACGGCGGGCTGCATTGCCTTCGCACCACACGATTTGCGGTGGATAATATCCAGATGGTCGCAAAACTCGCGTATTTTCGTGCGTTAAGAATAGTCCCGTTCACCAAAGATCGCAGAACCGACGCGCACGTAAGTTGCACCTTGTGCTATGGCACGCTCAAAGTCACTGCTCATACCCATTGAAAGCTCGGGCAGGTTGTTGCGGGCTGCTATTTTGGCCAATAGGGCGAAATGGAGCGCAGGTTCCTCGTCAACCGGCGGGATACACATGAGACCTTCGATTTTCAGACCCAGATCTTTGCACTCGGTCAGAAAGGCGTCGGCGTCTTCAGGTTGAATACCCGCCTTTTGTGGCTCTGCTCCGGTATTTACCTGAACCAACAAGCGCGGGCAGCGCCCGGTTTCACTGGCTATTCGCGCGACTGTGCGGGCAAGCTTGGGCCGGTCTATCGTATGAATGACATCAAACAATTCCATCGCCTGTCGGGCTTTGTTTGTTTGCAAGGGTCCAATCAGGTGAAGTTCAACACCTTCAAAGCGCTGACGCAGATCGGGCCATTTCCCGGCGGCCTCCTGCACTTTGTTTTCTCCGAAAATCCGGTGACCCTGTTCAAGGACGTCGATAACGCGCTCTAACGGCTGCACCTTGGAGACAGCGATAAGTTTCGCACTGCCCTGCGCACAACCAACGCGAGCTTCTTCTGCGGTGATGGCTTTTTGAATGTCAGTTAGGGACATAGATGACCTTTGATTATTTTGTCCGTTAGGCCACAGACCGGCACAAAAGAAAAGAGCGGGCCAGGGCCCGCTCTTCCCAGAAAAACTAATCCGGTTGGATTAGAATTCCATTGCTACACCAAGGCTGTATACGCCGGCGCTGTCGAAGCTAGCTTTTACAGCGGCACCGCCACCCATGTCCCAGGCACCAGAAAGTTCCCAAGCAGAGGCAGGCATCAGAGCCAGGTCAACCGAAACTGCGCCGGAAGCGTAGCCCAGACCCAGTTCCCAAGTTGTGTTGACGTTAGCAATATCGCCAATGTCGACTGAAACCGAGAAGTCGCCAAATGCTGCGTCACCACCGATGCCGGTTACACCAGCAGAGTCGGTAGCAAGGTAAGCGCTGTAATCACCCATGTCGTAGGACAGTTTGATGTCCCAAGCGGCACCCGGGTTGAAGATGTAGTTGAATTCAACGCCGAAGTCGCCAAATGTGTGCGAGTAGTTCAGAGTTGTGTTCGACCCATCGTCAGCCAGCGATACACGGCCGAAGTCACCGGAAATCCATACTTCTGCGTCACCGACGCCACCAGCCGCATAGCCTGCATTATAGCCACCCGCAGTAATGGTGAAGTCAGCACCGAATGCCAGGCCA
>CAZJYZ010000025.1:0-44221 GCA_964550345.1 uncultured Aliiroseovarius sp. | reverse complement strand
AAGCTTGAATCAGAAATCACATCAAATGGGAATCCTGAATCTCAACACGCCCTAGCCTACAAAGCCAAAATCCGCCAATCCGTCCAGCACAAACTGCACGGCCAGCGCCGCAAGCAGCATGCCCAACAGTCGTGTCAACACGTTGATGCCGGTTTCCCCCATCAGTCTCTCCAGCCTGCCACCGATGAAAAAGGCGATGATCACCAAAGTTATGACCGCTGCCAGCACCACCAGCATGGTGCTTTTCATCAACCAGTCATCCCCGGCTTCGCCTGCCAGCAGGATCATGGTGGCGATCGCACCGGGCCCAGCAATCAGAGGGGTCGCAAGCGGAAAGACCGAGGGGTCATCCGCCGCATGTGCTTGTCCTTTCCGCCGCTTTGAGCGCCGTTCAAATAACATGTCGAGGGCTGTCAAAAACAACAATAAACCACCGGCTATGCGAAAGGCGGACATGGAGATGCCCATGAAGCCCAGCACCGCCTCTCCCAGTAGGGCGAACAGGGTTAGTATACCCGCGCCAATCAGCGAAGCCCGCAAGGCAACCACGCGGCGCTGGGGGGCGTCCATGCCCTTGGTCAGGGCAAGGAACATTGGCGTCAGGCCAATGGGGTCCACCACTACAAACAAGGTGAAGAACGCGGTTGCAAGAAGTTCAGTTTCCATCTCTAACCCTCTGCTTTTGCCAGTTTATCTTCGGCGGACAGCCAAAGCGTCTCGGCCCGGTCCAACGCATCCATAACCTCGGCATATTTTTTTTGCCATACTTCCATCTCACCGATTTTACCGTCTTCGTACAAAGCCGGGTTGGCAAGCTTGCCTGCCAGTTTATCGCGCATGGCGTTAAGCTTATCGACCCGCTCCTCACTTTTGCGCACCTCACTGCGCAGGGCCTTTACCGTGTCACGTGACACCGTTTTGCGGGGCGTGGCTTTGGTTGGCTTGGCTGGGGTGTCCGAGCTGAGCAGGAGCTTTCGGTACTCTTCCAGATCCTTGTCAAACACCGTCACCCGGCCCTTGTTCACCAGCCACAGGCGGTCCGCCACTAGGCTGAGCAGGTGCATATCATGGCTGACCAGAATGACCGCGCCGGTATAGGCGGTCAGCGCGTCTACCAATGCTTCGCGGCTTTCCATGTCCAGGTGGTTGGTCGGTTCATCGAGGATCAAGAGGTGCGGCGCTTCCAATGTAGCCAGCATCAGGGTCAGGCGTGCTTTTTGCCCGCCGGACAGGCGCGATACCACGGTTTCGGCCTGTTCGGCCATCAGGCCAAAGCCGGACAGCCGGGCACGCAGGCGGGCCGGGGTCTCATCCGGACGTTCACGGCGTAAATGTTCTATCGGGGTTTCATCCGCGTGTAATTCGTCCATCTGGTGTTGGGCGAAATAGCCAATACGCAGCTTGCGCGCTTTCGTCATACGGCCGGAAAGGGCTTCAAGGCGACCTGACAACAGCTTGGAAAGGGTGGATTTTCCCATACCGTTTTTGCCGAGCAGGGCGATGCGATCATCCTGATCAATGCGCAGCGTCATCTTTGACAGAACCGGGCTGCCATCATAGCCGACCGAGGCACTTTCAAGCGCGATGATCGGTGGCGAGAGCTCCTCGGGTGTCGGGAAGGAAAAGGCGCGCAGAGCCGCCTCTGTCGGGGTGTTGATCGGCTTGAGCTTGGAAATCATTTTCAGGCGTGACTGTGCCTGCACCGCCTTAGACGCTTTGTAGCGGAAACGATCCACGTAGCTTTGCAAATGGGCGCGTCGCGCCTCGATCTTTTTGTTCTCGGCCTCAGCCACAGCCAGCCGTGCGGCGCGGGTTTCGGCAAAGCGGTCGTAATTGCCTTGATAGAGCGCAAGTTTACGATCTTCGAGATGAAGAATTGCGCCCACGGCCCGGTTTAAAAGACCTCGGTCATGGCTGATGATGATCACCGTATGCGGGTAGCGCGCTAGGTAGCTTTCCAGCCACAGCGCGCCCTCAAGGTCCAGATAGTTGGTTGGCTCATCCAGCAAAAGCAGGTCAGGTTGCGAGAACAAAACCGCGGCCAGAGCCACCCGCATACGCCAGCCGCCCGAAAAATCCGCACAGGGCAGGGTGTGCTGTTCGTCGTCAAAGCCCAGACCTTTCAGGATGGTGCTCGCTCGGGCCTCGGCCGACCAGGCGTCTATGTCACTCAGCCGGGTCTGAATATCGGCAATGCGTGCGGGATCGGTAGCGCTTTCGGCCTCGCGCATCAGATCAGCGCGCTCGGTATCTGCTGCTAGGACCGTATCAAGCAGCGACACGTCCGAGGCCGGTGCCTCCTGTGCCACGCCGCCAATACGTGCACCTTTCGGCAGGGTTATGTCGCCTGCCTCCAGCGCCAATTCGCCCCGGATTATCCTGAAAAGCGTGGTTTTCCCCGTGCCGTTGCGCCCGACCATACCGACCTTGTGGCCGGTGGGGATCGTCGCACTGGCGCCCTCCATCAGGGGCCTGCCTTCCATGGCGAATGTGATATTGTCGATGCGTAACATAACGGGCTGATAGCAGAGGCTTGAAGCGGGCGCCAGACGGGCAATTGCGGTAACGACCCTTGCGCTGGGGGGAATTTGCAGATAGCGCAGAAAAGGCAATTGATTGGATAAATCATGCCACCCGGCACCACCCAGCAAACCCGCACGCCACCGCAATTAGTAACCCTGATCCTGCTGACCGGGTTGGCTGTGCTTTCGCTGAACATGTTCCTGCCCTCGCTGCGCCAGATCGCCACCGGGCTTGAGGCTGACTATGCGCTCGTCTCTTTGGCAATCGGCGGCTATCTGGCTGTATCGGCGGTGCTGCAGATTATCATGGGGCCGCTTTCGGACCTGATCGGGCGCAGGCCGGTTATTTTGGCGGGGTTGGGGATTTTCATTCTGGCCTCAATCGGTTGCGCGCTGGCCACGAATATCTGGGTGTTCCTTGGCTTTCGCATGCTGCAAGGGGGGATCATTTCTGGCATGGTGCTGTCACGCGCCATCATCCGTGATATGTATGAACCGGCCGAGGCAGCGCGCCTTTTGGGCGTGGTTGGCATGGCGATGGCACTGGCACCGCTGCTGGGCCCGGTACTGGGCGGGGTGCTGGACGAAATGTTTGGCTGGCGCTCAAATTTCATAGCGCTGGTATTGATGGGGGCGGTGATGCTGGTCATTGCTTACCGTGACCTTGGCGAAACAAACCTGAACCCCTCGGCCACCTTCACCGCGCAGTTTCGCACCTATCCGGCACTTTTGCGCGACCGGTTGTTCTGGGCCTATACGATCTGCCTTGTTGCCTCGGTCGGTGGGTTTTACGCCTTTCTTGGTGGGGCACCGCAGGTGGGTGAAACAGCCTATGGCCTGACACCGGCGCTTTTGGGGGTTGGGATGGGCTCGATCAGTGGTGGTTTCATGCTGGGCAATTATCTGGTCGGGCGCCTGTCACCGAAGACCGGCACCTTGCCGTTGTTGATCGCCGGGCGCCTGTTTGGGACATTTGGCCCCTTGGCCGCAATGTTGGTGACATGGGCCGGGCTGTCCCATCCCTTCATTCTGTTTGGCGGCGCCATCATGGTTGGGCTGGGCAACGGGCTGACCCTGCCCGGTGCAAATGCGGGCGTGATGAGCGTTGACCCAAGGCTGGCAGGATCTGCCTCGGGCCTGTCCGGGGCCCTGACGGTTGCAGGCGGGGCGGTGATCACCTCGGCCACCGCATCAATGGTCGATGGGCCTTGGGGCGAGGTCGTGCTTTTGGCAGCGATGGTGATAACGGGCGCAGTGGGGCTGGCGGCGACATATGTGATTTCGCGGCTGAGCAAGCAGCAGGCAGCGCTGCAATAGCCGCTTTTCAAACCCGAAATCCCGTGGTAGCAGGGCGCGAAATTCAAAAATGTTCCACCGTTAATGACAGGAGCCTGACATGGCCGTTCAACGCACTTTTTCAATTATCAAACCCGACGCAACCAAGCGTAACCTGACCGGCGCCATTGTCGCCAAATTCGAAGAGGCCGGCCTGCGCGTCGTTGCCTCCAAACGTATCCAGTTGACGCTGGCACAGGCGCAGGAATTTTACGGCGTGCACAGTGAACGCCCCTTCTTCGGTGAGCTTTGCGAATTCATGATTTCCGAGCCCATCGTGGTTCAGGTTCTGGAAGGCGAAAACGCCATTGCCAAAAACCGTGAAGTCATGGGCGCCACCAACCCGGCCGAGGCTGACGCTGGCACGATCCGCAAGGAATACGCTCTGTCGATCGGCGAAAACTCGGTCCATGGATCGGACGCACCAGAAACCGCGGCGGTTGAGATCGCCTTCTTCTTCTCGGGTCTCGAACTGGTCGGCTAAGCCGTCAGGATTGTGAAAATTCGGGGCCGCGTGGGAAACTACGCGGCCCCTATTTAAAACGCTGGAAGAATTTCCAGATTTCATCGGTGCCGGTGATCTCATGACTAACCCGGCCAACAACGGCGCGGGTGGTCAAAGGCTGCGCTTCGCGTGGCCATGTGTGACCACCACTAAAAATCGAATAGCTGACCATGGGCGGGCCGTCACAATCATCCCAACGGCGTTCCATTACAATGGTGCCGTCGTCTAGTTCATCAATCAACTCTATCTGGTATTTGCCAGGTTCACAGCCGTTCAGGGCGGCGAAGACTTCCAGCGTTTCGTCATGCGACAGGTAAACGTCGCGCGGTTTAGGTCCCACGGGAAATGAACCGCCGTAATAGGGCACGGCAGGGTCGGCAGTTCCGTGGATCAAGGCCAGCCCGAAGGGCGTGGCCTCCTGACATGTATCGACCAGGAACTCCGGTAGCGACATGGCCACGGGCGCAATGGCGCGCACCAGTCCGGGCCTGCTACAGGCCCAGGCAAAGCTCATCTGACCACCCAACGAGAAACCGGTGGCAAAAATCCGGCTGTGGTCAATATCAAACCGCGCGCCAGTCGCGGCCAGTACCTGATCTAGAAAGGCCAGGTCGTCGCGTTTTGGCAGGACCAGTTCGGCGGCCTCGCCGGCACCAACGGCCCAGTGGCGTGCCAAACCGTTCGGGTAGGCAACCAGAAAGCCATGTTGATCTGCCAGCCTGTTGAAACCCTTGCGGCTTTTTTCAATGATCCGCTCATTGGTCGAACCAATGCCGTGCAGAGCCATGACAAGCGGGTAGGGGCCTGGCATTTGGGCAAGATTCGACGGGACATAGAGCATGAATTCCCGCTCGTGCCCCTCAAAAACCATCTGAAATTGGTGCAGATCCCCCGCAGTGAGCGGAGAGGCTAACCAAAGTAAAAGTAAAATCCGTCGGATCAGGCGCATGTCATTTCTTTGCAGCTACGACGCCGATTTGGTCGAGGATGCGCTCAATTGCAACCTCGGGCGTCGCGTCGCTGGCATGTTTTCGCTTGAGCAGGTCGAACTTCTTGCGCAAGGCGGCCTTTTCGGCACCCTGACAATCATTCCACGGCCGCCCCTGCAGCCCCATGACAATGACATAATATCCGATGAAATGTGGGCGCGCGCCGCTTTTCAACAATTTTGCATAGGACGCATCCGCCCCCAGCGCCCGTACTTCCTCGGCCGAATTGATGCCCGCCCGTGCAAAGGCTGCGTCCGATGCCGGGCCAAGATTGCGAATAGAGGAAACCGGGTCTGCCATGGGCAGATCATACCCTGCTGTGCCCGGGCTTAAAACCTCAGATACTGGCCCAGTCCGAAATTACTTCCGGCTTGTCGCGGGCATCGTCGCGCCGCAAGGGGGGCTTGGTGGGGGTTTGCGCCGAAGGTGTCTGATACACCCGCGCCTCACTGGAAGTTTTTTTTGTCTCTGTTTGCTCGATTGTTGAAGCCATTGAAGCCTCCTGACTACCAGGTCCGCCGGTTTTCCGGGACGGACCGCCACATAAACCCTGCCTCGACCCCTCTTGCCGGGGGTGCAAGTGCAGGCTTTCGGATGATCCCGGTTATTGCGCGGCGCAACTAAGGTAATTTGGTGACGAAGCTATTTTTTCGACCCGATGGGCTGCGAAGGTCAGACAAAAATATTGCATTTTTGCCCGGGATAATTCGATGATGCTGCATCTACTAGCAATAATGGCGGGGAACGCGCGTATGAACCTCTACACATTTGACAACCCGATTTTCACCACATTCGCCATCGCGGCAGCCCTGATGATCCTCAAGATCCTGGGGCAGGGCTGGATGACAGTCTACCGGATGATGAAAACCAATTCAGGACTGGCCAGCCCCGAGGATGTGCAGGTTGGCCTGCTGAACAAAGAACCAAAACCGGAACAGCTGGAGCTGAACGATTATGTTGACCGCTCACGCCGGATGCATCGCAATGACCTTGAAAATATACCTGCCTTTCTTGTGGCCGGGATATTGTTTGTCGCTGTCGAGCCAACTTTGGTGGCGGCGCAAATTCTGATGTACGGATTTGTCGTGGCCCGGTTATGCCACACGCTCGCCTACGCCACAAAGCAAACCCATGAAGTGCGCGCAACATTCTACACGGTCGGTTCTCTGATCGTTATCTATATGGCCGTACATATATTGGTGGTTGTTATCTTTTAGCCAACGGTTTTTCCGCTCAGGTCGTTGCAAAAACCGTTGATATTACGAAGAGAACAGGAAGTGGAGGACGTCGCCGTCCTTGACCTCGTAACCCTTACCCTCGGCGCGCATCTTGCCAGCTTCTTTCGCTGGCTGCTCGCCGCCCAGAGTGACAAAATCGTCGTAAGCAATGGTTTCCGCCCGGATGAAGCCGCGCTCAAAATCGCCGTGAATAACACCTGCCGCCTGTGGTGCTTTGGTACCCTGACGGATGGTCCAGGCACGCGCTTCCTTGGGGCCGACGGTAAAGTAGGTCTCTAAATGCAAAAGCTCATAGCCCGCGCGGATCAAGCGGTCCAACCCTGCTTCGTTCAGTCCAAGTTCTTCAAGGAACATTTCCTGTTCATCTGCCTCTAACTGGCTGATTTCCTCTTCGATCTTGGCCGAGATCACGACCGAGGCATTACCCTCAGCCGCTGCCATCTCCTCAACCGCCTTTGAGTATTCATTGCCGGCGGCTGCGGTGTCTTCGTCGACATTACAAACATACAAAATCGGCTTAGTAGTCAGAAGTTGCAGCATTTTCCAAGCCTTAAGGTCTTCGTCGTCAACCTCGACCACCCGCGCCGGGCGGCCTTCTTCCAGTGCCGCAAGGGCGGCTTTCATCAGGCGTTCCTGCTGCACTGCTTCCTTGTCACCGCCTTTAACTTTGCGCACAATGTTTTGCAGGCGTTTTTCGATACTTTCCATGTCGGCCAGCATCAACTCGGTCTCGATCACACCGGCATCCTCAACCGGGTTCACCCGGCCTTCCACATGGGTCACGTCACCGTCTTCAAAACAGCGCAGCACATGGGCGATGGCGTCAACCTCGCGGATATTGGCCAGAAACTGATTGCCCAGCCCTTCGCCCTTTGAAGCGCCTTTGACCAGTCCGGCGATGTCGACGAATGTCATGCGCGTCGGGATGATCTCTTTTGATCCGGCAATCGCGGCCAGCTTGTCCAGACGGGCGTCAGGTACGGCAACTTCTCCGACATTGGGTTCAATCGTGCAGAAGGGGAAGTTTGCAGCCTGTGCGGCGGCGGTTTTTGTCAGCGCATTAAATAACGTTGACTTGCCCACATTCGGTAGCCCGACAATGCCCATTTTAAAGCCCATGCGGCCCTCCTGATCTAAACCTCGCGCCTTCTAGGAGGTTGCGCGCCGGGGTGCAAGCTCAGCATGTCGCGCTTATTCGATCCCCAGCACGGCATTCCCGAGCGCCTGCGATGCCTTGTGGGCTTTGCGGATGCTGCCGGTATTGATGGCGACAGCCAGGACCATGTCGCGCTTGGGCACATATAGCAATACCGCCACCCAAAAAGTGTTGGAGCCATCGTGGATATGCGCTTGCGTGTCTTCCAGGTTGGGCAGCGGCATGACCTGCCATCCCAACGCGTAATCATTGCTGATGGGTTCATGCAGGCGTGCACAATCCGACCTGCTTAAGAATTCTGGCATTTCGCCGCGGCAAGCATGCATGTGCACCTGCCCCCAGCGCAAAAGATCACCGATCGACATATGCAACGTGCCCGCTGGGCCCAGCCAGACGGGGTTATCTGGCCATTGCCCCTGTGGGTCCATTGGCTTGTTGCGGAAAAATCGGCGCTGATGCCCCCACGGATCGTCCGCACCCATCGGTGGGCCAAAGCCCAAAGTGTTCAGGTTCAACGGGGCGGCGATCTCATCACGGATCAGGCTCTGCCAGTTACCGCCGGCACGCGTTTCGGCAATGAACCCAGCCAGCACGTAGCCAAGGTTCGAGTATTTGTACCGGCCCCGTTTGCCGGGCAGGACCCGCCCCCATACTGCGCGCAGAAATTCCAGACGATCCTCTGTGGCGGTGCTGCCATTAGCGCCGCCTGCGTCGTTATGTTTGAAATTTTCGGGTAACCCGGCCGAGTGGCTCAGAATTTCTGTCAGGGTCAGGTTATGCCAGTCCGGGTGCATTTCACTGGCGTATTTCGGTAAAAGCTCGGCCAGGTTGGCGTCAAAATCCAGCACATCGCGCGCCGCTAGCCGCATTAGCAAAGTGGCGGTGAAACTCTTGGTAATGGACCCGATATGCCAACGCGCCGTGGTGCTGACCATCTCATCGCTGCCTTTATAGCGCGGTCCGGTTGCATGTATTACTGGCGGATCATCCCCCATAATAAAACCCGCGCTTACCGCCACAAGACCAGAGCTCGAAACCTGGTCAAATATTTCGTGAAACCGTTCCTCCGGTGTGCCCGCCGCTGCTTTTCCTGAAATCAAACTCAACTATATTACCCCAACAATAATCAGACGCACGGATTTCTCCTTTAAGGGGATGTGGGTTGTGTCCCCGTGCGGATCAAGGTGGCATGGTCAAATGAGTGTCGTTGGCGGGGCGGGTGTGCTAGGCGCTTGGGCAGGGGGCGTGATGCGGTTGATTGAAACTCAGGCGGATGTGGATGAAGGCGCGCAATTTCTGGCGCGCCTTGACCCATACTTTGCTGCCGCCCTGAAGCGCACCGGCCCCCTGCCACTACGGCGCAAACCCGGAGGGTTTACGGCGCTGCTTGACGCTATTATCAGCCAGCAGGTTAGCGTCGCTTCGGCCAGTGCGATCTGGGCGCGGGTGGATACAGCCGGATTGACGGACCCGGCCCGCATCCTTGCCGCCAGTGACGACAACCTTCGTGCTGCTGGCCTTTCGCGGCCAAAAATACGCTATTTCAGGGCTTTAGCTGCGGCTGATCTGCCCTATGATGACTTGCCGCACATGACTGACGAGTTGGTCATTGCTGAACTCACCAAAGTGACCGGCATTGGCCGCTGGACGGCCGAGATCTACGCTTTGCAATGTCTTGGTCGTTCAGATGTCTTTGCCGCTGGGGATTTGGCGTTGCAAGAGGCTGCAAGGCTGGTGTTTTCACTCGATGAGCGCCCATCAGAAGGCGCACTGCGCGCCATGGCCGCAGCATGGGCCCCTTGGAGGGGCGTTGCAGCCCGGCTGCTCTGGGCCTATTACCGGGTCAACAAATCACGCGAAGGGGTCAGATGATGGCACGGACTTTGAATATGAAACGCCGCCCGGCAGCATCCGGGCAAACAAAATCGGTCGTAATTTTTCTGCATGGATACGGGGCTGACGGGTCTGACCTGATGGGGCTTGCCGACCCATTGGCACCCTTTATGCGCGACACAGTATTTCTGGCGCCCGACGCCCCTGAGCAAAGCATGGGTAATCCGGGTGGCTTTCAGTGGTTCCCGATACCGTGGCTTGATGGCTCGACGGAAGAAGACGCGGCACGTGGCATCGAATTGGCCGCTGAGGACGTGGATGCCCTTATTGATCAGGTGCTTGAGCAAGAGGGAATTAGCCCCTCAGAGCTCATCCTTTTCGGGTTTTCTCAAGGGACGATGATGGCGCTGCATGTGGCACCTAAACGTGCCGAGCCAGTGGCTGGGATCGTCGCCATATCCGGGCGCATACTGGAGCCAGAGACCTTTGGCGAGGGTATAATCTCGCGCCCGCCGATTATGTTGATCCACGGTGACCAGGACGACATGGTGCCCATGGGGCATTTCCATGAGGCGGGTGAAGCGCTGGAAGGCGCGGAATTCAGCGTCTATGGCCACGTCATGGAAGGCACTGGCCACGGTATCGCGCAGGATGGCCTGTCGGTGGCCCTGACCTTCATGGCCCAGCAATTGGGTATCGAACTGAAGATGGAGTAACGCCGCTGCGCCCCTGAGATGCCCCATATCAGGGGGCTTGTCAGGTGCGATACGCCATATATAGTCCCCCTATCGGGGTTATGTCGGCGTAGGGTTTATGGACGGAGAATTCAGAAACGATTTTGTACGCCGGCGCGGTGAAGGCGGTAAGCACGCCGCGTTGGTGCTCAATGCCGATTATCGCCCGCTGTCCTATTACCCGCTGTCTCTGTGGCCGTGGCAAGAGGCGGTGAAAGCTGCGTTTCTGGACCGGGTCACCATATTGGCCGAGTATGAAGAAGTGGTGCGCAGCCCGTCGCTGGAAATCCGCATTCCGTCCGTTGTGGTGCTGAAGGATTATGTCAAACCGCAAAAACGTGTGGCTTTCACCCGGTTCAACCTGTTTTTGCGAGACGAATTTTGTTGCCAATATTGCGGTACGCGCGGGGATCTTACCTTTGACCACGTGGTGCCGCGGGCGCGTGGCGGGGTGACCAGCTGGGAAAATGTTGTGGCCGCCTGTGGTCGGTGCAATTTGAAAAAAGGCGCGCGCCCATTGCATCGTTCGGGTCTGTCTCTTTCGCGACCGCCCCGGCAGCCAGAGGCCGAACAATTGCGCAATATCGGTCGAAAATTTCCACCCGGATACCTACACGAAAGCTGGATGGACTTCCTTTACTGGGATGCCGAGCTTGAGGCCTAGTCTGCCCGGTGGATGAATGGAGACGGCACATGCTTCGGCTCATGTTATGTACGCTCGGTTTGATGCAACCCTTTTAAAAGAAACCAAAAAACCATCAGGAGGCCCGATGACGGACAACTTCTTTACCCCCATATCCGGCTTTGATCTGCCGCGTTTTGCCGGGGTGCCGACTTTCATGCGCCTGCCCCACGTGCCATTCGAACATCCACGTTTCGACGAGGTGCAGATTGGCCTGATCGGGGCGCCGTGGGATGGCGGTACAACCAACCGCCCCGGTCCCCGTCATGGCCCGCGCCAGTTGCGCGACGCCTCGACCATGATCCGTGCCCAAAACGGTGCAACTGGCATGCGCCCGTTTGAGACGCTGAATTGTGCTGATCTGGGCGATGTTGCCCCCAACCCTGCCAGTATCAGTGACAGCCTTGAGCGGTTCACTACCTTTTATGCGCGCGTGAAAGAAGCGGGGATTCGCCCCCTGACAGCAGGTGGCGATCACCTGTGCTCCCTGCCGATCCTGCGCGCACTGGGGACGGACGGTCCTCTGGGCATGGTGCATTTTGACAGCCATACGGACCTGTTTCATTCGTACTTTGGCGGGCAGATGTTCACCCATGGCACCCCGTTTCGCCGGGCGGTGGAAGAGGGGCTTCTGGATCCCAAACGGGTGGTGCAGATCGGCATTCGCGGCACGGCTTATGACAATGAGGACCGCGACTTTGCCGACGCAGTCGGTATTCGGGTGATTGCGATCGAAGAATACTTTGCCCGCGGTGTCGCGGATGTGATGGCGGAAGCCCGCGAAATTGTCGGCTCTGCCCCGACCTATGTCAGCTATGACATTGATTTCATCGACCCCGCCTATGCCCCCGGCACCGGCACGCCGGAAGTTGGCGGGCCAAACTCCTTTGAGGCGCTGGAAGTGGTGCGTGCTCTGAAGGGGATCAATATCATCGGTGCCGATATGGTCGAGGTTTCGCCCCCCTTCGATCCGACCGGCGCGACTGCCTATCTGGGGGCCTCACTTTTGTTTGAATTATTATGTGTGATGGCATGAATATGTTTAAACAATTCCCTGCAACCAGCGGAAAAGTTTAAACAATCGCGGTTTCTCCGGGGAAATGTTTAACCTCAGGCCGAACAGCTTGCCCCGCCCAACACACAGAATTTGGCGCAATGGGGGTGGTTCAGGGCGACGTCCCCTTCAGCCTCTGCCAATGTCGCACCCATCTCAAATGCGCGGTCATACGCCAGCAGGGTGCAGGCCAGCACCACCGGCGTTTCGGCGCCTTTGCGTTTGGCCACCATCCGGGCCGAGGCACACATGACATCGCCCGGAGATTTGCCCAAAATGCACCAGCAGGCAGTGGTGATCTCGGGCACATCTGCCATTTCGTCCATTTCCGGAAAAATCACTGTCATTGCAGGGTCTTGTGGGTCAATATTAAGCCCGTTTTCAGCGAAAAACGCCCCGTAACCGGCCCGGGCTTCGGCGTCGCTTGCCAGCCAGACTGCGCGGCCCGCAACCGCCATTTTAAAACCGTTGTCCCGCAGCCACTTCAAGCCATTCAGGGTTTTGTCAAAGGCGCCAGGACCACGAATTTCGTCGTGCAACGTTGCCTGCCAGTGGTCCAGAGACACACGCAGGGTCAACTTGTCACCAAATTTTTCGCGCAGATCAAGCAGCCCCCTCTGCACCGAGTCCCGCATCATCGGCCGCATCGCATTGGTCAACACCAAAACGTCATACCCACGCTTCAGACAGGCCCGTAACATGGCAATGATTTCCGGGTTCAAAAACGGTTCCCCGCCGGTAAAACCAATCTCACGTATGGGCCAGTTTCGCTGGTCGATCTGGTCCAGAAAATCGCGCACCTCTTGGGCGTGCATGTAGGCCAGGCGGTCATTGGCAGGCGAACTTTCGATATAGCAATTCACGCAGGTGATGTTGCATAACGTCCCGGTATTAAACCATAAAGTCTTTGGGTCTTGCAGTGAAACACTGGCCCGCCTGCTGCCGTCAGCGGTCGTTTCCGGGTCAAGAAATTTTCCGATATTCGCGCGTTCTACGATCTGATCCATGTCGCCACCTTGTGTTCACTTGTTCGGTGCTACCCTAAGATCGAAGGTTGAAAAACCCCGAACCTGTTTGGTGACAGATATGTGAAGGTGGTTGAGCCTGCGTAAATGGGTGCTAGACTTTGTTTCAACATATGGTAAACGAAGCCGTTAGCGCTAACAAGGCTTTGCAAGAGAGGGTTTCATGGTCTCGCGAGTCATCCCGGTCCAAAATTTTGATCTGGTCATTTTCGGTGGTACAGGTGATCTGGCACGTCGCAAGATTTTGCCCAGCCTTTTCAAGCGGTTTATAGATAAACAGGTGCCGGACGAGGCCCGGATAATCGGCGCTGCGCGTTCCGACCTGGACGCCGCTGCCTATCGCAAATTTGTTTCTGAGGCGGTGCAAGATTACGCCCAACCTGGCAGGGCGGGGGCAAAGGCACTCAAGGATTTTCTGGAGCGGGTCTTTTACATCAAGGTCGACGCCAAAGGTACGGAAGGCTGGAGCGAATTGGCCGCCACCATTCGCCCGGATGTGGTGCAGGCCTTTTATTTCTCGGTCGGGCCCAGCCTGTTCGGTGCCCTCGCCAAGCGATTGAAAAAGCACAAGATTGCAACAAAAGACGCCCGTATCGTGGTGGAAAAGCCCTTTGGGCATGATTTGGCCACGGCGCGTGACCTGAACGCCACCCTTGCCAAGCATTTTGAGGAACACTGCATTTACCGGATCGACCATTATCTGGGTAAAGAGACGGTGCAAAACCTGATGGCGGTGCGGTTCGGCAATATGCTGTTTGAACCGCTTTGGAACGCGCAATATGTCGACCACGTCCAGATTACGGTGGCGGAAACCATCGGTGTCGACGGGCGCGGCGCTTACTACGACAATTCCGGCGCCATGCGCGATATGGTGCAAAACCACCTGATGCAGCTTTTGTGCCTGACCGCGATGGAGCCACCATCAAAGTTCGGTCCGGATGCTGTTCGCGATGAAAAACTCAAAGTTATCAGAGCATTGGATCAGGTTCATCCGGATGACATGGTGCGTGGCCAATATAAGGCCGGGGCGGATACAGCTTCGTATCTCGAGGATGCGGAAAATCCTGACAGCCTGACGGAAAGCTTTATCGCTCTGCGCTTGCACATCTCCAACTGGCGCTGGAACGGCACGCCGTTCTACCTGCGTACCGGCAAACGTTTGAAGGCGCGGATGAGCGAGATTGTCATCCAGTTCAAAGAGCCACCCCACTCAATTTTCGAAACCGCTCCGGGGCAGGATACAAGTCAGGGCGCGAATGAGCTTTCCATCCGTCTGCAGCCGGATGAGGGTATGGACCTCAAGGTTACAATCAAAGAGCCGGGACCGGGGGGTATGCGGCTGGTGGATGTGCCGCTGGATATGACCTTTGCCGAAGCTTTGGGGGATAAAGCGGTAGGTGTGGCCGATGCCTATGAACGTCTGATCATGGACGTGATCCGGGGGGATCAGACCTTGTTCATGCGTGGTGACGAAGTCGAGGCCGCCTGGGCCTGGACGGATCCGATCATTGAAGCCTGGACATCGCGCGAAGACCGGCCCCATTCCTACGAAAGCGGTTCGACGGGGCCGGAGGAGGCCTTGATTCTGTTGCACCGGGATGGACGGCGCTGGAGGGACCTGAACCCATGAAGTTCAACGAATATGCCGACCGTGAATTGATGATGATGGAGCTGGCGCAGGATATTGCTAGCGATTTGTCCGATATGCTGTCCCATGCCCCGCGCGCCTCATTGGCGGTGGCCGGTGGCACCACGCCGGGCCCGGTGTTTGATATCCTGTCCGGTGTCGGGATTGACTGGGGCAGGGTGGATGTGATGCTGACCGACGAACGTTGGGTGCCGGAAGACCACCCGCGCTCAAATACCGGCCTGTTACGTCAGCGTCTGTTGGTGGACAAGGCTGCGGCTGCGCGCCTGATCCCGCTCTATGGCGGTACCGAAATGCCCGAGGAAAGCCTTGGAACACTTGCTGATGGCATTCGCGCTGCCTTGCCGCTTTCGGTGGTGCTGTTGGGGATGGGGGAAGACATGCATACCGCTTCAATTTTTCCCGATGCAGACAAGCTGGAACATGCCCTGTCACCCAAGGCACCGCCGCTTCTGGCCATGCGTGCGCCGGGGGCTGACGAGCCGCGCGTCACCCTGACTGCACCTGTGCTGAACGGCGCTATGTCGAAACATCTGATCATCACCGGCACCGCCAAGCGGGCCGCTTTTGCGCGGGCGGAAAGCATGACGCCAGAATTTGCACCGGTGCGCGCGGTAATGCGCGACCTGAACGTGCATTGGGCAGTGTGATGGCTGTGGTTACCACACAGGCATGGGGCCAGCTGGACAGGCTGGGCGAAGGGGTGAAGGACCGTTCGATCTTTAATCTGTTTGAGGATCCGGAACGGCCTCAGGAATTCTCCGTCAGGGCAGACGGGTTGCTGTTTGACTATTCCAAGACGAATATCGACGTTGAGACACGCAATGCATTGGTTGCGTTGTCAGAAATGGCTGGTCTGGCAGACAAACGCACGGCTATGTTCGCTGGTGAACGCATAAATGAGACCGAAGGTCGGGCGGTGTTGCACACCGCCCTGCGCGCGCCTGAAGGCTCTGTGATAAAAGTGGATGGTGAGGATGTTACGGCAGGTGTTCATGCAACACTCGCCCGGATGGAGGCCTTTGCCGAGGCCCTGCGTTGCGGGGATCTGCGCAGCCCCGGCGGGACGGTATACAGCGATGTGGTGAATATCGGCATTGGCGGGTCTGACCTTGGCCCGGCTATGGCAACGCGCGCGCTGGCGCCCTTTCACGACGGGCCACGGCTGCATTACGTGTCAAACGTCGATAGCGCCGATTTCACCGATGCCACGCAGGGGCTGGACCCGGCAACAACGCTGGTAATCATCGCCTCCAAGACGTTCACAACCTCTGAAACCATGGCCAATGCCGAAACCGCGCGGGCGTGGTTGGCCAGCGCAGTTGGGGACGCGGCACCGGGCCATTTCGTGGCGCTTTCCTCGGACAAAGAAAAAACCGCCGAATTTGGCATCCCCGCCGAGCGGGTGTTTGGTTTTGAAGACTGGGTCGGCGGGCGCTATTCCCTGTGGGGACCGATCGGGTTGGGCCTGATGCTTGCGATTGGTGCCGGGAATTTCCGTGCCATGCTGGCGGGCGGCCACATGATGGACCAGCATTTTCAAAGGGCGGAAGGCGCCGAAAATATGCCCCTGATGCTGGCACTGGTCGGTATCTGGCACCGGCAGGTTCTGGGCTATCCAACCCGCGCCGTTTTGCCTTATGAGGAACGCCTGTCGCGCCTGCCAGCCTATCTGCAGCAACTGGAGATGGAAAGTAACGGCAAGAGCGTGGTCATGGATGGCGCGGGGCTGACGCGCCCCTCCGGCCCCATTGTCTGGGGTGAGCCCGGTACCAATGGCCAGCATGCTTTTTATCAGCTGATCCATCAGGGTAGCGATGTTATCCCGTGTGAATTTATGGTGGGCCGTCAGGGGGTTGAGCCTGAACTTGCCCATCAGCATACCATGCTTGCCGCCAATTGCCTGGCCCAGAGCGAGGCCCTGATGCGCGGGCGGGATCTGGAAACCGCCCGTGCTATGATGCGCGCGCAAGGATATACGGGGGACGCGTTGGAACGTCAGGCGCGCCACCGGGTCTTTCCCGGCAATCGCCCATCGACCACGTTGATCTACCCCCGGCTTACTCCTTATGTCCTTGGCCAAATTATCGCCCTTTATGAACACAGAGTGTTCGTGGAAGGGGTCATTCTGGGTATCAACTCGTTTGATCAATGGGGTGTGGAGCTGGGCAAGGAACTTGCAACTTCACTGCTGCCGGTTTTGCAGGGCGATATGCCAGATGAGGATAAGGACGGTTCCACAAGGATGCTGGCCAGAGATCTGCGCGATGTTGAGACGCCTGTTTCAGACTAACCAGCCCGATCCAAAGCATTGCGCCTGAAACAGCCCCTTCGAAAGACCCCAAAATCGACTTGAAACCCGCAGCTTTCAGGTGATAGGCGTGGCCGCGCGGCGGGTATGGTGAAATGGTATCATGCGAGCTTCCCAAGCTTAAGGTGCGGGTTCGATTCCCGCTACCCGCTCCATGACCAGATGTACGTATTATTGCGGCGTTACTTTGCGCCGATAAGGCTATTGGCTGCTGCTAACAGCAGCCTTGCTTTTGGGTTTGCGTCACTGGCGCGTCACCACAGCATCCGGTGCTGGTTTGTGCAGGAGCAGGGGCGGGTCCGCAACAGCTACTGGTGGTGGTTGCCCCAACCGAGCCTTCGGATATCACATTCCCAGCCAAGCGCACTCCTTGCTGTGCCAGCCAGTCGTTGATGTCTTTGATACATGTGTCACCCCGAGGATTCGCCTTTTCGCAAAAGCAGCTTTGGCCGGGTTTCATCTTGGCCTGAATTATTTGGGCGACGTTTGTGGAGCCTGTTTCGGCAATTTCTTCCAAAGCCTGACGTTTCAGGACCTTAAAACAATAACATAGCCGCGTATCGGGCGAATTGTCTTTAACGGTGACGCGATGAATGAGGTCATCCTTGCCAAAAACACGGGTGTCTTTTTCGTTGTAATACACCGCGTCGCAATCCGGATTTTCACAAAAATGATATGAACCATCGGGGTCAAGCCTGTCACGGACCTGACGTTTGAGAGTGTTCTCGGGCGTGGTGTGATTGACCGTCATGCCGTGTTTGCGACAGACCGGGCAGGCGATATCCGAGCGGACCTGCCCGGTTCCGCAATCGCAGGCTGGTTCGTCGATCTCAGTTTTATTATCTGAATTAGGCGGGCAACAGGACATTGAAATTCCTTTGGGCATCCGGTCTGCACTGGCCTTGCGGCCAACTATCTGATCAGGCAGTATAGAGAATAACTCAACTATTCAAGAGATATTGAGATATGGAAGAGAGTCAAGCACTCCGTATGCTGACAGCCCTGTCGCAGCAGACCCGTTTACGCATCATGCGCCACCTGATCCGCTGCGGCGAAGAGGGGGCTTCGGCAGGCGAGGTGGGACAGCACGTAAATGCAACTTCATCGCGTGCTTCGTTCCACCTTTCAGCGCTGGAAAATTCCGGTATCATCTATTCCGAGCGGCAGTCACGAAAAATAATCTACCGAGCCAAGCACAGTGAGATTGGAGATCTGATGTCTTTCCTTCTTGATGATTGCTGCGGTGACCACCCGGACATCCGGGCGTGCTGCATATCACAACCAGACTGTTGCTGACTTGTCGTCAGTTCTGGGAACTGGATTGGACGTGCCAGACTTACTGGCCTGAATTCACCATTTGAAGGCTGGACACGCGGTCGATCACGGTTCAACCTGATGCCAAATTAAGCACGGCGACCCGGCTCGGCGCCTCGGTCCTGAAGGGTATTTTCAATGCGTGATCCCGCCTATGACATCCTGTTTGAACCGGTCGAAATTGGTCCAGTTAAAACCCGTAACCGGTTTTATCAGGTGCCCCATTGCACCGGGATGGGGCATCGCTATCCGCGGGGCGAGGCACGCCTGCGTGGCATCAAGGCCGAAGGTGGCTGGGGCGTGGTGTCAACGCAGGAAGTTGAGATTCACCCGACCTCGGACCTGACCCCGGCCAATGAAGGGCGGCTTTGGGATGACAGGGACATCCCGGCCATGCGCCTGATGGCCGACGCGGTGCATGAGCATGGCTCACTCGCGGCGATACAGCTGGCCCATAACGGCTTGCACACGGCTAACCGCTATACGCGGTACCTGCCACTGGCCCCGTCGACGGCGTTGGTCGATATGGATGACCCTGTGCAGGCGCGTGAGATGGACAAGTCGGATATTGCCGCCTTTCGCCGCTGGCATGTGGACGCGGCAAAGCGGGCACAAAAGGCAGGCTTTGACATCATCTATGTCTATGCCGGCCATGACATGACGTTGTTGCAGCACTTTTTGTTGCATCGCCACAATCACCGTTCGGACGAATATGGCGGCAGTTTTGAAAACCGGCTGCGGCTGTTTCGTGAAGTCATTGCAGACACCAAAGAGGCGGTTGGGGACACCTGCGCTGTCGCCGTGCGTCTGGCTGTGGATGAGATGCTGGGGGCCGAGGGGCTGCGCCACGATGTGGAAGCGCGCGAGATCATCGAGGCACTGGCCGAAGAGCCGGACCTTTGGGACGTGAACCTTTCGGATTGGTCAAATGACAGTCAATCCTCGCGGTTCTCGCAGGAGGGGTTTCAGGAACCCTATACCAGTTTTGTGAAATCGGTGACGTCCAAGCCGGTGGTGGGGGTGGGGCGATATACCTCCCCCGACAGCATGGTGCGCCTGATCCGTCAGGGCAGGCTTGACCTGATCGGGGCTGCGCGCCCCTCAATCGCCGACCCCTTCCTGCCTGCCAAGATCGAGGCGGGGCGGCTTGAGGAAATTCGCGAATGTATTGGCTGCAATATCTGTGTGTCTGGCGACAATACCAATGTACCCATGCGCTGCACCCAAAACCCGACCATCGGCGAAGAATGGCGGCGCGGCTGGCATCCCGAGGTGATAACTGGCAGCAAAACCAGCGAGACCTTTCTGATCGTCGGCGGTGGGCCTGCGGGGCTGGAGGCTGCGCGTATGCTGGTCAAAGCCGATCACAACGTCATTATCGCCGAGGCCAGCGATGGCTGGGGCGGGCGCGCGACCCGTGAAAGTCAACTGCCCGGGTTGGCCGAGTGGGGCCGCGTGCGCGACTGGCGTCTGTGGCAGCTCAGACAGGTGCAAAACGCCGAACTCTATCTGGAAAGCACGCTGAGCGCGCAGGATATTCTGGATTACGGCATCGCCAAAGTTGTGCTGGCAACCGGCGCCACATGGCGTGCTGACGGGGTCGGGCGCAGCCATCGTCGGCCGTTGGACTTTCTTGCAGGGCAGGCTGTGCTGACCCCGGACGATGTTATGGCTGGGGCATTGCGGGCGTCAAAAAATGCGGGGCCCGTGGTCATTTATGACGATGACCGCTTTTACATGGCCAGTGTTCTGGCCGAGAAGGCTGCCCAGAGCGGCCGCGAGGTTATCTTTGTGACCCCATCGCCGCTGGTGGCCCCTTGGGCAGAAAACACGTTGGAGCAGGCACGCATTCAAACGCGGCTCCTTGAACTGGAGGTCGAGATCGTCCCGCTTAGCCATCTTGCGGGCAGGAAAGATGGGACGGTGACCACCGCCTGCGTCTATACGGGCGCGCAGAAAGTTATCCTTTGCGATGATCTGGTACTGGTAACGTCCCGCAAACCGCGTGACGCTCTGTGGCGGGACCTGATGCAACAAAAAGCGCATTGGCAGGCTGCCGGCATCACATCGATAACGCGGATCGGCGATTGCCTGGCCCCCGGCCTGATCGCGGCGGCGGTGTATTCGGGCCACGAATATGCCCGCAAAGCTATTGATGGGGACAGCCCTGACCCGGATCGCGAGGATGTTGGCACCGTTATGTAACTGTGCGGCAAGGGGAAATCCTGGCTGCAGACTGGGTAGTGAAATTTTTGGCCACAGTCTGGCGGCGGATCCGTTAGTTCCCCCTAATGACGCGTTTGCCTTGAAACGATACCTGATATCCGATCATCGCGCCGGAACAATGTTTGGAGTTTTGCTTCGGATATTCTGAGCAATTGGGTCGCGCCTTGGGTTCTGGTGTGCCTCAAGATTTGTTCTTCCGGAAAGCAATTCAAAACACCTTGTGGTGTGGGAACCCAGTGTCTGCAGGTTTGGCACCCAAGGCCCGGTTACAAGAACCGCATAGGAACCTAATCAGTGCAGCCAGAGATGGCCTGGCTGGTGATGCCAAAATCCGTTCGAGAACGGCGCCGGGATTTGTAGGGTGCTTAGCCGATCCTGGCCAGCATCCGCTGAGATATTGCCGTCAAGGGTGTCGCGGAAAACCTGTGCAACTGCGACCATGTCCTGCGTGTGCGGGGACAGGCGAAAATCGGTCACGCCAAGCGCGCGCAGGTCGTCCGTTTCGGGCAACAGATTAAGGTAGGTTTGCGACAGGGTCTGAATGCCGTTCACGGTCAGGAATTCTTGCCCCGATAAAGTGGTGAGCGCCATTCCGTCCGGGTCTTCTTCGCAAACAAACTGGCAATTGTCCTTGATGCGGTCATGGGCGCGGGCGTGATAGCACCGGGCTGATAGCGCCAGTGAGGTACGTCCGAAGACCTGAACCTCCAGTGTGACACTCAGCTGCTTGGCATGTTGGCAGAGAACTTCGACAGCATTGCGCGGTAACTCGACCGGGAGGCCAAAATGGGTTGCCCCCCTTTGCGCAAGGTAAGACATGGTTTCTTCGTTATAAACGTTCATCAACGGGCCTACCCGATACGGATGGTCGCTCAGGTGCCAAAGAGCGGACGTATCGTTGATCTCAATCTCGTGATCCCGGATGGCACAAAATTCCCCCATCATCTTTCGTTCACGTTTCAACATGACTTCCGCAAGGGAGGAAAAAACCACTTTCTTGCCGCCGCGCTCAAGACGCTCCACGACTTCTGCGTAATGTTGCTCAAAGAACGGGGCGCGTTTTGAGCAGATTACCTCGCCGAGATAGACCGTGTCGACCGGGGCCTCGTCGGCAATTTTGGCATAGAAATCAATCTTCTGTTCGGCGGGCCAGTGAAACAGGATCGGGCCTAGTGTCAGTCGTGTCATGTCATCACCGCCAGGTTTTGCTTTTGAATGCGCCTTGAGTTTCTTTTTGCCCTTCGGTCAGGGCCAGCAGGTCGGAAAGCTGTGGTTGCTGACCATCCGCAACCTGATCAACGGCCTGCCGGAAGGAAGACACGACTTTTTTCACGTAAGCCCGGGAACGTTGCCGCCCCTCAATCTTCAGTGCATGCACGCCCGCGGCCATCAGCTCCGGCAACATTGATGCGAGGTTAAGGCTGATCGGCTCTTCAAATGCATAATAGCCATCTTCCCGAGCGGGCGTCTTGTAGCGGCCCTTGCAGATCGTCGGATATCCTGCGGTTTCGTCGCAAGAAATACAGTCAATGGTGAACCCCGCCAACCGGCTGATGTTGTTGCCTGCGTCATCGCGGGAAAACTCAACCTGCGCCGCAGGCGAACACACACCGTCCAGATTGGTGGACAGCCCGGTAATATAGTTTGTCAGGCTACACCTGCCTTCGACCATCAGGCCATGGTTGCCAAAGATGAAGGTTTCAATTTCGCAAGGAATTTCATCTGCGATCAGGCGGATTTCGGGTACGGTCAGAATACGGGGCAAAACCACGCGTTTAACGCCGAATTCCCGGCAATAATATTTGATGGATTCCGGATTTGACGCTGCCGCCTGAACCGAAAGATGCAGGCGCTTGTCCGGATGTTTGGTTGCGACATAATTCGCGACGGAAATATCCGCGACAATGAATGCGTCAACGCCCAGACGCGCGCCGGTATCAACTGCATCCTTCCACAGGCTGGTTTTGCCCGCCGGTGGGAAAGTATTGACCGCCAAAAGAACTTTGGCACCCTGCGCGTGGGCATAGGCAACAGACTTTTCCAACTCGGCTACGGTGAAGTTCAGGCCGGGAAAATTCCGGGCATTGGTGGCATTCTGAAAGCCACAATAGACCGCATCGGCACCGGCATCGACGGCTGTGCGTAAAGCTGCAGGTGTTCCTGCCGGGCAGACAAGTTCAGGAGGTGTCATGTAGCTGCTCTCGATTTGGGTTTTTCTGCGGCCCGGCGAAAAGCCTGTAATATTGCACGCCCCGGCGGGCCAAACATGTCGGCCACCATTTGAGCAATCGACCCGTCCACATCATCAAGCGCATTGCGAAGGCAGACGACGGCCTCGGTGTTGCCGCTGATATCCAGATCGCGCGAGAAAAACAGGGCGTCGCCGTCCTGATCGCCATCTACGAGCTGTAAAAGGTCAAGGAACTTTCCGGAAATGCTGGCGTCACAGGGGGGGGCCGATTTGCGTGGCCATGCGCGAAGCGACAGATCAGAAGGGTCCGGATGCAATACAAGCGCAAAGGGCAGGTTGACCGGATCAATCAGGAAAGATGCCTGCTGATGCTCTCCGAGGCGGTCAAACATACTGGGATTGGCGGCTCCGATTCGGCGCACGATCCTTTTTAGCAAAGGCTGAAGAAGAAATAGAGGAGTCAAACTATTCATAAGCTTGCCCTTGATCAGAAGGCAGCACGAAATCCGTGTGCACGAATGGCTGCATTCCGGTACGCATATCAATATCTCCGGGCAGGCGAATTGATAATGGTCAAGATTCTCTTCTTTTGGCCGCGCCCAGTGTTTCGCGGTGCCGGATTTGGAAGTCTTGCGGCTTGAGCGCGCCCCTGCGGTAAAACATGTTCTCCCCACGCCTGAGAGTGAAGGAGCCCAATACGTTCCGCTGATTGCCAAGAGGGTACCTGGCTTCGTCTGAAAACGATAATTAGATTGAGTGGTGGGCGACCCTGGAATCGAACCAGGCGTGCGTCTCCGCGAGGGAGTTACAGTCCCCTGCCACACCTTGCGGCCTGTCGCCCACGAGGGCCGGAAATAACGCCCGTCACGAAGGGCGTCAACAGGAAAATTCCTTGCCTTCGGAGGGAATGTCTGAGCAATGTCGCGCGCGTTCGTCAGGAAGGGTGTTGTGATGGCCAAAAAGCCTAAATGGGTTGTGGAAAAAGAGCAGGCGCGCCGGGCCGCGGCGGCGGAAACCGTCTGGCTATTCGGCCTGCATGCGGTGCGCGACGCGTTGGAGAACCCGGCGCGTGAGAAATTGCGCCTGATCGTGACAAAAAACGCGGCCGACAAGCTGGCGCCGCAGATTGCGGCCAGCGGAATGGAGCCGGAAATGGCCGATCCGCGCAAGTTTACCGCGCCTATTGACCCAGCCTCGGTGCATCAAGGGGTAGCGCTTGAGGTTAAACCCCTGCGCTGGGGCCATCTTGATGAGGTCTGTCTGGCGAAAGACGGGCAGGTGCCGCTGGTGGTCCTGCTGGACCGGGTGACGGACCCGCATAATGTCGGGGCGGTCATGCGCTCGGCCGAAGTGTTCGGGGCGCTGGCGGTGATTGCGCCCGCCCGCTCTTCGGCGCCGGAAACCGGTGCTTTAGCAAAAACCGCATCTGGCGCGTTAGAGCGTCAGCCGTATCTGAGGGTCAAAAACCTGGCCGACGCCATGGGGCGGTTGCAAAATATGGGATATGTGCTGTTTGGGCTGGATGGCGAGGCTGAAATGACGCTGGATCAAGGGATCGCAGAACATGCAGCTGGCAGGCCCGTCGGCCTGGTTCTTGGGGCAGAGGGGCCGGGGATGCGCCAGAAAACAGGTGAAACCTGCGACCATCTGGTGCGTATACCTGCCTCTGGCGGTTTTGGCTCTCTGAATGTCTCAAATGCCGCTGCCGTTGCGCTCTATGCCGCGTCGCGTACTGGCGGGGCCTGATCACAACTTGGTGACCGGGGCTTTTTTACGGCGGTTTCATTCCTATCTCTTGAGGGACAGGGCAGTGGAACGCCCTCGTCTCATCCTACTGTCCCTCGTTCCACAAACTGCGCCCGGGTTTCCCTACCACGGGCGCTTTTTTTTCCGCTTGTATGGTGTTAGGGGGGGGCATGACACAGACATACAGCGACGCATATCTCTCAAAAATCCTGAAGCGCACGAAAGTGGTTGCCTGCGTTGGGGTATCAATGAACCCGACAAGGCCCAGCTATTTCGTCGCCCGCTATCTTTCGCTGAAAGGATATCGGGTTATCCCGATTAATCCGGGCCATGCGGGTAAGGAATTGTTTGGCGAGGAAATAATTGCCGACCTCGCTTCGGTCCCAAAGGATGCCAAGGTCGATATGCTGGATATTTTTCGCCGCTCTGAACATGTGCCGCCAATTGTGGACGCAGCCCTTGAACATTTGCCGGACCTCAAGACGGTGTGGATGCAGATCGGGGTGGAAAATGCGGAAGCTGCGGCGAAGGCCGAGGCGGCAGGCTGTGACGTGATCCAGAATCACTGCCCAAAAATTGAATATCAGCGCCTGTTTGGCGAATTGCGCATGGGCGGCTTCAATACCGGGGTCATTTCGTCGAAATTGTAAGAGGGGCGCTCCAGTTTCAGCGCGCCGCCTTTTCGTCTATGCCTGACACGCCTTCGCGTCTTTCCAGTTCCGCCAGGACATCCTCCAGCTTCACCTCGCGGGAAGTAAGCATGACAAGCAGGTGGTAAAGCACGTCTGCAGCTTCGGCGGTCAGGGTGTCCTTGTTGCCTTTGACGGCTTCTATGATCGCCTCAACTGCCTCTTCTCCGAATTTTTCCGCCGCCTTTTCAGGGCCTTGCGCCAGCAACTTAGCGGTCCAGGAGCTTGTCGGGTCTGCGCCAACGCGGGCTTCTATGGTCGCGGCCAGCCGCTCTAACACATTCATGACAACCTCATGGGAATGCCCGCAGCAGCCATATGTTCCTTGGCCTCGCGGATGGTAAACTCGCCGAAATGAAAGATGGATGCTGCAAGGACAGCGCTGGCATGGCCCTCGGTGACCCCTTCGACAAGGTGATCAAGCGTGCCAACCCCACCCGAGGCGATGACCGGGATGGGGACGGCGTCCGAGATTGTGCGGGTCAGGGGCAGGTTGAAGCCCTGTTTGGTGCCGTCGCGGTCCATTGAGGTCAGCAGGATCTCGCCCGCGCCCTTTTCGACCATCAGGCGGGCAAATTCCACCGCGTCGATGCCTGTCGCCTTGCGTCCGCCATGGGTGAAAATCTCCCACTTTCCCGGGCTTACGGTTTTGGCGTCAATCGCCACGACAATACATTGCGATCCAAACCGATCGGCCGAGCTCGCGACTACATCCGGGTCGGCAACGGCGGCAGAATTGAAGCTGACCTTGTCCGCCCCGGCTAAGAGAAGGTCGCGCACATCTTCCGGGCTGCGCACCCCGCCGCCAATGGTCAGCGGCATAAAACATTGCTCGGCCGTTCTGGTGGCCAGATCATACATGGTGCCGCGGTTTTCATGCGTGGCTTTGATGTCGAGAAAGCAAAGCTCATCCGCGCCCGCCGCATCATAGGCACGCGCCGACTGAACCGGATCACCGGCGTCAACAAGGTCAACGAAATTAACGCCCTTAACCACGCGGCCGTCAGCCACGTCCAGACAGGGAATGATGCGGGTTTTCAGCATGATCCGCCTTTCAGAAGTGTCAGCGCCTCTGCCAGATCAATCGCCCCGTCATAGAGCGCGCGCCCGGAAATGGCACCATTCAGCTCCACGCCACAATCACGCAGGTCGATGAGATCGCGCATAGAAGAGACGCCGCCGCTGGCGATGACCGGGATAGAAACGGCCTGTGCCAGCGCCGCCGTAGCCTCAACATTCGGGCCCTTCATGGCGCCGTCGCGCATTATGTCGGTGTAGATGATGGCGGCAACGCCTGCATCCTCAAAGGAACGTGCCAGATCGGTCGCCAGAACGTCGGTTTCTTCGGCCCAGCCTTTGGTGGCGACATAGCCGTTGCGTGCGTCAATCCCCACCGCCACCTTGCCGGGAAACTCACGCGCAGCTTCACGCACAAGGTCTGGGTTTTCCACCGCGACCGTGCCCAGGATGACCCGTGCCAGTCCTTTTTCGATCCAGCCCGCAATGGTCTGCATGTCGCGGATGCCGCCGCCAAGCTGGGCGGGGACATTGGTGGCGGCCAGAATGGCCTCAACCGCTGCCGCATTCACAGGTTCGCCCGCAAAAGCACCGTTCAGGTCCACCAGATGCAGCCATTCACAGCCCGCATCCTGAAAGGCCAGCGCCTGATCTGCAGGGCTGTCGGAAAATACCGTAGCGCGGTCCATTTCGCCCTGTACAAGGCGGACACATTGGCCATCTTTCAGGTCGATTGCGGGGTAAAGGATCATGGGGCTCTCCGGTTTTGCGCGAGGTTTGCCACAACGGCGCGCGATTGCCAAGATACAGGCTGATCCCACGTCAGGCTTGCCATGGGCGGGGTGGCGGGGCAGGGTAAGCGAAACAACTGGGAGAAAATGATGAAAAAACTGTTTTTGGGTCTTATTGTTGCTATTTTCACAGCTTTTCCGGCCTTTGCCGCCGATCCGGTTCTGGGCGTCTGGCAAACTGAGGTCGATGATGGATCATACGCTTATGTCGATATCCACATGTGTGGCGCCAAAATATGTGGCACGATCGCACGGACTTTTGATTCCAGCGGGGAATATCAGAGCGAGAATATCGGCAAAGATATCCTGCGTGACATGGTGTCCAACGGTGGTGGCAAATATTCCGGCAATGTCTGGCGGCCATCCAATGACAAGATTTATATCGGCAAACTGGAATTGAACGGCGACAGCCTGAAAATGAAGGGCTGCGTGGCCGGTGGATTATTCTGCAAGTCGAATAATTGGAGCCGCGTCCAGTAAGGACCGGCAAAATGCCTATCTGCTAATAAAGAAGCCGGGTCTGACCATTACGGACGGCCCGGCTTTTTAAGGTGTCCATTTCAGAAAATTTGAAATCATCCGCAGCCCGGCCTTCTGGCTTTTCTCCGGATGAAACTGCGTGCCGATGATGTTGTCGCGGCCAATGATGGCCGTGATGTCGCCGCCATAGTCGCAATGGGCCAGCAGGTGCGCCTTGTTCGCCACCTGAAAATGGTAGGAATGCACGAAATAGGCGTGATCGCCGGTTTCTAAGCCTTCCAACACCGCGTGCGGCTGATCAATCACCAGATCGTTCCAGCCCATATGCGGCACTTTCAGGCTTTTGTCGGCCGGGGCGATATGTTCAATTGATCCCCCGATCCAGCCAAAGCCCGGCGTCTCGGTATATTCATGGCTGACATCCGCCAGCATTTGCATGCCAACACAGATGCCAAAGAAGGGCCGTCCCTTTTGGTTGACCGCTTCGTCAATCGCCTCGGAAATGCCGCGATGGTCGTGCAATTCCTGCCAGCAGGCGGGAAAGGCCCCGTCACCGGGCAGGACGATGCGATCAGCGCGGGCCACGTCTTCGGGGCTGGAGGTTACCAGAACCTCGCCCGCATCCCCTTCGCGTGCCATGCGCTGAAAGGCCTTTTCCGCCGAATGCAGATTGCCGCTTTCATAGTCAACGATCACCGTCAGCATTTAGAGCGCACCCTTGGTCGACGGGATCGCATCTGCTTTGCGCGGGTCGGTCTCAACCGCGTCGCGCAGGGCGCGGGCCACGGCTTTGAACCCGGCCTCGGCAATATGGTGGCTGTTAAAACCATGGAGCTGATCTACGTGCAGGGTAATGCCGCCATGGGTCGCCAGCGCCTGAAAAAACTCACGCACTAATTCGGTGTCGAAGGTGCCGATCTTGGCGGTGGGCAATTCCATGTTCCACACCAGAAAAGGGCGCCCCGAAAGGTCGAGGGCGGCGCGTACCTGCGCGTCATCCATCGGCAGGTGGCATTCGCCGTACCGCCGGATACCCTTTTTGTCGCCCAGCGCCTGCGTCAGGGCCTGCCCCAGCGCGATGCCGGTGTCTTCGACCGTGTGGTGGTCGTCGATATGCAGATCGCCTGTGGCGCGCACTGTCATGTCGATCAGCGCATGGCGGGACAATTGATCCAGCATATGGTCAAAGAAACCGATGCTGGTCTGATTGTCATAGGCCCCTGTGCCATCAAGGTTGATCTCGACCGAAATGTCGGTCTCGTTGGTCTTGCGGGTGACTTTGGCGCTGCGCATGATGTGTTCCTTCGTTGCGAGGGCGTTATAGGCGCGCAATGCGCTTATGAAAAGGCGGCAATACGAACTTGTTGTGCAGGGTGGCTTTGTGTCAGAGTGAAGCCGGATCAAATGATGAGGAAGCTATGACCACTTGCGTATTCGTGCAGCTAAGGTGCCAGCCCGGTAAAACCTATGAGGTGGCCGAGGCAATCATTCAGCGCGAAATCCACAGCGAGCTTTATTCGACCTCGGGGGATTTCGATCTGTTGCTCAAGCTTTACATTCCCAAGGACGAAGACGTGGGCAAGTTCATCAATGACAACCTTTTGGACATCGAGGGCATCGTCAGATCTCTGACAACCCTGACCTTCAAGGCGTTTTAGGCAAGATTTCCCGTGGCTGCAGGCGGCTCAGTGCAGAAGGTTTTCCGGCGGGATACTCATCATATGATCAAGGTCTTCGCGCCCCATCCATACCATGTAACCGCGCAAAACCTCAGGGCTGTCCTGCAAGTGCCAGTAAAGCGCGCCGGGGTCGGAATGCATGTAGCCTTCACGCTCGACCAAGCCGCGAAAAGCGTGGCGTTCGGGCATGAAACCAAAGATGTAATCAGGGCTCCAGCGTAGTACCGCATTGGCCAGTGCAAAACGTGCCAAAGTACCGGCAATTCCCGTGCCACGATACGAATCATCGCCCGGTTTTAACCATGCTTCACCGTGATAGCAGGTAAATCCGCGAATCCCCCGTGCCCCGGGCCCCGGCAGATAGCGCGAGTTTTTAAGGTCCAGGGGCAGGCCTGATGGGGGAAATTCCCGGAAGTTTTTAGCGAGGAAATCAGCCAGATTCGAGGTCGGTTGAAAGCGGCGCATGGCTTGCGTATGCACCAGTTCACCGGCCCTGTTCCACCCGGTTATCCAAAATCCGTTAGTATGGTTAACAGGTTGTATTTTCGGGTCAAATGGCTCTCCTAAGGGTTGTTCTGGGCGGTGTTCGGCTACCGTTTGAGCATATTCGTCAAAGTCCGATCCGACGTGAAGGGTAAGCCCCCTTTCGAATGCCAGATTTGCGATACCGGCAGCAAATTGCACACCGTTAAAAGTGTCGTGAATTGTCATTACTTGCCCCTTGGAAACACACAGTTAACGTGACTTTAACCTAAAGGCGTGTGCTTGGCCTAGCAAACAACGTTAGAGGTCGTAGATTTCCATAATTAATTCTTTGGGCATGGACTGGGCGACCTCGTCTGACAGGCCCTCTATTGTGACATCGTGGGTCCGGTTGATCAAAGCTGCAATTGCCCGGCTGCCATCGGGGAAAAAGCACCCCATTAAAAGGCGCTCATAAGAAATTGGCACCAGACAGGTTCCCTCCCGGTTCTTGATGCGCGTGTGAATATGGTCCAGCCGGATCCCTTCATTTACTCTTGTGTCCTGAAATGGCTGCGACAGTAAATTCGCAAAGCCTCCGCCGCCAGGCAGGTTGGCGATGCCATACCCAACCGAGGAGCGCACGTGTTCCCAGCCATACCAAGAAGCAAACGAACTTTTATCTCCGACTTCGACACAAACCCAATCTTCCGCCAACCGGCGGAAGATCATCAGGTATGGACGGATTTTCTGAAATTCCGGCGCTTCTATTCGCCCCCGTGCCGCTGCCCAGGCCTGCAAGCCAAGCGGCAACAAATTTGTCTGAGCTTGCCACATGACGCTAAGCGGATGTTGCTGCAGGTAGTACGTGAACCCTTCTTCATGTTCCGCGGACACATAGAATAATCCGTTTTCATGGCCAGAAAGGTTATTCACCCATGCTTCGCCGCGGGCAATCAGTTCTTCGGCTTCGCGCAGGCTGCGCTTGCCGGCTTCTGTCAGGGAATATCGCCGTTCTTCGACAAGAAACAATGCCTCGCCCATGCTTTCTTCTAGCTGGGCAATGTGGCGGCGTACGGTCTGCCGGGTTGAGTCGAGATCACGCACCGTTTGCGAAAGATTCAGGGTTGAAGCCAGCGAAACATAGGACTTCATCTGCTCAAATAGCAGGGGGGAAGTCTTTTTTTCACCCATGGCGGGTCGTCTCCCGTTGCGCTCTCACTAAAACGAGAACAGGTTGAATACTGCAATGCAAAAAAAAATGGCCTTATTTTCTGCGACTTAACTCTCGTTACAGGCGCATGGTGCAAAAATCACCCATGCCTGTATCGCTCATTTACAGCAGGAGATCAATACTAACCAATTGAAAAAGAAATCAATCTCGCGTTTCTCCTTAAGATGGAAGAGCTAAGAGGTACAAACAATGGTACATCCAGTAGACGTACATGTGGGTAGAAAAATACGGGAAGCGCGCCTTGTCAGAGGGTTGACGCAATCGGGTGTTGCACAACAATTAGAGTTGTCATTTCAGCAATTGCAGAAATACGAAACCGGCTACAACCGGGTTTCTGCCAGTAAATTGTACGAGCTGTCTCAGTTATTAGAGGTGCAGCCATCCTACTTTTTTGAAGGCCTGGTTTCCGGGGAGGAGCCCGTCGGTTCTGTGCTGATGGACGATCAGACGGCCAAGGCAGTCATGGCCCTGACATCAATCAAGGACGAGAAGGTTAAAAACCATCTGCGCTCCATGATCCATGAAATTGCCGGCGTTGAATCCGTAAGCCGCGCCAATTAAAGAAACGCCTGCTTGCCTTAGTCCGCGATAATTTCAGGCAGGCGGGTAGCTGGTGGGGTGTTGCGGCTGCGCGGGGAGCGTACGATACCGTCGATTATCGTCATGCCAACTCCGGGCAAATTGCCCTGATGCACGCTTTCAAGCATGGTTTTCCCCGGTGCGTGCTGGGCCTGATCAATCAGGATGAAATCCGCACTTTTTCCGACCTCGACAATGCCACTATCCAGCCCGCGCATGCGTGCAGTGTTCCCTGTGGCGAAACAAAAAACGGTCTCTGCCGGGATGTCCCCGATAGATGACAGCATGGCGATCATGCGCAGGATGCCCAGTGGTTGCACACCGGATCCGGCTGGGCTGTCTGTGCCCAGAATGATACGCTCGGCCTCGCCCAGTTCAAAGGCGGTGCGCATCGCTAGAAGGCCCGCCCGTTCGTTTCCGTTATGTACAATCTCGATGCCGCGTTTGCAGCTTTCACACAGGCAGGTGATCTGATTGTCCGGCAGCGCTGTATGGCCGCCATTGATGTGGCCGATAATGTCTGCATCTGCCTCCAGTACCACATCTTTGTCGATCAGCCCCGATCCGGGAATTGAGGGCCCGCCCGTATGGATGGTGGACTGAATGCCGTATTTACGCGCCCATTTTACCATCTCGGCCGCCGTTTCGCCGGTTTTAACCGAACCAAGGCCGACTTCGCCCAGTAGTTTCACGCCAGAATCAGCCAGTTCTTTGAAATCGCTTTCCACCATGCCTTCTTCCAGCACTGGCGCGCCTGCCAGCATTTTAACGCCTGAGGGGCGGAAGTTTTCGTAAAACCGCTGGCTGGCAATGGCAAATGCCTTGAGGCCGACAATGTCCTTGGGGCGTCCGGGGGCATGCACTTCACCGGCGGAAATCATCGTTGTCACGCCGCCATGCAGGCAGCTGTCGATCCAATTCAGTTGCTGCTGGCGCGGGGTATAGTCACCAATTACCGGATGCACATGGCTGTCGATCAGGCCGGGGGCGAGGGTGACATGGTGTGCGTCGATCAGGGTTGTCGCCTGATCCGTGTCCAGATCTTTGGCATATCCGATCGCAGTGATTTTACCATTCTCGGCAATAATGCAATCCCCATCCAAAAGCGGCTCTTCCAACTTCCCTGACAGGATCTGACCAATGTTTTTTATGACGAGTTTCGTGGCGTTATCTGACATTTCAGGCTCCTTGATGGGTCTCACGCAGGCAGATATTTAAGGCCAAGGTCACAGTTTCTCCAAAAGCGCGTTCAACCTGCTTTTTTCGGCTTTGGTCAGGTTGGCGCAGGTCAGCTCGGTAATTTCCTGCGCGCGCTTTGTGGCGGAAACGGTGAATTCAGCCCCTTGATTGGTCAAAGATATGAGCAGGCGGCGGCGGTCCTTCTGGCTGGGTTTCGACGCGACCAACCCCTTGGCGGCCAGCCGGTTGACCACACCCTTGATAGTGGCTCCGTCCAGCCGGACAAGCCTGCCCAAATGGTTTTGAGACACTTCTCCAACCTCGGCCAGCCGCGCCAAAACGGCAAATTGCGTAGAGGTTACCTCGGGCAGTTCCCGACTAAAAATCTCCAGGTGCTTTTGATTGGCAAGACGCAGGCGATAGCCGATCTGTTCATCCAGAACATAAGGCGGATCAGATTTTGCACCTTCAGACATGGATATCCCCTTCCGGGCTTCAGGGTGTTCTCAGAAGTCTAGCATTTAATTCATTGGCGTGCTAATGATATTTCAACACTTGCACGCTGGAACACAAGGAATCAAATGCCCAAAATTAAATTGCGTAAAATGATCCTGAGTGTCGAGGAGATTCGACACGAAGGTGGACCGGCACCAGAAAAACCGCACTTTCGCGGTGCCATCTCCGCGGTGATACATAACCCCTTTGCCGGGCGGTATGAGCCGGAAATCACCGGTTTCATGGAGGATCTGAAGCCGCTTGGGCTGGAGATGGCCGGGCGACTGGCCGAAGCTCTGGGGGGGGCGGGAAATATCGAAGGTTACGGCAAGGGGGCTATTGTTGGTGCGGAAGGTGAACTGGAGCACGGCGCGCTCTGGCATGCGCCGGGCGGATATTCCATGCGTGCAGTCCTGAAAGACACCAAGGCTATCGTACCCTCAACCAAAAAGGTTGGCGGTGTCGGGGCGCGTCTGGATGTGCCAGTAACCCATGTGAACGCCTCCTATGTGCGCAGCCATTTTGATGCGATCGAAGTGGGGTGCAACGATGCGCCCAAGGCGGATGAGATGCTTTTGACGCTGGTCATGACGACTGGCGCGCGCATTCACAGCCGTTCTGGCGGTTTGCTTGTCGAGGACATCACTGGCGAAGACGGGTTGAGATAGGGGGCCATTATGGGCGCAGCGAACATTCGAAAGATTATAACAACGGTCGAAGAAACACATCTGGAGATCGGGCAACAGATCAGCCCGCCAACCCGGCGAGCAGTTTCTGTTGCGGTGATCGAAAACCCCTTTGCCGGAAAGTTTGAGCCGGATCTGGAAGCGCTCATGCAAATTGGTGAGGAACTGGGCGGCATGCTGGGCGACAATTGTGTTGCAGCCCTAGGCATTGAACCTGCCGAGGCGGAAAGCTACGGCAAAGCGGCAATGGTGGGGGAAAATGGCGAGTTGGAACATGCTGCCGCCATCCTGCATCCTCGGTTGGGCAAGCCCTTGCGGGCGGCGGTTGAAAAGGGTGCGGCCCTGGTAGCCTCGAACAAGAAAATGGGCGCGATGGGGGCGCCGCTGGACGTGCCGCTGGGCCACAAAGACGCCGCCTATGTACGTTCACATTTCGATGGGATCGAAGTGCGAGTCAACGACGCCCCTCGTGCAGGTGAAATTCTGGTAGCGGTGGCTGTGACGGATTCCGGCCGGCCCTTGCCGCGCGTGGGCGGTCTGACCCACGAAGATGCCCTTGGCGAAGACGGGCTGAGATGAGTTACCACCGTCCTGAGGATCTTGCCCGGGCGCTGGAAATACTGGCGGGCACCCGCGCGCAGGTGCTTGCTGGTGGCACCGATATTTATCCAGCCCAGACTGCGCAGACCTTAAAGGGCGACGTGCTGGATATTACCGCAATCGACGGGCTGCAGGGGATCACCGGGACGGAAACCGGTTGGCGTATTGGCGCCGCAACCACATGGGCAGAAATTGCAGGCGCCGACTTGCCGCCGGGCTTTGGCGCTTTGCAGGAAGCAGCGCGCCAGATCGGCGCGCGGCAGGTGCAAAATGCGGGTACTGTCGGTGGCAATATGTGTAATGCTTCGCCGGCTGCAGACGGGGTGCCGCCGCTATTGGTACTGGACGCTGAGGTCGAGATTAGCGCGCAAGGTTCTGTGCGGCAGGTAGCGTTGGGCGACTTTATCCGCGGGGTGCGCCAGGTGGACCTGCGCCCTGATGAATTGGTCACGGCCGTGCATATACCGAAACCGGCAGCGCGGGGCTATGCGGCTTTCGAGAAGCTAGGTGCGCGGGCCTATCTGGTTATTTCGATATCCATGGTGGCTGCCCGGGTGGAAGTATCGCAGGGGGAAATTTCTTCAGCGGCCATTGCCATTGGCTCCGCAAGCCCGGTGGCGCAGAGATTGCCGAAGTTTGAGGCATCCCTGAAGGGGCGGGATATCCATGAACTACACAGCTGGCATGGTGAGACCGCCGAGGAATTACGCCTTTTGCTCAACCCGATTGATGATATCCGCGCGGATGCAGGATATCGGTTTGAGACAGCCGCTGAAATGGTCATGCGGGCGCTTGGGCGTGCCGTTCAGGCGGCCGCACCATGAGCAGGATCAGCCTTTCCATAAACGGGGTTCTACAGGACGTTGAGGTTGACCCGACGAAACGCCTGAGCGCTGTTTTACGCGAGGATCTGGGCCTGACAGGCACCAAGACCGGCTGTGACGCCGGGGATTGTGGTGCCTGCACTGTGCTTTTGGATGGTGCACAGGTCTGCGCCTGCCTGACCCCGGTGGCACGCGCCGCTGGTCGCGATATCAGAACGATCGAGGACCTGAATGAGACGCGCCTGCAGGCGGCGTTTCTGCGTTACGGCGCGGCGCAATGTGGCATCTGCACGCCAGCGATGCTGGTGGCGGCCTCGGCGTTACTGGCCGATAACCCGCACCCCGCACCGCAAGAAGTGCGCGACGCACTAGGCGGAATTCTGTGCCGCTGCACGGGCTATGCCAGGATTGTCACCGCAATATGCCACGCCAATGACCCGCTGCCAAAGGAAGCCGTGCCCGAGAACGGGGCCGCTGTCGGCGCCGGGGTTGAACGGCTGGATGGGGCGCCAAAGGTCACTGGTCAGGAAGAATTTGGCGCCGACGGCTGGCCCGAAGATGTATTGCTGGTGCACGCCCTGCGCTCCCCATACCACCGGGCGGTATTCACATTTGGCGATGTGGAAAGCTGGCGCAAAGCGGCGGGGCTTGAACTGGTGCTGACGGCCAAGGACATCCCCGGGAAAAACACCTTCGGTACGATCCCTGCCTTTGCAGACCAACCTGCACTGGCCGATGGGGCGGTGCGCTTCAAGGGCGAAGCGGTGGCGCTGATCGTGGGCACGACCGAGGCCGTGCAAAGCTGCGATATGCAGAGCTTCCCGGTGAATTGGACCCGCCAGGCGGAAATTCTGGAGGTTGAACCCGCGCAACAACCCGATGCGCCACTGGTGCATGAAAACCGCGCCGGGAACCTGTTACTTGCCGGATCAGTGCGCCACGGCAACGTGCCGACAGGTCTTGCCAATGCGTCTTTCGTTGCCGAGGCCAATATCGAAACCGGCTTTGTTGAACATGCCTATATTGAGCCTGAGGCCGGGCTGGCATGGATGGAGGGCGAGACCCTGACCATTCGTGCCTGCACGCAGGCTCCGGTGATGGATCAGGAAACAACGGCGGAAATCCTGGGTCTTAAGCGCGAGCAGGTGCGTATTATCCCGGCTGCCACCGGGGGCGGCTTTGGTGCCAAGCTGGACATTTCGGTGCAGCCGCTAATCGGCCTTGCCGTGATGCGTACCGGGCGGCCCTGCGCGATGGCATTCACCCGGGCAGAAAGCATGGCCTCGACCACCAAACGCCATCCGGCCCGCATGCGCGCCCGCATTGGCTGTGACGCGCAGGGCAATATTTCGGCAATGGAGTTCACCGGGGATTTTAACACCGGCGCCTATGCCTCCTGGGGGCCGACCGTGGCCAACCGTGTGCCGGTGCATGCATCCGGCCCATACCGGATGAACGCCTACGAAAGCGAGGCGCGTGCCATTCACACCAATGGCCCCAGTGCCGGCGCATTTCGCGGATTTGGCGTGCCGCAGGCAGCAATTATCCAGGAAATGCTGTTTGACGATCTGGCGTTGAAAAGTGGCATCGACCGGCTGGATTTTCGCCTACAAAATGCCTTCCGCGACGGCGACAAAAGCCAGACGGGGCAGGTTTTGCAAGCGGTTGGGATCGTCGAGTGCCTTGAGGCCTTACGGCAGCCCTGGGCGGATGCCATTGCGCAAAATGCTGAATTTAATGCGCAAAATCATACGGTTAAACGGGGTGTTGGCGTGGCCTCTTGCTGGTATGGCTGCGGAAACACCTCCCTGCCGAATCCCTCGACCATTCGTGCGGGCGTAACACCAGACGGCCAGATAATCCTGCATCAGGGCGCGATGGATATCGGGCAGGGGGCAAATACGGTTATCACGCAGATTTTTGCCGATGCGCTGGGTGCCCGTCTGCAGGACATTGCTTTGGTCGGGGCTGATACGGCGCGTACGCCGGATGGCGGCAAAACCTCGGCCTCGCGTCAGACTTATGTCACGGGAAAGGCCGCGGAACTGGCCGGGCGCGCTTTGCGCGGTAAAATCCTGACGCAGTGCAATATGGGGGACGGCGCGCTGATCACGGTGGAAAACGGCGCCATTATAGTCCGTGAAAATGGTCAGGAACTACGCTTAAATCTGGATAGGTTAACGCCGGATGCGCATGGCTACGCGATAGCAGCCGAGGAAAGCTATGATCCACCCACGCAGGCGCTGGATGCAAACGGGCAGGGCATACCCTATGCGGTTTATGGCTACGGTGCGCAGATGGCTGAGGTCGAGGTTGATATGGCGCTGGGCAAGGTCAGGGTGCGCCACATTCATGCCGCTCATGATGTGGGGCGGGTGATCAACCCGATGCTGGCCGAAGGGCAGATTGAGGGTGGGATTGCGCAGGGTTTAGGCCTGGCCTTGATGGAGGAATACATTCCCGGTCGCACGGAAAACCTGCATGATTACCTGATCCCCACCTTTGGGGATATGCCTGAAATCACGTCCTATCTGATTGAAAAACCTGATCCCGAAGGGCCCTTTGGTGCCAAGGGGCTGGGCGAACACGTGCTGATCCCTACCGCACCAGCGATCCTGAACGGGGTCCGCGATGCCTCGGGTGCGCGGGTTACCCGCCTGCCGGCCCTACCGCACCGGGTCTTGCGCGCCATCCATGAGGCCCGCAATGACTGATGCACGGCCTGAAAAAATCCGCTGCGATGCCTGTCCGGTCATGTGCTATGTGGCCGAAGGGAAGGCGGGTGCCTGTGATCGCTATGCCAATGAAAACGGGCGCATTATCCGCTGTGACCCTCTGACCATCCTTGATGCACGACTTGCCGCCGGGGATGAGGTTCGGCCGTTTCTGGGGGCGGATTGGCGCGATGATCTGGAAGGTGAGGTTTTCGTGACTGCCATTGGGGCCGGCACGACCTACCCGGATTTCAAACCTGCGCCTTTTATTGTCAGCCAACAGGTAGCAGACGCCGACATGATCACCGTCGTCACCGAGGCAATCTTTTCCTATTGCGGCGTCAAAGTTAAGATCGACACGGACCGGCATTTGGGGGCCGAAGCCTCAGTTGTGCGCGCCGATGGCGAGGCTATCGGCCATGTGATGACCAGCGAATATGGCAGCCAGATGCTGTCGCTCGGTGGGGTGGATCACCTGACGGGTGGCTCCAAAAAAGAGGGTCGCGTGACCTGTGATGCTTTGATGCGCCTGTGCAACCGCGAAGCGGTTGAGCTGCAGGTGGATGGTGGCGCGCGGGTGGTCGTTCAGGCTGGGAAGCCACCGATTGTTGACGGAAAACGCGAGGAACGCATGCGCGTTGGCTGTGGTTCTGCCACGATCGGTATGTTCGCGGACCAGTGGCAGGGGCTTGTGGATGAGGTTGTGGTGGTGGATGACCATATCACCGGCGTTGTCAGCGAACATCAGGCCGGTAAAGTGTTAGGCTGGCAAAGCACTGGCATCAAAATCCTTGGACGTCGCTCCACCCCCGGACGCTATTTTCAGGTGGCAAATCCGGGGCTTGGCTGGGGTGGCACGGATATAGAGGATCCGCTCGAAATTCTTGGATCCTGGAACGGGGCGAAGGGGGCACATGCCGGGCTGCGCCTGCTTATGGTCTCAACCACCGGCGAACAATCAGGCTATTATGAACTGAATGAGGCGTTGGAGCCGGTTGAAAAGCCCTTGCCGGCTGCGCTCACTGCCTCGGTTGATCTGATCGCTGAGAATTGTGAACCGTCCTTGTGCTCGGTTTTGTTCATGGGCGGGGCTGGGGGGTCTTTGCGCGCCGGTGTGACGCGCAATCCGGTGGCGTTGACCGGGTCCGTCAGGGCAGGGGCGACGCGGGTCACCTCTGGTGGCATTGGCACCTATGTCTGGCCCGGCGGCGGGATAACTTTGATGGTTGATGTTCTGGACATGCCGGACAACGCCTTTGGCTACGTGCCAACCCCGGCGCTTGTGGCGCCGCTGGAATTTACCATGGAGGCCGAAGAATATGCGCGCCTTGGCGGGCATGTCAAAGCCGTGAGATCCGTGGCAGATATCCTGCAACATGGCGGCGAATACGGCGATGATACGCGCGCCGTTGCACCGGGTAGTGGCCAGATTCCGTGGGACAGGGATTAGGTGCAGGGCGCTGTAGCACGGCGTTTGGCGGATGGGCGCCTGCACCTTAACCACGGGCCGATTGATCTGATCATCGAAGCTTGGGGGCCGGGGACCGACGCCGGATACAGACTGGCAATTCAACGTTTTGAAACAGTTCTGGACGAGCTGGTGGGTGAGCTTGCCATTTTGCGTGCACCGCTCGGGGATCAACCGGTTCAGGGGGCTGTCGCCAGCCGCATGGTGAAGGCCGTGCAGGCGTATAAAAGTGTTTTTGTCACGCCCATGGCGGCAGTGGCAGGCGCCGTAGCTGACGAAATATGCGCGCATTTGGTCGCGGGGGGCGACATTCAGAAAGCCTATGTCAACAATGGCGGGGATATCGCGGTTTTTCTGAGCCAAGGGCAAGAGCTGCGCGCGGCATTGCATGCGCGTGGCGATGCGGGCCGCGTGACTTTCCGCGCCAGTGATGGCGCGCGCGGATTGGCCACGTCCGGTTGGCGCGGGCGCAGCCACTCTCTGGGCATAGCCGATGCGGTCTCGGTTGTGGGGAAAAACGCGGCAGAAGCGGATGCGGCAGCAACCCTGATTGCCAACGCAGTGGACCTGCCGGGACACGGCCGGATCACACGGGAAAGGGCAGTTGATCTTGCCCCCGACAGCGACCTTGGGGAAAAATTGGTGACTACTGGTGTTGGCAGCTTGACCCATGGGGAGGTTGAGAGGGCGCTGGCCGCCGGCGCGCAAGTGGCCGAGATTATGCTGGAGCGCGGGCAAATACTGGGGGCGGTGCTGTTATTGGCCGGGCAGATGCAACAGGTCGGCGCGGCCAAATCACTGGCTAAGATCGGGTCCAAATAAGATTTGCCAGGCAGGTCTGTCCTGAATTTAAGACGTTTGGCGATTGCCCTTGCTGCCATTCTTTCGTGATAACCGTTTGAAACTCATGGAAATATGGGCGCGTTGTATATGTGCAGCGGCTTCCATGTCCCCAATTTTCAGGGCTTCCCGTATGTCCTCAAGCTCGCGATGGAAAATCCTGAACTCATCTTTCAGATCCAAATGCGCGGCGATGGCGGACTTCAGCCAAATCCGTTTGGTTTGGTAGTAGGACCTTTCCATCGCGGCACGTAACGGCTCATTCGCTGTCAGACCGAGGAGCGTTTGGAAAACGTCTATATCAAGCTGGGTGAAAGCCCGTGGACTTCCCGATTGCACCATTTCTTTGCTTCGTTTGATGAGCCTGTTCAGCCGGGACATAAACGCGGCATCCGGTACAACCGGATCAAGCCGCCCGGTCAGTTCCACAAGCTCGAGCCTCAGGTGATAGACCTGCTCAAGCGCGTTGATGTCAACATCGGTAACAAAGGTGCCGACCCCGTGGACGGACTTCAACAACCCTTCATCTTCGAGCCGGGCAAGAACCCGTCGCAACGGGGTGCGGCTGGTGCCGAACTCTTTAGCCAGTTCCGTCTCAGAGAGGCGCATGTCGGGAGGATAATCCAAAAGGCTGATGCGGTTTCGGATTTCGCGATGCATTGCAGCATGTCGAACGCGCCCAGCGGATCCGGCGCCCGGCTCGGAGCTCGTTCGACCATGAGGCGGATCTTCAGGCACTAATTTTCTCCGCCAGACGCTCAAGCATGGTCAGGCATTGCGCCATTTGATCCAGGGATACGTACTCGTCCGCCTTGTGCGCCTGATTGATCGAGCCGGGGCCGCAAACGACGACGTCCATGCCCAGTGACTGAAAAATTCCCGCTTCGGTTCCGAATGGCACCAAATCAGCCCCGTTGGCGCCGGTCAGTTCGGACACAATCTTTCTGGCTTCGTTGTCATCAACCGGGATTAACCCTTCCACTTCACCAATCACTTCGGTTTCGATGCTGGCCTCGGGAAAGACGGCTCGCATGGCGGGCAGCAGATCGTTATCACAATAACCACGAAGGTTTGACTTTACATAATCGGCGTCTGATTTCTGCACCGGCCGCATTTCCCAGTCCACATGCGCCTTTGAGGCAATCACGTTATGGGCCACGCCCCCGTTCAGCGCGCCTACGTTCACGGTGGTCCAGCGCGGGTCGAACCGACTGTCATCAGGGGCCATCAGGCGTAGGTTTTCTTTCAGCGCCAACAGCCTGTTCACATAACGCACGGCATATTCAACCGCATTGACACCACGTTCCGGCGCAGAACCGTGGCCCTCTAACCCATGGAAATGGGTGGTGTATTCGTAGCACCCCTTGTGCCCTTCGATAATGCGCATATCGGTCGGTTCACCGATTATGGCCACAGACGGCATGATACCGCGTGTGCGCAGGTTTTGCGCCAGATGCCCGGCGCCAATGCACCCCACCTCTTCGTCGTAAGTGAATGCGAAATGGATTGGCCGGCTGTTTACCTTTTCGGCAAAAAGCGGTGCCAGCGCGACGGAAGCGGCGATGAACCCCTTCATGTCGCACGCCCCGCGCCCAAAGAGCTTGTCATCCCGCTGAGCCATTTTGAACGGGTCGCAGGTCCAGCTTTGATCCGTCACCGGAACGACATCACTGTGGCCTGAAAGAACAATACCACCGTCAGTTTCCGGCCCCAGCGTGGCAAACAGATTTGCCTTCTGACCACTTTCATCGGCCAGTACATCAACTTTCGCGCCGACATCCTCCAGACGATCCGCCAGAAACTCAATCATGGCCAGATTGCTGTCAGAAGACACGGTTGGAAAGGCGATCAGCTGCCCCATCAGGTCCAGGGTTTTTTCAAGGCTCATGGGGCTAGTCCTTTACGAACAGCTTGCGCTCTACATTGCATAGCGCCTCGGCAGGGCCGTCTTCGGTTATCCGGATAGTTTCCGTTGTCTCTAACCCCCAGCTTTCCATCCACAAGGCGGGCATGAAGTGAAACACCATTCCGGGCTGCAGCACGGTTTCATCCTCGGTCCTGATCGAGGCGGTCCGTTCGCCCCAGTCAGGGGGGTAGCTCAGACCTACCGGATAGCCCATGCGCCCCTCGCGGTGGATGCCGTGTTTTTTCAAAACGCTCATAAAGGCGTTGGCAATGTCGCAAGTCCGGTTGCCGGCGCGCGCGGCATTCAGACCGGCCTCGATCCCCTCGATCTGGGCCGCCTCTGCCCGTCGCATTTCGTCAGATGGCGTGCCAAGGAAAACTGTTCGGCTAAGTGGGGCGTGGTAGCGCCGGTAACAGCCCGAAAGCTCAAAAAAAGTGGCCTCGTTCGGGCGCATCGGGTCGCCGTTCCAGGTCAGGTGTGCTGCGGTGGCATCCAGCCCGGACGGGGTAAGCGGTACGATCGCCGGGTAATCGCCCCAATCGTCGTCCACCCCGGTAATGCCCGCATGCATGATGTCCGCCACCAGATCGTTCTTGCGCACACCAGGGGCTGCTTTCTCTAGGGCCGTGTGGATGACCTTTTCAGAAATGCGCGCGGCTTTGCGGATGAAACCGATTTCCTCGGGGGATTTGACCAGACGTTGCCAGTTGACCAGCCCGGTGGCGTCCTCAAGCGTGGCATTCGGCAGTTCAGATGCCAAAATCGCATGGGCTTTGGCCGAATAATAATAGTTTTCCATCTCGACGCCTATGCGGGAAGATTCGTACCCCATAGCGCTCAAGTGTTCCGCTAGATCTTCCATTGGATGAATGCGCGTGGATTGCACATAATGGTCGCCGTAGCCTTTGATGTGGTCAGCATCCATCCAGACGGTCCGACCTGCACCGACCGAATCCATATACCGCCCCCACCAGACCGGATCACCATTCATGCCCAGAATGACGCCCTGATGGACATAAAAAGACCACCCGTCATACCCGGTCAGCCATGCCTGATTTGATGGGTCAGTGACAAAAAGAACATCCAGCCCCGCCTTGACCATGGCAGAACGCGTTGCTGTTATTCTTCGGTGGTATTCGTCCATGCTGAATGGAGCATTGCCTTTGTCCACGGCTTTCCCTTCCTGATATTTTACACGTGTAATTGTGCTGTTGTGTACATCATTCCCGGTTCGATCTGAGAATCCCCGTTAATGTTGAGATTAAATCCCAAATATCCCCCGCTGGACAGAAGTATTAGGGTTGTTGTGTACAGCTTGGGCGGGGTAAAGGATTTCGTCAACTGGTAATTTACCGGCGCCGATAGGGCCTTGTGATTTGCCGTCAAAATTATTCTTTTGATCGAGGGGCCGTGTCTCTTTACAGATATGTCAGCCTGCCAAACCAGGAGCACCGGTCTCAAAGATGATCAAACTGGACCATCGTGATATTGAAATACTCAAGGTGTTGTCCGGTGACGGGCGCATAACCAAAGCGGCTTTGGCGCACAAAGTCGGACTGTCTCCTACGCCCTGCTGGAGCCGCTTGAAGCGTCTTGAGGATCATGGTCTGATCGAACAATACGGCGCAGTTATTAACCTGAAAAGACTCACACCGCATGTGACGGTTTTTGTGGCAGTGGAGCTGGACAGCCACACGGCAGCATCTTTTCGGCGTTTTGAAGAGGCCATGATGCGCTATGACGAAGTCATGTCTTGCTGGTCCCTTGGGGGTGGATTTGACTATTTTCTGCAGGTTATCACAAAAGATATTGATGCCTATCAACGCCTGATAGACGATATGCTGGAAGCAAAAATCGGTCTGACTCGGTATTTTACGTATGTCGTAACCAAACCGGTCAAGGTAAGCACAGCGCCGCCCTTTGACGTTTTACTTGGCGACACGAAATAAACCCCATCATTTCGTTGCTTTTTAGGGGGAACCCTCTCTTAAACCGCAAAGTTTAGCCGCATATTCTGTTCGATCCTGCGAGATTTCGTTTGAATATCGTCAGTGGCGACAGGGCATGAC
>CAZJYZ010000024.1:0-44632 GCA_964550345.1 uncultured Aliiroseovarius sp. | reverse complement strand
CGGGGGCCAGCCCCCGGACCCCCGAGGTATTTGCGCCAAGATGAAAGAGACCGGTAAGTTACCGAAACAAAATTCAGGGAGTGGACCCATGAGCAAAGTTATTAAGAATGGCACAATCGTCACGGCGGACCTGACATACAAGGCCGATGTTCTGATCGAAGGCGGCGTGATCACCGAGATTGGTCAGGGCCTGAAGGGCGACGAAGAGCTGGACGCCACAGGCTGTTATGTCATGCCCGGTGGCATTGACCCCCATACACATCTTGAGATGCCGTTTATGGGCACCTATTCCTCGGATGATTTTGAAAGCGGTACGCGCGCGGGTCTTGCTGGCGGCACCACGATGGTCGTCGACTTTGCCCTGCCAAATCAGGGTGAAAGCCTGCTGGATGCGCTTAAGCGCTGGGACAACAAATCAACCCGCGCCAATTGCGACTATTCCTTCCACATGGCTGTGACATGGTGGGGCGAGCAGGTGTTCAACGACATGGAAACGGTTGTTAAGGAACGCGGCATCAACACGTTCAAGCATTTCCTCGCCTATAAAGGCGCGTTGATGGTCAACGATGATGAGCTGTATTCAAGCTTCCTGCGTCTGGCGGAGCTTGGTGCAACCCCGATGGTGCATGCTGAAAACGGCGATGTGGTGGCCGAATTGTCGGCCAAGCTGCTGGCAGAGGGCAATACCGGCCCCGAGGCACATGCCTATTCACGCCCCACTCAGGTCGAGGGCGAAGCCACGAACCGTGCCATCATGATCGCTGACATGGCCGGCGCCCCCTTATATGTGGTGCATACGTCCTGCGAGGAAAGCCATGAGGCCATTCGCCGTGCCCGTCAGAACGGCAAACGGGTTTGGGGTGAACCGCTGATCCAGCACCTGACCTTGGATGAAAGTGAGTATTTCAACAAGGATTGGGACCATGCGGCACGGCGAGTGATGAGCCCCCCTTTCCGTAACAAGATGCATCAGGATAGCCTGTGGGCCGGCTTGCAGGCGGGGTCACTCAGCGTCGTTGCGACAGACCACTGCGCCTTTACCACCGAACAGAAACGTTATGGTGTGGGTGATTTTACCAAGATCCCTAATGGCACAGGCGGGCTTGAAGACAGGATGCCGATGTTGTGGACCCATGGGGTTGCGACCGGGCGTCTGACAATGAACGAATTTGTCGCCGTTACCTCGACCAATATTGCCAAGATCCTGAATTGTTACCCGAAAAAGGGTGCGGTTCTTGTGGGGGCAGATGCTGACCTTGTGGTTTGGGACCCTGAGAAAGAAAAGACCATTGGCGCAGACACGCAGCAATCAAACATCGACTACAATGTGTTTGAGGGCAAGCATGTGAAAGGCCTGCCGCGCTTCACCATGACCCGCGGTCATGTCGCAGTGCATGACGGAGAGATACGCACCCGTGAAGGCCATGGCGAGTTCGTGGCGCGTGAGCCGAATGCAACGGTCAACAAAGCGCTTTCCCAGTGGAAAGAGCTGACAGCCCCTACACCGGTTGAACGCACCGGCATTCCGGCGACGGGGGTGTGATATGCCGTTAGGCCTGAAGCCGGACGAAGCTGAGGCGATAGAAGCGGCATGCCAGTATGCGATCGCTTATCGCCAAGGCGTCACCGACCGTCAGGACAAGCTTGAAATTGATATCACCGAAGCTTTGCACCGTTTTGGCGGTGAATTGCCCGAAGAAGGGCGGGCACCTGCTGATGTCATCAAGGAAATCGCTGACAAGGCAGATGCCGGATTGTTACACTGCACCTCTCCCAGGTGGTTTGCCTATGTTGCAGGCAGTTCACACCCTGCCGGGGTTGCTGCAGACACGCTGGTTTCCGCGTGGGGGCAAAATGCAGCCATGGCGCAAACCACTCCGGCGACCGCTGCGATAGAACAGACAGCGGGCCGTTGGATACTCGACCTTCTTGGACTGCCGGAGGGTTCCGGCATCGGATTTGTGACCGGCGGTACAGTTGCCAATTCCGTCGGAATCTCAGCCGCACGAAACGAGTTACTGGCCCGTGAGGGCTGGGATGTGGAGGCTAAAGGCCTGTTTGGCGCGCCCGAGATTTCGGTGGTTTTGGGGGAGGAAGCCCATTCCTCGGTCTATGCTTCTTTACGCTACAACGGTCTGGGAGCCGAGCGCGTGCATAAAGTCGCCGCCGATAAGGATGGCAGAATTATTGCTGAAGATTTTGAACGGGTAATTGATGGAATGTCTGGCCCTATCCTTGTTATTCTTCAGGCAGGGCATATCAATTCCTGCGGTTTTGATCCCTTTTCAAAAATCATTCCGATGGCGCATGCCAAAAAGGCTTGGGTTCATGTTGATGGCGCTTTTGGGTTGTGGATGAACTCGGTGCCCGAGCTTGCCCCTCGCCTGGCGGGGGTTGAACTGGCAGATAGCTGGAGCACTGATCTTCATAAATGGCTAAATTCGCCATATGATGCCGGTGTTGTGATTTCAAAAGACCCGGCACCATTTGCAAGGGCGATGAGCGCACGGGCAAGTTATTTGCCTGAAGTGGGGGGGTGGGACCCCTCGGATTATACGCCAGAGCTTTCTCGCCGTGCGCGGGGCGTGCCAAGTTATGCAATTTTAAAAACACTGGGCAAAACCGGCCTGCGTGAAATGGTGGCACGACACTGCCGGTTGGCGGTAAGGGTTGCAGCCACGATCGAAGCCGAGCCGGGTCTTTCGGTTTTAAATGAGGTCCATGGTAATCAGGTTGCGATACGCTGTGGCGAAGGTCCGAATGCGGATAATATGACACGTGAAACGTTGAGGCTCGTCCACGAAGAGGGGGATGCTTACCCTTCGCACGCGATATGGCGGGGCGGCGAAATAATCAGGGTTTCAGTCATTTCCTACGCAACGCAGGAAGAGGATGCCGACAGGGTGGCAAATGCAATAATTCGAGCATGGCGACAGGTTAACGGGGAACAAAATGACCAGCACTGAAGCTGTTATAGAGGCCAAGAACCTCGATCTGACATTCCAGACCAATGATGGCCCGGTTCATGCTCTGAAGGGCGTGGATTTGACCATCAACAAGGGGGATTTTGTCAGTTTCATCGGGCCATCCGGCTGTGGTAAAACGACGTTTTTGCGGGTTGTTGCCGCGTTGGAGCACCCAACTGGTGGATCCATAACCATCAACGGGATGAGCCCTGATGAGGCGCGGATGCAGCGCGCTTATGGCTATGTTTTTCAGGCCGCGGGCCTGTATCCTTGGCGCACCATTCGCGGCAATATCAAGCTGCCGCTTGAGATCATGGGGTATTCCAAGGCTGATCAGGAAGAGCATGTGGAACGGGTGCTGGAACTGGTGGACCTGAAAGGCTTCGGTAAAAAGTTCCCATGGCAATTATCTGGCGGTATGCAGCAACGCGCCAGCATCGCCCGGGCGCTCGCTTTTGACGCCGAAATTCTGTTGATGGACGAACCTTTCGGGGCGCTTGACGAGATCGTACGCGATCACCTGAATGAACAGCTTTTGCACCTTTGGGACTCTACCCATAAGACCATCGGCTTTGTCACCCACTCGATCCCCGAAGCGGTGTATCTGTCGACCAAGATCGTGGTGATGAGCCCACGTCCCGGTCGTATTACGGATGTGATCGAAAGCCCGCTGCCGCGTGAACGGCCTCTGGATATTCGCGATACGCCGGAATTTCTGGAGGTTGCGCACAGGGTACGCGAAGGTCTGCGTGCGGGGCATGCCTATGATGAATGAGGCCATGGATATTCGACGGGCTGGCCCGAATGACGTCGCAGGATGTGCTGCAGTCGCGAATGACTGGATTGACCGGACAGAGTGGTTGCCACGTGTGCATTCACATAAAATGGTCGAGGGCTTTGTCCGGGATGGGTTGAGAAAACGAGAAATCTGGGTCGTCTGTGACCCGATCGAAGGCTATTTATCATTTAACCCCGAAGAGCAGCAGATTGGTGCTCTTTTTTGCCGCCGTACGGGGGAAGGTCTGGGCAAGGCGTTGATGGACAGGGTGAAAGAGGGGCGTAGGTATCTTCAGCTCTGGACCCATGTGCCAAACACCTCTGCGCAACGCTTTTACGTCCGCGAAGGGTTTGTACCGTGTGAGGAGGCAGATGCAGAACCTCCTGAAACTGTTCGTGAATTACGGATGGAGTGGCGCGCATGAAATCTCTTCTTCCTATCCTCACTATTGTGGCCGCTATCGTGCTTGTCTGGTATGGGGCTGCGATCGGCATGAACAAGGGCTGGGCCAACCAGCAGGCCGAGCGTGCCGGGGTCGAGCTGAGTTTCAGCGAATTGGTCGCCGATACATGGGCGCAGGATCGCCCGCGTCTGCCAGCACCGCATCAGGTTGTGATTGAGCTGTGGAACACCACAGGGGCAAAGGTGCTTGAAGGCAAGGCAATGTCAAAACGCAGCCTGATTTTTCATGGCTGGATCACTTTGAGCGCCACTCTGTTAGGCTTTGTCATTGGTACCGGGGCGGGCATTTTGCTGGCAGTCGGCATCGTTCACAACAAAGCGATGGATATGAGTGTGATGCCATGGGCCATTGCCAGCCAGACCATTCCCATCCTTGCAATCGCACCGATGATTATCGTGGTACTGAACTCAATCGGTATTCAGGGGCTGGTACCCAAGGCGATCATCAGCGCCTATCTCAGTTTCTTTCCGGTTGTCGTGGGCATGGTGAAGGGGCTCAGAAGCCCCGCCATTGATCAACTTGATCTTTTGCGCACCTACCACACGAGCGGCAATCAGACATTTTGGAAACTGCGCCTGCCTGCCTCAATGCCTTACCTTTTCACCAGCCTGAAGATTGGCATGGCGGCCAGTCTGGTCGGGGCCATTGTTGGTGAATTGCCAACCGGTGCCATTCGTGGCCTTGGTGCAAGGATGCTGACCGGAAGCTATTATGGTCAGACCATCCAGATTTGGAGCGCACTTTTCGCGGCAGCCATTCTGGCGGCAACTCTGGTGGGCATTATCGGGATCATCCAGCGGGTGATGCTTAAGCGCATGGGGATGCAAGCATGATCTGGGTTATTTTTGCTATCGCAGTATGGGCGGCAGCCTATTACCTGAACCATGTACTGGCAAATGGACGGGCAAGCGATACACGCGCTGTAAAGCTGGCGATCCCGGCAATCTTTGGCATAACGTTGCTGATTGTCTGGGAAGGGTTGGTGCGTGGGCTCGGTGTGCCCAGCGTTATCCTGCCTCCGCCGAGCGCGATTGGCGTAAAGTTCGCGTCATCTCTGCCAATTCTCTGGGTCGATTTCGTACAGACCTTCGTCAAAGGCGCGCTGAGCGGATATATCATCGGCTGCGGTTCGGCGGTGATCATTGCCATTCTGATTGATCGCTCACCTTTCCTGCAAAAGGGTCTGTTGCCGGTTGGAAATTTCATCGCCGCCCTGCCAATTATCGGCACCGCCCCCATTTTGGTGATGTGGTTCGGTTTTGACTGGCAGTCAAAGTCTGCTGTGGTTGTCGTGATGGTCTTCTTCCCGATGCTGGTGAACACCGTACAGGGGCTGGCGGCAACCGACAGCATGCAGCGCGATCAAATGGCGACTTGGTCGGCGAGTTACTGGCAGTCGCTTACAAAACTGCGCTTGCCAGCGGCCATGCCAGCAATCTTCAACGGGCTAAAAATTGCCACCACGCTGGCCCTGATCGGCGCCATCGTTGCAGAGTTTTTTGGCAGTCCCATCAAAGGGATGGGATTTCGGATTTCCACCGAAGTGGGAAGGCTTGGTCTGGACATGGTCTGGGCCGAGATCACGGTTGCCGCCCTTGCGGGGTCGGCGTTTTACGGTATCGTAGCAATGATAGAAAAAGGGGTCACATTCTGGCACCCCTCACAACGAGGTTGAGCAAAACCTTATAACAACTGGGAGAGAAACGTATGATGAAATATGCAAAAGGCGCGCTTGGCGCATTCGCGTTGATGGGTTCGGGGGCCATGGCCGCTGACGATGTGACGCTGCAACTGAAATGGGTCACGCAGGCACAGTTTGCCGGGTACTACGTGGCATTGGAAAATGGTTTTTATAGCGAAGAAGACCTGAACGTCACCATCAAGCCCGGTGGCCCCGATGTGGCACCCGTGCAGGTGCTGATGGGTGGCGGTGCTGACGTTATGATCGACTGGATGCCGTCTGCTCTGGCCGCGCGTGAGCAAGGCGCGCCGGTTGTAAACATCGCGCAGCCGTTCAAGTCTTCGGGCATGATGCTGACCTGTCGTAAGGATAGCGGAATTGCCTCTCCGGCTGATTTTGCTGGCAAGACACTTGGTGTCTGGTTCTACGGTAACGAATACCCGTTCCTGAGCTGGATGAATGCTCTTGGTGTCAGCACCGATGGCGGTGACGGCGTGACAGTTCTGAAGCAAGGCTTCAACGTTGACCCGATCCTGCAAGGACAGGCCGATTGTGTATCAACCATGACCTACAACGAGTACTGGCAGGTTATTGATGCGGGCCTTGGTGCCGACGATCTGGTTACTTTCAAATATGAAGATCAGGGCGTGGCAACACTGGAAGACGGGCTATATGTACTGGAAGACAACCTGTCTGACGCCGCATTTTCTGACCGCATGGTACGCTTCGTTCGTGCCAGCATGAAGGGCTGGAAATGGGCCGAGGAAAACCCGGATGCGGCTGCCATGATCGTACTGGAATACGATGAAACCGGTGCCCAGACAGAAGCACATCAGACCCGCATGATGGGTGAGATTGCCAAGCTGACGGCTGGCTCAAACGGCGCGCTGGACGTAGCTGACTACGAGCGTACGGTTGCGACCCTTATGGGTGGTGGTTCTGATCCTGTGATCACTGCTGAACCGTCGGGCGCATGGACCCACGCGATTACGGATGCTGCTTTGCAATAAGCTAGGCTTTATTACACAACGAGAGGGCCGTGCAGGTTGCGCGGCCCTTTTCTTTTGGGCTCTGAAAACCCCGGATTGATCTATATCATTGGAATCAGATCTTCCCCACGCCAACACTTGCCGGGTTATTAACGGGCGAATGGGGATAGAGTATGAACAAAGCTGCGAAGGTTGCCTCATCCAAGGCCACCGATTTACCCGCAACCGGGCCAATGACCGGCAACGAGGCGATTGCCCGTGCGGTTTGGGAGGCCGGGGTAAAAGTTGCCGCTGCCTATCCCGGCACCCCAAGCACCGAGATCATGGAGGCCGTCGGGAAATATCCCGCCGAAGATATCCACGCCCAATGGTCCACCAATGAAAAGACAGCTCTGGATACGGCGATAGGTGGGTCCTTCGCTGGGGTGCGGTCGTTCGCGGCGATGAAACATGTGGGGCTGAACGTTGCATCAGACGCCTTGATGTCGTTTTCCTATATCGGGGTGAATGCCGGATTGGTGCTTTTGGTCTGTGATGATCCAGGCATCCACTCTTCGCAAAACGAACAGGACACCCGAATTTTCGCCAGCTTCGCGCAGGTACCGGTGATCGAGCCCAGCGATGGTCAGGAGGCACTGGAGTTTACCAAATACGCCTTTGAATTGTCCGAGAAGTTTGAAACCCCGGTCATCGTGCGCGCCACCACCCGGCTGAGCCATACGCGCAGTGAGATCAAGGTTGGCCCGAGGACGGACCCCGGCGACAGGGGCTTTCTCGAAGACCCGTCCAGAAACGTCATGGTGCCGATGAACGCACGGCGTCAACATCCGGTTGTGCTGCAACGTACCGCTGACATTGCCGTTGAGATGGCCGAGGGGCCGTTGACACGGGTTGAAATGCACGGCGGTAAGGTTGGCGTCGTCACCACGGCGATGTCATATGTTTATGTCAAAGAAGTGATGCCGGATGTCAGCGTCCTGAAACTGGCAGGCTCCTACCCGCTGTCCGAACCGCATATCCGCGATTTCTGCGATAAGTTTGAGCGTATCATCGTAGTGGAAGAGCTAGAGCCGGTGATTGAAAATTCGCTCAAGATCATGGGTATTGCCGCAGAAGGTAAAAACCTGTTCCCACAAGTGGGTGAATTTTCACCCGAGATTGTGCGCGATGGTTTCGTCAAAGCTGGGATGCTGGAAGAAAAGAAACACATAGGCGCGTTTGAGTTTGAACCGATGGTGCGCCCGCCGGTTCTGTGCTCGGGCTGTCCGCATACAAGTTGCTACATGGCCCTGCGGGCACTTGACGCGCGGGTTGCCGGTGACATTGGCTGTTACACACTGGCAGTGGCACCCCCCCTTAGCGCCATCGACACCTGTGTTTCCATGGGGTCGTCCATTGCCAATGCGGTTGGCATGGCCAAGGCAGGATCCGAGACCAAGCCGATCATTGCCACGATCGGTGATAGCACCTTCCTGCATTCAGGCATCCCGCCGCTGATCGATGCGGTGTACAATCAGGCTAACATTACCGTGTTTTTGCTGGATAACCACACGACCGCCATGACTGGTGGTCAGAACCACCCCGGCACCGGTATAACCCTGCGCGGCGAAGAAACCGCCAAGGTGGATTTCACCCAGCTGATTAAGTCCCTGGGGGTCAAGTGGGTCGAAACCGTTGACAGCTACGACATGGCCCGCATGTTCCAAAGCTTACGCGAAGCAGTGGAATTCAAGGGCGTTTCTGTGGTCATTTCTGACCGGCCCTGCGTGCTGGACCCGGTCAAGATCAAAGGCGATCCTTTCTCGATTGATCCCGAGAAATGTGTTGCCTGCCAGTCCTGCATGAATCTTGGCTGCCCGGCACTGACATGGTCAGACGAATGGTTTGAAGGCCGCCACAAGGTAAAAATTGACACACAAAGCTGCATCGGGTGCTCAATCTGCGCCCAGATCTGCCCAACTGACAGCATCTCGCTCTAAGGATTTCCCATATGGCAGAAAAGACGAATGGACCGACCAATGTTCTGATTGTCGGCGTAGGTGGTCAGGGTGTGATCATGGTTTCGAAGGTGCTGGCGATGTTGTGCCAGAACCATGGTTACGAGGTGAAGCAATCCGAAGTGCACGGTATGGCCAAGCGCGGCGGTGGTGTGTTCAGCCATGTACGCTATGGCTCCAGCGTCTGGTCGCCGACTATTCCGATTGGCGAGGCTGATGTGCTGGTGGCGCTGGAATGGGCTGAGGCGCTGCGCTGGATCAATTACATGAACCCGGAAACCGGCACCTTCATTGCTGATACCCAACAGATCGTACCGCCCTTTGCCTGCCGGGCGCGCGGGCGTGGCGAAGATGCGATGTATTCGCCGGAAACCCCGGCAGAGATCATGGATCAGGTGCGCGCAGGCTATGCGATGGATGCAACCTCGATTGCGGAGGAGTTGGGTAACCTGAAAGCCGCCAACACAGTGCTGCTGGGCGCATTGTCAAACTCGCTTGAATTTCCGGCTGAAGACTGGCTTGAGGTAATTCGCTCATTCGTGCCGCCAAAAAGCGTCGATATCAATGTTGAGGCCTTCGCCCGCGGCCGTGAATGGGCGCAGGCAGGAGACAAACGGGTTGACGAAGGCACGGCACGGGCGAAACCCGGGCGCGTATTGCATGGGCAGGTTAAAACCGACCTGCAAATCACCGAGGAATGGTGCAAAGGCTGCGACATCTGCGTCAAGATGTGCCCAGAGCGCTGCCTGCGGCTAAACGATCAACTGGTGGCTGAACTGCACAAGCCTGACGCCTGCACCGGCTGCCGTATGTGCGAATGGTTGTGCCCTGACTTCGCTATCAAAATCACCAACATTCCGGTTATGGAGGTCGCGCAATAATGGCCAAGCGTATCAATCTGCAGGGCAATCATGCCTGTGCCCTTGGCGCAATCGCCGCCGGCTGTACCTTTTATGCGGGCTATCCGATCACCCCGTCTTCGGAGGTGGCCGAAGCGATGGCGCGCGAGCTGCCGAAAGTGGGCGGCACATTCATCCAGATGGAGGATGAAATTGCCTCGATGGGCGCTGTTATTGGTGCCTCGATGGGGGGTCTGAAGGCGATGACTGCAACTTCCGGGCCGGGCTTCTCGCTCAAGCAGGAAAATCTGGGTTATGCGTCGGGCGCGGAAATCCCCTGCGTGATCATCAATGTCATGCGCGGCGGGCCCTCAACAGGTATGCCCACACGCCCCGCACAGGGCGATATCATGCAAGCACGTTGGGGCACCCATGGGGACCATCCAATCATCGTGCTCACCCCGGCTTCAGTAGCCGAATGTTACTCGGAAACCATCCGCGCTTTTGAGCTGACGGAACGTCTGCGCGTACCGGTTGTAGTGTTGATTGATGAAGTTATCGGCCATCTGGTTGAAACCGTCGATTTGGACGAACTGAAACCCGAAGAAACCGTTACCCGCAAATTTGCCGATAGCCCGGCGGAAGGGTTCGAACCTTACGCCGTCACCGAAGACTTGGTGCCGCCCTTCCCGCGCCCGGGCGATGGCTATCGCAGCCACGTCACCGGCCTGACCCACCTGCCCAGTGGCTTTCCCACGCAGAACCCGGCCAAAGCCGAAACGGCATTAGTGCGCACAACCGACAAACTGGACCTGCACGCAGACCTGATTGAGGCTGTAGAGCAAACCGAATGCGATGATGCCGATCTGGTAATCGCGACAGTGGGTATCTCCGCTCGTGCCGGCGCTCAGGCCGTCGCCGATTTGCGCAAGAAGGGTGTGAAGGCGGGACTGTTCCGCCCCAAAACCCTGTGGCCGTTTCCCGAGAAGGCATTGAAAAAGGCCGCTGAGGGCACACGCGCCGTGCTGGTGCCCGAGATGAACCAGGGACAAATGGTGCTGGAAGTAGAACGGCTACTCAAAGACACGTCCGTCTATGGGCTGGGAAAGATTGACGGCGAGGCGATCACGCCCTCCGAAATTGTCGACCGGGTAACGGAGGTGCTGTCATGAAAGACGCAGTGAACACAGCCGATTTTGATATCAACGAGTATATACGGCTAGACCAGATGCCGCATTTCCTATGCCCGGGCTGCGGCCACGGTATTGCGCTGCGCGCGCTTTTGTGGGCGGTGCATGAGCTGGGCATCGACAAGGACAAACTGGCCGTCGTGTCCGGCATTGGCTGTTCGGGCCGCCTTTCGGCCTATGTGGATGCCAACACGTTTCACACCACCCATGGCCGCCCGCTGGCCTTTGCCACCGGACTGGCGCTGGCGCGTCCCGATCTACATGTGATTGTTATCACCGGAGATGGCGATAGTCTGGCCATTGGTGGCAACCACCTGATCCATGCCTGCCGCCGTAACCTCAACATGACCTGCATGATGCTGAATAATGAAATTTACGGCATGACCGGCGGGCAGGTTTCGCCGACAACCTCCAGCGACCGTTACACAACCACAACACCCGCTGGAAACACCGAACCGGTGTTTGATGCCTGCGCCCTTGCCGCCGCTGCCGGGGCAGGCTTTGTCGGGCGTCAGGTGACCATGCAGGTGACGGGATTAAAGAACCTCCTGCGTGATGCCATCGACCACCAGGGCTTTTCGTTTGTCGAGGTGATCTCGGATTGTACTGAGATTTATGGACGTAAAAATGACCTTGGCAACAGCCCCGAAATGATCCTGAGCCAAAAGGCCGGGATGCGTCCAGAAGCATATCGAAATACGGTAGATGTGCCGTTTAAGCCTAACGCATTGCAATGTGGGACACTTAGCAAAAACGACCGTCAGGAATACGGGGTAGCTTACCGTGAAATGGTGGCACGTATTCAGGCCGGACAACGGGGGTAAAGGCATGGAAAACTTCGAAGTGCGGTTTAGTGGCTCCGGTGGGCAGGGCCTTATCCTGTCAGCTAAATTTCTGTCGGCGGCCTTGGTGGCTGAAGGCTACAACGTCGCTCAAAGCCAAAGCTATGAGCCAGTGTCGCGCGGCGGGCTCAGTCGCTCGGATTTGGTGGTTTCAAAAGGCCAGGCTGCATTCCCGCTAAGCCGGGGGTTGGATTATCTGCTGATCCTGCATGGCGCGGCAGCGCGCGCATCGGGCGACCTTCTTGGCAAAGATAGTCTGGTAATGGTCGACAGCGAACTGGTACCTGATCCACCCAAGGGCAAGTTCACACTGATCAGCCTGCCGTTTACAGACACCGCCCGCAAGCTAGGCAACAAACGCGTCGCCAACATTGTGGCACTCAGCGCACTGGTAGCACATAGCGGTATCTGTGCGCAGAAAACACTGGAGGAAGTCGTGCGTGCCAAAGCACCGCCGAAATTCGCCAGCCTGAACATGGAAGCGTTTGAGGCCGGTCAGGAACTGGTGCTGGAAAACGCCTGACTTCAGCTTCTCTTTTCATCTTGGGTCAAAATACCTCCGCCGGAGGCTTGAAATCGCCGAGCAAAGCGAGGCCACACCCAACCAGAGGAGCACCCCGGCAGGGGCCGACGATGGGCGGGAGTACCCCTAATCAGGCGCCAGCATGTACCCTGCACCGCGTACCGTTTGCAGATACCGTGGCTGTTTTGGGTTATCTTCAATTTTGCGCCGCAACCGTGTGATTTGCACGTCAACAGCGCGCTCCTGTGCTTTGTCTTCCCCACGGCCCAGTTTTTCAACCAGTTCCACACGGCTGACAGGTTCCCCGGGGCGGTCCGACAGGATCTGCATCAGCGTGCTTTCAGTAGCGGTCAGGCGTACCAGATCGTCACCGCGCCACAATTCACCACGCTCGATATCGTAGCGGACGGGTCCGAGATGGAGGAATTTGGGACCGGTTTCGGAGTTGGTTTTTGGTATCCGCCGTAAAATGGCATTGATACGTAAAAGCAACTCTTTAGGTTCAAATGGCTTGGAAAGATAATCATCCGCTCCTGCTTCAAGCCCGGCAATCCGGTCTTCTGTTGTTCCTTTGGCCGTTAACAACAGGATTGGCGTCGCAATCGATCTGCGCAAGTCGCGTGTCAGGGACACACCGTCTTCACCGGGCATCATCACATCCATGACGATCAGGTCAAATTCCAGCCCCCCGAGCAGGCTGCGCGCGTGGGTAGCATCCCGCGCGGCCGAAACCCAAAAACCATGGCGGATCAGAAATTGTTGCAACAGGCCACGGATGCGTTCATCGTCGTCAACGATCAGTAAATGTGCCTGTTCGACAGAGCTCATGCTGCCGGGCCTTTCGGTTGGTTATAATGGCGGCGCAGTTCCGGGTCCATCATCGCCTCTAAAACGGTGCGAAATCCATAGACAGCTTCGGGACCAGCAGCCATATAGGCAGTTCGCATGCGTGCCCGCTGGGCGTCTGACAGGTCTTTTTCCAATGCTGCACCCGCTTCTGACAGGGTCAGGTTGCGTTCACGTTTATCCCTTTTACCCACTTTACTTTCTACCAGGCCATCCTGGACCAAAGTCCGCAAAACCCGGTTAAGGGATTGTTTGGTTACCCCCAGAACTGCCAACAGATTATTGACCGTGGTACCCGGATTGCGGCGAATGAAATGTATCGCCCGGTGGTGCGCCCGGCCATAGGCATAATTATCCAGAATACGGTCGGGGTCAGCTGTAAAACCACGATAGGCAAAGAACATTGCCTCAATGCCTTTGCGAAGTTGCTCTTCGGTCAGAAACAATAAATCCTGTCCACCCGGATCCTGTTTATCCATCTGCATTTGTTCCTGTCTGCCAAATAAGTCGATCAAATCTGTTTTGATTTTATGTCAGCCTTGTTGACTTTCCAAGACTCATTTGGTAGCGATTCACGATTTCTGCGCAACATTATGTCCGAAACGGACCTAATAAGCGCAATATTTGCAAATCCGCGCAAGCGGTATCGAAAGGAACGATTATGTCTGGTGCTTACGACGACAGAGACGGAAAAATCTGGCTGGACGGAAAAATGGTGGATTGGCGCGATGCCAATATCCATATCCTGACCCACGCCTTACATTATGCCTCCTCAGTTTTTGAGGGCGAGCGCGCCTATAATGGTAAAATCTTCCGTTCAGTCGAACATAGCCAAAGGCTGCATGCTTCAGCGAACATGATCGACTTTGAAATTCCGTGGTCGGTCGATCAAATCGAGGCTGCCAAATATGATGTGCTCAAGGCAAACGGTTGGGACGATGCCTATGTGCGTGCGGTGGCTTGGCGCGGTGCGGGTGAAGACATGGGTGTCGCGTCTGCGCGCAACCCTGTGCGTCTGGCAATTGCCGCCTGGGAATGGGGCAATTATTATGGCGACGCCAAGTACAAGGGTGCCAAGCTTGATATCTCCAAGTGGAAACGCCCTAGCCCCGAAACCATCCCGTCTCACGCCAAGGCTGCCGGGCTATACATGATCTGTACCATGTCAAAACATGCCGCCGAGGCCAAAGGTTGTTCGGACGCCATGATGTTCGATTATCGCGGATACGTCGCCGAAGCGACCGGCGCCAACATTTTCTTTGTCAAAGACGGTGAAGTGCATACGCCAACGCCAGATTGCTTCCTGAACGGTCTGACGCGGCAAACGGTGATCGGCATGCTGAAAGAACGTCAGATCAAAGTGCATGAACGCCACATCATGCCTGATGAACTGGAAGGGTTTGAGCAATGCTGGCTGACCGGCACAGCCGCCGAGGTTACACCTGTTGGCCAGATCGGTGACTACAATTTTGAAGTCGGTGCCCTGACGCGCGAAATTTCGGATGGTTATGAAAAACTGGTGCGGGAATAGGCTCTTAACCTAATCTGAACCCCATCGCGCTAACCTGCCTGAATAAGAATTGGCGGAGATGTGCGATGGGACAGCAACGCGGGGTAATGACCCTGATCGTGATCATTGCTTTGGTAGTGATGCCATCGGCAATTTCGTTGTCCTATTACCACGTCACCAAAGACCCGACCTTTCGCCCGTTGGGTATCACCAAAGAAAGCCTGCGGGAATATTTCGGGGCCACGGAAGGGACTGAGATCACGGCGGTGGTCGACTGGAACGCCGCGCGTGCAGGGCAGGTTACCCGCGCGGATATGCAAACCGCGCTGGTTAACTCATTCCAGGCAAAAGGAGTTGAGGTGTGGGTTGTGTTCCGTAACACTTCTCAAGGTACAATGATTACCTATCGCATTGGGGCAACAAAAATCGGCCCCTATCCGCAAAATCGCGCTGCCGAGGGTATTTCAGCCGCTGTTGCGGCCTATCACATGAATGCTTCATCCAATCAGTAGAGGCGTTTAACGCAGTCGGGCCAAAGCCCAGCGGGCGGCCTCGGCAAGAACCGGGTCCGTGTCAGAGGTTAGTGGCGCCACAGCGCTGGCCAGAGCCTTGTCTCCGGAATTGCCAATCGCATATGCGACATTACGCAGGAACCGGGCGCGGCCAGTACGCTTTACCGCAGATCCAGCGAACATCGTGCGAAAAGCCGCTTCATCAAGACCCGCCAACATGGCCAGATCCGGCGCCAGAAGTTCGGCGCGCGCTGCATAGCGCGCTTCATGCGCGGCGACGGCATATTTGTTCCACGGGCAAGCGGCAAGACAATCATCACAGCCGTAGATATGGTTGCCAAGCATCTGGCGCAGGCTTTCGTCAACCGCGCCTTTATGCTCGATTGTCAGATAAGAAATGCAGCGTCGCGCGTCGAGCTGATAAGGGGCGGGAAACGCCCCGGTAGGACAGGCATCAAGGCAGGACGTACAGGAGCCGCAATTGTCCTTGCCAGGTGGGTCAGTGGCAAGCTCAAGAGTTGTAAATATTGCCCCTAGGAAGAACCAGTTGCCCAGTTCACGACCAACAAGATTGGTGTGTTTACCCTGCCAGCCAAGCCCGGCAGCGGCGGCAAGAGGTTTCTCCATCACCGGGGCCGTATCGACAAACACCTTAATTTCCGCGCCTGGGTTTTCGTCAATAAGCCAGCGCCCTACCCGCTTCAGTCGCTTTTTGACGATATCATGATAGTCACGGTTCTGAGCATAAACGCTGATCGCACCCTTATCCGCCAGTCGGCGGACCTCCATCGGGTCATGTTCCGGCGTATAGGTCTCAGCCAGCATGATGACCGAGCGTGCTTCCGGCCAAAGTGCTGCTGCATCCCCGCGCCAATGCATGCGTTCAGCCATCCACGCCATGTCGCCATGCCACCCTGCGTTGACAAAGGCGCTCAAGCGCGCCGCAGTTTCCGGCACTGCCCACGGGTGGCATATCCCGGCACTGGCAAATCCTTCGGACAGGGCGCGTTCCTTGATGGCTTTGGCCAGGTCTTCGGGAGGCGATCCGCCAGAGGGCACTAGAAGTCCAGATCTGTGTAATGTGCCGGGGGCGGAAAACCCGGCACCTGATCCGCCAGAAGGGACCGGAAGGCGGGCCTTGATTTTATCTTGGCATACCATTCATGCACATTGGCATTCCGGTTCCAGTCCACATCGCTGTTATAGTCTAATGCAGACAAATGCGCGGCGGCGGCGAAATCGGCCAGGCTCATATCGTTGCCAGCCAGCCAGCGCCGCTGATCCAATAGCCAGCCCAGATAATCAAGGTGATAGCGGATCGCCTTAGCGCCCTCTTTGACGTTACGCGAATCGGGTGACAGGCCCATGATCTTTTTGTGCACCCGCTCATAGAGCAGCTTTGAGGTTACCTCGTGGTGAAATTTATCGTCAAACCAGCTAACCAGCCTCCGCACCTCATAGCGCCCCTCCGGACTGGTTGGCATCAGGGGAGGCGTCGGATTTCGTTCCTCCAGATACTCACAGATCGCGGCGCTTTCCGACATGGTTTTTGAGCCCATGCGCAGAACCGGCACTTTCCCCGCAGGGTTTCGCCGCAGAAAATCGGTATCTTGCTCCCAATACCGTTCTTCGACTAGCTCGACCTCAATCTTCTTTTCGGCCAGAGACAGGCGGACCTTGCGGCAGGCGGGGGATAGGGCAAAGTGGAACAAACGGTTCATAATCTAAGGCTCTTTTTTTCTTCTTATGCCCTCGAAAGTGGCGGTAATTCAATCCTCGAAACAAGCAGAGCGACCATCTGCGAGGATTGTTGCCGCCCCGTCCTGGATTGTGCCCGCCCTTGCTCGTTGAGATTGACTGGGCCGGGCCGCAGAGCGAGTTTTCGGGTTTGGCAGGACCGTGGCAAGAAGGGCAGCTTGACGGGCCGTCAAATGTTCAGGCCGAAGATCAAAATAGTGGCGCGCTGCAGCTTCGACGCCAAAAACACCTTCGTCAAACTCAACGATGTTCAAATAGATTTCAATGATGCGCCGTTTTGTCCAGACCGCTTCAACAACAGGCGTAATCAGCGCCTCAAGCGCCTTTCGTGGCCAGGACCGACCTTGCCAAAGGAAAGCATTTTTAACAACTTGCTGTGTTACGGTCGAACCACCGCGCGCCGCGCCATCCTCAATGGCTGAACGGATTGCGGCCATGTCAAAACCCCAGTGAAGGCAAAAATTTGCGTCTTCAGCAGCCACGATTGAACGGGCTACGAATGGGCTGACTTCCTCAAGTGGCACCCATTCGCGGTCAATCTCCCCAAGCCGTGATTTCTCGGCCAGAGTATACGGCGTGGTTGGGGGGTCGAAGACCACATAGGCGACAATCCAGGCGAAGATAAGGATCAGCGCTGAAACAGTCAGCCTTTTCGTCCAGCGCCAAAGGCGGCGCAGCGGGTGGATCTTTGGCCGGGCGGGGCGTTTACGCCGGGGCGCGGGCCTGCGGCTTGGCGCAGGCCTTCTGGCCGCTGATTTGCGCGGGCGTTTTTTAGGTTTGCTGGCCATTTAGTCTTTCTGCGCACCTGCATGCGCCGGGTCAAGGTCAGATCTGTCCCGTTATGGTAGAATCAAGGGCAGGAAGGAGGTTGAAGATGAAAACGAATATGCTCCCTAAATATGATATTAGCAATAATCCCACCGGGTGCTGCCCGCGCTTCCGGCCACAGGCATGGGAAGGTAAGGATTTGCACTTCCGTGACAAACCATTTGTTCGCGCCGAGACTCATTCCGTGATGCATGTGCCTGTGGATATGGGCAGGGTGTTCGGACGGGTTTTGGGCAAACTTGAAGCGGATATTGACCCAAACAATTACATTGTGATGAGCCGGGATGAAAGCGCATGGAAAAGCGAGCACCTGTTCGCCACGAACAAACCTGTTGAAGGCGAAGAAATGGTGACTATGTCCGGTGATTTTAGAACTAAGGTTTTTGAGGGTCCCTATTCTCAGGCGCGATATTGGTATGAGGAAATGCAGGCCGAGGCTGCGCGTCGTGGTACGGAGGACGCGAATATCTGGTTCTTTTACACAACCTGCCCGAAATGCGCCAAGGTGTATGGCAAGAATTATGTTGTTGGCCTGGCTGAAATGAAAGGCCAAGCGCATTGACCGTAATAAAATTCTGGCGTTCCACACAGCAGAGTTGGTGAGGTGTAAAGGTCTGAGCGAAAATAACTGTTTTCGCGAAGGGATTCGCTTATCGTTTGTTCATGTGCACCCCCCAATTTCCAGTATTTCAGTGGAGTGGGTTGGTAATAAGACTTGACGGCGGGACGCGGGACAGCTCACCTCAACCCATGACAAACCGAGATATACTTGACCTGCCGGACGAAGGTATCACCCTTTCGGATGGCACCCGTCTTTCAGCCCGCATTTGGCGGCCGGAAGACGCTGAAAACAACCCTGTGCCGGCAATTCTGGAATTCCTTCCTTATCGCAAGCGCGACGGGACTGTCGTCCGCGATGCGCTGACCCATCCATATTTTGCCCGCCATGGGTATGCCGGGGTGCGTGTTGATATGCGTGGTAACGGCGACAGCGAAGGCGTGATGGAGGATGAATATACCCAGCAGGAACTTGATGATGCGGTTGAGGTGATCAAATGGTTGGCGGCGCAGGATTGGTGCAGTGGTGCAATGGGCATGATGGGGATCAGTTGGGGTGGTTTTAACGCCCTGCAGGTCGCGGCCATGCAGCCTGACGCGCTGAAGGCAATTATAACACTGTGCTCTACTCACGACCGCTATTCCGATGATATCCACTACAAAGGTGGCTGCCTGTTGAATGAAAACCTGGGCTGGGGCGCGACGATGTGGGCCTACTCGTCGCGTCCGCCAGACCCGGCACTGGTTGGCGACAAATGGCGCGACATGTGGGTGGAACGGCTGAAGGCTGAACCATTTCTGCCCGCACTTTGGCTGGAGCATCAGATCCGCGATGAATATTGGCAGCACGGATCGGTTTGCGAGGATTACGCCGCCATCAAAGCCGCGACGCTGGCGGTTGGTGGTTGGGGAGACGCGTATAAAAACGCGGTCCCGGCGCTTGTGGGGAACCTGACTGCGCCTGTTAAAGGCATCATTGGTCCCTGGGTGCACAAATACCCGCATTTTGCGGTTCCTGAGCCGCGGATCGGGTTTCTACAGGAGGCACTGCGCTGGTGGGACCGGTGGCTTAAAGGGGTCGATACCGGGGTCGAGGAAGAAGCGGACCTTAGGCTTTACCAGATGGACGGGGTACGACCGGCTGCTTGGTACGAGCATCGGCCGGGTCGCTGGCTGGCGACATCAAAAGGCGATTGCACCACAATAGAGACTGATGTTTTGCATTTTGGCGCGGGCAACACCCTTTCGGAAAACCCGGCTGATCTGAAAGCTCTGATCGCATCACCGCAACACACAGGAGCCGCTTCCGGCGAATACTGCGCCATCTGGCTGGGCCCGGAAATGCCCGGAGATCAGCGTGGCGATGATGCATTGTCGGTTTGTTTTGATACAGAACCCACCGTGGCGGACCTGGATATTACCGGAGCGCCTGTGGTTCGGTTGAAGATTAGTTCGGACAAACCGCAAGCGCAGATTGCCGTGCGCCTATGCCATGTACATCCGGACGGGGCGTCAACACGTATCACATACGGTGTGCTTAACCTGACCCATCGTGACAGCCATTCCAACCCTACGCCGCTGACACCAGGCGAACCCTTTGAGGTCAGCCTTGCCCTTGACCATATTGCTTATCGCCTCCCGAAGGGTCACCGTTTGCGGGTTGCCGTTTCATCGGCCTATTGGCCTTTGATCTGGCCGTCCCCTGAAAACGCAAGCCTGACGCTGTGCAACGGGCAGTTGGAGCTGCCTGTGCGAGAGCCAGCCACGAGGGACGAATGCAGTTTTGAGCCTCCCGAGTGTGACACCCCGTGGAAGGCACGGGAAATACGTCCGGCAAAGAATAGCCGGATAAGCCAAACCGATCTTTCCAGTGGGATTGTCAGTCTGATCATCGAAGATGATTTTGGCGAGAATGAGGATCTTGAGCACGGCCTTACCACAGGTTCTATCGCGCGCGAACGTTGGCAAATCCATCCTGATGACCCGCTTAGCGCCCGTGGCACCACTCACTGGACCGAAACACTCAGGCGCGGCGAATGGTCGGTACGCACAGAAAGCTATGCGGAAATGTGGAGTGATTCAGAAAATTTCTATCTGAAAGCACGGCTCGAAGCCTGGGAAGGTGAGATGCTTGTATATGAACGCGACCTTGCAGAAACACGAGCCAGAGTTGAAAATTGAACCAACTTTTAAAATGCCCTGTTGCTTTGGGACCGTTACAAGGCCCTAGAGAACTGATTTTTAGGCACCCACCTTTTTGGCACCCAAAAGGGCGGCTTCGTGGCGGCGAACCACGCGCCTTGCCGAAGAAAAGCTGTTGGACATATCGTGGTTTTCAAGTTCAGGGAACAGCTCAAACAATTCACTGCGCTGCTCTTGTCCCATAGCCGACATGACATAATCGCCTGGCTGGAAGCTCTCACTCCAGGCTGATTGTGCATAGACGACTTCATGGCGGTCGAACATGACGTGATGATAGCAAACCGAGCTTATATCGGCCTTCGTTATACCGGGCCTGCCAACCAAAAACTTGGCTGCCACCAACACTTCGCTATCGTTGAAATAGGCTTGTGCCGCTGCCTCGGTGATCAACATCCGGTGATTAGGGCTAACCATCATATCCGCGGCCGGTATGCCGTCACCCAGCGCGTCTTTGCGGATCAGCACAGGTTGCAAATGTGCTGCCCGGTTCATCCATTGGCGATCAACAAGACGCTTCCCCGCCCACCGGATTTCCTGGTAACCATTGTCACGGGTGATGACCTTGTCGCCTTCACGCAGCTTCTCAACCGGTATGTCCCCACGGGAAGTGGCTATTTTGGTGCCCGGTGTGAAACAGGGCACAATCTCTTCGATACCTTCGAAAGTCAGACTACCGGTAACGGCGCCGTTCCCATCCAAAAAGTCAACTGTACCATTTTCGGAATTCTGCGGATCGTAGTTGATTGCAAATGGTCCGGAACCGGTCAGATCAAGGACGTCATAATCATCACCGGTCTCCCCTCCCAAAATTTGGTCACCGGCAGTCACATTAATGAACTTATCACGATCAGCTCCGCCAACCAATTTGTCGGCCCCGGCACCACCGCTCAGGATGTCGTTTCCAGCTTCACCGAATATTGTATCATCGCCATCTTGCCCTGAGATGACATCATCGCCACTACCGCCAAAAACCGTGTCGTTTCCGGTGCCCGCATCGACTTCGTCATTTCCTGCACCGGAGTAAACCTGGTCATCCCCAGCACCCGCTTCGATGATATCATCGTCACCGGTTTCTCCGGGTAAAATCGCGTCATTAGCATCAATGACGTCTCCGTCACCGTCAGTATAACCCGGTCCTATAAAGTCATTCCCGCCTGTGCCTGTGATGACACCATCCGGAGCCGCTGGAATGCCTAATGCCTCAAGCTCGGCAGGATCATCCACGGCAGAGGGCGCTACCCCGACCAATGTAATGCTTTCACCACCGGGAAAGGTCAGCACTGCGTTGCCCGAGCCATCATCCGTGACAGTTACATCGCGTGTGGTGACAGGATTAGCGCCATTGTCACGGGTCAGGTCTGAAACATCCAGCCGGTCATGGCCTGTAACACTGCCATCGGCATTTGTTGTGGGGGCAGTAAACCCTTCGACCCGATCCTCGCCGCTATTGTCAGCAAGGATCAGAGTGTCCGTACCTGCACCGAGTATGATGTTTTCAATCTGGTTGTAATCAGCGGTATATGTGCCATCTGAAAAAGCACCATTGCCTTGGGTTGCCTGTGTTAAATCAATTGTCAGGTCGTCGGTTACGCCGGATAGGTCAAGCGTGTCGCCCAACACTTCCTGCTGGTTTTCCCCCGAAATTGAATCGTTGCCAAAACTGTTTTCGATAACGAACGTGTCGTCGCCATATCCACCCCAAAGATAGTCGTCACCCTCACCCGCGCCGCCCGAATAGATCGTGTCATTACCGAACGAACCGCGCAGAAAGTCATCCCCGGTTCCGCCGTGCAAGATGTCATCGCCATAGTCGCCATTGACGGTATCGTTTCCGGCGCCACCATAGAAGGTGTCATTCCCGGTGCCCATTTCAGCTGTGTCCGCCCCATCGCCGCCGTGGATGATATCGTCGCCTTCATCGCCATTGATCGTATCGTTGCCAGCGCCGCCGTACAGCGTATCATTACCAAATCCGCCGGAAATGAAATCATCACCGTCGCCGCCATGGGCAGTGTCGTTCCCCTGATCGGCAAAAATAGTATCGTTACCACTGCCAGCCTGGATCACATCATCACCGGTGGTGACCATGTCGCCTTCCGGGTCGCCGGTATAAGCAAGGTCGATCAGATCATCACCGGATGAGCCTGAGACAATGCCATCGGGTAGTGCGGCGTCCAATGTAATATTTGAAATACCGAAAACGCCGGTTGTCGTATGAGAGTCACCAACTTCAAAGATAAAGGTTAGTTCCGAGATTGGACCAGGGATAGAGACGTTAACGCTGGTGCTTGCCCCGGAATTATCCACCGAGCTTGTGCCGGTACCATCGGCATAGAGGGTATCACCGTTTACAGAGTGAAGAGATCCGAGATTCAGAAAGTTGACGGCCACTTGCTCCCCCGCCGCATTGGTGGCAAGGATGGTCATCTGGTCGTCCCATTGATCAACTATTTGGTCAATATCGAATATTTCGAAAGACAGGTTTGCGACTGGCGAGTCGAATGTCATTGTACTGGTGACGGCTTCATCCAGATATGATGCCCAAAGGCCAGATTGTTGCTCTGAGCCACCGGTATCTGCAAAAACCGTCTGCCCGGAGGAGTTTGTGGTCGTGGAAATATCCACCCCGACGGCAGAAGAGCCGTCATTCAGTGTAAAAGACCCGTTCGCGCCCGCGCTGTCCCAATCCAGATTGTATGTCGGCATTTCACCCTCACACTTTCATGCCTCCCAACGCCAAGGCGCAGGTAGATCGTCCTATTCCTTTGGGTGGGTGTAAGGGCCCAATGTGGTTAGAATATGCCCAAGATTTGCGCGGAATTTGACAGGGTTTTCTTACTAATTAGCTGCGTAATCGCGTGCCTTTCGGGTCAAATGGTGGGGCTTTGAGCACGCGTGCTTTATGTGCGCGCCCAATGACGTAAACCTCTACCTCATCTCCGGCAGTAACCTTGTCCGGTGCCAAGAAGGCCAATGCCAAAGACTTGCCGACCGACGCCCCCCAAGCCCCTGACGTGACCCGGCCAACCGGGGTACCATCGGGTAAAAATACCGGTTCGCCGCCACTGGCATCAGCATCTGTGACGTCGATTTCCAGCATTGAAAGCACCTCGCGCGGGGGGTTGTCACGGATCGCCAACCATGCGTCCTTATTAAGGAATTCCTTGTCTTCCTTGACCAACCTGTCCAACCCAACTTCTTGCGGCCAGTATTCGGGGCTGTATTCGCGCCCCCAACTGCCATAGCCTTTTTCAATCCTCAGCGCGCCTAACGCACGGCTGCCAACCGGTCCACCGTCAAAGCTTTGCGCCGCTTCCAGAAGGGCGGTGTAGAGGCGGGTCTGATCTGCCGTGGCGCAGTGTAACTCCCAGCCAAGATCCCCGGTAAAGCTGACGCGGATCATCACGCAGTCGATCCCAGCCACATCTACCCGGCGTGAGCGCATGAAGCGAAAAGCCTCATTGGACAGGTCAGTGTTGGTTAGGCGGCCGAGCGCCTCACGCGCCCTGGGGCCAGCAACGTTGAAACCGCAATAGTCGATGGTGGCACGTTTGAAACTGGTGCCCTCCGGCAGTGGAACCATATTGAAAAACCGTTGGTGATAACGTTCGGCCATGCCGGACCCCACCATCATGTAGTCCCCTTCGCCCAACATGGTGATGGTAAAATCACCGGCAATGCCGCCACGCACCCCGATCAGGGGGGTCAGGCAGGACCGGCCGATTTCTGTGGGGACATTGTTGGCCATGATTGCGTTCAACCAATCATGGGCGCCAGGGCCTTTGATCTCGTAATTCGCGAAGTTTGAGATGTCGATAATGCCGACCGTTTCGCGCAGCATTCGGGTCTCGGCCGCTACCGGCTCAAACCAGTTTTGTCGTTCATAACCGGTGGTCTCAACCGTTCCCGGAGCGTCCGCGAACCACAAGGGATGTTCCCATCCAGCATTCAGGCCAAACACCGCACCCATTTCCGCCTGCATGTCGTAGATGGGCCGGGTACGCGCGGGGCGGCCGGCCGCGCGTTCCTCATTCGGGAAGTGAATGGCAAAGCGGTGGGAATACTGGTCCGCCACCCGTGCCTTGGTAAAGGCTTTGTCAGCCCAGTCGTCAAAGCGCGCCAGATCCCAGGTGAACATGTCATATTGCGGCTCCCCTTCGACCATCCACTGGGCGCTCATCAGGCCCAGCCCTCCGGATTGACTGAAGCCCGGAATAATACCCGTGCAGCAGAAATAATTGCTGAGTTCCGGGACGGGACCATAAAGCGCCGCTGAATCCGGTGACCAGATCATCGGCCCGTTGATGACACGCTTGACGCCTGCCTCGGCGGCAGCTGGCACGCGGGTCATTGCACGCATGACGTTTTCCATGATCCGGTCAAGGTCATCGGCGAACAGCTCATGCCCAAAGCCCTTCGGTGTGCCATCTTCGGCCCAAAACCGCAGGTCTTTTTCATAGGCACCAATCAGCAGCCCGTCGCCTTCCTGCCGCAGGTAATATTCGCCGTCACGGTCGGCGATCGAGGGCAGACGCCGGTCAAGCGCGCTTATTTCTTCCATCGCTTCGGTGACAAAATACTGGTGTTCGGTAGGGATCAGAGGCAGTTCAAGACCTGCCATCGCGGCTACTTCGCGTGCCCAAAGCCCACCGGCATTCACCACCCATTCGGCATGAATGTTTCCCTTGGGAGTTTCGACCAGCCAGCTACCGTCTGGCTGTTGAGTGGTCGCCGTTACCGGGCAAAACCGCTGAATTTCCGCCCCCAAAGCCCGCGCGCCAGCGGCATAGGCCATGGTGACCCCGGACGGGTCCACATTGCCGCCATCGGGTTCATACATGATACAGCGCACGCCGTCGAAATCAGTCAGCGGGTGCAGGCGCTGGGCCTCTTCCCGGCTGACCTCATGAAAATTCAGACCGTAATAGCGCGCTTTGGCCTCCTGCAGCCGCAATTGTGCCTCGCGGTCCTCGGTCTGGGCCAAATAAAGTGATCCGGGCTGAAACACACCGCAACCCTGACCGGTTTCCTTTTCCAGCTCTTTATAGAGGTTCATAGTGTAATGCTGGATACGGGTAACATTGTTGTTGTCATGTAGCCCATGAATATTGGCCGCCGCGTGCCATGTGGAACCCGAGGTCAGCTCATCGCGTTCAAGCAGGATGACATCGCGCCAGCCGAGCTTGGCAAGATGATAGAGGATTGAACAACCGACCAATCCGCCGCCAATGACGACTGCCTGCGCGTGAGTTCTCATAGCTTTCTCCCTTTGCATCATCATCCGGATCGGTGATCCTGCATGACTGCCCAAGGCCGACAGTTTAGGTCGTATTTAGCCCGCCGATCCATTCACGGAAGGCGACAAGGGGTGGGTAGGAGGAGGCGGAAGGCGGCCAGACAAGATAATAGGCACCGACCGAGGTGGCGCGGGCATTTGTCAGGGTCACCAACCGTCCGGTTCCCAGATCGGCTTCTGCTAGATAGCGTGGCAGCAGGGCAGCGCCCAGACCTGCGACAGCGGCTTGTTCCATGGTGGCAAACTGATCAAATACCATGCCGGGAGGCGGGTTATGCTCCAGCCCCTGTGACGCAAACCACCCGGACCATGCTCTGCGACGTGTTTCAAGGTGCAAGAGCGGTATGTCTTTAAAGTCAGTCGCCTCGGCGTTCGCGGGCATCAATTCAGGCGCTGCAACGGGCACGAGTTCTTCATCCATCAATTTCAGCGCCTCGGCGCCCGGCCAGTCTTTGCGGCCAAAATGTATGGCTGCGTGAAAACGTTCCTGCGCAAAGTCAAAGGGGTCCATGCGGGTAGACAGGTTAAGCGTCACACCGGGATGCGTGGCCAGAAAGTCCGGCAAACGCGGGGCCAGCCACGTGGTGCCGAAAGCGGGCAGGATCGACAGTTCCAGAATGCCGCCCTGTGGGTTGGTCGCGGCGCGGATCGTCGCCCCCTTAATGGCAGCAATCGCCTTACCGATATCAGCGGCATAACTTTGCCCTACCTGTGTCAAAACCAGCCGCTTTTTCACCCGCTGGAACAGATCAACACCCAGCTGCGCTTCTAGCTTCAAAACCTGACGGCTGACCGCACCTTGACTCAGGTCAAGCTCCTGCGCTGCTTTCGTTACGGAACCAAGCCGCGCCACGGTTTCAAAAGCCGTAAGCCACGGCAGAGGGGGAAGAAAACGACGTTGATTCATAATATTCCGTTTTGGTATGTTTTGATAACGGATTATCGCTTTAACGAGGGGGAAAGCAAGGATATACCCAGCATGATGATAGCAAAAGGGAATTACCTCATGAGCCTGAAGCCCAAAGACGCCCCCGACCTTTCCCGTTTCAACTGGGAAGACGCCTTTCGTTTCGAAGACCAGTTGAGCGAAGACGAACGCATGTTGCGCGACGGTGCCCGCGCCTTTGCTGAGGATAAGCTGGCACCGCGGGTGATCAAGGCCTACGCCGAAGAAACCGTCGCACCAGAGTTGTTTCGCGAGATGGGTGAAGCGGGACTATTGGGCGCAACGGTGCCCGAAGAATACGGCGGGCTGGGTGCCTCCTACGTGACCTATGGCCTGATCGCACGTGAAATTGAGCGGGTTGATTCCGGGTACAGGTCGATGATGTCCGTGCAAAGCTCATTGGTGATTTACCCGATCTATGCTTACGGCAGCGAAGAACAGCGACAGAAATACCTGCCCGGCCTGACCTCGGGAGAGCTGATCGGCTGTTTTGGCCTGACCGAACCTGACGCGGGTTCGGACCCTGGCGGTATGAAGACGCGAGCTGAGAAAACCGAAAACGGCTACCGCCTGACGGGCAATAAAATGTGGATATCCAACAGCCCCATTGCCGATGTGTTTGTTGTTTGGGCCAAATCCGAGGCTCATGGAGGCAAGATAAGAGGCTTTGTGCTGGAAAAAGGTGCGAAAGGGCTGTCTGCACCAAAGATCAAAGGCAAGATGTCTCTGCGCGCCTCGGTGACCGGTGAGATTGTCATGGATGGGGTCGAGGTAGGCGAGGACGCGCTCTTGCCGAATGTCGAAGGGCTGAAGGGTCCGTTTGGCTGCCTTAACCGGGCGCGCTATGGCATAAGCTGGGGCGTGTTGGGTGCTGCTGAGTTTTGCTGGCATGCGGCGCGGCAATACGGGCTGGACCGCAAACAATTCAACAAACCTCTGGCGCAAACGCAGCTTTTCCAGAAAAAACTGGCCGATATGCAAACCGAAATCACGCTTGGGCTTCAGGGTTCGTTGCGCGTTGGGCGGCTGATGGACGAGGCCAACGCGGCGCCGGAGATGATCAGCATCATGAAACGCAACAATTGCGGCAAGGCGCTGGATATTGCCAGACAGGCGCGCGACATGCATGGTGGCAACGGTATCAGCGAGGAGTTTCAGGTGATCCGCCACATGATGAACCTTGAAACGGTCAACACTTACGAGGGAACTCATGACGTGCATGCGTTGATACTTGGCCGTGCCCAGACCGGGCTGCAGGCGTTTTTCTGACCTATGGCTGACCGCGCCGATATCGTGCATGAGGCGTTTCGCCGGCGGGTATTGGCACGGGACTTTCCGGATGGTGCGCCGCCAGCAGGTCCGCTGAGCAACCACGATGCAGTGGCGATTTTCCGGGCGGGGTGCCTGAGCCGCAACCTCGACCGGACATCGCGCAGGATGCAGGCGGACGGTCAGGGGTTTTACACAATCGGGTCATCTGGGCATGAGGGTATGGCCGCTGTGGCCGCTGCCCTGCGCCCGGACGATATGGCGTTTCTGCACTACCGGGACGGGGCGTTTCAGACGATGCGCTCTTCTCAGGTACCCGGCGTTACACCTGTATGGGACATGCTGCTGAGTTTCTCCACGTCACGCGAGGATCCTATTTCAGGGGGGCGTCATAAGGTGCTGGGGTCGCGTACCCTGATGATCCCACCGCAAACGTCAACTATCGCCAGCCACCTGCCCAAAGCGCTGGGGGCGGCCTATTCGGTGCCACTGGCCAGCAGGTATCAGCCCGAGCACAAGGTGCTGGCAGATGACGGGCTGGTCATGGCCAGTTTCGGCGATGCTTCAGCCAATCACTCGACCGCGCAGGGGGCATTCAATGCCGCGGCTTGGACAGCGTTTCAGAAGCTCCCGCTTCCCTTGCTGTTTCTCTGCGAGGACAACGGTATCGGCATCTCGACCCGCACCCCGCCCGGCTGGATTGCGGCAAATTTCAAGGCCCGCCCGGGGCTGAAATACTTCCATGCAAACGGGCTGGACCTGTATGACACCTACCGGGTGGCGAGTGAGGCGGAGCATTACGTGCGCACACGCCGCAAGCCCGCCTTCCTGCATCTGGAGACAGTGCGCCTTTATGGCCATGCCGGCGCCGACATTCAGGAGGCCTATCTGCCCAAGGCCATCTATGAAGGCTGGGAGGGCGATGACCCACTGCTTCATTCAGCACGGTTGCTGGCAGAAAAAGGGGTGATGAGCCCGGATGAGGCATTGGAGGTCTATAACGAGACCGACAGGCAATGCACCCGCGTTGCCAGTGAGGCAGTAAAGCGCCCTCGTTTGTCGAAAGCAAATGAAGTGATAGCCAGCCTGATCCCGCCACACCGCGAAAACGCGCCTTCTAATGGGCCGGATGATAAGGCCCGTTCAGCCGTATTAGGGTCTGATTTTGCCCAAATGGCCAAACTACTGCCCATGTCAAAGCTCCTGAACTGGGGCCTTGCCGACCTGATGCTGGAACATGATGAGATCATTCTGATGGGTGAGGATGTGGGGACCAAAGGTGGGGTCTATGGTGTGACCCGGGATCTGACGAAGAAATTCGGAAAATCCCGTGTAATAGACACTCTTTTGGATGAACAGAGTATTCTTGGATTAGCCATAGGCACGGCACATAACGGTTTTATCCCGATCCCGGAAATCCAGTTCCTTGCATACCTGCACAATGCCGAGGATCAGTTGCGCGGTGAAGCGGCAACATTGCCGTTTTTCTCAAACGGCCAGTTTACCAACCCGGTGGTCGTACGCATTGCCGGGTTGGGTTACCAAAAAGGCTTTGGTGGGCACTTTCATAACGACAACTCACTGGCGGTGTTGCGCGATATTCCGGGCCTGATACTGGCGGTTCCCTCGCGCGGGGATGATGCGGTGAAAATGTTGCGCGAATGTGTGCGTCTGGCCCGTGAGGAACAGCGCGTGGTTGCTTTCGTTGAACCTATTGCGCTGTACCCTATGCGCGATTTACATGGCCAAGGGGATTGGATGACCACCTATCCTGCACCTGGGGAAAGCATAACTTTGGGTGAGGTAGGCATCACCGGGAACGGGCCTCTGGCGATCGTCAGCTACGGTAACGGCCATTACCTGAGCCAGCAGGCGGCGCGGGCTTTGGCAGATGATGGGGTTGATACCCGAATTGTCGATCTGCGGTGGCTGTCACCGCTTCCCCAAGAGGGATTACTGGCCGCACTGGAGGGCGCGGAAAAGGTTTTGGTCGTCGATGAATGCCGCCGCTCAGGCAACGTCTCGGAAGGTTTGATGACCTTCCTTGGGGAGCAAACAAAATTGCCCCATGCCCGCCTGACCGGCGAAGACAGCTTTATCGCCACCGGGCCAGCCTATGGGGCAACCATGCCCTCGGCTGACAGCATCGCCGAGGCCGCACGGGAATTATGGGGCAGGAAATGAAACAGGTAGCCGTTGTCATAGCGCCGGGGCGCGGCACCTATAATGCCGGCGAGCTGGGTTATCTTGGTCGCCATCACGGTGACAAGCGGACCATTTCGGAGGCATTCGACGGGTTCAGGCTTGGAGAAGGTCAAGAGACACTAACGCAACTTGATTCAGCTAAAAAGTTTTCACCGGCAAAACACTTAAGGGGCGATAATGCCTCCGGTCTGATCTATGGCGCAAGCTATATGGATTTCCTGTCGATTGATCGTGAGAACTTCGAAATTGCCGCGGTTACCGGCAACTCGATGGGCTGGTATACGACACTCGCCTGCGCTGGTGCGCTGAACGCTTTGGGCGGGATGAGATTGGCCGGAACCATGGGCCGCCTGATGCACGAACATATGATAGGCGGGCAGGTGCTTTATCCGATCGTTGAAAAGGACTGGGCTACTTCGCCTAACAAGCGTGCCGAAGTGTTGTCTAAAGTAACCGCAATTGACGCCAAAGAAGGTCACACACTGGGGTTGTCAATTGATCTGGGCGGCATGCTGGTTCTGGCGGGCAACAGGGCTGGACTGGCGGCGTTTGAAGCGGAAATGCCGCGGATAGACGGACGCTTTCCTATGCGCCTTGCAGGCCATGCCGGATTTCATACGTCAATGCAGAACCCTGTTGCCAGCGCCGGGCAGGACGCCTTGCCAGCCGAAATGTTTGAGGGCGCTGGACTGCCGATGATTGATGGGCGCGGGAACATTTGGTGGCCCGGTGCCTACAGCCAAGGCACTTTGCGCGACTACACACTGGGGCATCAGGTGACCAAGCCCTATGACTTTGCAACTGCAATCCGGGTTGCGGCACGTGAATTCATGCCGGACGTTTTTATTATACTAGGCCCCGGTAACACGCTGGGCGGCGCGGTTGCCCAATCTCTGATCAAAGCCAGTTGGCGTGGGTGGCATAAGCGTGACGACTTTCAAGCCGCACAGACCGGAACGCAGCCAAGGCTGCTTTCCATGGGGTTGGATGAACAAAGACATCTGGTGACTGGCTGATCTGTTCCGGAAAGTGGAACCCAGCACTTTTGTACCGGGGTTTCTGCTAGGTACAAAAACCCCGGCCATTGCTTAAAATTGCAGCGAGATATCCCGGTGATCCGCATTACAGCGCGCCATGAAGAGCGCTTGTTCGCGATTAAACCGGTCTTCCTGCCGTAAGCCCAGAGTGCCGCGCAACACATCCATATAATCGGAAAGGCCGGCACCAAGAGCATCTTCGGCCGGTCCCCGCCACGCAACTTGTGCTTCATAGGCGGCTATTGCTTTTTCATATTCGCCCAATGCTTTTTCGCGGTCAGGGGAGTCACCCTTAAGCGCCCTGCGTGCCTTGCCCAGAGGGCTTTTCACATCACCTGCGCCCTCAACCTCGCGAAACTGCCGTTCAAGCGCCTCAACCAGTTCCATTGCTTCGCCTTCCGGCAGGTTTTCGATGCTGCTGCGCAGCTCACGCAATGGTGCTTCCAAGGCGGCAAAGGCCTGGTTGCCATGCAGTATCGCCAAAACTTCGGTCGGAGCTTCGACCGATGCATCAGCATTTCTGCGATAGGTGCTGCGGGCTTTGTTTTCGGTACTGCTCAGGGTCGAGAAGTTGCTGTAAACCTCCTCCCAGCTTGCCGGTATGGTAGTTTCTAAGTGTTCGATCTCAGCCTCTAATGCAGCAAGCTCAACCTCCAGCTCAGCGCGTTCCTCTGCCTCAGCTTCGGAGCGCATACGCCCTATTCGGGTAGACAATTCCTTTGCTTCTTCCTCGGCCTGACGTATCTGCTTTTCTATCCGCCGAACAATAGTAAGCTGTGGGCGGTACTCGTTCGCAGCTCCGGCAACCGCAGCTTCAGCAACAAATACCTCATCAAGACCAGTCAGTGCATTGTTGGCTGCGGTGAAGCTTTCGCGCAAATCGTCCGCCATATCATCTGGCAAAGTTGACAGGTTCAGCGCGGCTGCGGAAGAGATAGCATCTTTCACGGCGCTACCGGCAGCGAGTTCACCGGCGACATATTCCTCAACGCATTGCTGCAGTTTTGGATTTCGCGGTGGCGGCGAGGTTTCTGACAGAAAACTGACCCGGTTAGGCAAATAGTTTACCAGTGGCGGGTAAGCCCCGACGATGCCCAGCGCGATAATCTGCAAGGTGATGAAAGGTATTACGCCTTTGTACATCTGGATGGTTTTCACCACTGCCGGGGCGACCCCGCGCAGGTAGAACAGCGCAAACCCGAACGGAGGTGTCAGGAACGAGGTCTGGATGTTCAGACCGATCATAACGCCAAGCCATACAGCGGTAATATTGGCCGAAGGATCGGCCAGCAGGATGGGGGCCACAATCGGCACCACGACAACGGCAATCTCGATAAAATCAAGGAAGAAGCCGAGGATAAAGATCACCGCCATGACGATGACAAATTGCGTCCAGAACCCACCTGGTAGGGAATTAAGGAAGTCGCGCACCAGATCCTCGCCGCCAAAGGCGCGGAAGGCGGCGGTCAGCATCGCGGCACCCAAGAGGATGATGAAAACAAGCGAGGTGGTCTTGGCGGTTTCCAGCATCACCCCATTCAGAGTTTCTTCTATCTTGAAAACACGCCAACCGCTCCAGATCAGGGCGGTCAACAGCATCGCTGAGCCAAGCAATCCGATCCGAATACCCATAATGTCGCGCGGTGTGTCAGCTGCTTTCAGGTTCATTTCGTAATTCGAAAGCGCGAAAGACAGAAGCACCAATGAGAGGATCGCCAGAATGGCCGGGTAATAGGTGGTCTTGCCGGGTTTGGGCAGGCGGTAGCCCGCCATGATCAGGGCTCCGGCGGCACCGATGGCGCCAGCCTGGTTGACAGTAGCGATACCGGAAATGATCGAGCCAAGCACAAGGAAAATCAGGGCCAGAGGCGGCACCAGCGTCAATGCAACTTTGCGCCAGAACTGCAGATCAAAACTGCCACCATAGTGAATTGCCGGCGCCGCTTTGGGGCGGATAAGGGCAAAAAGCAGAATATAGGCCATGTAGAGGCCCACCAGCACCATGCCCGGCACGAAAGCACCAAGGAACATTTCACCAGCCGAAGTGCTGGCCACGTCAAATGCCGAGGGCATGGAAAGCTCGCCCGTAGCCTCCTTGTGCAGCGCCTTACGCGCGGTTGATGCCTGATCGGTTGCGCTTGCCAGCTGGTCCGCAAGGATGATCAACACGATAGAAGGCGGGATGATCTGCCCCAGTGTGCCGGACGCCGCAATGGTGCCAGTGGCAAGAGATGGCGAATATTTGTTGCGCAGCATGGCAGGCAGGGAAATCAGCCCCATCGCCACAACAGTTGCCCCGACAATACCTGTCGTGGCGGCAAGCAGCGCACCAACGAAAACAACGGATATGCCCAGACCACCGGGAACCGGGCCAAAGAGTTGTGCCATGGTAACCAGCAGGTCTTCGGCAATCTTGGACCTTTGCAACATGATACCCATGAAGATGAACAAAGGGATGGCGATCAGTGTGTCGCGTTCAACTTCCCAATAGACCCCCCTGAGATTAGTAACCCCAGCTGAAAGCCATTGCTGAGGCCCGCCGGAGTGGAAGAAGGTATCGGTTGAACCTGTAAAAAGGTAACCAGTGGCGGCCGCAGCACCGATGGTCAAAATGGCTGCGCCCGGCAGAGCGAAAGCGACCGGGTATCCGGAGCCAAGAGCGGTTGCCATGATCAGCATCAGCAGGGCGAGAAAATAGAGTTCCATGTCTGTATCCTGCCTTAAGTTGCCGACGGTTCAGCGACTGTGCGTTTGCCGGGTTCACCCCGGTAATCGGCCACGGCCTCGAAGAAAAAGGCAACAAACTGTATCAGCATTGTCGCCGCGAATATGCCTAGAAAGGCTGCCATCTGGTATTTGACGAACATGCCGACAACGCCTGATTGCGTCACCTCAAAGTTCATCACCGGGGCGTTGATGATCGACTGCTTGCCGTTAAAGCCAATCCACAGGATGACCCAGGCCGTTGTCGCACCCAGCAAAAGCGACCCCAAGGCGTTCACGAAACCACGCGTTTTGTCCTTGAAGCCAGCATAAAGCACGTCAACCCGAACATGGCCGTCGTCAAACAGCGTGTAAGCCGAAGCGAACAGGAACAACGCGGCGTACCAGTACCGAACAAGGTCCCCCATCAAAGCTTGCTCATAAGAAAAGACAAAGCGTGAAATCACGATCAACAACTCGGCGGCCACAATCATTAAGGCCAGCCAGAGAAATCCCAATGTGCGTGTGAAGTAGGCGATGACAAAACCGGCAGCAACCAGAGGCATGTGGATCTTTGCACCAACAAAACGCGCAAGGTTGAAGGATTTGGTCATTTCTTCGCTAAAAAAGATGCCAAGAAGTTTCTCGACCCGCATCGTTGCGATGGTGGCGTCAACCAGCCCGACCAGAAGGACAACCCAGAAGACGGCGCGAATAAGATATACATTGAAATTATGAATGCGCTGGGCGTCAAGGCGCAGGGGTACGCCGGGGCTGCGCAGGGTGAAGAATACTGCGATGACAATGGCAACCACATAGATGCCAAATGTTACACCAGCCAGAGCACCGCCGCCGGTGAACAAAGCCATTGCAAAGGGAAAACCAAAACCAACAATAAGGGCGTTGTTGATCAGAAACGCGGCCAGAACCGCCAGCATCACCCAGCCGATTGATCTGATCAGCAATGCAGGGCTCTCCCCTACCGATAGATTATCATCCATTTTCGATTGTGCCATGTTCCCCCCAAATGCGTCTGGCGCATTTTAAAAAAGCGGGGCCCGAAGGCCCCGCCCTATATGTTGTTTTCTTAAGCCTTAGATGAGGCCCAGAACCCGGTTACGCTGGTTCACGAATGTGCCTTCGAAGTTGGCCATCATGGTACCGGTTTCACGCAACGAAGCCTGGAAGGCGTCATCGATTTTGGCGGCAAGGTCGGAATGCGCACGTGTTTCATCAAACACTTCTGCAGCCGCTTCACCAAATGCGTCCCAAACGTCGTCGTTGAATGCACGGACCTGAACGCCGTGGTCGTTGACCAGCTTGTTCAGGTATTCACCATTCTTGGCAATGTTTTCTTCGTGGGCCGCAGCATGCTCTTCGTTACAGGCGGCTTCGATTACAGCGCGCTCAAAGTCCGACAGGTCGTCGTACCAGGCTTTGTTCATGCCGAATGCCAGTCCTCCACCAGGCTCGTGCATACCACCAGTATAGTAGTATTTTGCGGCCTCGTAGAACTTCATGAAGTAGTCGTTGTAAGGACCAACCCACTCGGTTGCTTCGATCGCGCCAGACACCAGGTTTTCATAAATCTGACCACCAGGCAGCGATACTGTCGATGCACCAAGCTTCGACAGAACCTGACCACCAAGGCCAGGAATACGCATTTTCAGACCTTTGAAGTCTTCGGGCGATTCAATTTCTTTATTGAACCAACCACCGGCCTGCGTGCCGGTCGAGCCACACATGACAGCTTTCAGACCAAACGAGCCAGACAGCTCATCCCACAATTCCTGGCCGCCACCGAACTTGATCCAAGCGTTCCATTGCGGTGTGGTCATGCCAAACGGCACAGCTGTGAAATAGTTGAATGCCGGGTGCTTACCGCCCCAGTAGTAATCGGCAGCGATATATGCCTGAGAGTTGCCCGAGGCAACTTCGTCAAACGAGTCAAAAGCGCCAACGCGCTCGCCAGCTGCGAAATACTCAACATTCAGTGCACCATCCGACAATTGCGCGATACGCGCAGCCAGACGCTGAGCCGAAATACCCAAGCCTGGGAAGTCCCGCGGCCAGGTTGAAACGATGGTTAGTTGCTTGGCATGGCTACCCGCTACAGCCGGTGTAGCCAGAGCGGCTCCGGTTGCACCAAGAGCAGCACCCTTCAAAAACTTACGGCGTTCCATCAATATCTTCTCCTCCGAGTTTAGACTGTTTTTGTTTGTCTTGTTCGTATCATCGCCAGCAGGGCTGACGAAAAGGTATGCTATTACTACGGGGAATTTTGGTGATTTCAAATGCTATCTTGCAAATAGGTACACAAAACTTACCAATTTTTGGCTAATCTGTGGAAAAACCTGGCATGTTGGCGCTAATAATCTGACGCGCCTGATTTTTAATCAGAAGAGAATCATTTTTGCCCAGCAGCGGTAACAACACTTTTACTATCGTATTCAGCCCGACAATGTACTTTGCCGAAAACACGAAAGGGTATCCCTGTGAAGTGGCTCATATTTGTAATCCTTCTGTTACTTCCTGTTGCCACCAGCGCACAGGAAGGACGGCCCAATCACCTGTTGGGGACGCAATCTCCCTATCTTCAGCAGCATCTTTATAACCCCGTTGACTGGTACCCGTGGGGCGACGAGGCGCTGACAAAGGCGCGTGAGGAAGGCAAACTGATCTTTGTGTCCGTTGGCTATTCGTCCTGCCATTGGTGCCACGTGATGCGCGAGGAAAGCTTTGAAGACCCTGAGATTGCCGCGTTCCTGAATGAGCATTTCATTTCGATCAAAATTGACCGTGAACGCCGCCCGGATCTTGATGAACAATTCATGCTGGCAACGCAGGTTCTGACCGGGTCTGGCGGTTGGCCAAATAACGTGATTCTGACACCGCTGGGCGACCCGGTATTTGGCGGCACATATTTTCCGCCTGAGGGGCTATCCCGGTTGCTGACACAAATGGCGGAGTTGTGGCAGGAGGAACCTGCATTAGTGAATGCCGAAGGTTTCAAACTGGCACTTTACCTAAAAAATTATCTAACCCGCACGGCAGCTGAGATCGTGCTGACGCCCGAAATATTGTCCGGAATTAACCAAGGCCTGCTTGATCAGATGGATGTCTTTAAAGGAGGCATTGGCACCGCACCGAAATTCCCCCGTGAATCCCTGTTTTTATATCTGTTAGCTCAGGCGCAACGCGGTGGGGATGAGGCCCTGCTGGAAGCGGTCACTGCGGCGTTGGATGGCATGCTTAGCGGCGGCATACATGACCATGTTGGCGGCGGGTTTCACCGCTATGCGGTCGATCCGGGGTGGCATGTGCCCCATTTTGAAAAGATGCTGTACAATCAGGCGATGATCGGGCTGCTACTTGTACGTTCGGTCAAGGCCACTGGCAATCCTGCCCATGCCCGCGCACTTGAACGTCTGATCGACTATGTGATGCGTGATATGCGTGACATATCCGGCGCTTTTTATGCGGCGCAAGACGCGGACTCCGTGGATATGCATGGCGAAAAGCGAGAGGGTGCATTTTACGTCTGGACACCTGAACAGATAGCCATGGTCAGCGATCAGCCGGAATACCTTAACATATTGTTTCAAATCACAGAAAACGGTGAGCTCGACGGTGAGAATGTATTGCATATCCCGCCGGGATTTGATGATTTTGACAAGCTTGATCCGCTGCTGGAGCCTCTGCGCGCTGCCCGCGCGCAAAGGCAGGTTCCGGCAACCGACCAAAAAATCCTGATGGGCTGGAATGGTATGACGTTAGCCATGCTGGCCGAGGCAAGTCACCTGACCGGTCGGGAAGATTACTGGCAGGCGGGCGCGAAGGCCGCAAGCTACCTGCTGGCCAATATGAAAACTGAGAACGGCTACGTTCGGGTTGTCTTTGACGGCAATGCCGGTGTTCCGGCGCAATTGCCGGATCTAGGCGCATTGGCGTTGGGCCTGATTGCCCTGCACGATTTTGCACCCCAGGGGGAAGAGCGCGGGCTATGGCTGGAAGAGGCGGTTGAAATTTCATCAGCCATTCGAACCGGATTTGGCAGTGCTAATGAAGGGTACCGGATGAATACCGCCATGGACGGGTTCAGCCCGGTCATAGCGCTGGATGACGGTGAAATTCCGTCCGGAAATGCGTTAGCATTGATGACATTCAGCCGCCTCCTGCGCCGGACAGAATTGCCAGATCTTGCCATTGACGCGGGGCTGCTGTCGGCGGCCTTGTCCGGTCATGCTGCCGAAATCCCGCAACAGCGCGGTGCCAGCCTTGCGGCTATTGTTGAATTGCATGAGGGCGAAACTGGTCCGGTCCGCTATGCCTCGTCCGGGGCGGTTCGGGTCGAAGTGGAAACGGACCGCGCCAATGGCCAGATCAAAATGAACCTTTCCATCAAACCGGGCTGGCACGTTAATGCGCATCAACCGCTTGAGGATTACTTCATCCCCACACAATTGCTGGTAAATGACGCCCCCCTTTCGGCGGCCACATATCCTGATGCAATCGTCAAATCTCTGGGCTTTAACAACGATGTTCTGGCTCTTTATGAGGGTAATTTGACCCTGACCGCGCCCCTGCCGGATGGGCCTGGTACCGCACATCTGACCCTTCAGGCCTGTAGCGATGAGATTTGTCTGGCACCGGAGGAACTGACCTTTTTTCTTTGGTAGGCGTCCAGCCCCCTTTGCGTGGCAGGTTGAAATTCCTGCTTTCCCTTCTATTTCAAAAATGCGAGGGCCATGCTGGTCTGCATCATTGCGATGATAGGGAAAATTCATGCGTCTGGGAACAGTTTTATACAAAGGTAAAGCGCGCGTCGTGATGGCGCTGGATGACGACATGTTGTTGGATCTGGACAGGGCCGCAGAACTGGCGCGCTATGAAACAAACGTGTTTCGTAACATGCAGGGTGTTATCGAAGATGGCGATTACGGACTGGAACAGGCGCAGGGGTTGCTCAGGCGATCGGACAAACGCGCCCTGATCAAAGCCAGCGATGTGAATTTTCTGCCCCCCGTTATGCCCGTACAATACCGCAATTGTCAGGCGTTTGAGGAACACCAGAAAAACAACTTAGCCGAAGCATCAGAAACGTCCGGTGGGGCGTTCGAAATCCCGAAAGTCTGGTATGATCAGCCGATTTATTACAAGGGCAATCGTATGTCCTTTGTGGGACATGATACCGACGTCCAGTGGCCGCACTACGCTGAATTTCTGGATATCGGGCTGGAGCTGGCAATTGTCATCGGCAAACAGGGTAAAAACATCCCTCCCGAAGAAGCCATGGAGTATGTTTTTGGCTATACGATCCTTAACGATGTCTCGGCGCGGGATGTTCAGGCAGCTGAAATGCCCGGGCAACTTGGGCCCGCCAAGGGTAAGGATTTTGACACGGGTAACATTCTCGGACCGTTCATCCTGACAGCGGATGAGGTGGCGCACCCAGTAGCGCTTGATATGCAGGCGCGGGTAAATGGCAAGCGTTGGGGCGGAGGCAGTTCGCGCGAAATGCACCACGATTTCGCAGCGATAATTTCGCATATATCCGCGTCTGAGACGATCTATCCGGGGGAAGTCATCGGATCGGGCGCCATTGGAGCCGGAGGCGGGACGGAGCAGGGGAAAAGCTTACGGCCGGGCGACCAGTTTGAGCTTGAGATTGAAGGGATTGGAACTCTTGCCAACCGGATTGTTCGCGAAGGGTGAGCGTTTCCGCAAAACCAAGTGTTACAGCCCACATTCCACGGGGATTTTCCGAATCCAGTTACGTACCTGCATCGCTTTCAAATCGGTTTTGAGAGCTTTGCTCTCATCCTCAGGACCGAGGGAAAGCACGCCCTTCCCGGTCAAAAGGTTGATGTCGCAAACACCTTGGTTTTCAAGGTCCAGAGTGTCGTACCAGGAATAGGTGAAGCCCGCCACTTTGAAGATATCATCGCGAAAGGCGATGGTCAGAACCTGATTCCAGCGGTTGCGCCCGATGGCTTCATTCATTGAGATGACCTCGAGCGATCCGTGTGGCGTCATGCGCAAATCTGGCTGTTGGCCCGCCATGCCCGAACCCATCCAGACCAGATTGGGGGCGCTTTCTTCCAACATTTCCAGCCCGCCCACGGAGCCGGTGTAAATATGCAAGGTTGCGCTGTCGTTTTCCCCTTCCTGGGATAAAACCGCCCGGTCGGGTATTCCGTCCCCGTTTAGGTCACCCGTTATTTCCACATTGTATGCCTGAGCCTGAAGCAGGCTGGGGAGCAGGATAAGGATGACACTTAAAGTACGCATAGTTATCTCACACATTGTTCGTCAGCTATTAATGGCATAGCGTCTCCTTATGACAACTGCTTATTTCAGCCATCCCGCCTGCCTTGATCATGTCAATCCACCCGGCCATCCCGAGCAGGTGGCACGTCTTGAGGTCATTGCAACGGCTTTGCAGGCGTCGGATTTTGAGGCCCTTGACCGGCGTGAAGCACCCTTGTGTGACCCTGCCGCGACCTTACTTGCCCATCCGCCGGAATATGTCGAGAAGATCACTGCTTCTGCACCGACAGACGGCTGGACACAGCTGGACCCGGATACTTCAATGTCTCCGGGCTCATTAGAAGCCGCGCAGCGTGCCGTTGGCGCTGGCGTTGCGGCAGTGGATGCGGTGCTGGATGGTGAGGTGCGAAACGCCTTTGTCGGCTGCCGCCCGCCCGGCCACCATGCGGAAAAAACCACCGCAATGGGGTTTTGCCTGTTTTCAAATGTTGCCATTGCGGCGCTGCATGCGCTCGAAAACAGGGGCCTATCCCGTGTGGCGGTGCTTGATTTCGACGTGCATCACGGAAACGGTACGCAGGATGTTTTGTGGGATGAGCCACGTATTCGTTTTGTTTCCAGCCATCAAATGCCGTTCTATCCCGGAACAGGTTCGGCGGATGAGCGTGGGGCGCATGGCAATATCCTGAATGTGCCGTTGGCTGGTGGTTCCGGAGGGCCGGAAATGCGTCGGGTCTGGGGCGATGTAATCTTACCTGAGATTGAGGCGTTCGCGCCCGAATTGGTGCTTGTTTCTGCCGGATTTGACGCCCACTGCGACGACCCGTTAGCGGGATTGAACTGGACAACCGAGGACTTCATCTGGCTGACGGAACGTATTTGCGACATGGCAGACAAAACCTGCGACGGGCGGGTGGTTTCCAGCCTCGAAGGTGGCTATGATCTAGGGGCGCTGGCGGCAAGTGTCGCGGCGCATGTCAGGGTTTTGATGGAGCGCGGCGCATGAGCGATAAACCAGTTGATGAGATGAGCTTCGAAGAAGCGATGGGTGAGCTTGAGCGGGTCGTCGGCCAGTTGGAGCGTGGCGATGTTGCTCTGGAAGATTCGATCTCGCTCTATGAGCGCGGTGCCGCGCTGAAAACGCGGTGCGAGGAGAAGCTCAAAGAGGCTGAAGAGAAGGTGGCGGCGATCACGCTGGACGAAAGCGGTAAACCCACCGGCACCACGCCGGTAGAAGCCCAGTAGAAGCCGAATGCAATGTTTCTGACCCGGCTTGCCGAAGACGCAGAGCTTGTTCGCGGCTATCTGAATAACGCGATCAACGGCACGGACCAGCTCGCTGATGCCATGCGTTATGCCTGCCGGGGCGGCAAGGGTCTGCGTGGCTTTCTGGTGGTCGAAAGTGCCCGTTTACATGGGATAGATCCGGACCGTGCGTTACCTGCTGCTGCGGCGATCGAGGCCGTGCATGCCTACTCTCTTGTACATGACGACCTGCCAGCGATGGATGATGATGATATGCGGCGCGGCCAGCCTACCTTGCACGTGAAGTGGGACGAGGCGACGGCAATTCTGGCCGGGGATGCCTTGCAAAGCCTGGCGTTTGAATTGCTGACGGATGAGGGACTGGGTGGGGCGCGTGTTGGGCTGATATCCTCTTTGGCCAGTGCAGCCGGGGCCAAGGGCATGGTGCTGGGGCAGATGCAGGATATCGCCGCCGAAACCGCTGCAGATCCTTTGACGCTAGAGGAAATTACTACGCTTCAGGCCGGAAAAACCGGTGCATTGATTCGCTGGTCGGCGATGGCCGGAGCTATCATGGCCGGGGATGATGCCAGCCACCTTTCGGATTATGCTACCGCGCTGGGGTTGGCGTTTCAGATTGCCGATGATGTGCTGGATGTCGAGGGGGACGCGGCGACGACCGGCAAGGCTGTTGGTAAAGACGAAGCGGCTGGCAAGGCAACATTCGTTTCCCTGATGGGGCTTGAAAATGCCAAGGAACGCGCTGCGAACCTGGTAGATACCGCCTGTGAGGCGCTGGTGCCCTACGGCGAAGCGGCTGACACCTTGCGGCAGGCAGCGCATTTCGTTATCTCGCGTAAGGTATAGAAGGCGCTGCCCCAATGTCTGAAAGACCACATACCCCTATTCTCGACAAGGTGAATATTCCCGCCGATATGAAAGGTCTGTCGGATGCGGAATTATCGCATCTGGCCGGTGAGGTTCGGGCTGAAACCATCTCGGCCGTTTCAGAAACCGGTGGGCATTTGGGCGCGGGCTTAGGGGTGGTTGAGCTGTCGGTCGCTTTGCACGCTGTCTTTGACACCCCGCATGACAAGCTGATCTGGGATGTGGGCCACCAATGTTACCCACATAAAATCCTGACCGGGCGCCGTGACCGCATTCGCACGCTCAGACAGAAAGACGGTCTGTCCGGTTTCACCAAACGGGCGGAAAGCGCCTATGATCCTTTTGGCGCCGGGCATTCCTCGACCTCGATTTCCGCCGCCCTCGGTCTGGCCGTTGCCCGCGATCTTGGCGGCGCGCCAGAGCACGGTATCGGTGACACGATAGCTGTGATTGGCGATGGTTCGATGAGTGCGGGCATGGCGTTCGAGGCGATGAATAACGCAGGCCATTTAGGCAAGCGCATGTTCGTGATCCTGAATGACAATGACATGTCGATCGCACCGCCTGTCGGCGCCCTGTCGGCGTACCTGTCACGCCTTTACGCTGAAGAGCCGTTTCAGGAGCTGAAAGCCGCCGCCAAGGGTGCGGTCAGCCTGTTGCCAGAACCTTTTCAGGAGGGCGCACGCCGCGCCAAGGAAATGGTCAAATCCATGACCGTTGGTGGGACCCTGTTTGAGGAGCTGGGCTTTTCCTATGTTGGACCTATTGATGGCCATGACATGGAAAGCCTGTTGGCGGTTTTGCGCACTGTAAAAGCGCGTGCAACCAAGCCGATGCTGATCCATGTGATCACCAAAAAGGGCAAAGGTTACATGCCCGCCGAGAACGCAACCGACCGCGGTCACGCAACAGCGCGGTTTGACGTAGCAACCGGTAAGCAGGCCAATACCCCCTCAAACGCACCCAGCTATACCTCGGTCTTTGGCAAGACGCTGGTTGATCTTGCGGCCGGGGATGCACGGATTTGTGCGGTAACTGCGGCCATGCCTGATGGCACCGGACTGGCCCTGATGAATGACCGTTACCCGTCGCGTTGTTTTGACGTGGGAATTGCCGAGCAGCACGGTGTTACCTTTGCTGCCGCTTTGGCAGCGGGCGGCATGAAACCCTTTTGCGCGATGTATTCGACATTTCTGCAACGTGGCTATGATCAGGTCGTGCATGACGTGGCCATTCAACGCCTGCCTGTGCGTTTTGCGATAGACCGCGCAGGATTGGTCGGTGCCGATGGCGCAACCCATGCCGGTGCTTTCGATCTGGCATTCCTCAGCAATCTGCCTGGCTTTGTTATCATGGCGCCGGCAGATGAGGCCGAGCTTATACATATGGTAGCAACGGCCGCGAGCATCGAAGATGGGCCGTCCGCCTTTCGTTATCCGCGCGGCGAAGGCGTTGGCGTTGAAATGCCCGAATCAGGCGAGGTTCTGGAGATTGGCAAAGGGCGTATCATCCGGGAAGGCAGCCGGGTGGCTATAATAAGCATCGGCACGCGCCTGAATGAGGTCGAGAAAGCAGCGGATAATCTGGCTGCACGCAACATCAACCCAACCATAGCGGATGCGCGTTTCGTTAAGCCGCTTGACCGGGACCTGATACTGGAGCTCGCCAGAAACCACGAAGCATTGATTACTATCGAAGAGGGTGCGATTGGTGGATTTGGCTCTCACATAGCGCAGTTACTGGCTCAGGAAGGTGTTTTTGATCAAGGTCTTAAGTTCCGTTCCATGATTTTGCCCGACACATTCGTCGACCATGCAGATGCCGCAGAGATGTACAGTTCAGCTGGCCTGTCTGCCGCCGATGTTGAGGCTAAGGTTCTCGAGGTGCTGGGAGTTGCACAGCTTGGGCGCAACCGCGCCTGAAACAAGGTTGCAACACTTCTTTTGAAAATATCTCAATACGGGCGCGATGCTGGACAACCCATTTTCTAGCATCTACTGCTGATTTGATAAATAAATGGGGGATACCGTGAAAAAAATTCTTCTTGCCACCGCAATTGCAGTGACTGCATCAAGCGCCTTTGCCGGAGCCTATAGCGATCCGGTCGTAGATCCAATTGTCATCGTTGAAGCTGCTACAAGTTCAGCGAGCCATGACTGGTTGGTGCCGGTAGTGTTCTTTCTGATCTTGTTCGCGTCTATGAAAGCCATCCATCCTATCTACAATTAAGAAATCCCGAATTTACTCTCTCCTGACATACATATGAGAGAGGAGAAGTCGGTTACAGATTT
>CAZJYZ010000023.1:0-45602 GCA_964550345.1 uncultured Aliiroseovarius sp. | reverse complement strand
TACCGGAATACCGGAATACCGGAATACCGGAATACCGGATATTCTTGGAACAGTAGTAATTTTCATGCCGAATGATCAAACCAAGCCCTTTCCCTCTCAATATTTCTGCGTGAACGCATTACTTCGAGACTTACAAACACAACTCCGCTGAGGTCATGAAGGATGATTAGGATACATTTGGTACTTCAATGAGCAGTTAAAACGCCGAATCAACTATCGTCTTCAGCCAGTGCATGCTCCAGAATTTCAATCAATTTCAGGTTAGGTATCGACGGCTCTGTGCCGTAGTCGCTCAGAAAAATGCCCATAGAACTCCCATGGTAGTTCCAGAGAGAAAAACTTATGTCGTTTTCGTGGAATATCTCCAGAATATCTGTGATCCAGATTGCGCCGCCCTTGCCTTGGGTTTCAAAGGTATCCCGGATCGTTCCGAACTCCATCACGGACATTGGAACTTCGTTCTCAATGCCAAACTGGTACATTTTTGAAAATTCAGCCTCAAGATAAGCCCTATCCCGGAATAAAAAGCCATTCGTATCGGGGGCAATCGGGTCTGCATAAAAGTTTAGTTCTATTCCGATGTAGGCAGAGCTGGCTTCAGGATGGTCAGGGTAAATGATACCAGTACCCTTTATTTGTCCGGTCACTTGATAAAGGTTTCCGGGGGTTGCCTTGAACCACAGGCTATCGCTGCTCCAGCCCAGATATTCCTGCGCGCCGGTAACCCCTTCAATTTGTAGGCTGTATGGATCATTCGCGCCGGATGTCTCGGAGCGCGTTTGGGAGAAAGGAGTGTTCTCCGGGTCCACATTGCCCCAGGGCCACCATTGTTGGATACCCTCTTGCGAAAGCGGTGCAGTGGCAATTTCTGTAATTTGTCCACTATCGGTATCAAACTCGAAAACCTTCACATCATCAAACTCGGCGGAACCACTTGCGCCAGACCGCAGAACCATAATTGGCAGGCCGGCAACCGCGTCCTGTGCGTCAAGCACGACCCATTCGCTCTCATATTCCGTCCAAGCGGAATCACCGGCCTGCGGGCTGGAAACGCTTATGCTGCTATCCGGTATCAACACCTGTCTGCCTGTTGGGATTGGGGTTTCATAGTCCGGGTATTGCCCGCCATCTGAGATGGGTCTTTCGAGCCATGAGGCATTCTGGTGTGTGAACTCTATCGGTTGATAAAAGTGAAAATCATACATAACGTTGGAATCATTTACTAAAAACTGAGATCCCTGGTTCATTTCCGTATATTGTCGGTTCGTTCCATAAAGAGCCCCGACTATGAGAAGGTGGTTTGAATCAACTTGCCGGACAGTCGCCACAAGGTCATTGGCGAGTTCCCTCCATTGATCGCCCGAAGCATCGTCCGTGACAGCTTCGTTCAACAATTCGTATGCAGCGATCACTGGTTCATCTTTGTAGCGCTTCGCAATTTCACGCCAAAGGTCTAAATTATTCTGGCGTGTATCTTCATTCGTCCAGATGCTGAAATCCGTATTGTCCCCGTTCGGCGCAAGCCAGTAGCCACCGATAGGCACATGCAAATCAAGTGACAGCATCACCCCGGCTTCTTTCGCCCAGTCAATATTTTGGTCAAGCCAGCGCCAAAAGGCCACTGGGTCGGTCATATACCAATTGCCGTTGAAAGCGAACCGGACTGTGTTGAAACCCATTTCGCGCACGCGCTCAAAGTCGCGTTCAGAGTGATGGAGGGAGGTATGCAAATCAAAACCATGCTCTCCCAAATCAAAGCTGTAATAGTTGGAAAAGCTAACTGATTCCAACCGGATCGGGGAGCCGTTTTGCACCAGGATGCGCCCATCTGCCTGCACGAATGCTTCGGGGCCGGGTGGCGTGGGAGAGAGGAAAGGTGTTTCGGGTGGGAACAATGCCAACCACAATACGGCAACAAGGGATATCAGTAAAACCGCAAGAAGGGCATGTTTTCTGACATGGCGGGAAATGGGGAAAACCTTTTCGTATTCTGTTGGCTTGCCGCAATGAAAGCACGGCCCCACAAACGATACCGAGTGCAAGTGTACCCTACGTACGGAGTTAGCACCACCGAAACCAAATGGCCCGGATCACTAGGGCATTGGTGATCAATAAAGCGGTTTAAGCTTTCCGCTCACTTTTGATTCTTTTGGTATGGCTCACAATTGCCCCGTGTTAATCCTTAGCTCACACCCTTCAGCATGTTCTCAACCAGTTTCTGAACGCGCAAAGCTTCAGCAGGGGTGGCAAGGCGGTTTGGTTCGCCATTAAGGCACAGCAACAAGTCGTCCAGTTGAGCGCGCAGGCTGGCGGCGCGTGGATCGTCAGGTTCGTCCCCGACCGCTGTAAAAGTATCCCCTTGCGAGGAGGCATCTTTGTAGAAATCCGTTATGCGGCGACTGGCCCGCGAACCCTTGATCGTCAGTTCCTGCCGGTCTGGTTGTGCACCACCGACGCTTGCCATGATAGTCACCGGGCGCCCATCGTCAGTCTCCAGACGCGCGATCATGTGGGATTCGCATAATTCCGGATCACTTGGGTAACTCGGCCGCGCCCAGACAACCGATAGTGGCCCAAGAATGCGTTCGGAAAAAAACAGGAAATGGGAAATAACTTCGCGGGTCATGCCGCCTTCAGCCCGAAATCTCAGCCAATCTGCCGCTTTTTGCCACTCGCGCGGCCAGGCGCCATATGTCACGACAATATCGGCCCCCAAAATATCCCCGAGGGCACCGCTTTTGGCCGCAGAACTAACCCCTGTCAGGGCCTCACCGGCGGCTTGCGTAAAATTGACCGCAGCCGGAACGCCGGACGCCTCCAGACGTGTAACCAGATCTTCGCTTTCAGCCACATCAACACCCAGAGGTTTTTCAAGAAAAACGGGTTTGCCCGCAGCCGCTGCCGTGAGCGTATAGGCCTTTCGCGGCACCGGTGGGCAGGCCAGGTAGACCAGATCGACTTGTTCAATAGCGGCTTCGGCAGATTGGGCAATCACGGCTCCGGGCGCCATGAATGCGGCTTTCTTGCAGGCTTCAGGATCGGGATCCCACAGGGCGGTGGGCGCATAGCCTTCATGCTTGCCCATATGCTCCAGCATGCGTTGCCCCATGATCCCCAAACCGATTATAGCTGTCTTTATCGCCACTTGCATTCTCCTCTGATATGCAAAACCATACAGGAGCTGTTTAGCGAGTTCCACTCTTGCCACCCACAAACCTGCAGCCAACAAAGCGGAAAATCATGCAAATACAAGCTTCTCACCCATACCCCTCGCGACGTTCGGCAGTTCTGGCTGAAAATATGGTGTCGACATCTCAGCCGCTGGCAGCGCAGGCCGGGCTTTCGATAATCGCGCGCGGCGGCAATGCAGCGGATGCAGCTGTGGCAACGGCGATTGCTCTGACAATGGTTGAACCAACAGGCAACGGGGTCGGGTCGGATGCTTTCGCGATTCTTTGGGACGGGGACCAACTTCACGGGCTTAATGCCTCTGGTCGCGCGCCTGCAGGCTGGAACCTTGAAAAATTCGCCGGGTTGGAAAGCATGCCAAACAGGGGGTGGGACAGCGTGACCGTGCCCGGTGCCGTCTCTGCCTGGGTCGAAATATCCGAAAGATTTGGTGCCTTACCCTTTGAGGCGTTGTTTGAGCCTACCATTGGCTACGGTGAACGCGGCTTTCCGAAGATTGCCCAGCTTTGGGCGCGTGGGGGCGAGATGCTGGGGGGTCAGCCGGGCTTTGCCGAGGCGTTTTTGCCCGGTGGTAGAGCGCCCTATGCCGGGGAACGATTTACCAACCGGGCACTTGCGCGCAGTTTGCGCCTGATTGCCGAGACTAAGGGCAGGGCCTTTTATGAAGGCGAACTTGCCGAAGCAATGGTCGCCTTTTCCAGCGCCCATGGCGGGGTGATGACACAGGCTGATCTGGCTGCGCACCGCCCGGATTGGAGCGGCACAATCTCAAAGGGCTTTGGCAATGCCAGCCTGCATGAAATCCCACCAAACGGGCAGGGGATCGCGGCACTTCTGGCGCTGGGCATATTGGACCAAACCGGCATCCGTGACCTTGATGCGGACGATCCGCACGCCCTGCATCTTCAGATCGAGGCGATGAAACTGGCCTTGGCGGATACCTATGCTTTCGTTGGCGATATTGACCACATGTCACCCGTTTCCCCACAGGATATGCTGGACGATGCATATCTGGCTGAGCGCGCCAAATTGATAGACCGGTCGCGTGCCAGTGATTTCGGCGCCGGAGCACCAAAACGTGGTGGCACCGTATACCTGACAGCTGCGGATGCGTCAGGCATGATGGTGTCCTATATCCAGTCGAACTATGCCGGTTTTGGCTCGGGCCTCGTGGTGCCGGAAACAGGTATTTCAATGCAAAACCGCGGCTGGGGCTTTTCGTTGGACCCAACAAGCCCGAATGTCGTCGGGCCGGGCAAACGCCCGTTTCACACAATCATTCCGGGCTTCATCATGGGGGAAGGTACGCCAATCATGAGTTTTGGGGTCATGGGGGGGCCGATGCAGGCGCAGGGGCATGTGCAAATGTTTTTGCGCACCCAGCTTTGGGGGCAGGATCCGCAAATGGCGGTTGATGCTCCGCGCTGGCGGGTGACCGAGGGGCTGGGGGTGGCACTTGAGACGACTTTTCCGGGTGCAACTATCGAGACCCTGACAGGTCTGGGGCATGAAGTTACGCTTGAAACGCCTGATACCGCCTTTGGTTTTGGCGGGGCACAGCTGATTCACCGCCTCGCGGATGGCGGCTATGCCGGTGGTTCGGACCCTCGCAAGGATGGCGCTGCGGTTGGATTTTGAAACCCACGCGTGCTGACTCAACGTGAGGGGCTCAGAAAGCTGAAAGCAGCCGGGTTGTTTCCGGGTCCATAAAGCCCGCGATCGTAGCTTCGGTCTCAAGCGCCAATGCTCGGTTGAGGTCCGTGCTGGCCGCTGCATTCAGCACACGCTTCATTGCCCGTACTGACAGGATTGGCATAGCAGCCAGTTTTTCAGCATATGCATGCGCTTGATCCAAAAGGTCTGCGTTAGGCACAACTTTCCATGCGACCCCGGATGCCAATAGGTCATTGGCGCCGTATCTTTCCCCGAAAAACAGCATCTCGCGCGCTTTGTGCAGTCCGACCATGGCAGGCAGCAAAGATGTTACCGCGCCGGTGACAAAAAGGTTCAGCGATACTTCGGGGAAAAAGCCTTTGGCGCTTTCGGCCCAGATTGGAAAGTCGCAATTGATGGCCCATTCAAAGCCACCGCCAACGGCCCAGCCATTAATCGCCCCGACAACCGGTTTGGCGCCAAAGGTGATGGCATGGGTTGCGCGTTGTATGGCCTGAACAAGGTCGCGCGCTTCTTCTTCCGAGTTCGGATGCACATGTTCGCGGCGATCATCGCCTGCGCAAAATGCCTTGCCCGCACCGGTAAAGACAATCGCCTTTGTCTGACTGTCCGTATTCGCATGGTCAAAGGCGCGCGCGACGTCATCGATCAGCTGGCGGTTCATTGCGTTCAGGGAACCCGGTCGGTTCAGGGTGATCGTGCGCACGCCTGTACCGGTCATTTTGCTCTCAACGGTTTCAAGGGAAATCTCGCTCATTGGTAGCTCCTTATTACTCGGCGGGTTTTACCCTCGGTCACTTCAAATGCGCCCGCCGGCAACAATGTTAGCCGTGCCGTGACGCCCAGAATACGTTTGAAGGCTTTTTCAATTTCTGCGGTAAATCCCGCCGGGTTCTCGATGCCGGGCGCCATTTCCGCGTGTACCGGTAGGACGTCATGCGGCGGGGGCTTGTCCAGTACAATTCGGTAATCGCCGGTCAATTCCTTGAAACCGGTCACAACTGACGCAACCATGGTTGGAAACATGTTCAACCCCCGCACCACGATCATATCGTCCGACCTGCCAACCACCCGGAAGCGAAAGCCGGTTGTGCCGCAGCGGCAAGGGTCAGTTGCGTCGATTGCAATTAAATCGCCGGTGCGAAACCGTACCAGTGGCTGACAATCGCGTGCCAGATGGGTCAGCACCAGCTCTCCGGTGGTGCCATCGGTAATCTCTATCTGCTCTTGGCTGTCGGGATTGATAAGTTCAGGGTAAAGCACATCCCCGGCTACGAAATGGAGGCGTGTGTCGTGTTCACATTGTGCAGCGAAGTTTGAAAAGACATCCGAAACGCCGTAATTTGCGTTGCGTGGCTCTATGCCCCAGGTGTCCCTGAGGCGATCGCGCAGGGCAGGGTCGTCAAGGCCCGGTTCCCCACCGAAGAGCCCTAACCGAAGGCCAAGGTCGCGGGGTGACAAACCTGGGAATTTGTCCGCAATCACACGTTCCAGAACAGCCGGATAAGACGGAGTGCAGGACAGCGCCGTCACTCCGACCTCCTGTATCGTGCGGATTAAAAGCTCGGTTGAACCTACCCCGAAAGGAATAACCAGCGCACCGGTTTGCTGCAGGGTCATGTGGTCCGTCAGGCCCCCCATCCACATTTGATAATTCAGGCAATGGGCGACTATGTCATCGGGTCTCAGGCCCGCCAATTTCTGCGCCCGCCCGCCGACCGTTTCTGTGATCTGGCAATCCAAGGCAGACATCGCCAGGTTCATGGCCTGACCTGTTGTGCCCGAGGTTCTGTGCAATCGCACGGCCTCTTTTGGCGCCGCCGCCAGATAATCGCCAAAAGGTGGGTGCGCTGCTTGCGAGATGCGTAACTGGACCTTGTCCGAGGTAGGTAGCTTGGGTAAGTCGCGCAAATCCACGGGGGGCTGCGCGCCGTTCCAAATCTGCTGATAAAATTTTGAAGTATCAGCCACATATCGACTTTGGCGTTCCCATGCTTTCTGGCGATGTTTTGCCAGCGTATTCGGATCGGCTTTCTCGCCCTCGGGTAAAAGCGTCATGGCTCCATCCCCCGTTCCCAAAGTAGGTTCAGCGTGTCGATGATGGCCTCCAGCTCCTGAGACAAGGGGGCCATATTCGGGTCCTTGTCTAGTAAAAGTCCCGCCAGATACTGATCGGTCATGCCGCCAAGCGCATAAGCCCGGCGCATCAACTCATCATGGGCTACTGGCTGGCTTGATTTTCTCAGTCGTTTTTCGGTCGAAGCTACGACGGTTTCCAACCATTCACGGTTGAGGTTTTGAAAAGCAGTCTGCGCTTCCGGGAAACTGTCAAGTTGACGTAAAAGGCATCTCATCAAACCAAGATTTTGCCCGAACAGATGTGCATAGGTCAGGGTTGCCGCGCGCGCAGGTCTGCTGGGATCCTTCTTTGAGGCCTCACGCATTGTTGCCTGAATAAAGGCTGTAAACCGCATGAGCACATCGGCAACCAACGCATGCCAGTTTGGAAAGTAAATATAGAACGTCCCCTGAGAAATCCCGGCGCTTTCACATATCTGGGCGATGGTCAGATCGGCCAAAGACATCCTCTCCAGACATTCGCACACTGCGACTTCAATAGCAGTTTTGGTGCGTTGCCCCTTTCTTTGTGCCTGCGCTAGCGTCACCAACTTGGAACGAAAGTGGAATTGGGAGCTCTGGGAAGTCTCTGGGTTCAGCAATATCCCGAGGGTCATTTCTCTCTCCGAAAAAATATGACGTCATGTTCATATTTTTACCAAACAAGTCAAGTGTCAACAAGGGGCTGGACCACGGGAAGCTGTGCCCATGTTCCAGAGAGTTAATTATTTGGTCATTGACATGAACAGCTTTGGCAACTTTTCCGGAAGGCGCTCAACACTGTCTATAACAGTGTAGTTATTGCGCCCAAACACGTCGGCCACATAATCATCGGCGTTGGGATCCAGTGTAATACAATAGGTGGCGACCCCCTTTGCCGACAGCTCGCTCACTGCCACATGGGTGTCGTCCTGCAGGTATTTCGGATCGTCAACGTCAATGTCGTGCGGTTCCCCATCCGTCAGGATCAGCAGTAGCCGTTTTTCTTCCTTACGTTGATCCAGATAGCGCCCTGCATGGCGGATGGCTGCCCCCATGCGGGTTGAGTGCCCAGCCTCCATCGCGGCAAGGCGCGCCTTGGGGTCGTGCCCCCATTCTTCGTTGAAACCTTTGAAGTGCGAATAGCGCACCTCGTGCCTTGTATTGGAGGAGAACCCGGCAACGGCAAAGGGGTCGCCCAAAGCCTCAACCGCTTCGGCCATCAGCGATACTGCCTCCTGACTGAGTTGCAGGATCGAGGTATCAAGCCCCTTGGGAATGTCGTTTATGGATTGCGACAGGTCCAGAAGCAGCAGCACCGATATATCGCGCCCGTCCTTGACGTGACTTTGGTGGATGCGGGTGTCAGGGGTGGAGCCGATCCGGTGATCAATCGCCGCGCGAATGGCGGTATCGAGATCAAGCTCGTCCCCTTCTTCCTGATACCGGATGCGTTTGCGTTGTTGCGGCTTCAAGAGGTCAACGATCTGTTTAAGCTGCCGTGTCAGCAGCTTATGCTTGTCCAGCAGCCTGTCGATCTCTCCGGGATTGCCGGGCGCCTGTATCGCCTCATAGACCGTGGTCCAGTCAGGCCGGTAGGTCTGCACATTCATGTCCCATTCCGGGTAGTGCTGCGGTGGTAATAGGTCGTCGTCTTCGTCCTCCGGGCGCTGTTGGGCGTTGTGGTCAGAATGAAACTCGTCTTCATCCTCGGCCTCTTCGAGGAAAATCCAGAGGTACCTGTTGTCATCCCGGTAGGGTACAACGGTGTCTTCAAACCAGACCTTCGGTTTGCGGAAGTCCTGTTCGTGATTTTCTGCCAGCCATTTGACACCCAGCTCAACCGCCATCTGCGTATTGTCCGGGTCTTCGGCGAAGCGGTTGCGAAACAATTCGGCGTATTTCAGAACGGATTTGTCTGTGTATCGGTGCCCCGGGTTCAGGATGGCATAGGACAGCATGGCCAGCCGGTGCCTTATACAGGACCAGCCCTGTGGGCAGGTTCCTGGTTTGGGCATCGGGTGCATTGACAGCCAGAGCTTGCGCAGGCCGGGGAATTTCCGCATCGCCAATTGCTCAATCCGGGCATCTTCAAAGGTCTCAATGGCAATATGCTGGAAGGCACTGAAGTTGTCGGCCAGTTGCGGCTTGGACCACGCTTTGTGGGCCAACATATGCGCGATGGCGGCACGGTAGCGGTCTATGCCTTTGACCGGGCCATAATCTTCGTACACATCAGGGATGTGGATGCCCAGACTGTCCAGATGTGGGCGTGGTTTTCGCGAAGTGTCGAAGGCCTCGGAATAGGGCCGAAAGTCTGTCTCCAGTTTCCAAAACGCGCGTTCAAACATCCTGAGCTGACGTTCATAATCCATGAACAGCGTGCCGGAACGTTCCTTGACCAGCATCGCTTTGGCGTCGGCCGATTGCAGTCCAAAATAATCCGGCAGCCGGTGAGGGTGGTCGCGGTAAACGCGCATCCCGTAGTCGATCCAGTTTTTCACCCCCTCACAGGAAAGCTGTGAAAAGATGTAAGGCGCGCGTTCAAGAAGTGGCGTGGTGCCCTCTTTGGCCTCGCTGGCCATGCGCCGGACCATGCCTAGCCAGCCGCGCAGGTTTTCCGGGCTTTTCAGGCGTCGCGCGATTGTGGGGAGGGTGGACAGAAACGGGGCATAGGACCCTCGCACGGCATATTCGGAAAGATAGGCGGTAACATCGGCGATCTCACCAATGATACCCTCGTCGGAGTGTTTCACAACTTCGGGCACTTCATCCAGAAAGACCAATGGTAATTCCATACCGCGCGCAAGGGCGCAGACCCGATCGACCCCAGCCAGCCAGTTTTCAATCCCTTCTGGGCTAAGAACCTGTTCAGCCGCAATATAGGCATCCTCAAAGACGTCGTCGATCCGCTGAACCGAGCAGTTCAACCGGTCGCGGATTTCCTGAATCTCTGGTTTCATATCTTCACCTGCGACCGGTTTTGGCTCTTACCCCAGTATCAGCTCCACCGCAGCATCCAAGGTGGCGCGGATGTCCGCGTCATCTGTCAGCGGGCGTACCAAGGCCATTTTGCAGGCGTCTTGCGCCTCTACTCCGGCGCCAATCAATTGGGCCGCATAGACCAGCAGGCGGGTCGATATGCCTTCATCCAGCCCATGCCCCTTGAGGTTGCGGGCACGGTGGGCAATTTCGACCAGCTTTGCCGCCATCTCACTGTCGACATTTCCTTCGCTGGCAACAATGCCGACTTCGTCTTCGGTGTCCGGATAGTCGAAATCAAGGGCAGTAAAACGCTGCTTGGTTGATTGTTTGAGGTCCTTCATCAGGCTTTGGTAGCCGGGGTTGTATGAGATGACGAGCTGGAAGTCCGGATGCGCCGTCAGCAACTCGCCCTTTTTGTCCAAAGGCAGCACGCGGCGATGATCCGTCAGCGGGTGGATTACGACGGTGGTGTCCTGACGTGCCTCGACCACTTCATCCAGATAACAGATCGCTCCGATCCGTGCAGCTACGGTCAGCGGACCATCCTGCCAGCGTGTGCCGTTTTCATCCAGAAGGAAACGGCCAACAAGGTCGGCGGCGGTCATGTCTTCGTTACAGGCCACGGTGATCAGCGGTTTTTTCAGCTTCCACGCCATGTATTCGACAAATCGGCTTTTACCGCAGCCGGTGGGGCCTTTGACCATGGTCGGTAAGCGGCAGTCGTATGCGGCTTGGTATAGCGGGATTTCATTTCCCGTGGCCTTATAGAAAGGTTCATCCTTGATCAGGTACTGGCTGGCATCAACCATATTGGCCCCCGTAAAATAGGTGTTCGCGCGTTGTCTGCACCCCGCCGGGCGGGATGCAGGTTTTCTTTTGGTGGCGCTTACTTATGCGCGCCCAGACGTTCACGCCAGTCAGGATAAATCTCATCCGCGTCGCCCGAGAAGCTTTCGAAAGCTCCTGCCAGCTCTTCGTGATCCTTGGCGTATTCTACCAGATCAACGCCCTCTTTCCACGCGTCATGTGCCTGACGCAATGAAGTCGCACCCGAAGCGATGCCGGCCTTGTGACCCAGAGCACCGCCGCCCGAAGTCTGAATGACGTTCGAGTGGCCGAGATTATCGAAGAAGCCCGGCAGACGTAGCGCGTTCATGCCGCCCGAAACGATTGGCGTGGTTGGCTTCATGCGTTCCCAAGGCTGGTTGTAGTGGGTGCCCATCTGTTCGTCATTGGTCAGCATGTCGGCCAGAACGGTGTCTGACTTGTAGCCTTCCATTTTGCCGTAACCCATGGTGCCACAGTGGATGCCCGATGCACCAGACATACGCGACCATTTCATGTGGGCCAGCGCCGTATAGCCACGCTGAGTCTGCTCAGAGGTCACAGCGCCGTGGCCAGCGCGGTGGTAATGCAAATACTGGTTCGGGAACTGACGACGTGCTGTTGTCACCATGCCCGGGCCACCAACATAGCCATCCACAAGGAAGGCAACGTTTTCGGCAAGCTCACCAAAGGTTTCGAGAATGTATTCACCGCGTGCGATCATCTCAAAGGGGTCATCGGCCGTGATGTTGGCTGAGAAAATCTTGGCCTGACCGGTGTCGTCCATGGCGCGTTTCATCGCGTCTACGACCAGCGGGGTAATTTCCTTCATCGGAGCATAAAGCTGGTTGCCCTGCGGTTCGTCGTTCTTGATGAAATCACCGCCCAGCCAGAACTGGTAACATGCTTCGGCGAAAGGCTTGGAGCGCAGGCCCAGTTTTGGTTTGATGATAGTACCAACAACCATGCCGCCATTGTCCAGGTCACGGCCAAGGATGCGCCACATGTCGCGAATACCCATCGAGGGGCCATCAAACAGACGTAGGAAGTTAGGCGGCACGTAGAAGTCCAGCAGCTTGGCGTAGTCAACATCGCCCATGCCTTGGTTGTTACCGATCATACAGGTCATCAGGGATACGACCATGGCGCGCCCGTCTGTGATATTTCGGTCGAACAGGGCGATCGGGTAGGCGATACGCATTTCTTCATTTGCTTCATCGATGTCATAGCAGATCGCGTCGACGGTGCGTGTGAAATCGTCGGTTGTGGATACGTCCACATTGGTACCGGTCGAGCTTTCGGCGCAGAAATGCGCGGCGGTGCCGATATAGTCAAAAAAGCCCTCTTTCGGCTTCATCTTATAGGCCGCCAGAATATGCTGGCCTCCGGCGATAAGGTCCTCTTCCTTCAGGTCAAGATTGGCGTAGCGTTTTGTTTGGTCGAGCATGATTTCCTCCGGCTCCCAGTTAGCGGTAATTCCTAATGTCCGCGCGTATTTGATGCTCGACATATGCATGAAGTGGGATATAAGTAATAATCGATTATTTCTATAAGTAACATAGAGGATTATCTATGGTAGCGCCTGACAAAAGTGACCTGATCCGCCATATCTCCTTGAGACAATTGCAGATTTTTGAATCTGTCGTGCGGCTGGGTGGCATCACCCGCGCTGCCGAGGTGCTCAATTTGTCGCAGCCTACTGTGTCGATGCAGGTGCGTAAATTGTCTGAAACACTGGGATTAACCCTGCTTGAGACCGTAGGACGCGCGACTCATCCAACGCCTGCAGGGCGCGAAGTATATGCAACGACTGCCGAGATACTGGACCAGATCGGGGCGCTCGATGATTTAGCCTCGGAGCTTAAGAATACGGTGCGTGGCGAGCTGCGGATCTCGGTGATTACCACTGCCACCTATTTCATGCCGCATATCCTGGGAGCCTTCGTCGAACGTTACCCGGATGTGGAGCCGAAACTGACAATTACCAATCGGGCTGAAGTGCTGGAACGGCTGAGATCAAACACGGATGATCTGATTATTATGGGACAGGTCCCCGAGGCTTTCCCGGTAGAGGCGCACCCTTTCATCGACAACCAGCTGGTGGTTGTCGCACCGCCCGGTCACCCGTTGGAAGGTAAACGCAGGATTTCGCTGGAACGGCTGGCGCAAGAGCGTTTTCTGGCGCGTGAAAGCGGTTCGGGCACCCGGCTGGCGGTTGACCGCTTGATGCGAGAGCAGGGGCTGAGTGTTACGCCTTATCTGGAGTTGGGCAGCGCCGAAGCGATCAAACAGGGGATCATGGCGGGGCTGGGTATTTCCGTTTTGTCCCAGCTTAGCTTGCCACTGGAATTGGCGAGTGAGAAATTAGTGCTGCTAGATGTCGAGGGCTTTCCACTCGTGCGGCGTTGGTATGCGGTACATCTGCGAGATAAAAAGCTCTCACTCGCGGCCCGAACTTTCCTTGAATACATCCTGAATGAAAGCACCGGAGTGCTTGCCAAGGCGCGGATCGTGTGACGGAAAGAAATTTTAGAATTTCGCTCTCTTAATGCGCTAAGTTTTTACTGTGTCACACAATCGCCCGCAGTCGGTTGACCAAAAGGTCGTCTGCAAGAATTTTGCCCTTCAGCGCAGTAAATTCATCAACATCCCAGTTTGCGGCCAGGTACCGGCCTTTCGCCCAGTCCGCCTTGCCGGAGCAAAGCCAGACGGCAAAACATGCTGCAAGATCAGGTTCGTCCACAAGATATTCATGTAGATCCGCAGGCATATTTTGCCCTAACTCGGTAGCGACACCGCCGGGATGTATGGCGAAACATTTGACACCATCCTCGTCGTGGTCAGACTGAATAAACTCGCAAAGCCGGTTCACAGCATGTTTAGAGGTCTGGTAGCCCGATGCTCCGGGCATTAAAAGCTGTGCGCCAATGGATGAGACAAGGATAAGATAGCCGCCGCTTGATCCATCAGCCGAATGCTTCTTGGCGGAAACAATGAGATGTGGAAGGGTGAAACGCGCAACGTGATAGGCGCCCTGTATGTTCACCTGCCAGTTGGTCCACCATTCAGCCGGATCCGTTTCGCCAATTTTTACCCATGGCCCGAGATACCCGGCATTTGCGTCTGCAACATCAATGCCTCCGAACTTGTCCACGCAATCCTGAACTGAGGCCGCTACCTGCTCGGCTTTGGTGACGTCAGAAATCGAATATGCACAGAGTGTTTGTGAATTGGCCCGACGGATCAGGTCTTGTGTCTCTTTCAAGGCTCCTTTGGACCGGGCAGTCAGATAGACTGCTTTCGCGCCTGCTTCTGCGAAGGCAACGGCAGTAGCCTGCCCAATACCCCTTGAAGCACCGGCAATGAATATGACTTTGCCAGTGGCACTGCCCAGCAGCCGGGTATGCGGGTCGATCTCGTCATACCTGCAGTGATGGGCGGTGAGTTCAAGGAATTGGGATTGGATTGAAGACATGGGATACTCTTTCAGAATGGTTGGTGTTTTCTACGATCAGGCATAATCTGCAAAGCCTGAACATGCCTGCCACATCCTCCCTAAAATCTATCCATTCCTCCAAAATGCTGAATTTTTCGCTGTAATGGGTCACTAGTCATGGTAGCTTGTCTGGATAGGAGGAGTCCGTGGATTTAGATCACCTGATTGACCTTTGTGCCCGATATATTGAGGGAAACGGTAAAAATATCTGCCAATTACCTGGCCTCTCGGTTTTTCAACGGGATGTTGAAAGCAAAATAGAGGCCTTTATCTACGAACCCGTTTTATGCCTGATCCTACAGGGCAGCAAAGTCACCTCCATTGGTGATCAAATGGTTGAATTACGTCCGGGAGATGCACTTTTGGTCAGCCACGACCTGCCGGTTGTTTCCCGTATCACCAAAGCCAGTGTTGAAGAGCCTTATCTTGCACTAATCCTTTCGATTGACCTTGGCCTGGTTCGAAGTCTTTACGAACAAGTCGGTGACACAATGACACAGGTATCGGATGCGCGCTCACTTTCTGTTGGGCCGGCAGGCCAGGCTTGGTCTGCGCCTCTCGCAAGGTATTTTGAGTTGATGCATAATTCGTTGGATGTCAGGGTTCTCGGCCCATCGCTTTTGCGTGAAATTCACTACCGTTTGTTGCTATCGCCGATAGGGGGCATGCTGCGAAATCTTTTAATTGCCGACAGTCATGCAAGCCGTGTCGGAAAGGCCATCGGCCAGCTTCGGGCAGGTTTTCGAACACAGATTGCGGTTTCGGACCTAGCGAAGACCGCAGGGATGAGCGTGTCGTCCTTTCATGAATATTTCAAGTTGGTCACCGGGACAACGCCGCTGCAATACCAAAAAGACCTGCGCTTGATCGAGGCAAAAGCCCTGTTGGTAGGTGGAAACTATTCCGTGTCCCAGGTTGCCTTTGCCGTGGGCTATGAAAGCCCGACCCATTTCAGTCGGGATTATCGCCGAAAATTTGGAGCGGCTCCAAGCAAGGAAACTAACATGGCCCCTGCCACGTCGCAGGATGTGATCCCCGCACTGGGATAGAATTCAGGATGCCAGACCGAGGTTAATAAAGCCCCGCAGTCTTCCCACGTAGCTGGATCAACGCCAAAACGGTGTCGATGGTTGGTGTCGGGGTTTTGGTCAGGCGACCAAGCTCCTGCACGGAAGTTACCAGCGCGTCGATCTCCATGGGGCGGCCAAGATCCAGATCCTGCCACATCGAGGTGCGGTGCGCCCCTACGGCAGCGCCGCCGTCGATCCGGCGCTCCACATCTATGGGGAATTTTACTCCCAGTTTCTCTGCAATCTCCTGGGCTTCGACCATCATGCCACGCGCGACGGCACGGGTGCCGGGATCGGTACAGAGCACATCCAGTGTCGCATGGGTCAGCGCCGAGATCGGGTTGAACGAAAGGTTCCCCCAAAGCTTGATCCAGATTTCGTCGCGGATACGCGGACGCACGGGCGCCTTCAGACCCGCCGCCATCAGAGCCTTGGACAGGGCCATAGCGCGTTCGGACTTTGACCCGTCCGGCTCGCCCAGAGAAAAGCGGTTGCCTTCAATATGCTTGATTACCCCCGGCTCCACCACTTCTGCCGCCGGGTAGACGACGCAGCCCAGTACCCGGTCGGGGCTAAAGCCGTTCCACTGGGCATCATCGGGATCAACCGAGGAAAGCCGCGTGCCTTCGAATTCACCGCCCAGCCCATGGAAGTACCACCAGGGCACACCGTTCACACCACTGACAATCGTGGTGTTCTCGCCGATGAGGGGCTGCATCTTGTCCACCACTGGCGGCACCGAATGCGCCTTGAGGGTGACGATGACATAATCCTGCACGCCAAGTTGGGCCGGATCGTCCGAGGCGGTCACGGGCACATTCACCCGTTCGCCGTTTTCTTCGATCAATGTCAGGCCGTTCGCCTGCATTGCTGCCAGATGTGGACCACGGGCAACAAGGCTAACATCCGCCCCCGCCTGCGCCAGTCTCACCCCCAAAAGCCCGCCGATTGCGCCAGCCCCAAATATACAGATCTTCATGGGTTATCCCCCTGTCAGTCCCAGTTTCTCGGCCATGCCGATCCGCTGGATTTTTCCCGTCGCACCTTTGGGAATCTCATCCATAATCACCACTTTGCGCGGCACTTTGAAGTCCGCCAGCCGCTCGGCAGCAAAACCGCGAATGTCCTTTTCGCTTAAAAGCGAGCCTTCGCTCAGCACAGCCGCTGCTGCAATCTCTTCGCCCAGTTTCGGATGAGGGACTGCAAAACATACCACCTGCGCGATTTCGGGGTGGGCCAACAAAACCGCGTCCACCTCAAGCGGGCTGATCTTTTCGCCGCCGCGGTTGATGATCTCTTTCAACCGTCCGGTCAGGCGCAGATAGCCTTCGGCGTCAAAAGCGCCCTGGTCCCCGGTGCGGAACCAGCGTTTGCCATCTGCCGTAAAGAAGTTGTCCTCGTTGGCCTTTGGATTGCCCTCGTAGCCGGGGGTTACATTCGGGCCGCTGATCACGATTTCACCTGTCGCAGAGCTGTCAAGCAGCCGGTTTTCGGTCTCATCGGCAATGGTTACTTCAGGTCCGGCAGCAATACCGACCGAGCCGGGCTTTTGCGCCCGCGGCGGCAGAGGGTTGCAGCACATCTGGTGGGTGGCTTCGGTCATGCCGTAAGCTTCGATCACCGGCGCGTCAAAGGTTGCCACAAGCTCTTCCATGACCGGGGCTGGCAACGAGGCTGAGGATGAACGCAGGAAGCGCAGCTTCACACGTTCGATAACTGCCTTGTTGCGGCTGGCACGCGACAGGATCGCCTGATGCATGGTCGGCACGGCGGTGTACCAGCTGGGCTCAACCTCATCGAGTTGCGCAAAGAAGCGCAGAGCGTTGAAACCCGATGCACAACTGATCTGCGCTCCGGCGGCCAGCGAGGCTGACACGGCAGCGATCAATCCATGGATATGAAACAGCGGCATCACGTTCAGGCAACGATCCTCAGGGGTTAGAGCAAGCGAAGCCATGATATTATGCGCTGAGGCGAAAATGTTCGATTGCATCAAGGGAACGATCTTTGGCCGTGAGGTTGTGCCCGACGTATGCAGGATTAGTGCAATATCCTCTTCTGCAGGATTGGTCGTATCGGCAGTCCCGACTGGCCCATCCGCCGACAGGGTGAAAGCCCCGGCGGGTCCCTGCGCGTCAAAGGACAGGCGCAGGATTGCCACGCCCTGTTTGGTCGCTGCAGCAAGGGCAGGGCCGTCATAATCTTCGGCAATGACCAAAGCCCGCGCTTGCAGATCTTCCAGATAAAACTCGTATTCCTCCTGACGGTAGGCCGGGTTCAGGGGGGCGGTGGTCGCGGCTTGTGCAATCGTCACAAACGCCGTTGCCATCTCAGGCCCGTTGGGCAGAACGATCGCCACCCGGTCCCCGCGGCCAATGCCAAAGCCGTGCAGTGCATCCGCAACGGAAGTACTTAGCGCACGCAGGCCCCCATAGGTAAGCCAGTCGCGTCCGGGCGCGCCGATCGCAGGTGAGCTTGCGTCATGTGAAGCAATGAGGGTGGATATCGTTTTGGTCATGGCAGGATCTCGTATGTCATTCAGCGTAGGTTCTTTGAGGGGATTTCCCACATTCTATCCCGTTAGTACAGCCCGGGTCGATTCACAGGTAACACGGTCAGGTCACCCTGACGCTCATACTGCCCAGCCCTTCCACGGAAATCTCCATAATGTCGCTTGCTAAGACGGGGCCAACACCGGCTGGGGTGCCGGTTAGGATGACGTCACCGGGTTTAAGCTCAAAATACCCGGACAAATAGGAAATAATCTCCGGCACTTTCCAGATCATCTGGCTAAGGTCGCCTTCCTGCTTTGTTTCACCGTTCAGTGTCAGGGCGATCCGGCCTTTTTCCAGATGACCTGTTTCGCTTACCGGATGGATTGGTCCAACCGGGGCCGAACGCTCAAAAGCTTTACCAATTTCCCACGGTCGCCCCGCCTTTTTCATTTTTCCCTGCAGGTCGCGCCGGGTCATATCAAGCGACAGCGCATAGCCATAGACGTGATCAAGAGCGTTTTCGATCACGATATTTGAACCCCCCGATTTCAAAGTGACTGCCAGTTCAACCTCATGATGAACATCTGACGATTGCGGCGGATAGGGAAATTCACCTGACGGGTCCAGATTGTCCGGGTTTTTCTGGAAGAAAAATGGAGGTTCCCGTTCCGGATCATGCCCCATTTCAATCGCATGTGCTGCGTAGTTTCGCCCGATACAATATACCCGGTTAACCGGAAAAACCGCGTCGGTTCCTTTAATCGGTAAGGTGACGGCAGGGGATTGCTCAAAAACGTATTTGGGCATCTGGTTCTCCGGTAATTTTGCGTCACTTTATGCACTAATTGCGAAAAGGAAAATCCATCAATCATGCCCAATTCATATTCCCCGAATATTTGCCGCGTAAATGGATCATGATCGTCGGGATATTGACCGGCATCACCAATGTTCTGATCGGACTATAGTCTGCTGTTGCAGCGGTTAGCCTTCTGGTGGGCGGTATCGATATCATAAATATCGTGTTGGTTTCGGTTACCGAGCGGACCCGAGAAATTGGCGTCCGGCTAGCAGAGGGGGCAGGGGTAACAATTCATCCGGGTCAGGCGCCTACGGAAGGTTATTCAAGTACGCTCTGGATGCTGATATTGGCCTTTTCCAGTTGGCTTGGTTTTGACATTCCTGATGTGGCAAAATTTGGCGTTATTCTTTGTGGCGTGGCAGCTATTGTGCTTCTAGTGCGCCTTGTTTGGAACGAAACACTCAGCCCTGCCGCTGGCTAATACGGTGAGTGGGTTTGACCACTTCGCGGCCAAACCCACAACCTCCCTGGCTGTCGTTTCCGAGATAGTCCACAATTTTGCGGACCTCAGCGCCCGGCTGGGTATTGAAAACCCAACACTGGCGCACCACGACGCGGGGGCTATCGGTTATGAACGCACAACAGGTCAGAAATTTTTATTTCTCGCTGATTTCTAAAGGTTTCTGGAAGTGTCGCGGGGGTTCTTAAGAGAATCTCAAGGATTTCTCACGCTACCCTTCAAGCGGGCGCGGTCAGCCTCTGTCACATTGAATACATAAACCAGACAGAGGAGCCCTAAACATGGCACAACAAGAAGACATTAAAACCCTGAACGGCGGATCAATCGACTATGCCCACTACATTGCCAAAGGTCGCGCAATACGCAGTCAGGAAGCACATTTCGTATTGGCAGCATTCCGGCAGTGGATGCTACGTGTATGGAAAGTAATATCGGGCCAGCTGCGGCAGCGCCATGTTTCTGTTCGGCCGAGAGCTACGCGATGCCCGCTTGACCGTCCGGCCAGCCGTTCACCGATGCCGCTTGGCGAGAACGGTGCGCCGTGCCTTACGGAAGCATTGGATACATCTGGAGTTGCCCGTAAATAGGGCGCTGGGGAGGGCGGTGGTTAGCTCTTTTTGACCCGCGCGCTCATTATTCGCCCGTTCAAAAATATTTTGGTTGCATTCCATATTATTTAAAGTTAGCGCTAACAAGTCAAACTTTTCGGGAATCACAATGAAACCTACGAGACTCGCCATAAACGGCTTCGGACGCATTGGACGCGGTATTCTGCGTGCATGGATAGAATCCAATCGCCCTGATGTGGAAATTGTTGCAATCAACGATCTTGGACCAATCGCAACTAACGCGCATCTGTTGCAGTTTGATTCCGTGCACGGCCATCTTAACGCGGAAATCCGGGTTGAGGGCGAAACTCTTTTTGTCAATGATCGCGCTATTCGCGTCACCGCTGAGCGGGATCCGCGCAATCTGCCTTGGGAAGATGTGGACATAGCGCTTGAATGCACGGGGCTTTTCACCACACGTGAAAAAGCTGCTGCGCATCTGGAAAACGGGTCGAAAAGAGTTCTGATCTCGGCGCCGGGTGCCGGGGCTGATAAAACGATTGTTTTTGGTGTTAACAACGATGAGCTGACGGAAGATGATCTGATCGTCTCAAATGCTTCCTGTACCACAAATTGTCTGGCGCCCGTGGCAAAGGTTCTGGATGACAACTTTGGCATCGAAACCGGCTATATGACAACGGTGCATGCCTATACCGGCGATCAGCCTACATTGGACACTATGCACGCTGACCTTTATCGGGCCCGCGGGGCTGCAATGTCGATGATCCCGACCTCAACCGGCGCGGCACGCGCGGTGGCTCTGGTGCTTCCACATCTCAAAGGCAAACTGGATGGCTCCGCCATTCGCGTGCCTACGCCGAACGTTTCTGCAGTTGATCTTTGCTTCATGCCCGGTCGCGCGGTCAGCGTTGAAGAGGTGAACGGGGCTATCCGCGCCGCCGCGGAAGGGCCCTTGAAGGGAATTCTTGCCATCAGTGACTTGCCGCTTGTTTCATCGGATTTCAACCATAACCCTCACTCGTCAATCTTTGCATCCGAGCAGACAAGCGTGACGGATGGAGGCATGGTGCGCGTACTTGTCTGGTATGACAATGAGTGGGGGTTTTCGAACCGAATGCTTGATACCGCTGGTGCCATGGCTGCTTTGGAGAATGCCGGTCTGGCCAGAAAAGCCGCCTGATTTAAAATCCTTCGTGCACATTCCATTTGGGTTTTTGTAATGTGACGGGCAACCGCTCGGTTTAACCTAAATTGCCATGCTCTGCGCTGATGGGCAGTGCTGCATACAATGCAGCTTGATTGCTTTTCTCATCCGGGGCAGCATGATCTCTATCCATGTTTGCTTGTCCGCAGTTAAAAGCTGCTTCCCGTCAAAAGCCCGAGTTATCTACAATGAGACCTGTTTTGTATTCCTTCCGGCGTTGCCCCTACGCCATGCGGGCCCGGCTGGCGCTGGCATCCTCTGGCATGCAGGTAGAATTGCGTGAGGTTGTCCTGCGCAACAAACCTGCGGCCTTTCTGGAGGCTTCAGCAAGTGGGACTGTGCCCTGTCTGGTGACGCCTGAGGGGGTCATTGACGAAAGTCTGGATATTATGAAGTGGACCCTGACATCGGCTGACCCGGAAGGCTGGCTGAATATGCCCGAGGAGGGCTGGGAACTGATCGAATACGCGGATGGACCCTTCAAACACGCGCTGGACCGCACCAAATATGCCAGCCGTTACCCTGAGGATAACCCAATGGTACACCGTGCGGATGCAGCCAGTTTCCTGACGGAGCTGGATGGCCGGGTTGATGACTGGATGTTTGAACACCCAACACTTGCGGATTACGCGATATTACCCTTTGTCCGGCAGTTCGCTTTTATTGACAAGGCGTGGTTTGACGCCCAGCCTTGGCATGACCTGCACAATTGGTTGGAGCGTTTTTTGGCGTCCGAACGTTTTGACGCGATCATGCAGAAGTATCCTGCCTGGAGCGAAGGCAGCCAGGCAGTCACTTTCCCATAAGCCGCGCCGCACCTCCTCAGTTAGGCCAGGGCAGGGAATATGTCTTGACGTTGGTAAAGAACTTCATCGCCTCGATCACACCTTCCTTGACCCCGTTCCCGCTGTCTTTGATGCCACCAAAGGGCGACATTTCGATGCGAAATCCGGGCTGTTCCCAGATGTTGCAGGTGCCCACATTCAGACCGTTGATAAAGGCAATCGCCCGGTTCAGGTCGTTGGTGCAGACACCTGAACTCAGCCCAAACTGGGTCGAGTTTGAAATCTCCATGACCGCTGCATCATCATCAGGCACGCGGACGATTGGAATGATGGGGCCAAAAGTTTCCTCCATCACCAACTCGCTTTCATGGGGGACCCTGTCGATAACAATTGGGGGAAGAAGAGCGCCCTGACGACCCGGGTGATACAGAATTTCCGCACCCTGTTCCTCGGCCATGAACACACGTTTTTCGAACAGTTCAGCGGCTTGCGCATGGATGACACAGCCCAGCTCAGTTTCAGGGTCCTGTGGATCACCGAACTTAATCGCCTTGGCTTTGGCCAGCACCAGCGGCACGAACCTGTCGGCCACACTTTCCTGTACGAGAATGCGTTTGATGGCTGTGCAACGCTGGCCCGAATTACCAGTCGCCCCGGCAACAGCAATGGTTGCGGCCTTTTCTAAATCTGCATCCGTCAGGTCATTGAGAATAATCAGCGGGTCATTGCCGCCAAGTTCCAGTGCCGTGCGTTTATAACCTGCTTTTTCGGCCACCATTTTGCCCACAGGCACGCCGCCGGTGAAAGTGATGATGTCGATATTATCATTGGTGATCATCTCATCGCCAATATCCTGCGGCCAACCGGTCACAATCTGGAACATTTCAGGCGGCAGGCCCGCGTCATAGAGGATATCCGCCAGTGCAATCGCCGTGAGCGGGGTCAGCTCGGTCGGTTTGCAAACCATGCAGTTATTGGTGGCAATCGCCGGCGCGATCTTGTGGCTGACCATGTTCAGCGGGTGGTTGAAGGGCGTGATGGCCGAGATTGCCCGAACCGGTTCACGTTGCGTGTAAATCCGGCGCTCTTTGCCGTTATGGGTCAGATCGCAGGAAAAAACCTCGCTGTCGTCATTCATGGCCTGCCCGGCCGCGAACTGGTAGACATCCTGCGCGCGTTTCGTCTCGTAAATCGCATGCTGATGGCAAATGCCAAGTTCCAGCGTCAACCATTTGGCCAGATCTTCCCGGCGCTCGCCGATCAGTTCGGCGGTGCGGTTCAAAATCTGTGAGCGTTCATAGCGGCTGAGCTTGGGCATGTAATTCGCGGCAATCTCAAAGGCGCGGGCGGCGTGGCTGGCATCGCCCGCCGGGACGGTGCCGATCACTTCTTCCGTGTAGGGATACTTCACCGGCACCACGTCATCGGTAAAAACAACCTCACCACCAATGCGCATGCCTTCGTTGCGGATCTCGTTTTGATCTTTCATGGTATCGGCCTTTTCTTAAAGTGCGGCTGCTTCGGTGGCGTAGAAGAACGCATCGAAGTTTCGCAAAATGGGTTGTTCAGGCAAGGGTAGCACACGATTGCAGATGAAGGGTACTTCCTGTTCGGTCAGGCCCCCATGGCTTCGCAGGGGTTCGTTCAGGGCGGCCAGATCATGGCGATGCTCTGACGTGCCAATACAAACATTTTCGCCAGAAACCAGAATGACGTCACCGATGCGGTCAGCCGGAAGCTCAAAGCGGGCGACAGCCTCGGCTTTAGTCAGAACATCGGTGATCCCATCCGTGGCGCGTAACTGTGCCAGAATGTCGTCATGGTTGGCATCCTCGGGCAGATAGGCGGTAGCGAATGACCCCAGAGCGCCGTGATGCACTACATAGGGGTCTGTAATTGGCAAGATCAGCCGCGCAGCGGCCTCGCCCAACCATTCATCCAGCAGATCCTGCACGTAAACCACCGAGGGGGACCCGTCCGCGTGGTGTTTAGGCTTCATTCCGTGATCGGCGGTCACCACAATAGCAGCCCCCATCGCGTCAAGCTCGGTCAGGTATTTATCGAACATTTCATAAAAGGATTTAGCCTCTGCATCGTCCGGCGCGTATTTATGCTGCACATAGTCAGTTGTGGTCAGGTACATGATGTCTGGCTTCCACTCTCTGAGCAGCTTTACACCGGCTGCAAAGACAAATTCACTCAGCTCTGCCGAATAAACTTCGGGCTGCTCCATGCCCAGCCACGTGCTGGCTTTTTCCTGACCATGTTCATCTTGCGTCGAGCTGTCGGACCTTTCGGCCGAAAAACATTTGGCGCGGTCATCGTCAAAACTCAACCCGGCACCAAGCAGGGCGCGCAGCTTGTCTTTGGCGGTGACAATTGCAACGCGCGCTCCCGCGTCATAAAACTGTTTGAACAAGGTTGGCACCCGCAGGAAGCGCACATCGTTCATCATCACTTCTTCACCGGTTTCCGGCTCAAACAGGTAATTGCCGCAAATGCCGTGCACCACTGGCGGGCGGCCGGTGGCAATCGACAGATTGTTAGGGTTAGTGAAGGATGGAACCACCGAATGCGCCAGACGGTCCGTGCCGGTTTCACGCATGCGTTTGAGGGTAGGCATAAGCCCGTCGGCAATTGCCTTGTCCAGATATTCCGGTTCGCAGCCATCCAGGCAAATTGCGATGGCAGTGACTTTGGGGGCGGGGTAAGCGCGTCCGTTGGCGACAACAGGGGCTTGGATGGTCATAAGGGGTTCCTTTGTGTTCATGCTGCCAGTTTGGCGCGTTCTTCCAGTGCCGAAGCGGGGGGTGTCGCGTCGCGGACCCCCATCTCTTCCAGCGTTTCTTTGGCGGCGGTAACAACTTGCCGCATGGTGTTTTCATCCATCTGCCCGATGCAGCCGATACGGAAGCTTTCGGCCACCGTAAGCTTGCCGGGATAGATGATAAAGCCCTTGGCCTTCATCAGGTCGTAAAAGCGGGTGAAGATAAATTTTTCATCCGCCGGACAGAAAAAGGTCACGATGATCGGGGATAACCAACGATCTTTCAGCAAGGTTTCAAACCCCAGCTTGCGCATGCCCGAAACCATCACGTCACGGTTTCTTTCGTATCGTTCTCCGCGCCCTTGCACGCCACCCTCTTCCTTATGCACGCGAAGCGCCTCCAGAAAAGCAGCGACAACATGGGTTGGCGGGGTAAAGCGCCACTGGCCGGTCTTGTTCATATGCGCCCATTGCGCATGCACATCCAGGCTCAGGGAATGACTGTTGCCTTTTGCGGCTTCGAGCTCGCTTTTGCGGGCAAGGATGAAGCCGAAGCCGGGCACGCCCTCGATGCATTTGTTGGCGGAAGAGACCACTGCTTCATATCGGATATCCGCCACCTTCAGGTCTATTGCGCCAAAAGCCGACATGGAATCGATCAGGAGCTTGCGTCCCGCCGCATAAACCGCCTCAGAGATTTCCTCGATCGGGTTGAGAATGCCGCTGGAGGTTTCGCAATGAATGGCCACGACATGGGTAATATCCGGGTCATCCGCGAGTATCCCGGCAACCTCATCGCCGCGGGGCGGCAGATAGTCCCCCTTGTCCAGAACAACATGATTGCGCCCAAGGTATTCCAGCGTCTGAGCCGAGCGCTTGCCATAGGCGCCATTGGCCAGAACTAAAACCTTGCCGTTGCGCGGTATGAACGAGGCCAGCATCGCCTCGACCGAAAACGTGCCGGAGCCCTGCATGGGCACACAATCGAATTCATGCGCCCCGTCACCTATCAGCTCAAGCAACATAACCCGCATTTCTTGGGTCATGTTACGAAAGTCGTCATCCCAGCTGCCCCAATCGCGCAACATTGCCTGTTTCACGGCGTAGGAGGTGGTCAGAGGGCCGGGTGTCAGCAGATAAGGCTCACCCAGCCGGGGCGGTTCAATATGCGTCGTCGAATCTGTCATCGCATTCCCCTGACATTAGTTTTTCGCCGACACCATTGCCGTAAGTTTATCTATATGTAAAATTGTAAATAATAATCATCCTATAGGTACAGCCTATGGAAGATCTGAGGAGGTAATTTAATGCGTCAGAGCCAGTTGAAAGCCTTTCACAATGTTGCCCTGCATGGCGGGTTTTCGGCCGCTGCCAAAGCGCTTTCTCTTTCCCAGCCAGCGATTTCGGAACAGGTACGGAAGCTGGAGCAAAACCACGATGTTCTTCTGTTTCAACGAAAACACAAAAGCGTTCAGCTGACCCAGGCGGGCGAGCAGGTTTTCCGGCTGACCAAGCAGTTATTCGAAATTGAACTTCAGATTGAAGAATACCTGTCTCAAACCAGCGCGGCCATTGATGGCAAGCTGCGGATCATGGTCGACTCGGCCCACCATGTCACCGAGGTTTTGGGGCAGTTTCGCCAGCGTTATCCTAATATCACCGTCTCTTTGCAGACCGGGAATACGGATAGAATTATTGATGAATTGCGCGCCTATAATGCAGAAATTGGGGTGGTGGGTAGCTTGGCGCCGGGCAAGGACATCACGCTTGTTGATCTTGGTGCCTCGGAAATCATCGCCTTCGCCGCGCATGGTCTGTTGCCCGCTTCGAAAACACGGCTTTCGGTCAAGGAACTGGTAGATTATCCGCTGATTTTTCGAGAAACCGGTTCAAAAACACGACAAAAACTGGTGGAGGCCGCACGAAAAAAGGGCGTGACCCTGACACCGGCTATCGTTGCAGAAGGGCGCGAAGCCGTGCGTGAAGTGGTGGCTTCCGGCGCCGGGATAGGATTTGTTTCTCAGGCTGAATATGTGCGTGACAACCGGCTAACACGCATCAAACTGACTGACATCTCCATTCACCTGAGCGAATCCCTTGTGCATCTGACACAGCGTCAGGACGTGAAAGTTATCCGCGCCTTCATGGATATCGCCCGGCGGGTGCAGGGAGCATAACAAATGCTCGGGGCATGTAACGTGTCAGGTTACCCGGCTTAATACACCGGTGTCTTCGCCTGTTTCCAAGCCCCGCTAAAGAATTCATTGAACAATTCAAAAGCATACTATACATATGATAGCAGTAACTATCGGGTGTATATTTTGAAGAATGAACTCCTCGAAACTGCACGCGCACTTTACGCTCAGGATGGTCCAGGATTGTCCCTTTCAGAAGTGGCCAGTTCTGCTGGAGTGTCGCGTGCTACGGTTTACAAAAAACTAGGAAACAAGGCACAACTTCTGGCGAGGCTAACCGCCGGTGATGACGAAACTATCACCCACCAAGATACGGAAGGCCGGATTATGCGGGCGGTGATGGAGGCGGTTACATCCCGGGGTTTCAGCGCGGCCACGATTGATCAGATAGCGCAAATCGCCGGCGTCGGCCCGGCCACCATTTACCGTCTTTTCGGGGACAAGGACACGTTGATCCGGGCGTTTATGGCCAACCAGAAATCGAACCACCAGATGCCTTGTTTTCCGGATAGTGATGCAGGGGATTTCCCTGATCAGATTTTAGATCTGACGGATCAATTTTTGCGCTTCATGACCACCAACTCGGCATTGGTGCGGATGGTGTTTTTTGGGAATGAACAAGACCGGGAATATCTACAAGGCCTTCGCGCACAATCAGAGTCGACGTTTTCTGAGGTAGCCACTTTTTTCGCGCGCCATCAGATACTTGGAAACCTTGCCGACGAGGTATCTCCCGATGATCTTGCAATGAACTACGTGGGAATGCTGTTGTCCCATGCGATATTGCGGCCGTCGGGCAGGCCTTTGGATCTACCCCGTGCGAAGCAGGCAATCGTCAGCCAGTTTTCATCCGTTCAGCAAAGTAATTGAGGATGCGCGATTACATATTGAACTTTGCCGATATTGACCGATCTAGCCTAGCTTTGGTTGGCGGGAAAGGCGCAAATCTGGGGGAAATGACCAAGGCAGGCTTTCCTGTGCCGGAGGGTTTTTGCGTCACCACCGCAGGCTACCGTGAATTCGTCAGGGAAAAGGCCGGTGAAGTAACCGAAGTGCTGGCGGGTCTTGATCCGGACGATCTGGAGCACCTGAGAGAAGTGGGGGCAACTGTTCGTGCCCTGCTTGATGCGGTTCCTTTGCCTTCCAATGTTGCGTCGGCAGCAGTGAAGGCGTGGCAGGAGCTTGGGCCGGATTATGCATTTGCTGTTCGCTCATCAGCCACGGCCGAGGATTTGCCCAGCGCCTCTTTTGCCGGACAACAGGACACGTACCTGAATGTGATCGGAAAGGAGGCATTGCTTGGGCGGGTCAAGCAATGCTTCATTTCCCTGTTTACAGATCGGGCTATCCTTTATCGGATCAAAAATGGTTTTCCCCATGAACAGGTAGCCTTGTCGGTGGTCGTTCAACGCATGGTGCAACCTGATGTTTCCGGCATTTTATTCACCGCTGACCCGATTTCCGAGCATCGCCAGGTCGCCTCGATTGATGCGAGCTTTGGGTTGGGCGAGGCTTTGGTATCAGGGCAGGTAAGCGCGGACCTTTACAAGGTGGACAAACGGGACTGGCAGATTGTCACGAAAGAGATATCGCAAAAGAAAATAGCTATACTGTCGGATGAGGGCGGCGATACAAAAACCGTTGATCTGCCCGCCGCCCGTCAGCGCGAGCAGGCACTGGGGGACGCTGAGATCATTGAGCTTGCCAGAATGGGCGCGCTGATCGAAGCGCATTACAACGCCCCGCAAGACATCGAGTGGGCGCTTGAAAGTGACAAGATTTACATAACCCAGTCGCGCCCAATTACGTCTTTATATCCCCTTGCAGACCCCGGGGCCGGTGACGGTGCTTTGCAAACCTATCTCAGCCTGTCTCACCTGCAGGTTATGACAGACCCTATGCCACCTCTTGCCGTCTCGGTATGGAAACAGATGCCTGCAATCGCGCGGGATAAACTAGGGGATTACCGGTATTTGCATGGTGTTGGCGGAAGGCTCTATGCGGATGTCAGTCCCTTCCTACGCCACCCAATTGGCCGCAAGATTTTGACGAATTTCCTGTCGATAGCCGACCGGATCGTGCAGGCAGCGGCCCTCGAAGTGACACAACGTTCGGAGTTTCAGGCAAAGGGCGAGCGTTTCAATCCCTCGCGTCTGTTGAGGTATCTTTTACCGCTCATAGCACGTGTTCCGGGTAACTTGTTTATTAATAGAACCGATCAGGCGATCGAACAGTCTAACGCGCGCATTGAAAGCTATGTCGCACAAGCCAATTCTGCCCTGTCAGACGACACTATACCGCTTGCACAAAAACTGGACCTCGGTTTGCATTATCTGCGGGGGTTCTTCCCTGTCGCCAGCTATTGGTTGCCGAAATTTGCGGCAGGCATGCTGGCGCAAAGGGCGCTTTATCGTCTTGTCGGGGAAGAAAACACCGGGCTGGTAACAGACCTTGAGCGTGGACTGACCGGAAATGTCGTGACGGAAATGAACCTTGCGATTGGTGATCTGGCTGATCTGGCACGGGCATCTGACGAGTTATGCTCTGTTTTGAAAGACCGGGAAGTGCCAGCGCAGGTCAGACTGCTTGCCGCCCGAAGTCTTGTTGGCGGATCGGATTTTGTCGCGGCCTGGGAGGGCTTCATTACACAATACGGGGCGCGCGGCCCGTCAGAAATAGACATGAGCCGCCCGAGCTGGTCCGAAGACCCGGGATCATTGTTGCAGATGGTTGTTGGTATGACGGCGCAAAGCGAAACCGGCGCCCATCAGCGCCATTTCGACGGGCTGATAACAAAAAGCAAAGAGGCCGCCGCAGAGCTCCCAAAACGTGTTGGATGGTTCAAGCGACCACTTGTCAGGCGGTTTGCCAAAGTGGCGCGCGACCTTTTTCCGATGCGTGAACACCACAAGTTCCTGATGGTACGCCTTTTAGCTGAGCTTAAAATTGTTGCACTCGAGGTCGCCGAGCGGCTTCTTGAAAAGGGCGTTATCCTTAAACGGGAGGACATCTGGTTCCTTACGATCCCCGAGATAAGGGTGGCTCTGAAAACGCATATGGACATGCGTGAAACTGTATCTCAACGCCGGGAAAGTTTTAAGCTGGACCAACGCCGTACACCACCGCGTATGATGACAAGCGACGGTGAAATACTGCGCCCCAGTTTAAACCTCGACGGGGCGCCGCAGGGTGCACTGATCGGCAGTGCCGTTTCGGCTGGCATTCATGAAGGTATTGCAAATGTTGTCAAAGATCCGGCAGCGCAATCATTGGCTCCCGGTGAAATTCTGGTTGCGCATTTCACCGATCCGGGCTGGACGCCACTTTTTGTAAATGCAGGAGCGCTGGTCACTGAAGTCGGTGGTTTGATGACCCATGGGTCGGTTGTGGCACGTGAATATGGCATTCCTGCCGTGGTCGGGCTGGTTGATGCAGCCGAGCATATTCAGACCGGCGATGTGATACGCGTCAACGGAGATTTGGGGTATGTTGAGATACTTGAAAGGGCCAATTCATGAAGATTACCGCGCTTGCAATGTTAGCTGCCCTTGCTGTCGCCATGGGGATAGCGATTTGGAACGGCAACGGCGCCTTTAAAACCGGACTTAACACTTCGATGCGTCAACTGATGGGCTTTTTGCCAGTCATCATCATCGCGATTTTACTGGCTGGGTTCGTGCAAACCCTGCTTCCCAGAAATTTTGTCGAAACGTGGCTGTCAGACGCGGCTGGTTGGAGGGGGATCAGCATTGCCTGGCTTGCCGGTATCATCACCCCGGGTGGCAGTATCGTCGGCCTGCCCATCATTGCCGGGCTATATAAAACCGGGGTTGGTGTTGCCGTCTTGATGACTTACGCAACCTCTCTTGCAACCTTATCCGTGCTGCGTATTCCGCTGGAGGCCGGATTTTACGGCTGGAAACTGACAGCCCTTCGCGTGGCGGTATCACTCGTCCTGCCTTTTGTGGCTGGCGGATTGACACTGGCATTGGCGCGTTTCTTTCGCGTGGGATGATCACTGGGGTCGTGCACCGATGCAACCCGTACCAAAGGTTTCAGGTCACTCCGGAAACCCTCATCCCCAACAACAAAGCCTGGATGGCTGAAAACCCAATTCTCATCGCTTCCCACGCGTGGTGGTTTCCGGTGCTGGTGCGACTTTGTCAGAAAGAGCTTTATTGCCTGATACCCGTTGCCGCGAAGATGAGGTTGCCGATATTGTAGCTGCCGCTGGGCATTTGCATGGATATTTGGGTAAATTTTTGCCCTGTTATGGCGTCATAAACAATAACCGCCCCTTCTTCTTCACTGATTGCAACAAAAGCATGGCTGCCATCCTTGTCAAAGGCCACGTTGCTGATGTTCGCGCCGGACGCGGGGTGCAGTATTCTGATTACTTCACGTGTATGTTTGTCAATCAGGTGTAGCGCGCCTGTGTTTGGTCCGGAGGAAACACCGACCCAAAGAAACGGCGACCCCTCATGGCCACCGACAAATTGGCCGGGGCCGCCTAACTGGATACGCCCGATCACATTCCAGGTTTTCATGTCGACCAAGATTAACGGCCCACCCTGCTTTGGAATCGCGGCCAACAGAGTTTCGTTTCCGTGCTGCCAAGAGAAGACGGTACCAAATATGGGCAAGTCTGGAAGATTGATTGCGGGCACGTTTTGACCGATGACAAGGTCGGCGACCATTCCCCCTCCGTCACTCTCGGAGGATGCCAGTACATATTCAAAGCTCGGGTCGAAATTGAAACTTCCTGCAATATCCGGCATGGCGATTTTGCGGATAGGGAAGGGCGCTGGCGGCACAGCTATCCCCTCAATTCGCCAATCATGGGAAAACCCGATATCGGGTGGGTTTGGGCCATAGAATACTTCCCAGATTGCGGGCGCATCCTGTAGGGACAATACAAAGCTTTCGCGGGGCGGGTTGGGGTGAAGTGCTGAAATGCGGCTGGCCGCGCCGTTATCAACCACCTCGTGCCTGACCGTGAGTGACATGTCTTCGGTTGAAAGGATAACCAGAGAGGCAGGCAATTTGCCTGCAACTGCCAACCATAAACCGTCAACACTGATTGCCAGAAAATTGGCCGCGATTCCGGCACGTATCTGGCCCACCGGTTGCAGGGACCAGATATCGTATTTCTGCACCCACCCGTCACAGGAAAGTACGAATAAAAAGCGGCCGTCCGGGCTGAAGGCTGCCGCAGAAAAGGCGCCATAGGGCAGGGTGATGTGGCCGAGTAATTCAAAAGAATCGCCGTTCAGAAAGGATAGGCGCTGTCCGGCTGCTTCAGCGACCATGGTGATATTCAGGGGGTCCACATGCCAAATGGGCCTGTCTGCCGCAACATGGGTAGTGTTCATCTGGTGGCTAGCCGCAATCTCGCGCTCATCCCAGTTTACGGAAGTATGTATTTTGGGCGCATCCGGGCAGGATGCACTGTCTTCAGGTTGACCAAAAGCGGCGCCAGAATGGGCGACACTGGCAAGGGTGAAAACCAAAGCCAGCACCTGTTTTGAAATCTTGAATATGAGCTTGTCGGTCATGTTTCTACCCTGAAACGGTTGGGTAAGATTGTGCGGCTCAGCATGTCGGCCCCTTATGGGGCAACGGTTATCATGCCAATCATGTCGTTGGATTCCCAATGTGGTCCACAAAGATATTGCTGATCTCCGGGTAGCAGAAAGGTAAATTCGATCGCTTCCTCCGGGAAGGCCCGGTCGCTTTCTGGTTCACCGGGTACAATCACACTGTGGCTGGTGCGTTTGTCCACATTGACCCAGCGCACGGTGGTGCCGACCTGCACGGTCAGCTGGGCCGGACAGAAACTGTACTTATACATTGTGACCACGGTCACGCCCTTTTCCTCAGCAGAAGAATGACCAAAAAGTTCGATATACCGGGCTTCTGCCTCGGCACAAAGGGCAGCTTGTTTATCATCCGCTGCCCAGATCGGTGTGTGGGGTGCAAACGTCAGGGCTGAGGCCAGAACAGCCATGTAAAAAGGCTTGTGCATAAGCGCTCCATTCCTGGATTTGTGTGGGTTGTGGCCGGGCATGCCGGCCACAACCATTTTACTGAGCCATGACGTTAATCATCGCAGATGCGTCGTCCAGCGCAAGGCTGGTATCCAGCGTCACGTGGTGGAAGCGTGCATCGGCATAGTCGTCGTGGATTGCAAAACCGACCGTGTAGGTTTTACCTGCTTCCAGCGGCACATCCCCGGCAGCACCAGAATTCAGCGGCCGTGAAAAAATGACCGTCCATGTTCCATCTGCTGACATGCTGGCCTCGGCGGCAATTTCCCCACCCTCGTCATAGCGGCGGTCAAGGATATAGCCATTTGAGGACGACCCGTCGGCATAGACCCGCATCAGGTCCAGATAGGTGCCATCTGCCAGGAATTGCTCAATCTGCTCGGCAGCCTCAAGATTGTCCCAGCCTCCAAGTGGTTTGCTGCGGCGGCCCGCAACTTCGACTTTGGTGCGACTTTCGCTGATGTATTTGATGATGGTTTCCGTGGCTTCTAACCGTTCAGCGACCTCACCGCTGGCCGCAATGGCTTCGCTGTCCGGGGCAAATGGCATATAGGTGTTGTCCGCGTGACACGATGCCCAGCAACCCACCTGGTCACCAAATTCAATGCCGGTTCCGGTAATCATCATGGCCACCTTGATCTGATTGTCCGGGTCCATTTTGCCACCTTCCACAAACGGCGCCGGGTTGTGCCCCCCGTCTATCCATTGCAGGCGGAAATAAGCGTTTTCACCGTCATGGGCGGCCTGAAGCGTGGCGTTGATTGTGCCGCGCTTGCCCGGGATCGGCGTGGGCTCAAGCTCGCCTTCATCGGTGCCGGTAACGATCCGGTTCCCGATGGCTTCCAGCTCTTTCGCGTGACAGGTGGTGCATTGATCTCCCCCTCGTGTCAGTGGCCGCGCGCCGCCGTGAAGGGTGCCATTTTGCACCCATTCGAACGAAGCCTGACCGGGGTAGAACAACGTCATGCTGGAGCTTGCAACTGCGTCCCAGTCCACGTCAGGCGCCACGTTCCCTTCAGTGCTAGCAGCCGCAGCTTGACCGGCCATTTCAGCTTCGACAATGGCACGTTCATCAGCGCGCGCGGCTTCGACCGCCGCGACAATACGTGCCTGCGTGGCAGCCAACTCGGCTTGGGCTGCTTCTTCTGCCGCAGCATCAGCGGCGTTGGCGCGGGCCATGCTATCAAGATAAGCCTGCGGGATCGGGCGTGCGAAGTCCGGGTTTGGCGCTTCCAGCTCTTCCAAATACTCCGGATCTGCACGGTCACGGGCGTCAGAATGCGCAATGCCCTTGTGGCAATCGATGCAGGTCTGTCCATTTGTCAGGGCACGCATATGTTGTTCGCGTGCGCGTGGTGCCTGATTTTCAGGGAGCATCGCGTCAAAATGGTGGCAGTTGCGGCATTCACGTGAATCCGTTGCCTTCATGCGCTCCCATTCATTCATGGCCAGTTCCAGACGTTTGGCCTCAAAGCGTTCGGGCGTTGAGATCGAGCCGGTCAGCTTGCCCCAAATCTCTTTGGAAGCCAGAATCTTGCGCCAGACTTTGTGGGTCCAGTCTTTTGGTACGTGGCAGTCGGAACAGACCGCACCAACACCCGAGCGGTTCACATCGTGAATGGTTCCTTTGTATTCCTCATAGACAAAATTCTCCATCTCATGGCACGAAATGCAGAATTCCAGTTTGTTGGTCGCCTCCATGGCAGTGTTGAAACCACCCCAGAAAATGATACCGGCAGCAAAAGCGCCAGCTGCTCCGGCAATCGGCAAGCCGAAAATGAAGTATCTTTGCCAAATCGGTTTTTTGGCTTCCGCACCGCTCGTCCGGGTCATGTCCTGGCTCCGTTTAAGTTATTTACTTGGACGTTGAAAAAGTAAGGGGCGGGCGCCAGGCCCGCCCCCTGTATTAGCGTGTGTTCACCTTAAGTAACGTGGTTCGAACGGTTGTAGACATTGAACTTGCCAGTTGGGGCATAGATGCCTTCAATCCGGTCAATTTCTTCCAATGTTTTGGCGTCGAAGATCACGATCTCACCATTTGGCTCTTTCGAGTCGCTCCGGTTCCAGTTGGATACCCAAACTTCGCTACCGTCTGCATTGAACTCGAAGTGTACGGCTACGTTGCCAGGAGTTTCGGTGATGCGGATCGTTTTCACGATTTCACCGGTTTCCTTGGATATAACCTGTACCGACTGCTGAATTTCCGGCTCGGGATGTAGTGTCTGGTCAGCCCAGATGTAGTCCGAGTTCGGATGTGTCCGGATAAAGAGGCCGGGTCCGTCGGTTTCAACTTCGTAGCAAACTTCCCAAGCATTGTCGGGATGACCTGCAGGATCGTTGCCCCAGACAGTCACTGTCGGCGCACCAAGGTGTGTCGAGCCGCCTACCGGACCACAATTTGGATCAATCCAGTTTGCGCCCGGGCCAGGGTGTGGCTTGGCGTCTGTATCGATCAACGCTTCCAACTCGCGGGTTTCGCTATCGACGATAACCATTTTGTTCGAAGCGTTTGCAGCGATCTGGAAGTACCGACCGGTTGGGTCAAAGAAGCCATCATGCAGGAACTTGGCAGTATCAACATGGTCGATACGCAGATTGTCCAGATCGGTATAATCGACCTGCCACATCTGACCCAGTTCCTTCACAGCCACCCACCAAGTGTGCTGGTTCGGTGTTGTGTAGATAGCGGCCACGCGGGCTTCTTCCACATATTCACCGTCAACGTTTACGCCACGGGTTGAAACAACCTTGAGCGGTTCCATGGTTTCAGCATCCACAATGGCAAAGTGTGGCGGCCAATAGGCACCACCGATGACATAGCGGCCATCACCGGATACGGCCACGTCGCGTGCGTCGTATGCGATTTTAACCTCTGCAACCAACATGTTCTCTGGTTTTTGCCAAAGGTCGATCTTGGTCATCTTGCCGTCACGGCCCATCGTGTACCAGAAACGACCGGGGTTTTCCGGCTCGGTCAGGTTATGATGTTCCGAGGCTTTCATCACGTGCACGGCATAGCCGGTCGGGATATGGGCCAGAACTTCGTGTGTGTCGCCGTCAATAACGGCCACTTTACCCACGTCACGTTCGATCACGACAAAGAAGTTTTCCCAGTTACGGTCATGCAAAGGTGCATCCGGGTAATCTGCGGGATCTACATAAACCTTGCGGGTTGCTGCCATCTGTTCAAGAGACATTTCCGGCGGCTTGGGCGGTTCCATCATAATATAGGTCGCCAAATCGCTGATCTGTTCTTCGCTCAGGATCTGATCGAAGTTGTTCATGCCACCTTCGGTACCCCAGGTGATGATCCGTTCCAGACGTTCCTGACCTAAGGCCAGCGTTCCGCCTTCGGTCACGGTTCCATCTGCTGCGGTTTTTTTCCAGTGAGGTTGTAGGTTCTTACCGGTAGCACCCGCACGAAGAACGCCGTGGCAGCCAGCACATTGCTCAAAATAGACTTGCTTGGAGGCGTCAAATGCCTCGTCGCTCAAGGTTGGCTCCTCGGCAAGCGCAGGCAGAGCAATACTGCCGAATACCATGGTAAGACCGGCCGCCATCACGGTGCGGACTGTACTATGGGAGATTTTTTGTAACATAATTTCCTCTCAGTTTAGCTAAGATGATTCCATCTTCATTTTGATCATGGAGTGGCCGGACCATGCCGGAATTCGCGGATGGACTTCTTAACAAAAATCAAGAGGCATCAAGAAAACGTGATCGTATGAGGGAAATCTACTTGGCTGGGATGATCCGGTTGCCTTAAAGCTCAGGAAAGGCACAGTTTTCCAGCTATTCCGGCCAAATGGTCGCATCCGAAGCCTGTAATGCTCGCAAGAAGATTGGGTTGGTTGGATTGGCCTGAAACAGGGCTAAAATCATGCAGTAGCGCCCTTATAAAGTGATAGATTTACGGTTTTGCTCAGCGGATGGAGCCGATGCAAATAAATAAGGATTTAGACGGGGGTTTCAGGCACGTTCACGTCCACGGCAATATCCCGTATTATCGCTGTTCGAACCAACTCAAGTCTGCTGGATACTGCAGCTCTGTTGAAATCGCAGTGCAAATGAGAGCGGTGGATATGATTTGATGGTAGAACGTTATGCTATCGTAAGCGCTTAGCGAGTTGCGGCTCATGTTCTCCTGTGGCAAGATTCAGGCTGGCCCAGCTAGAACGGATTCGTAAATGACCGATTTCATCTCCCACCGAACAACTATGGTCGACACGCAGATCAGGCCTTCGGATGTTACCAAATTCCCAATAATTGAAGCAATGCTGGCAGTACCGCGTGAGGCATATGTGCCTGATGACAAGCGAGACGCTGCCTATGCCGGGGACAATATCGATTTGGGGGCGGGCCGGGTCATGTTGGAGCCACGCAGTCTGGCTAAGTTGCTGGACGGGTTGGATATTCAGCCGGACGAACTGGTTTTGCACGTGGGCTGTTCGCTGGGCTATGCCTCTGCAATCATGGCGCGGATGGCGGATTTTGTGGTGGCGCTTGAAGAAAACAAAGAGATGGCCGGTGAGGCACAATCGACCTTGTCTGAGCATGGCGCGCATAACGTTGCTGTTGTGAATGACGAACTCGCCAAAGGTGCGCCGAAACACGGGCCTTACGACGTTATCCTTGTTGAGGGGGGGGTGGAGAACCTGCCCGGTGCGATTGCGGATCAGCTAAAAGATGGCGGGCGTATCGCCTGTTTGTTTGCCGAGGGCATGCTGGGTGTTGCCCGGATCGGATACAAAATTAACGGAAAAATCGCCTGGCGGTTCCTGTTTAATGCAGGTGCGCCGGTATTACCGGGCTTTACGGCTTCGAGTGCATTTGTGCTTTGACGACAGAATCAAGCTTCCTGATCAGGTCGCTATATTTTAAATTTTGAGGGAAGCGATGATTAGCTGGACTAAATGCGGGGTTGCAGCGCTCTCTGCACTGTTGCTTCTCGCTCTCACCCCCCATGCTGGACGTGCTGAAACACTGACGGATGCCCTGATCTCGGCCTATCGCCATTCGGGGCTTCTGGAACAGAATCAAGCCATGTTGCGGGCAACTGATGAGGATGTAGCCGTTGCGGTTTCGGCCCTGCGTCCCTCTATCAATTACGCATTGAAGGAAACCTGGACCAATTCCACGCCGTTCCCCGGTGCATCGGTTTCGCTTTCGGCCACCCTTTCTGCCAGCTTGTTGATTTTTGATTTCGGACGCTCCGAGCTTGGAATAACGGTAGCACGAGAAAACGTACTGCGGACGCGGGAGATGCTGATAGGGGTCGAGCAAAGGGTGCTTGAGGGTGCGGTAACGGCATTCCTGAACGTGCGTTCCGCAGCTGAAACCGCAGCATTGCAATCCAGCAACGTGCGACTGATCACCGAAGAACTCAGGGCCGCGCGCGACAGGTTTGAAGTTGGGGAGATCACTCAGACCGATGTTTCTTTGGCCGAGGCACGTCTGGCTGCCGCCCGCGCCGCAGAGGCCGCCGCTGCCGGTGCTCTGATCATCGCGCGTGAAGGCTACAAGATGGCGACTGGCCATTTCCCGGGAACACTCAGCGCCCCGCCAACCCCACCGGTAACAGTTTCAACTCTTGAAGAGGCCCGCGCACTCGCCCGCCGACGTCATCCGGATATGTTGGTTGGTCAACGAAGTGTGACCATCGCCGAGATGAACATTGAAATGGCCCTGTTGGCGATGAAACCCAGCTTGACCGCTTCGGGAAGCACAACATTCATGCAGGATGTGGAAACGCAGAGCGAATCCACCAGAAGCCAACTTGAGCTTAGTCTTCAGGGAACTCTTTATCAGGGTGGCAGATTGTCTGCATTGTATCGCAAGGCGCAGGCGCTTCGCGATGCCGAACGTGCCGCGCTCCATGTTACGAAACACGGTGTGGATCAGGCGGTTGGTATAGCTTGGGCTCAAATGGCTGTCGCCGCTGCCTCTTACGAAGCAGCTCAACGCCAGATCCGGGCAACAACTGTTGCCCTTCGCGGCGCACGAGAAGAGCAAAGCCTGGGCTCACGCACAACTTTGGATGTGCTGAATGCCGAACAATCGCTGCTTGATGCACGCGCCAGCGCCATTTCGGCCCAGTCGGATCAATATCTGGCGGTTTATCAATTACTGTCAGCCATGGGATTACTGACAGCGGAACACCTGCGGTTGGGTATCACCACATATGACCCTGAAGCATACTACAATGCGGTCCAATCTGCCCCGGTCTACGAGGTGTCTCCGCAAGGGGAACGTCTTGACGCTGTGATTAACGCGCTTGGGCTCGATTAAAATCTCAAGCTTTTTGTTGTCTGAAGGACATTGCAGAGCTAAAGTGCCTTGGGGGGCGAATTAGGGAGTTTCGGGAAATATGTCCGAACCAGTATCTAACGCCGAGATTGAGGACGTCCTGTCTTCTATTCGCCGTCTTGTTTCAGAAAATGCAGGAAATGCGCGCGCGAGTGCGTCTGAGGGTGCCACTGCGGAAAAGCTGGTTCTGACGCCTGCTTTCCGTGTGCTGACAGGTGCGGATGTCGAACCGCACAAGAAACGGCTGGATCCTCAGGTGGAAGATGAGGTTGCCGAAGCGCCACAAGAAGAGCCAGAAGACGTTCTACTCGAAGAGGCGGTTTGGGAAGATACTCCGCCGCAAGACACGCAAATTCAGGATGAACCAGTGGCGCATTTAGAGCCCGTGTCCGACCAGGACACTGGGACCCAGGGGGAATCCCCTGCCGGGCTTGAACAGAAGATAGCTGAGCTGGAAGCCGCGATTGAGGGCACTTTTGAAGAGTGGGAGCCCGATGGCAGCGAAGAAGAGACAGATTCGGCGGAACCATTCGTTATTCAGCAGGCAACTCCGGCGCATAACGGCACGGTAATGCCCCCGGAAGAAGAGTTTGTTGTCGAGGGCAGCGCCGAGAATGTGTCAGATGCCCATGGCGAAGGCAATTTGCGTGAAGAACCCGAAGAGGCTGAAGAGGTTGAAGAAGCTGAGGCGCAAGCCCCATCAGATCTGGATGATGATGAAGATCAGGACGAAGAGGCTGGCTATCTTGACGAAGATGCGTTGCGTGAAATGGTGGTCCAAATCGTACGCGAAGAACTTCAGGGACGTGTGGGCCAACGCATCACCCGGTCTGTACGCCGTATGGTACGCCGTGAGATAAAGCGCGTCATGGCCGTGCAAGAGCTTGAGTAGCGCTCGCTCGCGCTTGGCGTCAATTTCTCAAGTAGCGATGTCACCGGCCGAAGCCAGCAGGTTTTCCATGTCCAGATGTTGACCCAAATGGTCGGCCAGCGCTTCGAGCGTGGCGTCAATTCCGGCCTCAAAACCAGCACCACTGACCGTGCCACCAATCCCGGCCAGAAAAGCGGCGCGGAATGAATCCGAGGCGAATAGCCCGTGTAGGTAGCAGCCCTGAACCGTGCCTTCAGTATTTGTGGCGCCATCAACACGCGCACCAATTTTTAAAATGCCTCTGGCACAATCAGGGCCACTGGTTTCGCCCAGATGAATTTCATATCCCTCTACCTGGTCGCCACTCGGCAGGTACGTCGCGCTGGTCAGGGCCAGGTTTTTCTTTGCTGACATATGGGTGACCACATTGAGGTGTCCTAGCCCGTCTACCCGCCCGGGTGTGCCCTCGACCCCGTCCGCGTCTATGATTTCACGACCCAGCATCTGATACCCACCGCACAGGCCTAAAACGTGCCCGCCGCGGCGAATATGGGCGGTAAGGTCGATATCCCAGCCCTGAGCGCGAAAATCAGCAAGGTCTGCAATTGTTGATTTAGAACCGGGGATCAGCACCAGATCGGCGTCGCCGGGCAAGGGCTTGCCGGGGTTGACGATCTGGACTGATACCGATGGTTCATTTACCAAAGGATCGAGGTCATCGAAGTTAGCGATCCGGTTGAGGCGCGGTACCACAACCTTGAGAACGGTTTCAGACGTTGCAGGGTGGCTTACGATGTCCAGAACGTCTTCGGCAGGCAAGCGCCAGCTATCCTCAAACCACGGCAAGGTTCCCAAATTAACCCATCCAGTCCTGCGCTTGATTTCGTCAGATCCGGCCTCGAAAAGGCTGACATCCCCCCTGAACTTGTTGACGATGAACCCCTTGATCCTGTCGCGGTCGGCTGGGGGCAAAACTGCATGGCTACCCACCAGTTGCGCAATAACCCCGCCACGGTCGATGTCTCCCACCAGAATAACCGGCACATCCGCTGCTTCGGCAAAACCCATATTGGCAATGTCGCCAGCGCGAAGGTTAACCTCGGCAGGGCTGCCAGCACCCTCGATGATAACCAGATCAACCCCTTTCGCCAAACGTTCAAAGCTTTCCATGACTTTCGGAAGTAAGGTGCTCTTGGTCTTACCATAGTCGCGGGCTTTGAGGGTGGCATAGCGTTTTCCCTGTACGATGACCTGCGCGCCAGTGTCTGTCTCGGGCTTTAATAGCACCGGGTTCATGTCTGTGATCGGCGCCAGTCCTGCTGCGCGTGCTTGTAAGGCTTGAGCCCGGCCAATCTCGCCGCCATCGGCAGTAACAGCAGCGTTGTTCGACATGTTTTGGGGTTTGAACGGGGCAACACGCATACCCTGCCGGGCAAAATAGCGCGCAAGGCCTGCAACAATCAGTGACTTGCCGACGTTAGAGCCCGCCCCCTGTATCATGATCGCCTTGACCATTTGTACCCCATTTCGTCAATTCATCCGGTTATAACCGGACTTGGCGGGGAGGGGGATAGCAATAGCGGCATTTGGCATGCTTGAGCCGCCGGTTTTAGGAAGCCGAATAAGAAAAGGCGCGCCGTTTCGGCGCGCCCTGAAATTACAGCGGTATGGCGCGGTGGCTTAGGCAGCCTCTGCCTGGGCCGCAGCGTTGCGCCGTTCGCTTTCTTCGCGCGACAGTGCCACCGAGGTGCGGACACCCTTGCCGACAAAATCCATCAGCCCGCTAACGACGCGTTCGTTCGGGTCGATCCCCGCACAGCTAAGCACTTCGCGGCCATCGCGTGAGCGCGCCCAGCGGGCAATCTGATCAGGTCCGTTGCCGTATTTTTTGTCGTCCGCAATTGCGTCATCCAACGCGGCCAGTACAACGGCGGCGAAAAGTTTCCGCGCGCGGTTGCCCTGTTCATGATTGAACGCAGTTCCGTCTACAAAGTCTAACATATCGGTCCTTTATTATTCTTGCTCTTGTCTTTTCAGGCGTGATGGCCAATATGACCAATCCTGAGTGATTCGGTATCCCCCTAAACGCATATCTGCCATGCATTCTACGCATACCTCTCCGGTTTTTCAACTAAATCTTGTGATCTTGCCCCCGGACGTCGGGCCAGATATAGGTGCCGCCAGATTAACTTCAACCCTAAGCTACGGTCTTGCCTCATGCCAAAAATTAACGGAAACGAAATTCGCCCCGGAAACGTGCTTGAACATGAGGGTGGCCTTTGGGCAGCGGTTAAGGTTGATCACGTAAAGCCCGGCAAGGGTGGCGCCTTTGCACAGGTTGAGCTGCGCAACCTGCGCAACGGTTCAAAGCTCAATGAGCGGTTTCGCTCTGCGGACAAGGTTGAACGGGTTAGGCTGGAGCAAAAAGACCAGCAGTTTCTGTATGAAAATGCCGGTATGCTGGTGTTCATGGATGTCGATACTTATGACCAGATCGAACTGCCCGCTGAAATTCTTGGGGACCGCCGCCCATTCCTGCAAGATGGCATGACCATCGTTGTAGAGTTCTATGAAGAAGAAGCGTTGAACGCGACCCTGCCGCAAAAGGTCACCTGCACGGTGGTCGAGACTGAACCGGTGGTAAAAGGTCAAACGGCAGCCAATTCGTTCAAGCCAGCGGTGCTGGATAACGGTGTCAAAGTCATGGTGCCGCCTTTCGTCGGCCAGGATGAAGCGATCGTTGTGAATACAGAAACCATGGAATACAGCGAGCGCGCCTGAGGAAGCATCGAGTATTGGCAAGGCGCCTGTTGAGAGCTTCGAAGCTCCTAATCAACGTGGTCAATTCGCGAAGCATCTGCTCCGCCTAATGTATCGGATTCACGAGTGGAATTTAGCGCCAGTTTAGGCAGGCGCGGCATGAATTTTCTCCAATCGCAGCAAGTGTTAATGCTGATACGATTTTGGTTGAGTGGCGGGCAATTCGTTTCAAGTAAACTCCAACAGATAAATTGTGCTCTTCGTGCAGTTCATGGCTTGCAGCGAGCAGGTGCTGGCGCTAAACGGGTCAGCGGAGACGTGGCCGAGTGGTCGAAGGCGCTCCCCTGCTAAGGGAGTAGGCCCGGAAGGGTCTCGAGGGTTCGAATCCCTTCGTCTCCGCCACCACATTTAAGCTACTGATATTGTGGAATTTTTAGAACGAATTCCAAGAGCGTGTTGTCCAGAATATACCACAAGAAGGACGCTAGAGACGACATGCGCTACCTCAAGCAGCCACGCGGCCTAGGCACGGGCTGGGTATTCAGGATAATTATCCCATCCGATCTAGTAGGCGTTCCGACCCCTTGGGACGGGAAACACTACCGAAAGAAATCAAGAAGGGGCTGAGAACCCGGCATCTCCCTTGCGTCAGCCGTTGAGTGGCGGGAGGCCATTGCCGCTGCCCGCGAAAGCGCCGAAGTTCCGTACAACGTCGGTATTGAGCTGCTCTTCACCGACAAGCTGGAAGACGCGGAAGCTCGTGTCATCTCGCGCGACCAGCGCAAGCGGTTCGCTCGTGTGGCTACAGGGAAAAGCTTCCCTCTCGACCTCGCCCATGCCCAGTACGTCGAAGCCCGACGCCCCGACAACCCGTTCGACTTTTTTCCGCTGGCAGTGACGACGGTCAAGGACCTCAACACGGCTATGAAGCACCGACGCGCCTTTCTGCCTGACGATGCGAAGACCGCCTGCATGGAGGACGTGACACCGGAACTCGCCCGCAGCTTCCGCGATGAATAACTCCCCTCTGCTCACAGCCACCGCAGCCCGGAGGGCCTGTCTGCGCCGACGCAACTCAGCACTTGGCTGGAAAATTCCGGTCGCCTTCGAAAAATTGGCGGCATAAACGAGCATTTGGCGCGGTACGAAAGCGCGACACGCCTAGGATAGCGCGTTTCGGTGCCGGTTTCGGGCACGTACACGGGTGTTTTTATCTTCTTTCAGCGGATTTACTCCACAAGAAGATCATAAATTTGCCAATTTTTGAGAGTACGACTAATCTACGCGCAAAATATCTGTTGCTATGCGCAGCAGTAGAAAAATGCGAGGCTGTAATGGTAAGAAATTCCGCGAGAAGGGCTACCTATTCGTTGTTTTTTGTGTGGTTGGGAACAAGTGCACCCGGCCAGAATGCGCCGGTAGACTTGTCCGTCATGCTGTCCCAGCCCGCCCATCTTCGGGAAGCCGCCGACAACAGGAGCGGGACTTATGATGCCTTCCTCGCGGAATTACGGCATTCTGAATCTCGTGGGAACTATCAGGCTGTCAATACTTTGAACTTTTTAGGCGCATACCAGTTTGGTGAAGCGGCATTGATAGATTTGGGCTATGTCCGTCGCGATAGGGATATTTACGACAACGATTTCAGCGGTGGCTTCACCGGTAAGAATGGTGTGAGAAATATCCAGGACTTTCTGAACAATCCAGAAATTCAGGATAAAGCGGCTCACGCATGGATGAAAATCATGTGGCGCTATATCCGCGCAAAGAAACTGGACCGTCATGCCTGGAAGGAAATCGGAGGTGTTGTCATGTCCCCCAGCGGAATGTTGGCCGCAACGCATCTTTTGGGTTGGGGCGGTCTCAAAGAGTTTGTCGAAAGCGAAGGGCAAGTTGACCCAAGAGACCCCTATGGCATGAAGCTTTCAACCTATATCCGGCGACATGGTGGCTTTGCGGTACCCTTCGGGCCTAAAGCACCGGCGAATATTGGCTCGGGTGCCTAAATAGTCGTATTCCGTCCTTCAGCGATCGATTTCGTGTCAGTCCTGAATGGTCGCTGTGCCCTTCCTCTTAGCCTTGCCCCAATCAACTAATTTGCCGACCAACGCGCGCCAGAGAGCGCGCAGCGAAGAAATGTAAAGAAGCTGTCTGTACCCTAGTCGTAGTAACGGGACCAACAAGAATAATTTAATTTCAAATCGCCTGGCGAAAATGAAAGCTGCGAGGATATTGATAAAGTCTGCAAGTGCCAGAAGTAACACCGCTAAAGTGATTTTCACTGGGAAAGTTTCTAAATCAACGGTTCCCTGGGTGACGAAAGTGAATGTCCAATATACCGCTCCGAAAAGGAAGATCATGTCTACAATTGGATAGATTATGCTGGTTACGAGCCCATACCAGGCGGCATCCACTATGGAAAAAAAGCCGACGGGCAACCCATCAATAACAGCTTTTTTGTGTTTCCAATATACTTGGAACATTCCAAGCGACCAGCGAAGTCTTTGCCTGAGGAAAGCCCGAATGGTACTGGGCGCTTCGGTGTATGATTTGGCACGAGGGCGGTAGGCTACTTTGTAACCCGCGCGATGGACGGCTACGGTCAGGTCGGCATCTTCGGTGACAGTTTGGCCCGACACACCACCAGCTTTTCGTACAGCGTCCGTCCTCCACGCTCCTATAGCTCCGGGAACGACAATAATACCATCGATTGTTTCGTATGCCCGTCTTAAAATATGTTGTGTGTACAAGTATTCGACTGCTTGGCAGGATGTCAGAAAGTTCACTCTGTTTCCTATTTCTACCGTTCCGGAAACGGCGCCAACTTCTGGGTCTTTAAACGGTTTTACGAGGTGTCGGATCGCCATAGGGTCGATTAAAGTGTCTGCATCAAGGTGTCTAGCCCCTTGTTTCAGTACCACTGATTTTCGGTTTCTCTAATAAGGTTT
>CAZJYZ010000022.1:0-45860 GCA_964550345.1 uncultured Aliiroseovarius sp. | reverse complement strand
CACCGGGGCGGCGATATCGTTTGAACATGTCCTGGTATGTCTTGAAACGGTCCATCATCCCCCATGCAGGCAAGTAAAATGGGGCAGGCCGCGAAGCCTGCCCCAATTCTCAAAGGTCGGTTACTCGAGGATACCTTCGATATGGGCCACGGTGGCCTTGTCACCCTCAATCGTTGCGGCCGAATCCGCTGCATTCTGCCAGTAAACCAGCGCACCGGTTTCTGCAGCCAGAGCCTGTGCGCGGTCACTTGCCATGGTTTTTTCCGCCACGGCTGCGATCTTGTCGCGTACGTCCTGAGGTGTGTCTTTGGTGACGAACAACCCGTTCCACAGGGAAATATTCAGGCTCTCGTCCAACTCGCCAATGGCAGGCGTGTCAGGCACCAATGAGATACGCTCGCCAGTGATGGAAACCAGCACTTTGACGTCATCCAGGCAGGGCAGGATAAGTTGCAACGTGGTGTTGATCACATCCGCATCGCCCGAGGCCAGCGTGTTACAGTCCAACGCGTCAAATGCTGCGTCCGAACCCCACTCAAAGCCCGCATTTACCGCGAAAGCTTTGGTCACCGCTGTCGGCGTCAGAACGTCGCCAAAATGGCCCAAAGCCACGTCGTTATCCTGCGCATGGGCGGCAAGTTCGGCCATCGACGAATAAGGCGCATCGCCAGCCGCAGCGATTACGAACGGATAGGTCAGGAAAATGCCGACCGGGTCGAACTTCTCCGGGCTCAGTTCATCGATGCCGATCTCGTGGCCGATCACCGATACGGCAGGCACGAAGGAACCGATTGTGTAGCCGTCAGAAGGCGCCATCGCAACTTCGATCGCACCGGGGAACGGTCCACCACCGCCGCCGGGCTTGTTCACCACTGCCGCTGGCACGCCGTATTCTGCAGCAAAATCTTCGGCAATCATCCGTGTCAGCACATCTTCAAGGTCTCCCGGAGGCCACGGCACGATGAAGTTTACGGGTTTTTCCGGGTATTCCGCCAATGCAGGTCCGGCAAAAGCGGCAAGGGTAAGCGCCAGCGCGCTCCCCCAAAGGCTGGTCTTGGTCATTTCTCTCTCCCTGTTTGAACGCGTCTTCTTGGGTTCATTATTTGAACCATTGGTTCTGATTTAGATTGACAGAGGCCGCCCGTGCGGTCAAGAAAAATGAAACACGGCGCAGATCATCGCGGGATTCCCTGCCATACGCGCCCCTTGAATAACCATAGGACCCCCATGGGAACAACGTCTAAAGCCTTGACATTGCTTGACCATTTCTCGCGTTCCCGACCATTGATCGGGCTTAGCCAAATGGCGCGGCTGGCCGGTCAAAACAAGGCGACAACGCACCGCTTACTGGGCGAGCTTGCGGATTTTGGGATGGTCGAGCAAACGAAACCCGGCAGAGAGTACCGCCTTGGCCCGGCATTTTTACGCCTTGCTGCCTTGCGTGAACACCATGTGCCGATGCGTGAAAGCGCCTATGCGCTGCTGGAGGAGCTTGCCCGCGAAACTGGTGAAACCTCGCATATGTCGCTTTTGCAGGGCGACGTGTTATCGACCCTGACCTACGCTTACGCGCAGGACCACGGAACGCTTGTGCGCATGGAAGACGCCGAAAATCTGGCGCTGCACGCAACCTCTTCGGGCCTGGCCGTGTTAGCTTTCAGCTCGTCCAAATTCGTTGATAGCGCTTTGTCTGGTGACCTGCACACTTTCACAAGCCAGACCGAAACCGACCCGCAGAAGGTCATGGCATTATTGCCGCAAATTCGCGAAACCGGCTTAGCGGTTTCGGTCGGGGGCTTTGAAGAAGATGTTTTTTCGCACGCAGCCCCGGTTTTTGACGCCAGTTCCGTCTGCATCGGCGCTGTTGCAGTTGCCGCCCCGGTCTCACGCATGACAGACGAGCTTGCCAAAAAAATCCGGGCGCTGGTTCTGAACGCATCCCGGCACCTAACCCGGCAATGGGGCGGCTTTCCACCTGATACATTCCCACAACCCACTGAAGCCCTGGAGGGTCAGATATGAAAGAAGTCAACTTCCTGAAGGAAATGAACGCACGTTCACTTTGGCACCCGATGGCGCATCCGGCAGACAGTCAGGCCAACCCGCCAACCATCGTCACCGGCGCAAACGGGGTGCGCATCAGCGATGTTGACGGGCACGAGGTTGTGGATGCGGTCGGTGGGCTGTGGAATGTCAATCTGGGTTTTTCCTGTCAGCCGGTCAAAGACGCCATCGCCGCCCAGCTTGACCGCCTGCCCTATTATTCCACTTTTCGCGGCACGACCAACGATGCGGTGATTGAGCTTTCGGAAGAGCTGCGGGATTTTTTCGAGCCCGACGGGCTAAGCCGCGCATTCTACACGTCAGGCGGATCGGATTCAGTTGAAACCTCCCTCAGGCTATCACGCCAGTACCACAAGATCCGCGGCGAAGAAGGCCGCGTGAAGTTCCTGTCGCTCAAGAAAGGCTATCACGGCACGCATATGGGCGGGGCGTCGGTAAATGGTAACGCCAACTTCCGCACTCAGTATGAGCCCCTCCTGCCCGGCTGCAGCCATATCCCTGCCCCCTACCCTTACCGCAACCCGTTTAATGAGACCGACCCGCAACGCCTGGCCGGTCTTTGTCTGGCCGCCCTTGAGGATGAGATTGCTTTTCAGGGTGCGGGCACCATTGCCGCCTTCATCATGGAACCGATTTTGGGGGCTGGTGGCGTGATCGTTCCCCATGAAAGCTTCATGCCGGGCGTGCGAGAGATTTGTGACCGTCACGGCATTCTGCTGATCGCGGATGAGGTCATAACCGCCTTTGGCCGCACAGGGTCGTGGTCCGGCAGCCGCCACTGGGGTGTTCAGCCCGATATGATGTGCACGGCCAAAGCCATCACCAACGGCTATTTCCCCTTTGGCGCGGTGATGATTTCGGATGCGGTGGCGCAGGTGTTTGAAAGCGACACGTCGGGCAAAGCGGCCATCGGCCACGGTTATACCTACAGCGGTCACCCGGTTGGCGCCGCTGCAGCTTTGGCCTGCCTTGAAGAAACCAAGCGATTGAAAGTAAACGATAATGCCGCTACACGTGGTGCCGAATTACACGCAGGCTTGCAGGCGTTGGCACAAAAACATGACGTGATCGGCGATGTGCGCGGTGGCCACGGCCTGATGTGTGCGCTGGAACTTGTGTCGGACCGCGGGACAAAAGCCCCGATCGACAAGGCCACGCCGATGAAATTGCAGGAAGTCACCTACCGCGCCGGCGCAATGGTGCGCATTTCGGGGCCAAATGTCATTCTGTCCCCCCCTCTGGTGTTGGAGGCAGGGGATGTTGAGACCATTCTCAGCGCTCTGGGCGAAGGTTTCGCGGCCCTCTGATTTCGAGCACCTTCATCTTGGCATAAATACCTCCGCCGGAGGCCTCAAATCTGTTGCCACCCACGGTGGCCACCAGATGTCACCCCTCGGGCACCCGCAAGATCAATCCTTCCAGCGCCGCACTTGCCTCAATCTGACACGAAAGGCGCGACGTTGCTTCGCGCGGGGCCAACGTTGTATCCAGCATGATATCTTCGTGGTCCCCGGGCGCGCCGGTTTTGTCATACCAGCCCATATCAACCACGACATGGCAGGTGGCGCAGGCCATGTTGCCACCGCAATCGCCGGGAATGCCCTGCACACCATTGTCCACAGCCGCCTGCATCAGCGTTGTGCCATCGGCAACCTCGGCGTCTATTTTACTGCCATCGGGTAGAATCCATGTAACTTTCACGTCGTCTCCTCAAATATAATGGATATAGAAATCGCGCTGCGCGTCACCTTCCAGTGCTTCGGTCTTGCCGACCTCTTCACGTTTCATGAAAACATGGTTGTCGACCAGCACTTGGCCGATTGCCGCGCTCAGTTCTTTGTCAGCTTCCAGATCATCAATGGCGCTTGCAAGGTTATCCGCTGTGCCTTCGGTCGCATCTGTGTCGACAAAACCGTCTCCGGTTTCCATGGCCGCCAGTTCATAACCATGCGTGACCCCCAGCAATGCTGCCTGCAGCACCGCCGCTACGGCTGTGTAAGGGTTGGCCGAGGCGTCTGCCATCCGGTGTTCCAGTCGGGACTTTGCCCCACCTTCCCCCGAAATCCGGGTGGTGACGTTGCGGTGATCCCCACCCCAGTTGCGCCAGTATCCAGACAGGCTGCCCGGTTGCAGACGCTGATAAGAGTTTGCGGTCGGCGCGATCAGACCCGCCAGCCCCTTGTGGTGCTGCATCAGCCCGGCAATACAGCCGCGCGCCAGATCGTTCATGTTCTCAGGTCCACCAACCGGGCCATTATCCAGCGCGTTGGCGCCGTTTTCATCCCGGAACGAGAAGTTGATATGCATGCCCGAGCCGCCAGCCTCACTGTGGGGGCGCGGCAGGAAAGAGAGCAATACGCCGTTTTCCAACGCCACTTCCCGTGCCAACTGGCGGAATAACACGATATCATCCATCGCCTTCAGGGCTTCGTCGAATGTCAGCGTAAACTCAAATTGCGGGCTGTCATATTCCGCCGTAATCATGTCTAGGCGAAAGCCCAGATCATCCGCGCGTTGCCAGATCGCATCGGTAAAACACAAGGGATCGGTAAAGGGGCCGGTGCCATAGACAACCGCGCCGGGCGTGTCATAGGGCACGATCTTACCGTCCGCATCCTTGACGAAAGCGAAGGCTTCAAGCTCGATCCCCACCATCGGCGTCAGACCACGTTCGCCCCAGGCGGCGATCGCCCGTTTCAAGGCTCCGCGTGGGTCCATGGGCAGAGGTTCACCGTCCTGACCATAAAGATCCCCCAACACAATTTTGGTGCCTTCATGCCATGAGGAACGTATGTCGGACTGCGACCAGCGCAGTTCCATATCCGGCAGACCCTCCATCATCATCGCGCCGGGTGCAGGCAGCAGGTCCTTATCGTAATGCACCCCAAAAACCGAGCGGCAGAACCGCGTTTCATCATCGCCAATCTTTGAGCCGGGCAGGTATTTGCCGCGCATAATACTCAGGTGATCGCAGAAAACTGCGCGTAGCCTATCTTTCATCATCAATCCCTCACTTATTGATTATGGTTTCACTTGGCGGTCATCCGCACCGGCAGGTGCTTGATCCCGCCGACGAAGTTTGAGCGCAAAAACTTGTGGTCGCCGTCCGGTTCGACCTTGCTGATCCGCTTGGCCAGTTCTTCGAACAGCACCCGCACTTCAAGGCGCGCCAAGTGCATGCCCAGACAGATATGCGGACCACCCTGGCCAAAGCTGACATGGCGGTTGGGTTTACGGGCCAGGTCAACGCGCAGGGAGTCGTCGAAGATTTCTTCATCCCGGCTGCCGGATATCCACCAATAAAGCACCTTGTCGCCAGCGCTTATATTTTTGCCGTGCATTTCGAAGTCACGCGTTGCCGTGCGCCGGAAATAAAGCGCCGGGGTCGCCCAGCGCACGATCTCGTCCGCCGCGGTATCCCAGATATCGCCACCTTTCTGCATCTGCGCCAAAAGCTCGGGCTGATGGGCCATGGCCTGAATGCCGGCAGCGATGGAATAGCGCGTCGTGTCATTGCCCGCCGCCACCAGCAGACAAAAGAAGTTGCGAAATTCGAGGTCGGGCATGACATCGCCGTTTTCATCGGGCTGCAGGATCATATGCAGCACGCCATCCGTGTCGCCTTCGCGGTTCTTTTTAGCCATCAGTTTTTCGGCATAGTCGAACAATTCAGCGCCTGCTGGGGAGTTAAACGGCATCATGCGATACTCATCAGTTTGCATCTTGTCCAGAACATGATCGGTAAAATCCGGGTCCGTATTGGCGATCAGCGCATCGCCCTTTTCCACCAGCCACGGCAGGTCTTCGTCCGGTGTGCCGATGATGCGCCCCAGCATGCGCATGGGTAGTTGACGGGCGATCTCCTTGGTGGCGTCAAAGCTGCCCTTTTCTATAGCCGCATCAAGGATTTCGGCGCAAAGTTCGCGAATTTGAGGCTCAAACCCGGCGACAACATTGGGCGAAAAGGCACGTGCCACCTTGATCCGGGTTTTCATATGTTCGGGCGGGTCGGTCTCCTGAAAGGTGCGCCGCGCCATGTATTCCTCATGGCTTTGGTCCTCCATTCGGATACCCTGCGCCGATGACATCAACCCGGCGTCGCGGTTAAGCTTAAGGATATCAGCCTGCCGGGTGACGTTCCAGAAACCCTTGCCCCCATCCCAATCCTGCCACGACACCGGGTCTTCACGCCTGAGCCGCGCGAAAGTGTTAAGCGGCGCGCCATTGACAAAGGTATCATGGCTGGAAAGGTCCGCGAACCCGTCGTCATTCGGTTGCCAAACAGTCATTGATTTCCCCCGCGCGCATATGATTGTTGTTGTTGCAACGAAAACCTTATAGGCAAAATGAAATAAGTAAAGCGGGGAAAATATGCGCATAGCGATTCTCATGTCGAACACGGACGAAAGCGCGTTTTCGCAACGCCACCCGAAGGATGGGGAGAAATGGCAAAACCTTTTGGCGCCCTTTTGCCCGGAATGCCACTTTACTGTTTATTCAGTGAAAGACGGGAAATTTCCCGACGATATTTCCACCTATGACGGGCTGATCATCACTGGCAGCCCCGCCTCGGTGCATGACCTTGACCCGTGGCTGGAGCGGCTGTTTGCCCTGATACGAGATGCGGTGGCCCGGCAAATCCCCTTGTTCGGCGCCTGTTTTGGCCATCAGGCTATTGCGCTGGCTATGGGCGGAAAAGTGGCCAACAACCCAGGCGGCTGGGTCTTTGGCACCACCGAAACGCGTGTAAAAGAAGGCGTGCGCGGTCTTAGGCCGGGTCCAATCCGCCAATATGCCGCCCATATCGAGCAGGTCAGCGAATTACCCGAGGGCGCTGAGATCTGCATGAGCAATGAGGCGTGTGAAATCGGTGGCTTCACCATCGGCGACCACGTGTTGACCAGCCAGTACCATCCGGAAATGACCGGGGATTTCATTGCTGCCCTGATTGAGGAGCTAGCTTCGGAAAAACCTGTTGCAGTCATTGATCAGGCACGCGCCTCGTTGAGCCAGGAAGCGGAGAATGCGCCGATGGCACAAGCCATCCTGCAGTTTTTAAAACAAAAATGACCCCCCTTTCACCCCGCCATCAGGTGGTTACGCCGCTTTCATACGGATCAACCGACACGCGCTGCGCCCGCAACACCTGCCGATTTGCCCGGCAAGCCGTTTTCTCGCAAACTGGTCTTAAACTCCGCATGTTTCTGGACCTACATTCGCAACCCTTTTCAGGCTGTATTTCTAATACCCACAAAAAGCATGCTAATATGTGGGCATAACCCAAATTGCAGGAGGCCAGTATGGACGGCAAATATACCGCAAATGACATCTCGGACATTGTCGAGGCCGACAAAGCCCATGTTTGGCATCACCTGACACAGCACAAAGCCTTTGAGACCACCGATCCGCGCATCATTGTCGAAGGCAAGGGCATGCGCGTCTGGGACCAGAACGGCAAAGAATATCTGGATGCAGTCTCCGGCGGCGTCTGGACCGTCAATGTCGGCTATGGCCGCGAAAGCATCGCCAATGCGGTACGGGACCAGCTGATAAAACTGAACTACTTTTCCGGTGCAGCCGGGTCAATTCCGGGGGCACAATTCTCTGAGCGTCTGATCGAAAAAATGCCGGGCATGACAAGGGCTTACTATACAAACTCCGGCTCTGAGGCGAACGAGAAAGCCTTTAAAATGGTGCGCCAGATCGCCCATAAACGGTACGGTGGCAAGAAGACTAAAATCCTCTACCGTGACCGCGACTATCACGGCGGCACCCTTGCCACCATGTCGGCGGGCGGACAGGACGAACGCGTCATGCAATACGGCCCCCTTGCCCCCCATTTCGTTCGTGTGCCCCATTGCATGGAATACCGCGCCCAGTGGGACCTGTCAGGCGAAGAATACGGCATTGCCGCGGCCAACGCGATCGAAGAGGTGATCCTGCGCGAGGGTCCCGACACAGTAGGTTCGCTCTGCCTTGAGCCGGTTACAGCCGGTGGCGGTGTCATTCCGCCCCCCGAAGGCTATTGGCCACGCGTGCAGGAGATTTGCCGCAAATATGATGTGCTTTTGCATATTGACGAAGTTGTCTGCGGCGTCGGCCGCACCGGCACATGGTTTGGTTATCAGCAATACGGCATCAAGCCCGATTTCGTGACCATGGCCAAAGGCGTTGCCTCGGGCTATGCCGCCATCGCCGTCTGTGTCACGACCGAGGAAGTCTTTGACATGTTCAAAGACAATGCCGAGGATCCGCTGAATTACTTCCGTGATATTTCAACCTTTGGCGGCTGCACAGCTGGCCCGGCCGCGGCGCTCGAAAACATGCGCATCATTGAAGACGAAGGCCTGCTGGACAACACCACGGCCATGGGCGCGCGGATGATGGACAACCTCAACGCCCTGATGGACCAGCATCGCATCATCGGTGATGTGCGTGGCAAGGGGCTGTTTTTGGGCTGCGAACTGGTACATGACCGCGCCACCAAAGAACCGGTCAGCGAAAAAGAGATTGCCGCCGTGGTAGGTGAATGCGGCGCACAAGGTGTCATTATCGGCGCCACCAACCGCTCGGTTCCGGGGCTGAATAATGTGCTGTGTTTCTCGCCCGCCCTGATCTCAACCCCGGATGATATCGACGAGATTACCGAGGTTGTCGGCAAGGCGCTGACTAAAGTCTTTGCATCGTGACATGGCCCACGCCGGTAACGCTTACGGGCCAGCACGTCACGCTGGCCCCGCTTTCCCATGACCATCTGAGCGACCTGAAAAAAGCCAGTGCGGTGGGGGACATGCACCTTTTATGGTACACGATGATCCCGGACACCGCAGGAATGGAGGCCGAAATAGACCGCCGCCTTGGCCTGCAAGATACTGGCGCAATGCTGCCCTTTGCAACCTTGATGCCCGACGGGCGTGCCATCGGCATGACCACCTACATGAATATCGACGCCGCTAATCGCCGCCTTGAAATAGGCTCCACCTGGTTAGCGCGCGAGGCTCAGCGCAGCCCCGTCAACACCGAGGCAAAACGTCTGATGCTGGCACATGCGTTTGAAACGCTGGATTGTGTCGCTGTTGAATTTCGCACCCATTTCATCAACCACCAATCCAGACGCGCCATAGAGCGGCTGGGGGCAAAGCTGGACGGCATCCTGCGCAGTCATATGATTATGGATAACGGCACACTGCGCGACACCGCCGTCTACTCCATTACTGCAGCGGAATGGCCCATGGTCAAAGCTAACCTGACCTGGATGCTGGAAAAACCGCGCGGTTAACACCCACCGCCCCTTCATCTTGGCAAAAATACCTCCGCCGGAGGCATCCCGACCCTGACGCCATCCCGACCGACTGAGTGGAAAATTTCCGCTGCGTCTGGACATTTTTAAAAAATGTTCTATATTTGTTCTCATTAGGAAGGAGAACAAATATGCCGCTTGCTGCCCAATATACGTTACCCCCGACCCCAAAACAGGTGGATTATGCCCGCCAGATCGCGACACGTCTGAACGCCCGCATTCCGGCCGAAGCAGCTTGCGACCGGCGCGCGCTTTCCGAATGGATCGACAGGCACAAAGCGCGCGCCTCGGCCCAGCGCAGCACCGGCACCGGGGCAACCTCAAAACAGGTAGCCTTTGCCGAACGTATTGCCCGCGCCAAAAGGCGTGCGGTGCCTGACGAATGTTTCCGCGACGCTGGGCTGATGTCGCGCTGGATATCTGCGAATCGCTGAGCGAATGCAATTTATTTGCATGCGCCCGTTCCAGTAATCACCCCCCTCCGCACCACAGCGCAATTCTATATCCAGATTGCAACGCCAATAAGTCCAGTATACCCTGCCTCCATGGCCATTCCCGTTGAGACCTTCTTTCTGGATCCGGACGCCCAGGGCACCCTGCAGGCGCAGGTTCAGCAATTGATGGCAGAAGCGATCCTGTCCGGGCGTGTCCGGCGCGGCGACAAGCTGCCCTCGACCCGCAAACTGGCGGCCCATCTTGGCATCAGCCGCATCACCGTCACGCTCGCCTATACTGAACTGCAGGCCAACGACTACCTTGAGGCAAAGGGGCGATCGGGGTTCTTTGTTTCGCAAAATGCGCCAGAACCACCTGCCTTTCCGCCACCCGGCCGCACGCCCTTACCTAGCGAAGAGCGTATCGACTGGAGCCGTGCCATTGGCCATTCGTTCAGCGGCGGGGTCACGCCGGAAAAACCCCAGGACTGGAAAAATTACCCCTATCCTTTCACTTATGGACAGCCGGATGAAAGCCTGTTTGACCATAATTCCTGGCGTTTATGCGCCCTCAAAGCCTTGGGGCAAAAGGACATGGCCCTGGTTATCCGCGACTGGTATGACCGCGATGACCCGGAACTTACCGGTTTCATCGCCCGCCATATCCTGCCGCGCCGGGGCATCCGCGCCTCGCAGGACGAAATTCTGGTCACGATGGGGGCGCAAAATGCCTTGTGGCTGGCCGCCCAAATCCTGTTAACCCAGCGGCGTACTGCAGCTTTTGAAAATCCCTGCTATTTCGCCCTGCGTGACATCCTGACCCAAAGCCGGTGTCACCTTGCCCCGGTCTTGGTTGACAACGACGGTCTGCCGCCGGAAAACCTGCCACCTAATACAGATGTCATTTTCACAACGCCCAGCCACCAATGTCCGACCACCTCGACCATGCCATTAGCCCGGCGCAAGGCCCTCCTGCAAAGGGCGCAGGAACTTGACGCCCTTATTGTCGAGGACGATTACGAATTTGAAATGTCCTTCCTCAAGCCCCCCAGCCCAGCTTTGAAAAGCCTCGACCGCGAGGGGCGGGTGGTTTACGTCGGCAGCTTTTCCAAGTCGCTTTTTCCGGGGCTGCGACTTGGCTATCTGGTTGGCGCACGCAGCTTTATTCGTGAGGCCCGCGCCTTGCGCTCAACCACATTGCGCCATCCCCCCGGCCTGATCCAGCGTGCCACCGGCTATTTCCTGTCATTGGGCCATTACGACGCCATGGTACGGCGCATGGGGGCAGCCTTTCAAGTAAGGCGCGAGGTGATGGACCGGGCAATTGTTGAACATGGGCTGGAAATTGCCGGGAAAGGTGTGTTTGGCGGCTCATCTTTCTGGATGCGTGCGCCCGAGGGCACCGATATGGGTGCCGTCGTGGAAAGCCTGAAGGGTCAGGGAGTGTTAATCGAGCCCGGAACGCCGTTTTTCTCCGCCGCCGATGCACCAAGCAATTACTACCGTCTGGCCTATAGCTCGATCAAACCTGAAAAGATTGATGCGGGCCTGCGCCTTGTGGCCGACGCCATCCGTGCCGCCGCGCCTCAGAAATCTGCGTGACAGGCCACAGGCTTCTGGCTAAAGCTGATATCATCCTCTAAAAGCAGCGCGAAATATCTTAAGAAAGAGCCACATGGACCGCGTCCTTATTACCTCCGCCATTCCCTATATCAACGGGATCAAACATCTTGGCAACCTTGTCGGGTCGCAATTGCCCGCCGATCTTTACGCCCGTTACAAACGTGCGCGCGGCGCTGAGGTTATGTTTATCTGCGCCACAGATGAACATGGAACTCCCGCAGAACTGGCCGCGGCCAAGGCCGGTAAGGATGTGGCCAGCTATTGCGCCGATATGTGGCAGGTGCAAAAGGACCTGTCTGACCGTTTCCGGCTGTCCTTTGATCATTTCGGTCGCTCATCATCCACGCGCAACCATGCCCTGACCCAGCATCTGGCCGGGCAATTGGCAGACAATGGGTTGATCGAGGAAGTTGTTGAAAAACAGGTATATTCCAACGCTGACGGGCGTTTCCTGCCAGACCGCTACATCGAAGGCACCTGCCCCAATTGCGGATATGAAAACGCACGCGGAGATCAGTGCGAGGAATGCACCAAGCAGCTTGATCCGACCGACCTGATCAACCCGCGTTCTGCCGTGTCCGGCTCGACCGACCTTGAAGTGCGTGAAACCCGCCACCTTTACCTGCGCCAATCCGCGCTGCGCGACAAACTGGCCGCATGGATTGAAACCAAAACCGACTGGCCGGTACTGACGACTTCGATTGCTAAAAAGTGGCTGCATGACGGCGACGGCTTGCAGGACCGCGGCATTACTCGCGACCTTGACTGGGGCGTGCCGGTACGACGCGGCGAAAACGAATGGCCGGGTTTTGAAGGCAAAGTATTCTACGTTTGGTTCGACGCGCCTATCGAATATATCGCTGCCACCGCTGAATGGGCCGATGCGCACGGAAAGTCGGAAAATGACTGGGAACGTTGGTGGAGAACCGAAAAAGGTGCCGAAAATGTTCGATATGTGCAATTCATGGGTAAGGACAACGTGCCGTTTCACACCCTTTCTTTCCCCGCAACCATCATGGGATCGGGCGAAGACTGGAAGCTGGTGGATTACATAAAAAGCTTCAATTACCTCAATTACGATGGCGGGCAGTTTTCTACCAGTCAGGGGCGCGGCGTGTTCATGGATCAGGCGCTGGACATTCTGCCCTCGGATTACTGGCGCTGGTGGCTTCTAAGCCACGCGCCGGAAAACTCCGACAGCGAATTTACCTGGGAAAATTTCCAGCAATCAGTGAATAAGGATCTGGCCGACGTGTTAGGCAACTTTGCCAGCCGGGTCACAAAATTCTGCCGGTCAAAGTTTGGCGAGGTTGTGCCAGAAGGCGGCACCTATGGCCCGGCTGAGGAGCGCCTGATCGCCGATCTAACCACCCGCATTCGCGCCTATGAGGCACATATGGACGCCATCGACATCCGCAAATCTGCGGGTGAATTGCGGGCGATTTGGGTGGCCGGCAACGAATACCTACAAAACGCAGCCCCCTGGGCCGTGTTCAAGGAAGACCCGGACCAAGCAGCCGCCATCATCCGGCTTTCGTTGAATCTGATCCGTCTATACGCCGTGCTTTCCGCACCGTTTATTCCGGATGCCGCAACCAAAATGCTGGCAGCGATGGGCACGGATGACAATAGCTGGCCGGATGATGCCGAAGCGGCCCTGAGCCTGCTGCCTCCCGGTCATGCCTTTACGGTTCCGGAAGTATTGTTTGCCAAGATCAGCGACGAGCAAAGCGAAAGCTGGCAACAACAATTTGCGGGTGGACGGTCCTGAGCTACAGGCGGGCAGACCCGGATAGAAACAAGAGGGGTTAGTGCCTTGTTTTCAAAAGATGAACTGAAAGAGGCTGCGCGGCTGGTTTACACCCAAATGCAGCCCACACCGCAAATCCACTGGCCCCAACTTTCCGCCCGCACCGGGGCCGAAGTGATCGTCAAACACGAAAATCACGCCCCCACAGGCGCTTTCAAAGTACGCGGGGGCATCACTTTCATTGACTGGCTGAAGCGCACCCACCCCGAAGCGCGCGGCATCATCACCGCCACGCGCGGGAACCACGGCCAAAGCCAGGCCCGGGCAGCCATTGCTGCAGGTCTGGAAGCTCATATCTACGTACCACGTGGCAATTCGACCGAGAAAAACACCGCCATGCGGGCCTATGGCGGAAAACTGGTCGAATATGGAGATGATTTTGACGAGGCCAGAGAAGAGGCAATGCGCATCGCCGCCAAAGGTGATCTTTTCCCGGTCCCGCCGTTCCACCGCGAATTGGTGCGTGGTGTGGCGACCTATGGCTACGAATTATTCACAGCGCACCCGGATCTGGATACGGTCTATGTGCCGATCGGCTGTGGCTCGGGTATTTGCGGGGTAATTTCGGCACGCGACGCGTTGGGGTTGAAGACCAAAGTGGTTGGCGTGGTCGCTGAGCGTGCGGCCGGGGCCAAGCTTTCGGTTGAGGCCGGACATCTGGTGGAAACCAACGCGGCCAACACCTTTGCCGATGGCATGGCCGTACGTGTCCCGGTGCAGGCGGCCTATGACATCTACGCCGAAGGGACAGACCGGATTATTACTGTGAGCGACGACCAGATTGCCGAGGCAATACGCGCCTATTTCACCGATATTCACAATCTGGCCGAGGGGGCCGGTGCTGGTCCACTGGCTGGATTGATGAAAGAGGCGCAAAAGATGCGCGGCAAGAAGGTCGGCGTGGTCCTGAGTGGCGGCAATATTGACATTGGCTGGTACGAGGCCATTTTAAGCGGCGCGACACCTCAGGTGTAGGGGCCAAATGCTGACCAACTACTAAATATGGTAAAAACCATTGAGAATCAGCGAAAAAGCCTTATCTTTAAGGGAAAGATAACAAAATGCCGCTAATTTTAGGCGGGACGGGAACACATGAGGAAGGCTCGTAGTGGTGCCAAGATGACTCTGGCAAAGATCAAGCACAGGCCGATCAAAGTCGCAGGCGCGGACAAACGCGAAGTACGTACGCAATTCGGTGCTCTGTGTTACCGCGTAAAAAGTGGCAAGGTGGAGATTCTGCTTATTACCAGCCGTGGACGCGGTAATTGGATCATCCCAAAAGGCTGGCCAATGGGCGGTGAGACTCCGGGTAACGCAGCTGCAACCGAAGCTGAACAGGAGGCAGGTGTAATCGGCAAGCTGTCAGACCGCGTGCTTGGCTTCTATTCCTATTCAAAACGGCATGAAGGCGATGACCTGCCCTGTGTGGTGGCAGTTTTTCCCCTAAAAGTTAAAAAAATGCTGCGCAAATACCCGGAAAAAGGGGAACGCAAAAGGCGCTGGGTCAGTCAGAAGAAGGCTGTCAACATGGTGAATGAGCCGGAATTGCGGCGCATTATCAAAGACTTCCATCCTTTTGAAAAGCCTCTCTGACAATATACGCGACACTTATCCCCATTGTGCTGACCGCAAGATGTGCCCATATAAAGGTGCAACAATTCAGGAAACACTATGATCCGTTACGCACTGAAATGTTCTGAAGGCCATGAATTTGAAAGCTGGTTTCAAAATGCTGGCGCCTTTGAGACATTGTTAGAGAAAGGCCTGATCACCTGCCTCGAATGCGGTACTAAAGAGGTTGAGAAAGCGATCATGGCACCCCGTATTCGCCCGTCGCGTAAATCAGCCTCCAAGCCCGGAAAAACGGACCTTTCCACGCCCGACAACCAAGAAAGCAATGAGCTTGAGCGGTTGAAGAAAAAGATCGAGGCAGAAAGCGAATATGTCGGCATGCAATTTGCGTCGGAAGCGCGCGCCATGCATGAAGGGGAGACCCCTGAGCGGGCTATTTACGGAGAGGCCAAACCAGCGGAAGCCAAAAAGCTGATAGAAGACGGTGTGCCTGTTGCCCCCCTGCCCTTTATTCCGGCGCGTAAGACCAACTGACTAATGGTCTTTACCACCTGCCTGACCGTAATTAGGCCATTCAATCAAATGCCGTCATATGCAAAGTAAATAACAGCGGCTTTTCTCTGACCAGCACATCCAATCCTCGCCCAGATTTGCTTTCGCCTTATTTTTGCCTCATTCTTTAATAAATAGTTAAAAAAAGGAAAAGGCCGGGGCCAATATGAAAATCGTTTTTGAAACCCGTTTTTCGTTTTTCGGGCGATCAGGCTGGAGGTCTCCTGCAAGCAAGGATCCTGGACAATTATTCGATTCCGACCGGTTAGACGCCCGGCTGGAAATGTTCGAAAACTATACGCTGGCCTCACTCGCATGCCAAAGTGACATGGGGTTTGAACAAATCATCTTGGCCTCAGAAGACATGCCCACCCCATACAAAAGACGCCTGACCGCCCTTGCCGGGGATATGCTGGGCGATCGCGCTCGTGTGGTTTTTAAACCTTTCATGTCCGCAGGCCACGCTTTTCGTCAAGAAATCTGGCAATCCTACAAGCGTGAAAGTCAGGTAGCACAGGTTGTGCTGGATGATGATGACGCGCTGAGCTTCGATTATGTCGCGGCGTTGCGGTATCAGGCGAATTCTATCATCTGCAATCCGTTCAATACCGACCCAGCCACCTTTATTTCCTTCCCACGCGGGTTTTCCATTGGTCTGGAAGACGGTCAGCCCGCATGGATGTCACCGCGCAATGTGCCTTTTACTAATCTGGGGCTGGCAATGCTGGCACCGCCGGACTTTCGCAAAAATCCCTATATGACCAGCCACCGTAAAATTGGCATGCGTCAGGCCAGCCATGTCGTCGGTGCCCACAGGCCGTTTTACCTGCGCGCCGTCCATGATCATAATGACAGTCGCGCCATCGCCGGAGACGAGTACCTGGACGAGGCAAAAATCCGCGCCAACCTGCCCTTCTTCCCGTTTTTGGAAAACAAGTTCCTCACAACGCTCGAACGCGCCGCCTGAGGCGCTTGGGCGCAGGGGTATACGCACCCTTGCCCTACCTGCCCTACCTCGCGTATGAGGACCGCGTATGATTAATGGACAGGTGAAATGCCTATTCTGGTGATGAAATTCGGTGGCACGTCCGTGGCCAATCTGGATCGCATCGCGCGCGCCTCCAAGCGGGTCGCGCGTGAGGTGGCGAATGGTTTCGATGTCATTGTCATCGTCAGCGCCATGTCTGGAAAAACCAATGAGCTTGAAGGCTGGGTTGAAGAAACCTCGCCGCTGTTTGACGCCCGTGAATACGATGCAGTCGTAAGCTCGGGCGAGCAGGTGACGGCCGGGTTGATGGCCTTGCGGTTGCAGGAGATGGATATCCCGGCACGTTCATGGGCGGGTTGGCAGGTGCCGGTTCGCACCACGTCTGCACATGCGTCGGCCCGAATTGAAGAGATACCGCCGGAAAATATTATGGCCAAGTTTGCCGAAGGCATGCGGGTTGCGGTGGTAGCCGGGTTTCAAGGGGTTGGGGATGATGGGCGCACAACGACCCTTGGTCGCGGTGGATCTGACACCACTGCCGTTGCCTTCGCCGCGGCCTTCGAGGCGGAACGCTGTGATATCTACACGGATGTGGACGGGGTATATACCACCGACCCGCGGATCTCGGAAAAGGCCCGCAAACTTGACCGTATCGCTTACGAAGAAATGCTGGAGCTTGCTTCTTTGGGTGCCAAAGTGCTGCAAACCCGCTCGGTCGAGTTGGCAATGCGTTTCAAAGTGCGCCTGCGCGTGCTGTCGTCTTTCGAAGAATATGACCCTGAGGCAGGCACTCTTGTCTGCGGTGAGGAGGAAATCGTGGAAAAAAACGTGGTTGCAGGTGTCGCCTATCAGCGCGACGAAGCCAAGATGACGCTGATTTCGGTGGCCGACCGTCCCGGTATTGCTGCTGCCATTTTTGTGCCGCTTGCGGATGCTGGGGTGAATGTCGATATGATCGTGCAGAACATCTCGGAAGAAGGGCGCACCGACATGACTTTCTCGTGCCCTGTCGCACAGGTGCCGCGGGCCGAACAAGCCATGCAGGCCGCCAAGGATTCGGGCGAGATCAATTTTCACGATCTTGTAGCCGATACCGACGTGGCAAAGGTCAGTGTCGTGGGCATAGGCATGCGCAGCCACGCCGGTGTGGCGGCGAAAATGTTCGACGTGCTCTCGCATGAGGGGATCAACATCAAGGTCATCACAACCTCCGAGATAAAAATTTCTGTGTTGATTGACCGGAAATATATGGAACTTGCCGTTCAAGCCCTGCATGATGCCTTTGAACTTGAGAAGGCTGTCTGACCCCAAAAATTTCTGTGGGGTGCAAAGCCTCATGGAATTGGAGTTAGCCTTGCAGGTTGTTATTAAATCCAATCGCACCGCGTTCGGTCTGCCTGCCCCTGTAAAAAGCTGGCAAAGTTACAGGTTGCCCGGTATCCTTTGCATGGTCAGGTCGGGCGGTTCATCCTGTGGGATAACACCCGGGGCCAATGGCAATGGGGGCGCTCGGGCATGATAAAGTCATCGGAAAGCGACAGTCGTAAACTACTGGTTTCATTACGTGAAACCCTTGCCGCAGCCTCGGCCGGACAGGAACGTCTGGACCGAATAACCGGGTTGATCGCCGCCTCGATGGAGGCTGAAGTTTGCTCAATCTATCTGTTTCGCGATGACGAAACCCTGGAACTTTGCGCATCCGAAGGCCTGAAAGCAGAAGCTGTGCACCAGACGCGGCTGCGCGTTGGCGAAGGCCTGGTGGGCCGGGTGGCCAAGACAGCGCGTCCCATCATAACCGATGACGCGCCGTCCGAGCCAGGCTTTCGCTATATGCCAGAAACAGGTGAGGAGATTTTCACCTCGTTCCTCGGTGTTCCCATTCAACGACTTGGGGAAAATCTGGGCGTATTGGTTGTCCAATCAAAAGAGGCGCGTCAACATTCCGAAGACGAAGTTTACGGGCTGGAAGTCGTCGCCATGGTGCTGGCCGAGATGACCGAGCTGGGCGCTTTCGTCGGTGAAGGCGCTGCTATGACCGCCCTGCACCAAAGGCCCGAAACTTTCAAAGGCGGGATAGGACAGGAAGGCTCGGCCGAAGGCAAAGTCTGGCTGCACGAACCCCGCGTTGTCGTCACCAATCCCGTGGCCGACGACCCGGAAGCGGAGAAAATCAGGCTAACAGAAGCTGTTGAAGAACTCAGGGTGTCTGTGGACGAACTTCTGGCCGGGTCGGCGGGTGGCGACAAAGACCAGATGCAGGTGCTGGAAGCCTACCGGATGTTTGCCAATTCCAAGGGTTGGATGCGCCGCATGCTGGCAGATATTACCCGAGGTCTTTCGGCCGAAGCCGCTGTAGAAAAAGAACAATCCGCCGCGCGCACCCGGATGAGCCAGGTTCCGGACGCTTATCTGCGCGAGCGTTTGCATGATCTTGACGATCTTTCAAACCGCCTGTTGCGTATTCTGACCGGTCAGGGGGATGAGACCGGTGCCGAAATGCCGGAAAACCCCATTCTGATTGCTAATAATATCGGCCCCGGAGAACTTCTGGAATATGGCCGCAAACTGCGCGGCGTGGTGCTTGAGGAGGGCTCGGTTGCCTCTCACGCAGCCATTGTGGCGCGCGCTTTGGCTATCCCGCTTTTGGTCCATGTCGGGCCAATCACCACTGCAGCCCTTAATGGCGACCACATACTCGTGGATGGTGAAAATGGCATCGTACATCTCAGGCCCGAGGAAAGTATCACCACAGCGTTCCGCGATAAAATGGCGATGGAACACGCGGCACAGGAAAAATATGCCTCGCTGCGCGACAAACCGGCCAAGACAAAATGTGGCACAAAAATTTCTCTGACGATGAATGCCGGCCTTATGGCAGACCTGCCGTCCCTGGAAAGTTCGGGCGCCGAAGGGGTCGGGCTGTTTCGCACCGAGTTGCAATTCCTGACCCGTGCTACAATCCCGCGGCGCGGAGAACTTGCCGCGACCTACGGTCAGGTCATGGATGCCGCCAAAGGTAAAAATGTGGTCTTTCGCACCCTCGATATCGGCTCGGACAAGGTGCTGCCCTATATGAAACCGCAGGATGAACCCAACCCCGCTTTGGGCTGGCGCGCTATCCGGGTTGGGTTGGACAAACCGGGCATTATGCGCATGCAGCTGCAGGCGATGATCCGTGGGGCCGAAGGGCGACCATTGTCAGTAATGTTTCCCTTCATCGCCCAGTTTGATGAGTTCCGCGAGGCCCGCGCACGTCTGCTTGATGAGATCGAAAACCAGCGCAGGCTGGGCCATTTGTTGCCCAAGCGGGTTGAAATCGGCGCCATGCTAGAAACCCCATCTCTGGTATTTGCCCCACGGCAATTCTTTGAAATGGCTGACTTTATTTCAATCGGCGGCAATGATCTCAAGCAGTTTTTCTATGCAGCTGATCGCGAAAATGAACTTGTTCGCAAACGCTATGACACACTAAATGTCTCTTTTTTGAACATGATCGAGCAAATCACGCAGCGTTGCAAAGACGTTGGCACCCCACTTTCCTTTTGCGGGGAAGATGCGGGGCGGCCCATCGAAGCCACTTGTTTTGCCGCAATTGGCATGCGGACATTGTCCATGCGCCCGGCTTCAATCGGTCCGGTAAAATTGATGCTGCGCAAAACCAATTTGCAGAAATTACGGCGGGTGATTGATAAGGCCCGCACTGATGGCAGCCAATCTGTCCGGCCGGCTGTAATGGAGTGGATGAAACGCAAAGGTAAGATCAGCTATTGATCTTGCTGGCCTAAAAATACCTAAAAATCATAGGACTAAAAGCGTTTGAATTCCTATATATTTGGGTATCCATGTTACCGGTTTTCCGGAATACTGGAATTCTAGGATCTAACCCACTCCAAATCTTAAAAAATGTGACCTAACAGAGCCCGCCTACGCGTCAAAACCCAAGTGTTAGAACAAAATTCACTTTTATCTGAGAAGATATGTGGTGATCGGAGGTTCTAAATGCATTTTGGCTTTCTGGCTCTCGGCCTTATTTCAGGTGGCACTGCCGCTATCGCCGCATTCTCATATGGCGCAAACATGACAATCGCAATTTTAGCCTATAGTTTCTTCGGCTTTGGTGCGGTCTGTTTCAGCGCTGTAATCTGGGCGATGGCCCCGGAACACAGCAATCGGACACCTTTCCCAGTCAGGCGATCTATTCCGCGCGTTTCACCTTACCAGTAACACCATCCCATCCATCCTGAGACAAGGCCAGCCCTAACACCCTTTGCGGATTGGTCGGGGGGGGCATAATAACGTCTTTCAGTCGTTTAAATCCGAAGCGCCCATAATAAGGTGCATCTCCGACCAGTAATACTCTGTCCCACCCGGCCCGGTCGGGACCTGCCAAGGCCAGAGTTTCCCGGATCAAAGCACCACCCAGCCCCTCGCCAGCCCGCGTTGGATGAACTGCGACGGGGCCCAACAGAAGAGCCGGTTTTTGGCCCACCAATACTGGCCAGTAGCGTATCGCGCCGCCCAAAATACCTTCAGGGTCGCGTGCCACCAGGCATAATTGCGACACGGGGTCGATACCGTCTCTCAGACGGTATGAAGACAGGGCCTCACGCCCCGGTGCAAAACACAGATCAAAAAGGGCTTCCACCTCCCAATAATCCGCCTCCCGCTCTTCGTTCAGGGTGTACATACCTGCCCCAATTTATCCTTTTCGCCAAACGCCCCTAGCATGTTCGCGATTGTTCTGCCAAAGAGAATTCATGTTCTACGAACCAAAAAATGGCCACGGCCTGCCACATAACCCGTTCAACGCAGTCATAACACCGCGTCCGATCGGCTGGATTTCAACGCGCGGCAGCGATGGTGCAGATAATCTGGCACCATACAGCTTTTTCAATGGCGTGGCCTATGAGCCACCTCAGGTAATGTTCGCCACCACAGGTTCCAAGCCAGACCGCGATTTTGGCAAGGATTCTCTGGCCAATATACGCGACACCGAAGTTTTTTGTGTCAACGTAGTGGAAGAATCGGCGATGGAGGCGATGAATATCAGCGCTGGAAGTTATGGCCGTGAGGTTGATGAGTTTGCCCAAGCTGGTTTGGCCCGCGCGGATTGCGAAACCATTGCCTGCGCGCGTGTGGCAAATGCTCCTGCGGCGCTTGAATGCAGACTAACCACGATCACCACCCTGCCCGGCAAAGAAAACTATGTTGTTTTTGGTGAGGTTACCGGCGTGCACCTGCGCGACGATTGCCTGAAAGACGGCCTGTTTGACGTCACCAGCTTTCGGCCATTAGCGCGACTGGGATACCGTGATTATACGATTGTACGCGAGGCTTTCACGGTGAAACGCCCCGGCGAATAAATCCTAAAAATACCGTGCAGCGCGGGGGCAGCCCTTAATGCCCGCCCAAAATGCCAGTACGCACCGAATAATCCACCGCCAATTCGTAATCGGGGTCGTCATCACTATCGACCATCAGGTGCCCGGCTTTGGTCAGCAAATCATGGCAATCGGGACTAAGGTGGCGCAGTTGAAGGCGCTTACCCGCAGTCTCGTATTTGGCGGCCACCGCCTCGATCGCCTGCAGGGCGCTTTGGTCCACTACCCGGCTGTCGGCGAAGTCAACTACCACGTTTTCCGGGTCTTCCTCGATCTTAAATAGCTCCAAAAACCCATCGGCTGAGCCAAAAAACAGCGGCCCCTGCACCCGGTAAACCTTACGTGCATCTTTGGTGCCGGTGCCGGTCTCATAGACATCGGCATGAATGCGTGCGGCGTTGTTCCAGGCATAGGCCAGGGCCGACACGATGACGCCGACCACCACGGCAATGGCCAGATCCTCATAGACTGTCACGGCTGTAACAAGCAGGATCACGAAAGCATCCGTGCGCGGCACCCGGCGCAGAATGGTGATAGAGTTCCAGGCAAACGTGCCGATAACCACCATGAACATCACGCCCACAAGGGCTGCCAACGGGATTTGCTCGATCAGCGGCGAAGCGGCAACGATGAACAAAAGCAGGAAAGCTGCCGCTACAATGCCGGCAATGCGGGTGCGGCCACCAGATTTGACGTTGATCATCGACTGGCCAATCATGGCGCAGCCGCCCATGCCGCCAAAGAAACCGGTCACGGTATTTGCCACCCCTTGCGCGATGCATTCCTGACTGGCACCGCCACGCTGGCCGGTCATTTCACCAACCAGGTTAAGCGTCAGCAGGCTTTCTATCAGGCCAATGGCCGCAAGGATAACCGCATAGGGAAAGATGATTTCCAGAGTTTCCCAATTAAGCGGCACCACTGGCAGATGCGGCATTGGAAATCCGCCCTGAATAGAGGCCAGGTCTCCGACCCGTGGCACGTCAATGCCAAATCCGATAACCAAAGCTGCAACAACGGCGATACCAGCGAGAGGCGCCGGGATAATCCGCGTGATCTTAGGCATCACCCAGATCACCGCCATGGTCAGCGCCACCAGCCCCAGCATGGTGTAAAGCGGCATACCGCTTAACCATTCCCCACCCGTGCTGCCATGTCCGGTGCTTTCTACCGAACCGGGAACTTTGAACTGGGTTAATTGGGCCAGAAAAATCACAATCGCCAACCCGTTAACAAAACCCAGCATAACAGGATGCGGTACCAGCCGGATAAACTTGCCCCAATGCATGACACCGGCCAGCATTTGTATCAGCCCCATCAGAACAACCGTGGCGAACAGGTATTCAACCCCGTGCTGCGCCACCAAGGCCACCATGACGACAGCAAGCGCCCCGGTTGCCCCCGAAATCATGCCGGGCCTCCCGCCGATGAAGGCGGTGATCAGCCCAACCAGAAAGGCGGCGTAAAGCCCGACCAGCGGGTGCACCCCGGCAACAAAGGAGAAGGCAACCGCCTCGGGCACCAATGCCAGTGCCACGGTCAGGCCCGACAGAACCTCGATGCGCAAACGCCCCAAAGTCAGGGCTTCACCGGGTGCAAGGCGCAGATCGGGGCTGAGGTCGGATTTTTGAACGCGGCGCGCAAATCGCGCCAAAAGAGCTCGGGCCAAGGGGTCACCTGTTTTGTGGAATCATCTATTCGCGCCGCCTGCTTAACGGCCCCGACAGCGATTGAACACCCGTTGCAAATAAAATGCGGCCATGTGTCCGGGGCAGTACCCTAGCTGCAATAACGGGATTATCAGTTGATCTTCCCCTGTCGCTTTGCAAGTTTTGCCGGGCAATAAAAGGAAATAGACATGCAAACCATGATTGGTGTGATCGGCGGCTCGGGACTGTATGAAATAGACGGGCTGGAGGATGCACGTTGGGTAGAGGTAGAAACGCCCTGGGGAAAGCCCTCGGACGAAATCCTGACCGGCAATCTGGACGGGGTGAAAATGGCCTTTCTGCCCCGGCATGGTCGCGGCCACGTACATTCCCCTTCAACAGTACCCTACCGCGCCAATATAGACGCGCTTAAGCGGTTGGGGGTGACGGATGTGGTTTCGGTATCTGCGTGTGGTTCCTTTCGGGAGGAAATGGCACCGGGTGATTTTGTCATTGTTGATCAGTTCATTGACCGTACATTTGCGCGCGAGAAAAGCTTTTTCGGCACGGGCTGTGTCGCCCATGTTTCACTTGCCCACCCAACTTGCCCAAGGCTTGCAGGTAATTGCTTGTCGGCGGCGAATGACGCGGGCATCAAGGCCCATATGGGCGGCACTTATCTGGCGATGGAAGGGCCTCAATTCAGTTCCGTGGCGGAAAGTAAAATGTACCGTGAAAGCTGGGGCGCGGATGTCATCGGCATGACCAATATGCCCGAGGCCAAACTGGCCCGTGAGGCCGAGCTTTGTTACGCCAGTGTGGCGATGATCACCGATTACGACAGCTGGCACCCGGACCACGGCGAGGTTGATATCAGCGCCATCATTGCCACGCTCACCGGCAATGCCGACAAGGCCCGTGCCCTTGTTGCACGCCTGCCCGCGCTTTTGGGTGCGGACCGTAAGCCCTGCCCCCACGGCTGCGACCGGGCGCTGGAATATGCCATCTTAACTGCACCCGAGACACGTGATCCGGCGATACTGGCAAAACTTGATGCAGTAGCGGGCCGTATACTCTAAGCTTTATGGAAACTTGATGAATGGAAACCTAATGAAACATGTATTATTGGCAGGCGCTCTGCTTTTCCCAAATATCACAATCGCTGACGGCTATGTTCTTGGGGCCGGGCGCTGGACCTGCGCCGAAGTTGTCAGGGTCGCCGACGGCGGTTCGCAATCCGAGGTTGGCCAAATGGCAGGCTGGCTGTTTGGCTTCTGGTCCGCTGAAACTTTTGGTGCTGAAACCGCCTTCATCGACATTGTTGAAAACGCTGGCGAGCGCAAAATCCTGGATCTATCCATTGCCGAATGCCGCAAAGCACCGCCGGAAACCCTGCTGTTTCGCGTAACACAATCCATAATCCGCAATACCGGTTAAACCGGTGAAGCGCGTTTTGGTCCTGGGTGCAGACGGTTTTATCGGCCGTCACATCGCCTTTGCCCTGCGCGCCTGTGGTTATGACGTACTGGCCTCGGCCCGGCGCCCCAAACGTCTGGCGCGTATGGGTTTTGACACCCTGCGTGCTGACCTGAACCACTCAGAATGTGCTGACCCTGCGTTCTGGCGGCCCCATCTGGTGGGCGGAGTGCAGGTGGTCAATGCGGCAGGACTTTTAAGTGGTCGTGCAGTTCAAATGAAAAAAGTGCATGAGGATGCGCCGAGGGCGGTTTACGAGGCAATGGATGGCGGCGCGGGCGTGCTGATCTCTGCTGTTGGAATTGACCAGGCTGAAACGCAGTTTGCCAAAACCAAACGGGCGGGTGAGGGTGTCGCGAAGGCCGCCGGTATCACAATCCTGCGCCCCGGTCTGGTCATGGCCGACACATCCTATGGCGGCACATCGCTGGCGCGCGCCCTTTCCGCCCTGCCCTTTATCACGCCATTGGTCGGCAAGGGGGATCAGGTTTTTAACCCGATCCAGGCTGATGATCTGGCCGAGGCGGCCGCGGCCTGTTTGAAAAAACCACCGGGTGTCGGCCCCTACGACATTGGTGGACCCGAGCGGGTCAGCCAGCGTGACATGCTGGCAGCAATCCGCAGTTGGCTGGGTCTGTCCGGGGCACGTAGCCTTTCCGTACCCATATGGCTTGCCCGGGTGCTGGGAGGGGTCGGCGACGCCATGCGCCTTGGCCCCATTTCGCGCACCGCAATTGCCCAGATGGAAGCAGGCGTCGAAGCACAGGAAGGTGCCATATGCCAAAAGCTCGGGCTTACCCCGCGCGGCTTTCACAGCTTCCTTGCCGCGCGGCCCGCCGGTTCACAGGACCTCTGGCATGCGCGTCTGTACCTGATGCGCCCGGCTTTACGGCTGGTGCTGGCACTCATGTGGCTGGTGTCGGGCTTGATCGGTCTGACCATTCCTGCCTTCGAGTTCCTGCCCATGATCGAGACAACTCTACCGGATCAATTGTTGATCGCTTTCGCCCGCCTAGGGGGCATCGCCGATCTCGCCATTGCGGCCGCACTTTTACGCGGTTGGCAACCGAGATTGATTGCGGGGGCGCAAGCGGCAATGGTCGCGACCTACACGCTGGCCTTTACCCTGCTAGCCCCGGCTTTGTGGCTACTGCCCCTCGGAGGACTTTTGAAAAACCTGCCCATCCTCGCCCTGATAGCCGTCGCCGCCATCCTTGAGGACGAACGCTGATGGAGGCTTATCTGATCGCCAAATGGCTTCATATCCTGTCTTCGACGGTGCTTTTCGGCACGGGCATCGGCACCGCTTTTCAGATGGTCTGGGCATGGCATACGGGGCGGGTCGAGACCATCCACTCAGTATCTTCGGGGGTGGTTCTTGCCGACTGGATTTTCACCACGCCAGCCGGGTTGATCCAACCCTTAACCGGGTTTTGGCTGATCTGGCTGCAGGGGTATTCCCTGACCGAACCCTGGCTGATCCTCACATACCTCGCCTATATTCTGGCCTTTGCTTGCTGGCTGCCGGTGGTACATCTGCAAATCTCGATCCGAGACATGGCCGCAAGGGCATTGGCCGAGGCAACGCCCCTTCCCATCGCCGCCAGTACCGCCTACCGACGCTGGTTCACCCTTGGCTGGCCAGCCTTCATCGCCTTGATCGGGGTGTTCTGGTTAATGATCAGCAAACCTGACCTATGGGGGTAGGAATTAGGTTTTGAGGGGTTGGGTACCGCCCGCTTTCCAGCCTTTAGCCGCATGGCCATACTGGAAGTTTTGGGCTGGCTGGATGGCTGTTTGTCACCAAGGCAAATATTTTCCTATTCGCTTGGATTTTGCCTAATTGCCACGTTGTATGCCAGCTTGTGGTCGGCTAGGTTCGAACGCGGCCCGCTGGAAGAGTTGATGCGTCGGGTCGCTGGCTGAAATCTCACCCGAGGACGGAAATATGCAGTTTGACCTCTGGCTGACCTTCGTGGCTGCGACCACTTTGCTATTACTCATTCCCGGCCCGACCATTCTACTGGTCCTGTCCTATGCGATCAGCCAGGGGCGGTCTGTTGCAGTGGCCTCCGCCAGCGGGGTCGCTCTGGGAGACCTCATTGCTATGAGTGCCTCTCTGGCTGGGCTGGGCGCACTAGTCCTGACCTCGGCCACCCTGTTTTCGGTGCTGAAATGGGTCGGAGCGGCCTATCTCGTCTGGATGGGCATCAAGCTTTTACGCAGCGCACCACAAGGCGGGCTGATACTGCCGGATGCACCCGGGGCTATCCCCGCAACAACGGTATTTCGCCATGCCGCGGCGGTTACGGCCCTGAACCCAAAAAGCATCGCCTTTTTCATAGCATTTGTACCGCAGTTTCTGCGCCCTGAAACATCCCTGGCCCCACAATTCGCCGTTTTGATCGCCACCTTTGTCGTGCTTGCGGCGATAAACGCGCTGGCCTATGCGCTTCTGGCAGACAGGCTGCGCCGGTTGATCCAGCGCCCTGCCACACTGACATGGTTAACCCGAGGTGGTGGTATCACGCTGATTACAATGGGAATTCTTACTGCAACGCTTCGACGCGCAACCCCCTGAGGAACATCATGAAATCTGTCAAAGACTATATCCGAACGATTGTTGACTTCCCCCATGAAGGCATCATGTTTCGCGACGTTACCACCTTGTTTGCCGACCCCCGCGGCTTTCGTATGGCGGTCGACCAGATGCTGCATCCCTATGCAGGGCTGCAGATCGACAAAGTTGTTGGACTTGAGGCGCGTGGCTTCATCCTTGGCGGCGCTATCGCGCATCAATTAACCGTTGGTTTCGTGCCGATCCGCAAGAAAGGCAAACTGCCCGGCGCCACAATCTCAGAAGCCTATACGCTGGAATATGGTGAAGCGGTGATGGAAGTGCACGACGACGCCATCAAACCTGGTGAGAAAATTCTGGTTGTCGATGATCTTCTGGCCACAGGAGGCACCGCAGCCGCGGGAATCAAGCTGATTGAACGGCTTGGCGGCGAGATTATCTCGACAGCATTCATCATTGACCTGCCAGAGCTGGGAGGACGCAAGGTGCTGGAAGATATGGGTATGGAAGTCCACGTCTTATGTGAATTCGAAGGCGCGTGAACCTTTCGGTAACTTGTATGGGATAATACAGGCATGCCTGTGGGAGCAGGCTCTGCTTGTACACATGTGATCCTCACATTGAAGCGCCCTGTCATTTTCAGATGGGGCGCTTTTTAAAGGCTCGGCCATTAATATCCGCTGGCTCGATTGGGGGTTTCACCCCCAAACCCCCAAGGTATTTTGGCCAAGATGAAGGGGGATGATTTTGTCTTTGGGCAGAGGATTAGTCGAATATGACACCGGGGTTCATGATACCGACCGGGTCCAGCGTGGTTTTTATCGCGCGCATAGCGGCAAGTTTTGTTGGATCGCCGTAGCGTGCCAGCTCGGCGATTTTCAGGCGCCCGACACCATGTTCGGCGCTGAACGACCCGCCATATTCGTGCACCATTTCGTAAACCAGCTCCCTGATCACCGCTTTGCCTTCTGCAAAGGCATCGCGCCCCTGCCCTTTGGGTGGAAAGACATTGAAATGCAGATTGCCATCCCCAAGATGGCCAAAGGCGTTGACCCGAAACGGGCCAAGATTTGCAATCTTCTCCCCAGCGCGAGCGATAAACTCAGGGATCACGGACAAGGGCAGTGAAATGTCATGCGAGGACAGGGACCCAATCCGTTTGTTAGCCTCGGGTATTTCTTCGCGCATTGCCCACAGGGCCGTGCGCTGTGCCTCGGAATACGCCACCACACCGTCGCTGACCAATCCAGCTGCGTGACCTGCTTCAAACAATGTTTCCAGAGCCTTATCCGCATTTTGATCGGGGCCCATCCCCAGCTCCACCAAAACCGCCCATTCCGGCAGTTCAGCAAAAGGCGCACGGGCCGGGCAGCCCGTTTCTTCCAAAAAACCCATCCCGACACCCGAAACAAGCTCAAAAGCGCTGAGCGCGTTCCCAACCTGCAGGCCAGCGATCTGAAGCAAGGCCAGTGCCGCCGCCGGATCGGTCACTTTTAGCAACGCAGTCCCAACCGAGGCAGGTTGCGGGAACAGGCGCAGGGCGGCGGCGGTGATCACGCCCAACGTCCCCTCGGCCCCGACCAAAAGACCGCGCAGGTCATAACCGGTATTATCTTTGCGAAGTCGTTTAAGTCCGTGCCAGATACTGCCATCCGGCATCACGGCCTCAAGCCCAAGGCACAGCTCTCGTGCATTGCCGTAACGCAGAACATTTACGCCTCCGGCATTAGTTGACAACACCCCACCAACACGGGCGGAACCCTCGGACGCGAGCGACAAGGGAAACAGCCGCCCGGCCTCGCTGGCTGCATTCTGTACATCTGCAACGATCGCGCCGGCTTCGGCTATGACTATGTTTTCAGAGGTAAAAACCTCTCGTATGGCGCGCATACGCTCAAGGGACAGGATCACCGGCGCGGGGCCTTGCGGCCAGACCTGGCCGCCGACCAGACCGGTGCCGCCGCCATAGGGCACGATACCAACGCGGGCATCATGCGCCGCTTTAACAATGACGGCGACTTGGTCAACTGATCCCGGCGCGACCAGCAGGCCGTCTGAGCCGTGAAACAAGCCGCGCGGTTCTTCCAGATAGGCCTGTGTCAGGGGGCGAAATGCGGCTTCGGGCAGCATTGCGCGCAGCCGGGTCTCGAATTCAGTATCTGCCGGATTCATTTTCATACCCATGGGATGGCATGGCACGGGCGCTTCCTCAAGTGGCAACCTGATGACCGTCAACAATAGCGCCTATGGCAGCTAACCCGCATCCGTGCGTCCGCGACGGTCCGAGCGCAACGCGGCATAGAGAACATGATTGCGCCAGCGGCCACCGATTTGCAGATAGGATTGCGCCACGCCTTCATACTTAAAGCCCGAGCTTTCCAGTACCCCGCGCGAAGCGGTGTTTTCAGGCAGGCACCCCGCCTCAAGTCGACTGAGGTCCAGTATGTTAAAGGCGTGATGCACCACTGCCTGCAATGCCTCGCGCATATAGCCCTGACGCGCAAAAGGCGCCCCGACCCAGTAACCGGTGGTTCCGGCCTGTGAAGGGCCGCGCCTGATATTGTCCAGCGTCAGCGCCCCGAGCAAAGCCTGATCGTCTCGGCGGATCAAAAACAGCGGTAGCGCCGTACCGTTGGCCACAGAACGTTTTGACCAATAAACCCGGTTGGTAAATCCCTTACGGCTGAGGTGATCTTCGGCCCATGAGGGCTCCCACGGGGTCAAAAAATCCTGGCTGGCAGTTCTGAGCGCGACCCAAGGCCTGTAATCCCCGTGCACGGGTGGGCGCAGAGTCATCCGTTCGGTCTCGATGCGCGGTGATTTTGACCGCCCGAACATCAGGCAACCAATCGGGCGCGCAGGTCGTCAAAACCGGGCGCTGTTTCAGCCGGGCCATAGAGCGCCAGTGCCGCCTTGCCTGATCCTGCAAGCTGCCCGGCAAAGTCGCGCACGCCGGCGACATGTACCGCCTCGATTTTGGCGATGGTCTCAGACAGGGATGGCACCCGGTTCCAGATCATCACCAACCGCGCCAGCCTTTCAGCCCTGCTGGAGGCACTTTCCAGCCCCATCAACAGGCCCGATTTCATCTGCACTTTAGCGCGCGCAACTTCAACTTCGCTGATATCGCCCGCCGCACGCTTGAGCTCGTCCACCACCAGCCCGGCCAGTTCATCAACACTTTCACCGGACGTGCCAGCGTAAAGCGTGATCATGCCGCTGTCGTTATAGGCACCGGTCTGGGCAAAGATGGAATAACACAGGCCGCGTTTTTCGCGAACTTCCTGAAACAGGCGCGAGGACATGCCGCCACCAAGCGCGTTGGAATAGACCTGTGCTGTATAAATCTGGTCATCCAGATAGTCCGGCCCCTCAAGACCAAGGGCGAAATGAACCTGTTCAAGTCCTTTGAGCTCGCGCCGTTCGCCGATGTCAAATCGTGCAGGCTCCAGCAAGGGTGTTTTCCCGCGTGACAGCCCGCCAAGAGCAACTTCGGCCAGCCGCATAATTTCATCGTGGTCCACCGCACCTGCGGCAGACAGGATCAGACGTTCCGGCCCGTAATGTTCCCTAACAAAACCCGCTAGGTCGTCGCGATTGAACGCATTCACCCGCTCGGCCGGTCCCAAAATGGTGCGTCCCATGGATTGATCCGGGAATGCCACTTCCTGTAACCAGTCAAACACCACATCGTCAGGCGTATCCAGCGCCTGGCCGATTTCCTGCAGGATCACGCCGCGCTCGACCTCTATCTCAGCCCGGTCAAAAACCGGGTTCCGCACGATGTCCGAGATCACGTCGAAGGCCAGCGCCACGTCGTCCTTCAGCACCCGCGCATAATAGGCGGTTACCTCACGACTGGTGTAAGCGTTGATGAAACCACCAACATCTTCAATAGCTTCGGCAATTTCCAGCGCGCTGCGCCGCTTGGTACCCTTAAAGGCCATATGTTCCAGAAAATGCGCGATACCGTTCTGCTCGTGCCGCTCATGGCGCGCGCCAGCAGCAACCCAGATACCCAAAGACGCACTTTCCAACCCCGGCATATGCTCGGTTACAACGCGCAGACCGTTTGACAATGTGTCGAACGAGATGCTCACGCGCCCAAACGCTCGCGGATCAGGGCTTGTACCGCGCCAAGGTCGCCTGCGACCCGCGTCACCCGCTCTTCGGCCTCAAACTGGCGTGCCATTCGTTCGGGCAAGGGGGCCTCCTGCCCGCTGGCCTTGGCAACCGCGTCGGGAAATTTGGCCGGATGGGCCGTGGCGAGGGTGATCATGGGTGTATCACTCAGACTTTCCTCCGCCACTTTTACACCGACCGCTGTATGGGGGCAGATCACCTGCCCCGTGCGCAGAAACGTCGCCTTGATCGTCGCCATGGTTTCCTCTTCCGAGGCCCGGCCCGAGGTGAACTGATCGCGTAACCAGTCAATAGCGCCTTGCGATACGGTAAAGCCGCCCTTGTTCAGGTCTTCCATTTCCGCGGCCACAGCCGCCCCGTCGCCGCCATATGCATAATAAAGGGCGCGTTCAAAGTTTGAACTGACCTGAATATCCATGCTCGGGCTGATCGAAGGGACTACCTCGCCCTTGGTATAAGCACCGGTTTCCAGCGTGCGGTGTAGAATATCGTTCTGGTTGGTCGCGATCACCAGATTTTCAATCGGCAGGCCCATTTTGCGGGCAATCAGCCCAGCGAAAATATCACCGAAATTGCCTGTTGGCACGGTGAAGCTGACCGGCCGGTACGGCGCACCGAGTGACACTGCCGAGGTAAAGTAATACACGACCTGTGCCAGCACCCTGCCCCAGTTGATCGAGTTCACACCGGCCAGTTTCACCTCATCCCGGAAAGTGAAATCGTTGAACATGTCTTTCAGAAGACCCTGACAGGTGTCAAAATCCCCGTCCACTGCCAGTGCATGCACATTGCCCTCGGTCGGGGTTGTCATCTGGCGGCGCTGTACTTCTGACACGCGCCCGTGGGGGTACATGATGAACACATCAACATTATCAAGCCCCTTGAAGGCTTCGATGGCTGCTGATCCGGTGTCACCCGATGTGGCACCAACAATAGTCACCCGTTCTTTGCGGCGCGCCAGAGCGTCCTGAAACAACTGGCCGATAAGTTGCATGGCAAAGTCTTTGAAGGCCAGTGTCGGCCCGTGAAACAGCTCCAACAGGAAATGATTGGGGCCAAGCTGCACCAGAGGCGCGCGCGCATCATGGTTAAAGCTGGCATAGGCACGGGCGATGATGTCACGCAGGGTGCTGTCCTTGAAGCTGTCGCCGATAAAGGGGCGCATGATGCGAAAGGCGGCATCTTCGTATGAACGCCCGGCAAGTCCGGCAATCGCGCCCTCGGTCAGGGTCGGGATATCCTCGGGCAGGTACAGGCCACCGTCGCGGGCCAACCCGGTCAGCATGGCGTCTTCAAAGCTTAAAACCGGAGCATTTCCTCGGGTTGAGATATAGCGCATTGTGAGATTCCTTAAGATGTCCGCCGCCGTATACGCCAAAGTGCAAAGACTGTCATCACCACCCATGTCGCTGCCAGCAAAAACCATGTGACGGCGTATTCAAGATGGCGGTTCGGGATGCCTTCGCTGGTGACTGGCATAGGGTGAACAACATCAGAGGGCGGCGTAATTGTTCGCGCCACGATCAAAAGTGGTTCCGTTCCCAAATGGGCGGCAATGGCCGGGATGTCGCGGGCGAACCACAGGCCATTTTGTGGCTCGGGCGCAGGGGTCCAGTTATCTACTTCATTGGGCCAATAAAGATTACCGGTTACTTTTATAGCACTGTGAGGACCATCATCTGGTAACGCCTGCAGGCGGCGAAAACCCCGGTCCAACAGCACGCGCCGTCCATTCTCCAGTGTTAAAGATGTGAGCACCCGGTATCCCGGCCCCTCGGATTTACTTGAGGCTAGGACCGATACGCCCTTGCCCAACACGCCCTGCACCATGATTGGCAAATAGCGATCCGCTTCAGGATCCGGGCTTTGAGGTATAGCGACAGGGGCTGCCCCGATGCGGGCATCAATATCTGCAAGGATACCTTGCTTCCAGACCAGCCGCTGTACCTGCCATGTGCCCAGAGACAGGAAGATCGCCAGAATAACAAGGCTCAGAAATGTGGTGACGTAACCGCGCACGTGCCGCCCTCATAAGAAAAGCGCGAGGCCATGCCCCGCGCTTTCAATTACCCGTCTTTTGGGATCAGTTTCAACCGCCCCAGATGTAAACTGCGCCAAAGAGAAACAGCCAGACAACATCAACGAAGTGCCAGTACCAGGCCGCAGCTTCAAAGCCCACATGGCTTTCGGGCGTAAAGTGCCCCTTCATCGCCCGCAGCATGCAGACGAACAGGAAGATGGTGCCGACAACGACGTGGAAGCCGTGGAAGCCCGTCGCCATGAAGAAGTTGACGCCGTAGATATTACCGCTAAAGCCGAAGGCAGCGTGGCTGTATTCGTAGGCTTGCAGAGCCGTGAAAGCGACCCCCAGAACCACCGCCAGCGCCAGACCGTTGATCAAGTCTTTGCGGTTGTTTTCATGGGCAATGGCGTGGTGCGCCCAGGTCGCGGCCATGCCCGAGCACAGCAGGATCAGCGTATTGATCAGCGGCAGGTGCCAAGGGTCGAAAGTCTCGATGCCCACCGGCGGCCATACACCATCAATAGCCGGGCTATCGGGGCCCATTGGGTACATGGCATGTTTGAAGAAGCTCCAGAACCAGGCCGAGAAGAACATTACCTCTGACATGATGAACAGAATCACGCCGTAGCGCAGGCCAATCTGAACCACAGGGGTGTGGTCGCCCTGATGGGATTCGACCACCACTTCGGACCACCATGAGAACATGACGTAAAGAACGACAGCCAGCCCGATGAAGAACATCCACGGAGCAGAGCCCTGCATCCACAAGACTGCGCCGAAAAGCATGACGAATGCGCCAACGGATCCGATGAAGGGATTCCAGCTTGGGGCTAGGATGTGGTAATCGTGGTTCTTAGCATGTGCCATGTGCGTGTTTCCGTCCCTGTTTAGTTGTTCTTAATGCCCGGCGTCGCTGGTTGATCCAGCTGGGCCATCTCTTCGGGCAGGTCTGTTTCATGAAAAGTGTATGACAGTGTGATCGTATGTACAAACTTTGCTTCACGATCATCGACAATTTCCGGATCAACATAGAAGCTGACGGGCATCGTGACCCGCTCACCCGGCTGCAAAACCTGTTCGGTAAAGCAAAAACAGTCGATCTTGGAGAAGTAGTAGCCGGCCGAAAATGGGGCGACATTGTAGCTTGCCGTGCCGGCAACAGGCCGGTCGGTCGGGTTGTAAGCTTCGTAGAATGCCAGCCCGGTCTCGCCGATCTTCAGCTCCATTTCGCGCTGCAGGGGTTTGAACTCCCACACCATGCCGCGTTCTAGAGAGGCATCGAATTGCACCTTGATGGTTTGATCCAGTACCACATCTGATCCCGTATTGGCCGTCTGGGTCACCCCGCCAAAGCCCGTCACCCGGCAAAACCAGTCGTAAAACGGCACCGAAGCCCATGCGAGAGATCCCATGACCAACACAACGCCAACCATTTTGGCCGCTGTCTTTTGATGCGGGGTCAGGCTCATCCATCGCCCTCTGCATGAGGAAGCGCAGTAATGCCGTTTTCACGGGCCTTGACCACGGTCAGGCCAAAGATAAGGGCAACAAACAGAAGAAGTGCCAGCCCAACGCCCAGATTGCGGCCCGAACGGCGCTTGTGTAACTCGTGATCCGGACGAAATGACATGTCTACCAGCCTCCCAGTCCGAATGGCACCAAAGATGCCTCGATCATCAGCATGCCGAAATGCGCGAACAAATACATCAGCGACAATTTGAAAAAGCTGCGCTCGGCCTTGTGTTTGTCTGCATCCGAAGCCGCATCGTCGCGGCGAACGATTTGCAACGCGCCCTTGATGAACAGGGCGTTCATGACCACGGCAACGGCCAGGTAAAGCGGCCCTCCGACGGAGGTAAAGCCCAGCGCCAATGCAACAAAGGCCAAAGCCAGCGTATAGCCCAGAATGTGCCAGCGCGTGGCGCGGCGCCCATGGGTGACCGTCAGCATAGGCACACCGGCATTGGCGTAATCACCCTTGGTAAACAGCGCCAGCGCCCAGAAATGTGGAGGGGTCCAGGCCAGTGTCAGGGCAAACATCAGGATGCTTTCGAGGCTGATACCACCGGTTGCGGCTGCCCAGCCGATCATCGGCGGGAAGGCCCCGGCAGCGCCGCCAATGACGATGTTTTGTGGCGTCCAGCGTTTCAGCCACATTGTATAAACAACCACGTAGAAGAATATGGTGAAGGCCAGCAGCCCTGCAGCCACAAGGTTTGTCGCCAGTCCCAGCATGACCACGGCAAAGACCGACAGGGTAATACCGATGGCGAACGCCTCGTCACCGGTTACCTTGCCTGAGGGAACCGGGCGCGACAGGGTGCGCTTCATTTTGGCGTCGATATCGGCGTCCCACCACATGTTCAGCGCGCCCGAGGCGCCGCCGCCGACAGCAATGAACAGGATTGCCGCCAGTGCAACGACCGGATGCACGCCAACAGGCGCCACAACCAGACCGACCAGGGCAGTGAAAACGACCAGCAACATAACGCGCGGTTTCAGCAGCGCGAAATAGTCACCAAACCCGGCTTCATTTTCCTGAAGTATGCTTGTGTCGGTCATATGTCCTCGTCCGTATGTGTAAAAGCGCATCCTGTGGCTAAAGCAGAATGCGCGTTTTTACAGACCGTCTTATTCAGCGGCCGCCACCTGAACAGTCCGGGGCAGGCCGGCATATTCATTGATCGCGGCGTCAAGCCAGGCATCATATTCTGCCTGCGTAACTGCTTTCACGGTGATTGGCATATAGGTGTGGTCCTTGCCGCAAAGCTCGGAACACTGACCGAAATAAATGCCTTCTTTGCCTTCATCAACCTCAAACCAAAGCTGAGCAATCCGTCCGGGCACCGCGTCTTGCTTTACGCCAAAGGCCGGGATCGTCCACGAGTGGATAACATCCGCCCCGGTTACATTCATTACAACGACTTTACCGGTGGGGATGACAACGGCAGTATCCGTCGCCAGCAGGAATTCATCGCGGCTGTAACCTGCGCGCTCCAGACGGGCCTCCATGGCATCGTTCAGGATGTAATCAATAGCGCCGGCATCGTAGTCTTCGTCTTCCATCGTCACCGGATGGCCGATCATGTAGCTTTCATAGCCGAACTCATGCTCGGGATATTCATAGCCCCAATACCACTGATAACCCGTGACCTTGATGGTCACATCCGCTTCGGGAATAACCTGCTGCTTGAACAGTACCGGTAGGCTGAATGACCCGATCACAACCAGAATCAGTACTGGCACCAAGGTCCATGTAACTTCGATTCCCGTATGGTGGGTGAAAGTACCCGGGGTTGGATTGGCCCGGCGGTTAAAGCGCAGAATCGCGTAGCCCATCAGCGCGAACACGAAAAGTGTGATGGCCGTGATGATGATCAGCACCATGTTGTCCAGCCAGAATGTATCCCTGGCGATTGAGGTCGCAGCCGGCTGAAAACCCATCAGCCCGTCAATTGGTGCGCCTTTAATTTCAAGACCTTCTTGCGCATATGCCGCCCCGGCTGTCGCCATAGCTGCAATTGCGGAAAATAACGAAATACGGGTGTGTTTCTTCCCCATGAGGCCTATTCTCTCCCTGTTTTTTTCCCGCTGGCGTTTGACACCGCGGATCTTTTTGTCTCACTCGCACGCATGGACATCTTGTTGTCTGCGCGCTCTGAAACCATATTAGTTGATGCAGAACAAGAAAAAAAGACTAACTAGCAGTTGCAAAAATCTTATTATCCGCAAAAAAACCGAGGAAATGATGACCCAGACCAGTCGATTTCGCCCGTTTGAAACCCATCTTGATCTTGATGAAGCCCTTGGCGTTTTGCGTTCCACAACCGCGGGCGCGGATGATGGAGAGCTGTTTATTGAGCGCCGCCGGGCCGAGGTTCTGGTGTTTGACGACGGTCGGGTAAAAACCGCCAGCTATGACGCCTCCGAGGGGTTTGGCCTACGGGCCGTGCGTGGTGAAACTGCCGGATACGCCCATTCCACCGATGTCTCCACCCCGGCCCTGAAGCGCGCTGCCGAAACTGCCCGCCTCGCAGTGGGCGATGGCGGCGGTACTTTGGCCGAGGCTCCAGTTCATACGAACAAGAAGCTTTATACGGACGCCGACCCGTTGGAAGACGCGTCCTTCCCCGTGAAAATCGAAACATTGCGCGAGATTGACGCCTTTACCCGTGATTTGGACAAACGGGTGGTGCAGGTTTCGGCCAATATTGCTGCATCCTTGCAAGAGGTACACATTCTGCGCCCGGACGGCACGCTGGTTTCCGATACGCGGCCCATGACCCGGCTGAATGTTTCCGTGATCGTCGATCAGGACGGGCGACGTGAAAGCGGCAGCCATGGCGGCGGCGGACGCGCCGAACTTTCGCCCCTGCTTGACCCTGCCCATTGGCAGGCCACGGCCCGCGAAGCCTTGCGCATCGCATTGGTGAACCTTGAGGCACAACCCGCCCCTGCAGGCCAGATGGACGTAGTCCTGGGTGCCGGATGGCCCGGAATATTGCTGCACGAGGCTGTCGGCCACGGGCTTGAGGGCGATTTCAACCGCAAAGGCAGCTCAGCCTTTACAGGTCTCGTTGGCCAACAGGTCGCCGCCAAAGGCGTGACTGTGGTGGATGACGGCACCATCCCCGATCGGCGCGGATCAATCACCGTCGATGACGAGGGCACGCCCGGCGCACGTAATGTGCTGATCGAAGACGGGGTGCTGGTGGGCTATATGCAGGACCGGCAGAACGCCCGCCTGATGGGGGTCGCCCCCACCGGCAATGGCAGGCGTGAAAGCTACGCCCACGCGCCTATGCCGCGCATGACAAATACGATCATGGAAGGTGGTCAGGCCAGCCGCGATGACGTTGTGGGAGAGCTGAAGGACGGCATATATGCAGTGGGCTTTGGTGGCGGACAGGTCGACATCACCAACGGCAAATTCGTGTTTTCCTGCACCGAGGCCTACAGGGTCGAAAACGGAAAGATCGGTGCGCCCGTGACCGGCGCCACTCTGATTGGCGATGGGCCTGCCGCGATGAAACAAATCCGGGCCATTGGCAATGACATGGCACTGGACCCCGGCATGGGTAATTGTGGCAAGGCCGGGCAATGGGTGCCTGTCGGGGTAGGCCAGCCGACCTTGTTGATCGGCGGACTGACAGTGGGCGGCACTGCAGGCTAAGGCAGATACCCATTTTCTGAAATCGCAGCACCTCCTGATCTGTACATACACGGATCAGGATCTTTTGCTGAAATGTTCCAGCACGTTCACCATGTATTAACCACTCGGCTCCTATGGTTAATCTGCAAGAGATGGAATCAGGATGGCCCAGTGGATTTGTTCCCTTCCCCACACCCCCTCACCCCACCCCAGAGCGTGGAAGATGAGGTCGCCTGGCTTCGCCTCTTGCGTTCGCGCCGCGTTGGAGTGGCCACTTTTTTCCGATTGATGCAGGAACATGGCTGTGCGCAGGCAGCACTTGAATCTTTACCCGATGTCGCGCGTGCGGCAGGTGTGCAAAAATACCTGCCCTGCCCGCTTGCAGTTGTCGAAAATGAAATGAAAGCGGCGCGGTTCGCCGGCGCCCGCCTGATAGCATTTGGCGCCCCCGACTACCCGGCGGCCCTTGCCGATATACCCGACCCTCCGCCGCTTCTGTGGGCAATTGGGGATGTGTCTTTGCTTCGCCAGCCTTCGGTCGCCATAGTCGGTGCGCGCAATGCTTCTTCACTGGGCACCCGCATGGCACGTAAACTCTCGGTGGATTTGTCCCAAGCGGGGTATTGCGTAGTATCCGGGCTAGCACGGGGCATCGACACGGTCGCCCATTTGGCCGCGCTGGAAGGGGGCACAATCGCCGTCATGGCAGGTGGCGTTGACGTTATTTACCCCAACGAAAATGCCGTTTTAGGCCAGGAAATCGCCGAGGAAGGTCTGCGATTATCCGAACAACCCATGGGGCTGAGCCCGCAGGCCCGGCATTTCCCGCGACGCAACCGGATCATATCCGGTCTGGCGCAAGCGGTTGTGGTGGTTGAGGCCGCGGCCAAATCAGGCTCTTTGATTACTGCCCGCGCCGCTCTTGATCAGGGGCGTGAGGTGTTAGCGGTGCCCGGTCACCCCTTTGATGCCCGCGCCTCGGGGTGCAATATGTTGATCCGCGACGGTGCCTGTCTTGTGCGCGGCTCTAACGACATTATCGAAGTTCTGACACCATTGACCGAATCCAACCATGAAGTAATCGCGCCAGAAAAAGACAAACCAGAGCAAGAGCAAAAACAGGCGCCTGACATCCCTGCCCCGGCGCCGCAAACCCGCAGCAAAGAGGAAACCGCGGCACTACACGCGCAGATACTGGCAAGGCTCGGGCCCAGCCCCCTGGGCGAAGACCAACTGATCCGGGATCTCAACCTGCCAACCAGCCATATTGCCCCGGAACTCCTGTCACTGGAGCTTGAGGGATTAATAAATCGGCAACCCGGCGGCATCCTGACCTTGGGCGAGCAAAAAGCCGAAACGGCCCCGGCGCTAATCCCCTCAAGGCGATCCCGCGTTCAGTCGTGACCGGTGTTCAGACCGCTAGAAACGCCCCTATTTTCCTTTACAGTCGAATAGGATTGAACGGAGTCAGGTAAGCATCCCCCCCAAATGTTCGTAGCAAGTTGTCGCGAGTCGTGCATGGAAACTTGCGCTGCAGTGCGGCATTGCTGTACGAGTGCCCCGAAAAGAACCTGCAGGGGACGGTGCAATGGCTGAATTCGAAAAAATCCTGATTGCCAATCGCGGTGAAATCGCCATCCGGGTGATGCGTGCCGCGAACGAGTTAGGCAAGCGCACGGTGGCTGTCTATGCGGAAGAGGACAAACTTGGTCTGCACCGCTTTAAATCCGATGAGGCTTACCAGATCGGCGCTGGTTTAGGCCCGGTCGCGGCCTATCTGAGCATCGAGGAAATCATCCGCGTTGCGAAACTCTGCGGTGCCGACGCCATTCACCCCGGATATGGCCTGCTCAGCGAAAACCCGGACTTTGTGGATGCTTGCACCGAAAACGGCATAAAATTCATTGGCCCCAAAGCGGCAACTATGCGCGCCCTCGGCGACAAAGCCAGTGCCCGTCAGGTGGCGATCAAGGCGGGTGTGCCGGTTATCCCGGCCACAGGCGTTCTGGGCGACGACCTCGAAAATATCCGAAGTGAAGCTGCGGAAATCGGCTATCCGCTGATGCTGAAAGCCAGCTGGGGCGGCGGCGGGCGCGGAATGCGCGCCATTCACGGGCCGGACGAGTTGGAAGAAAAAATAAACGAAGGCCGCCGCGAGGCCGAGGCTGCTTTTGGCAATGGGGAAGGTTATCTTGAAAAGATGATCACCCGCGCCCGTCATGTTGAGGTGCAAATACTGGGCGACGAAGCCGGCGAAATCTACCATTTGTGGGAGCGGGATTGCTCCGTCCAGCGCCGCAATCAGAAAGTGGTCGAACGCGCACCCGCCCCTTACCTGAGCGAGGCCCAGCGCGCCGAGATTTGCGACCTCGGGCGAAGAATTTGCGCGCACGTCAATTATTCCTGTGCCGGTACCGTTGAATTCCTGATGGATATGGATACCGGGGCTTTCTATTTCATCGAAGTAAACCCGCGCGTTCAGGTCGAACATACGGTGACCGAGGAAGTGACCGGCATCGACATTGTTCAGGCGCAGATCAAGATCGCCGAGGGCAAAAGCCTGGTCGAGGCAACAGGCGCCGCCTCGCAGGAAGACATCAAGCTGAACGGCCACGCGCTGCAATGCCGGGTTACGACCGAAGATCCACAAAACAATTTCATTCCGGATTATGGCCGTATCACCGCCTATCGCGGCGCCACTGGCATGGGCATTCGGCTGGATGGCGGCACCGCCTATTCCGGCGCCGTCATTACCCGGTATTATGACAGTCTGCTGGAAAAAGTCACCGCATGGGCCCAAACGCCAGAAGCGGCCATTGCCCGCATGGACCGCGCCTTACGCGAGTTTCGCATCCGCGGCGTCAGCACAAATATCGCCTTTGTTGAAAACCTGCTGCGGCACCCGACATTTCTGTCAAATCAATACTCTACCCGATTTATTGACCAGACACCGGAGCTGTTCAAATTTGGTAAGCGCCGCGACCGGGCAACAAAAATCCTGACTTACATCGCCGATGTCACTATCAACGGCCACCCTGAAACCAAGGATCGCCCACGCCCCCCTGCTGAAGCGAAAGAGCCTGTGGCCCCGAGACTTCTGCAAGAAGATATTCCCTACGGCACCCGCAATTTGCTGGATGAAAAAGGCGCGCAGGGTGTTGCTGACTGGATGGCCGAGCAAAAACGCCTGCTGATCACTGACACCACAATGCGCGACGGTCACCAGAGCATTCTGGCGACCCGTATGCGCTCACATGACATGATCAAGGCGGCACCTGCCTATGCCGCAAATCTGCCGGGTCTTTTCAGCGTGGAATGCTGGGGCGGCGCGACCTTTGATGTTGCTTACCGGTTCTTGCAGGAATGCCCGTGGCAGCGCCTACGCGATATCCGTGCCGCGATGCCGAATGTGATGACGCAAATGCTGCTGCGTGCATCAAACGGTGTCGGATATACCAATTACCCAGACAATGTGGTGCAGGAATTTGTGCGACAGTCGGCTGAAACCGGCGTGGACGTTTTCAGGGTGTTTGACAGTCTGAACTGGGTCGAAAACATGCGCGTGGCGATGGACGCGGTGGTTGAAAGCGGGAAGGTCTGCGAAGGGGCGATCTGCTATACCGGCGATATCAACGACCCGGCACGCAACAAGTATGACCTGAAATATTACGTTGAGATGGGCAAGGATCTGAAGGCCGCCGGGGCGCATATTCTGGGCCTGAAGGACATGGCAGGCTTGCTTAAACCAGCCGCCGCGCGTGTGTTGATCAAAGCCCTTAAGGAAGAGGTTGGCCTGTCGGTTCACTTCCATACCCATGACACATCCGGCATTTCCGGCGCGTCTGTTTTAGCCGCCGCCGAAGCAGGCGCTGACGCGGTGGATGCGGCACTTGACGCCTTTTCCGGCTCTACCAGCCAGCCCTGCCTTGGCTCAATCGTCGAAGCACTGCACCATACAGATCGCGAGACCGGGCTGGACATCGGTGAAATTCGTAGATTGTCGGATTACTGGGAAAGCGTGCGTGGGCAATATACGGCTTTCGAAAGTGGCTCGGCCGCACCGGCCAGTGAGGTATACCTGCACGAAATGCCCGGCGGACAGTTTACCAACCTCAAGGCGCAGGCACGCAGCATGGGGCTGGAGGAACGTTGGAGCGAAGTAGCGCAGACCTATGCGGATGTGAACCAGATGTTCGGCGATATCGTCAAGGTTACCCCAAGCTCAAAGGTCGTGGGGGACATGGCGTTATTGATGGTTTCCCAAGGACTTAGCCGCGAAGAGGTTGAAGACCCGGCCAACGAGGTCGCCTTTCCGGATTCAGTCATCGACATGATGCGCGGCAATCTGGGACAGCCGCCTGGTGGGTTCCCGAAAGCCTTTGTTGCCAAAGTATTGAAGGGCGAGGCACCTGAAACCAGCCGCCCCGGCGCCCATCTGGAACCCATTGATCTTGAGGTCACCCGTGCGGCCCTGTCACAGGAGCTGGAAGGTTTCGCCGTCGATGACGAAGACCTAAACGGCTACCTGATGTATCCGAAAGTGTTCCTTGATTACATGGGCCGCCACCGCATTTATGGACCCGTGCGCACCCTGCCAACCCGTACCTTTTTCTACGGGATGGAACCCGGCGAGGAGATTTCAGCCGAGATTGATCCGGGTAAACGGCTGGAAATTCGCTGTCAGGCTGTCGGTGCCACCAATGACAAGGGCGAGGCGAAGGTATTCTTTGAGCTGAACGGCCAACCGCGGATCATCCGGGTCAAGGATTATTCTGCCGCTGCCTCTAGTATTACCCACACCAAGGCAGAGGCTGACAATCCCAATCATATCGGCGCGCCCATGCCAGGCGTCGTCGCGTCGGTTGCAGTCGGGATGGGTGCAAGGGTGGCCGAAGGTGACCTGCTGTTGACCATTGAAGCGATGAAAATGGAAACCGGCATTCACGCCGAGCGTGACGCGGTGGTAAAAGCGCTGCATGTGAGCCCTGGCACACAAATTGACGCCAAGGACCTGTTGGTCGAATTTGAGGAATAGTGTAAACGGGCATAACTCTAAATTCACCGGTCTTGTGCCCTCTTGCGGCATGGATCTGCACGAGAGGTCAAAATGCCCCAGATAACTGCCCTTTACGTTGGCCTGACTGCTTTGTTTTTAGCAGCCCTTTCAATTCGGGTCAGTATGATGCGCATCAAGGTGCGGGCCAGTCATGGTGATGGGGGCGACAAAATTTTAGCCAATGCCATCCGTTTGCAGGGCAACCTGACGGAATATGCTCCTATAGCGATGCTGCTGATACTGTTGGGTGAGCTGCAGGCGATGCCCGGTTGGGGCGTTCATATTTTTGGCCTGATGTTCCTGACCGGAAGGGTTCTTCACATGATCGGCTTTTCCAGCCGGCCGCAAAACCTGAGCCTGCGCAAGACTGGCATGGTCCTGACCTATGCGATGCTGACCTTTGCCGGGATCGCCAATATTGCCTTTGCGGTTATTTAGTCGTTTTTTTTGCCCCACACCGCATTTTTCCCTTGCAGACCCGGCCTATACTTCTTATTTCCGCCTCACCCAAGGAAGCGGGCGTAGCTCAGGGGTAGAGCATAACCTTGCCAAGGTTAGGGTCGGGCGTTCGAATCGCCTCGCCCGCTCCAACAAAACAGGGCCATCCGGCAACGGGTGGCCTTGTTTGTTTTCACAAAGCTCTTCAGAGAGCTTTTTCAACTTCCCAGGATGGATTTGATAGCACGAGCCGTTTTGTCGGCAATTTCATCTGCTTCGCCTTTGGTGATGCAAAATGGTGGTGCAAATCCCAGAATGTCACCCTGGGGCATGGCCCGGCTAATCACACCCTGCGAAAGAAGCACGCCGTTGATCTGGGCGCCAATGGCTTTTGACGGGTCGAAGAATTTGCGTTCCGCCTTGTCTTCGACGAACTCAACGGCGTAAAGCAGACCTTCGCCGCGCACCTCGCCGACATTGGCATGACCGCCAACCGCTTCGGTCAAAACCTTTTTGAAATACGCCCCGACTTCCCCGGCATTTTGCACAAGATTCAATTCGTCGATCAGCCTGAGGTTGGCAACACCGGCCGCAGCCCCAATCGGGTGGGCCGAATAGGTCCAGCCATGGCCGATGGGGCCAATCTTATCGGTTCCCAGTTCCAGCACCTTCCAAAATTTTTCGCTGACAATCGAGCCAGACAGCGGCGCATAGGCCGAAGTCAGACCTTTGGCGATGGTTATGATATCGGGCTTCATACCGTAATGATCAGACCCGAACATTGAGCCAAGACGGCCAAAACCGGTGACAACCTCATCAGCGATCAGCAGGATATCGTTCTTGTCCAAAACTTCCTGAATAGCCGGCCAGTACCCTTCGGGCGGCGGCACCAAGCCGCCCGTGCCCAGCGCCGGCTCGCCGATAAAGGCGGCGATGGTGTCAGCCCCTTCCCGCTCAATCAGTTCTTCCAGAGAAGCCACACAATGCGTGACAAATTCCCCTTCGGATTGTTCCAGGTTTTCACGGCGGTAATAATAGGGCGCTTCGGTATGGAGAACCTGTGCAAGCGGCAGGTCGAATTTGTTATGGAACAGCTCCAACCCCGTCAGGGAGCCTGTCATCAGGCCCGACCCGTGATAGCCACGCCAACGCGAAATGATTTTCTTTTTCTCCGGGCGATCCAGAACATTGTTATAGTACCAGACCAGCTTGATATTCGTCTCATTCGCATCTGAACCGGACAGACCAAAATAGACTTTGGACATGTGATCAGGCGCGCGATCCAGTATCATTTTGGCCAACGTGATTGAGGCTTCGGTGCCGTGCCCAACATATGAATGGTAATAGGCCAGCTCCTTGGCCTGATCAGCAATCGCTTCTGCGATTTCCTGCCTGCCATACCCCACATTCACACAATAAAGACCGGCAAAAGCATCAAGTAATCGGTTACCGTCACGATCCTCAATATGGCAGCCGGAACCACCCGTCACGACACGCTGAGGCACGTTCCCACGCGCAAATTCAGCAAGATGGGTGGAGGGATGGAAAAAATTCTCGCGGTCCCATTGTTCCAGATGATCATTCTTAAACAAGCGGTTTCCTTTCCTCGCGGGCATGCCCT
>CAZJYZ010000021.1:1956-46795 GCA_964550345.1 uncultured Aliiroseovarius sp. | reverse complement strand
GAACCGGTGTACACGGATTTGCAATCCGCTGCGTCACCACTCCGCCAACTCGCCCTTGTGGTGTAAAATCGAGCATATAGCCAGATTTTGGTGCAGACCGAATATCCGAATTGTCACTAGAGTATTATAGTTCTCAATTCAGACCCGTTTCGATCGCCGGCTCTTATTCCTGTTTTTCGCGTGCTTGTCCAGACCGTTTCTTTGATGTGGTTCCAGGCGCCTTGCCTTCGGTTCCGGGTGGTCAATTTGTCTGTGGTTTGCGAAGCTCTGGCAAATAATTCCAAGCGTTTATTGGCCCAAACAATTTGCGGGTATGATGAATTGACAAGGAAAGTCTTCGCTGCAATCCTAATATGAAACAGGGGTTCAATATTTGAACCAAACGGGGTGAGGCTTGAGACTTGGTGAATGGCCGACCGGGCGGGGCAAAATTTTTACCTGTAATGCACGGTCTGCCTATGAAAAAGCGGAGGCGTTGGATGGAATGGTAGCGTCTATAAGAATGGGTGAATCTCATGGATCAAAGTAAAATTGACGCGCTGCGATCACAGCCGGTTTCTGCGCAGAAGCATTTGATTGAGGGCCGGTCTGTCGCTTCATCAGATGGCATAACAATGGATGTTGTATCGCCAATTGATGGTCAGGTATTGACGACCATAGCCCGAGGGACGGCTATGGATATGGAGGCTGCCATATCTTCGGCCCGGCGGGCGTTTGAGGATAGACGCTGGGCAGGGTTGGCACCTGCGGCCCGCAAAAATATCCTGTTGAAATGGGCTGGTCTGATCGAGGCTAGCGCGTTGGAACTTGCAGTTCTGGGCGTGCGCGACAATGGCACTGAAATCAGCATGGCGCTCAAGGCGGAACCCGGCTCGGCCGCTGGAACAATCCGTTATTACGCCGAGGCGCTGGACAAAGTGTATGGAGAAATTGCCCCCACCGCTAGCGATGTTCTGGGTCTTGTGCATAAAGAGCCTGTGGGCGTTGTCGGCGCGATTATCCCCTGGAACTTCCCGCTCATGATTGGAGCGTGGAAGCTTGGCCCGGCACTGGCTATGGGTAATTCGGTGGTGCTGAAACCGGCTGAAAACGCGTCGCTAACGCTGATCCGGCTGGCCGAACTTGCGTTGGAGGCCGGCCTGCCGCCAGGAGTTTTGAATGTTGTGACCGGCGAGGGTTCCGTTGTGGGGGAGGCGATGGGCCTATCCATGGACGTGGATATTCTCGTATTTACCGGTTCTGGTATGACCGGCCGCAGGCTTTTGGAATATTCAGCGCGCTCAAACCTAAAGCGCGTTTACCTGGAGCTTGGTGGGAAATCTCCGAACATCGTTTTTGCAGATGCGCCGAATCTGGAAGAGGCGGCAAAGGTCGCAGCCATGGGAATATTCCGCAATTCCGGTCAGGTTTGCGTTGCTGGTTCGCGCCTCTTGGTCGAGGCTTCCATACATGACGATTTTGTTGCTGCTGTTGCCAAGGCCGCGCAGAGGTTGCGGGTGGGGGACCCTCTGAACCTTGAAAACCACATTGGTGCGGTGAATTCCGAACGGCAATTGGCGCAGAACCTTGGCTACGTCGGTACGGCGCAGGCCGAAGGAGGGCAGGTGGCTACCGGCGGCTCCCAAATTCTAAGCGATACCGGCGGTTATTACATGGAGCCGACCGTCATAACCGGCGTCAATCCGAATTCCAGCCTCGCGCAAAACGAGGTTTTTGGCCCCGTTCTGGCGGTAACGTCCTTTAAGGGCGAGGCCGAGGCGGCGGCCCTTGCAAACTCCACTGTATATGGACTTGCGGGCGGGGTCTGGACCTCGAACCTGTCACGCGCGCATCGAATGGTGCGCAATGTCCGCACCGGGGTCATGCATGTGAATACCTATGGCGGAGCTGACGGAACTGTTCCTATTGGTGGTGTTGGGCAATCGGGCAATGGTCACGACAAGTCACTGCATGCGCTGGATAAATACGTCAATCTGAAGACCGCCTGGATCAAGTTATAAACTGCCCATATCTAAAGGTAAAATTGGTGAAAAACGCCGGGCGGTTCCAGAAAAGATACCGGCTTATTTTTTCTGGTGCGGGTCCAGCAAAGCCAGCAGGTCCAACAATTTTTCGTATTGGTCGCTGCCAAGAGCTGCTTTGAAATCGTCAACGATGCCGGCCGCTTGTTCGGCGTTTTCGTCAATGATTTTCTGACCCATTTTTGAAATTTCCACCATCTGTCTGCGTCGATCCTTGGCGTCCGGTGTCTGGCTGATCAGGCCTTTTTTGTTCATACTCCGCGTGATCCGGGTGAGACTGGGAAACAACAGGCTAGCACGATTTGCCAGTGTTGATGCGTCCTGCGGACCATGTTCGGCCAACACACGCAACACGCGCCATTGTTGTTCGGTAATACCCGTTTCTGCCAACATGTCCCTAATCGGTGTCATCACGCCCTCGCGTGCCCGGATCAGCGCTATCGGTAATGAGCGGGAAGTTGAGGGCAGTTTGGACATCATATTTTTCATATCTACTGGGAGGGAAGGGTGTGTCTTGTATTGCCAGAATTATCTTGCACCACAGCTAGCAGTTATTTAACATCGCAACAATTAACATGTTAATAGAATGCTGGTTTGGGAGGGTTATGAATGACTGCACTCGCGCAGAACACTGAAAAGCTGCAGGGCTTCCTGACCCGGTTCCAAAGGGATGGTATTAAAAACCGAATTGCTGGAGAGGATCGCGATGGCTCGGGGGGCAGTTTTGTGAATGCTTCGCCTGTCGACAAAAGCGTGATCTGTGATGTGGCCCGTGGGAATGGTTCGGACATAGACGCAGCAGCACAGGCGGCCTCGGACGCCTTTGCGGGCTGGCGGGATATGCCAGCGACCGAGCGGCGCAGGGTGCTGATCCGGATAGCCGAAGGGATTGAGGCACGCGCCGAAGAGATTGCCCTGTGCGAATGTTGGGATACAGGCCAGGCGCTGCGTTTCATGTCCAAAGCCGCTTTGCGTGGGGCCGAGAATTTTCGCTATTTCGCGGATCAGGTTGTGCAAGCGCGGGACGGCCAACATCTGAAATCGCCCACATTGATGAACATCACCACGCGTGTGCCAATCGGCCCGGTGGGGGTGATTACGCCGTGGAACACGCCTTTCATGCTGTCGACATGGAAGATCGCTCCGGCGCTTGCGGCGGGGTGTAGCGTGGTTCACAAACCAGCCGAGGCATCGCCGCTAACCGCGCGCCTGCTGGTGGAAATCGCTGAGGAGGCAGGCCTGCCACCTGGGGTTCTGAATACCGTCAACGGTTATGGTGAGGATGCGGGGAAGGCGCTTACGGAGCACCCCAAAATCAAAGCAATTGCCTTTGTGGGGGAAAGCGCCACCGGCAGCGCCATTACCAAACAAGGGGCGGATACGCTTAAGCGTGTGCATCTTGAACTCGGCGGTAAAAATCCGGTCATTGTCTTTGACGATGCGGATTTGGAGCGCGCTTTGGATGCAGTGATCTTCATGATCTACTCGATCAACGGGGAACGCTGCACATCCTCCTCGCGCCTGCTGGTACAGGATACAATACGCGAAGAATTTGAGGCGAAGCTTGTGGAACGCGTCAACAACATCAAGGTAGGTCACCCGTTGGACCCTGCGACCGAGATTGGGCCGCTTATTTCACAAGAACATTACGACAAAGTCACCAGCTATTTCGACATCGCCAAAGAAGATGGCGCGACCATTGCAGCAGGGGGTAAGCCTGCCGACGGGGCGGGGTATTTTGTACGCCCGACCCTGTTTACAAATGCCAACAACCGGATGCGCATCGCGCGCGAGGAAATCTTTGGCCCGGTGCTGACCTCGATCCCGTTTTCCAGCGAAGAAGAGGCTCTGCGCATCGCCAATGACACACCGTACGGTCTGACCGGCTATGTCTGGACAAACGACCTGACCCGCGCCCTGCGCTTTACCGACAGGCTTGAGACCGGGATGATCTGGGTGAACTCGGAAAACGTTCGCCATTTGCCCACGCCCTTCGGTGGCGTCAAGGCCAGTGGTATCGGCCGCGATGGCGGGGATTGGTCATTTGAGTTTTATATGGAACAAAAACATATTGGTTTTGCCACGGGCCAGCATAAAATCGCGCGTCTGGGCGCTTAGGGAGGAACGAAAATGGGTGAGATTGTACTGGCCGCTAAATGCACACATGTGCCAACAATGTTGATGTCCGAACAGGATGGCCCGATCAGCGGCAAGCGACAGGCCGCGATTGACGGGCATTTTGAAATAGCCCGCCGCGCCAAGGAGCTGGGGGCGGATACGGTAGTAATTTGCGACACCCATTGGGTGATCAACGCGGGCTTTCACATCAACGCCAATTCGCGTTTCAAGGGGTTGTTCACTTCTAATGAGTTCCCACACTTTATCCAGGATCTTGAATACGATTATCAAGGCAATCCAGAACTGGGGGATGCTATCGCAAAAACGGCCAGCGATATGGGCGCCCATACCCTGTCGCATCACCTAGATTCACTTGAGCTTGAATATGGCACACTGGTACCGATGCGTTTCATGAGCCGCGCCCATGACATGAAGGTCGTCTCGGTTGCCGCCTGGTGTACGGTGCATGGCCATGACGAAAGCCGCCTTATTGGCGAGGCAATCCGCGCTGCGGTTGAAGCCAGCGATAGCAAGGTTCTGCTGGTAGCCTCCGGGTCTCTGTCGCATAAAATCTGGGCAAACAAGGATTATGCCGCCAATAACGGCACTTTTACCATATCATCCGAGTTCAACCGGCAGATGGACCTGCATGTGCTTGAGATGTGGAGGAACGGTGATCACGCAACCTTCCTGAAAATGCTGCCGGAATATGCCGAATATTGCTGTGGCGAAGGCTCGATGCATGATACCGCCATGCTTTATGGCGCGCTGGGTTGGGACGCCTATGAGGGGAAATGCGAGGTTGTCACAGACTATTTTCCTAGCTCTGGCACGGGCCAAACCAATGTGATTTTCCCCGTTACCTGAGCGCAAAGAACTGCAAGGGCGCACACCGCCCCTAAAGGAACAACGTATGAATTGGGACGAATTTTCCCATTGGGGAAAACACATTGCCGATTGGGCGGCGGACTACCACAAAACCCTAAGAGAGCGGCCCGTGCGCGCGCAAACCTCACCCGGCGAAATCTCTGCCCGGATCGCAACTACCCCGCCTGAAACCGGTGAGGCGATGGAAGCGATCCTGTCCGATTTTGAACAGGTCGTGATGCCGGGTATGACCCATTGGCAGCATCCGAGGTTCTTTGCTTATTTCCCGGCAAATGCGGCCCCACCTTCGATGTTGGCCGAAATGCTGGTGACCACAATCGCCGCCCAATGCATGTTGTGGCAAACCTCGCCCGCTGCGACCGAACTTGAAAGCGTCATGATCGACTGGCTGCGGCAGGCCCTAGGGCTGCCCGAAGGGTATACCGGAGTCATTCAGGACAGTGCCTCATCCGCGACCCTCTCCGCGGTGTTGACAATGCGCGAACGTGCCACCGGGTTTACCGGCAACCGTGAAGGCCTGTCGGGCAAGGGCAACCTGCGCATTTATTGTTCGGATCAGGTCCATTCTTCGATCGACCGCGCCTGTTGGGTGGCGGGGATCGGTCAGGATAATCTGGTCAAGTTAAGCACGGTGGCGGGTAGCAATGCCTACCAAATGGACGCAACTGAACTTAAGGCCCGCATTGCCGAGGATCGTGAAGCCGGGCACATCCCCGCAGGCATCATTGCCATCACTGGCGGCACCGGTATTGGCGCCTGGGATTATCTGGACGAGATTGCGGATATCGCCGAGGCCGAAGACCTTTACACCCATCTGGATGCTGCCTGGGCGGGTGCTGCGATGATCTGCCCTGAGTACCGCGCGACTTTCTGGCAAGGGGCAGATCGCTTCGATTCTATCGTCTTTAATCCGCACAAATGGCTGGGTGCCCAGTTTGATTGTTCAGTGCAGTTTCTGGCGGACCCGACTTCACAACTGAATACGCTGAAGATCGAGCCGGAATACCTGAAGACGTCCGGTGAGGCTGTTACCAATTACTCAGAATGGACCATCCCGCTTGGCCGTCGTTTTCGGGCTCTCAAACTGTGGTTTTTGCTGCGTTCCTACGGGCTTGAGGGCTTACGCAGCCGGATTCGCAATCATGTTACATGGGCGGGCGAGGTGTGTGAGGAAATCCGGGGACTTGATGGCTTCGAGATCGTGACCGAACCGATCCTGAGTCTGTTTTCCTTCCGCTGCCCCGGCGATGATGCCACGCAGCAGCAATTGGTGGACGCGCTGAATGACGACGGGCGAATTTATCTGACGCAAGGGGCGCATGCGGGCCGCAAGGTTATCCGGTTTCAGGTCGGCCAGTTTGATACCACCCGCGATGATGTCATGATGGCCGTGGATGTGATCAAAGAAGTGTGGGGGCAAATCTCATGAATTTCGCAACCTATTCTTCGGGCGGTACCACGTTATATGGCGCAGTCACTGACGACGGCATGATCGCGCTAAGCCCGGACTTCCCCAAATGGCCGACGCTCTACGATGTTGCCGCCGCCGGGGGACTGGGTGAGTTGGGTGAAGTCGCGGCGGGCAAGCCGGTTACCCATACAGAATTTGTCTATGAAATGGTGCTGCCCAATGCCCCGCGTATCCTCTGCGTTGGGGTGAATTTCCCGGACCGCAATGCGGAATACAAGGACGGCAGTGCGCAACCAAAGTACATGTCTCTGTTTCCGCGTTTCGCCAGCGGTTTTACCGGGCATGGCCACCCGCTGATCCGCCCGCCGGAGAACCACACGCTGGACTATGAAGGCGAGGTTGCGATTGTTATCGGCAAAGAAGGCCGCCGCATCTGCGCCGAAGATGCCTATGATCACATCGTGGCGCTGACGCTTTGTAACGAAGGCACAATCCGCGACTGGGTGCGCCACGCAAAATTCAACGTAACGCAAGGCAAAAACTGGGATAATTCCGGCGCGCTGGGCCCTTGGCTGGTGCCGTTCAAGGATGCCGCTCAGCTTGACGAAGCCCGCATTGTTACCCGGGTCAACGGTGAGGTGCGTCAGGACGATGTATTGTCACGCATGATGTTCCCGATCCGGCAGGAGATCGAATATATCTCAACCTTCATGACTTTACGCCCCGGCGACATCATTATAACCGGCACGCCCACCGGTGCGGGCGCGCGGTTTGACCCTCCACGCTACCTCAAACCCGGCGATGTGGTTGAGGTCGAGGTTGAAGGGATCGGCCTCCTGCGCAACGGCGTCGAGGATGAAGTGATATGACCCCTGAAGATCACGCCCGCGCCGCCGCTGACCTTTTACGGGCGGAAGAAACCGGCAAGCAAATTGGGCTGCTGTCCTTGCGGTACCCAGAAATGGGAATGGACGATGCCTATGAGGTGCAAAACGCCATTTATCGCGTGAAATTGGAACAGGGTCGCAAGGTTATCGGCTGGAAGATCGGTCTGACTTCAAAAGCCATGCAATCGGCTCTTAATATCGACATCCCGGATAGCGGTATCCTGTTTGATGACATGCTGTTTGAAAACGGCTCGGTGGTTCCCAAGGGGCGTTTCATCCAGCCACGTATCGAGGCCGAGATTGCCTTTGTCATGAAAACCGCCCTGAGTGGTGAAAACATTAGCCGCGCGGATGTTCTGGCCGCTGTCGATTATGTGGCACCTTCGATTGAAATCCTCGATACGCGCATCCAGCGGGTTGACCCGCAAACGGGGACCGCGCGCAATGTCTACGATACCATCAGCGACAATGCTGCAAATGCGGGAATTGTCCTTGGAGGCGAGCGCCATGCGGTCGATTCATTTGACCTGCGCTGGGTCGGGGCCTTAGCCTTACGCAATGGCGAGGTCGAGGAAACCGGGCTGGGTGCGGGAGTATTAAACGATCCCGTCGAAAGTGCCGTCTGGCTGACGCAGCGCATGGCGCAGTACGGCCAAAATATTGAGCCGGGTCATATCATTCTGTCCGGAAGCTTCATCCGACCAATCGAATGCCCGCCGGGGGCGCAAATCGCTGCGGATTTCGGGACATTCGGCAGTGTCTCAGTTGATTTTGAGTAAGTACGTTTTCGTCGGGACCGGATTAATCCGAATGGCCAATTCAAGATGCTGATATTCTTGCCAATTGGGAATACGGAAGTACCAACAAACCGCGTAATTCAGAACTATCGCCCAGTATGACCCGAGATCATTGTCATGTGCGTTTTTAGCATCATTTTTCTTAAATCCGGTTCCTTCAATCGTGCTGCGATTTTTGCATTTCAACGGTAGCGTCATTCCCACGTTTGTTTTTAGTGCTTGTTAACTAAGCTAGATCCAAAACCCCAAGGTCTCCCAGCCAAGTGGAGGAAACTTGGGACTCAGGTCAGCTTAGAAACGGTGCAGAAAGGATCAAACGTAAAATACTCGAAATCCGACGCTTGCAATACCGCAAACACACCTCATAAGGAAACAAATCAAATAAGCTGGATGCTAACTTAGCTCAGGTCGCCTTTGGATCAAAAAGCTCTGCCGACGAACATCGTGGTTTTCCGGACTGGGGGAGGTTTTTGACGCATGCGTTTCGTATCCTGAGCCGATTTTGTGCGATGCTGAGGTCGTGCCCGTAGGCGAAACTGTCGTGGGTCTTTTAAAATCTCCCCACCAAAGCGATAGGATCGTCTGGTGGGGAGGGGGACTTGGTAGGCGGGTCTAGCTTGATGAGACCGCCCGTTTGGCCATAACGCTAATCAGGCTGGCCCTGTAGTCGGCTGCGCCATGAATGTCGGACATGAGGCCGTCGTCGCTGACGGCAATACCGTCCAGCGCATCAGCGGACCAGTTGGACGCAAGCGCTGCTTCCATACCAGCGTGGCGGAATACACCGTCCTCGCCAGCCCCGGTCACAGCTACGCGCGCGCCGCCGGCCCCGTTAGCCACGAAAACACCCACCAGCGCAAACCGCGATGCGGGCTGGGCGAACTTGGCATAAGCCGCATTTGACGGGGCCGAAATACGGACGGCAGTGATGATTTCACCCTCGTCCAGAGCCGTGGTGAACAGCCCCTGAAAATAGTCATCGGCCGCGATTTCGCGCGTGTTGGTGACGATGGTCGCGTTCAACGCCAGAAGGGCAGCAGGATAATCCGCCGCCGGGTCGTTGTTGGCGATCGAGCCACCGATGGTGCCCATATTGCGCACCGCCGGATCGCCAATGCCTGACGCAAGGTCTGCCAATGCAGGGCAGAGCTTTGCCACATCGCCATTTCCGGCCACCTCGGCATGGGTGGTTGCGGCCCCGATGGTCAGGGTGTCGCCGTTAGCTGAAACACCTGACAGACCATCGATCCCCCGGATGTCGACCAGATCGCTTGGCGAGGCAAGGTGTTGCTTCATGGTTGCCAGCAAAGTCTGACCGCCAGCCAAGACCATTGCGTCGTCGCCACCAGACAAGGCAGAAACGGCGTCTGCGATGGATGCGGGTTTATGATATTTTGTCGGATACATCTGTTGTTCCTCCCTTACTCTGCTGCGACGGATTTGCGGGCGGCCTGTATGGCGCGCCAGACGGCTTGCGGCGTGGCTGGCATGGCCAGATCATTGCTGCCGATCGCATCCGTTATTGCGTTGATCACCGCGGGCGGCGAACCGATGGCCCCAGCTTCACCACAGCCTTTCACACCCAGTGGGTTGTTCGGGCTGGGTGTTTCGTGGTGCTGCACATGGAAGGATGGCACGTCCGCCGCACGCGGCATCGTGTAATCCATGTACGATCCTGTCAGAAGCTGGCCGTCTTCGTCATAGACAACCTGTTCCAGCAACGCCTGACCGATCCCCTGCGTAACACCGCCATGAACCTGACCTTCGACGATCATCGGGTTGATGATGGTGCCAAAGTCGTCGGCTGCGGTGAATTGTACGATCTCGGTTTCCCCTGTATCCGGGTCAACCTCAACCTCGCAGATGAACGCACCTGACGGGAACGAGAAGTTCACCGGATCAAAGAATGCGGTTTCTTTCAGGCCGGGCTCCATCCCGTCGGGCAGGTTATGCGCAATATAGGCAGCCAGGCCAACTTCGTGCCAGGCCATGGCCTTGTCGGTGCCGGCCACTTTTACCTGACCGCCCTCGATGACGATGTCGTCCTCGCTGGCTTCCAGAGTGTGGGCCGCAATCTTTTTGACCTTAGCCTCGACCTTGTCCATCGCCTTGACCACGGCGGACATACCTACCGGGGCCGAGCGCGAGCCATAAGTGCCCATTCCGAACTGTACCTTGTCGGTATCGCCATGCACGATCTGGACGTTTTCAACCGGGATATCAAACCGGTCTGCCACGATTTGCGCAAAGGTGGTTTCATGACCTTGCCCGTGGCTGTGGCTGCCGGTCAGGATTTCGATCGAGCCCACGGGGTTTACCCGCACCTCGGCCGATTCCCAAAGGCCCACACCTGCACCCAGCGACCCGGCGGCTTTTGACGGTGCCAAACCACAGGCTTCGATAAAGGTCGAATAACCAATACCGCGCAGCTTGCCACGCTCCGCCGCTTCGGCCTTACGGGCCGGGAAGCCTGCGATGTCGGCCGTATCTTGTGCCATTTCCAGAATTTTCGGGAAATCACCGGCGTCGTATTGCATGAGGACCGGAGTCTGATGCGGAAATTCCTGAACAAAGTTCCGGCGTCTGAGTTCGGCCGGGTCCATGCCCATTTCACGGGCCGCTGTCTCCATCATCCGTTCAACCAGATAGGTGGCTTCAGGTCGCCCGGCTCCGCGATAGGCATCTACTGGCACCGTGTTGGTGTAGTAGGTCCGCACGTTACAGTGGATGTTCTGGATGTTGTACTGTCCAGACATCAGCGGTGCGTAGAGATAGGTCGGCACCGAGCTTGAGAACAGCGACATGTACGCGCCGATATTGGCAATCGTGTCGATCTTGAAACCGGTGATTTTGCCATCTGCATCGAACCCCATCTGGGCACTTGTGACGTGGTCTCGTCCATGGGCGTCGGTCACGAACGCCTCTGAGCGGTCCGAGGTCCACTTGATCGACCTGTTGGTTTTCATCGAGGCCCAGAGGCAGGTGATTTCCTCGGGGTAGATATAGATCTTGGCCCCGAAGCCCCCGCCCACATCAGGTGCAATTACCCTGAGCTTGTGTTCTGGTGCCACATTGTAGAAGGCCGATAGGACAAGCCGCGCAACATGCGGGTTCTGGCTGGTAGTATAGAGCGTGTAGTGATCCTCGGCATCGTCATAGGTGGCAACGGCCGAACGGGGCTCCATCGGGTTGGGGGACAACCGGTTGTTGGTCAGGTCCAGCTTGGTGATATGCGCGGCACTGGCCAGGCCCGCATCTGTTGACGCCTCATCGCCCAGCTCCCAGTCATAAATCTGGTTGCCCGGGGCATTTTCATGGATTTGCGTTGCACCATCGGCCATTGAGGCCAGAACCGACGCCACGGCGGGTAGTTCGTCATAGTCAACCTCGACCGCCTCGGCGGCAATCCGGGCAAGTGCCTGGGTTTCAGCGATCACCACGGCAACCGCGTCGCCGACATAGCGGACCTTTTCGGTAGCCAGAGCTGACCATGCGCCCATGTTCATCGGGCTTCCGTCCTTTGAGGTGATCGCCCAGCCACAAATAATGTTGCCGATACCGTCGCCAGTCAGTTGATGCCCGTTCAGAACATCAATCACCCCGTCCATTGCCAAGGCAGCGGACGTGTCGATATTTTTGACGGTCGCATGGGCGTGCGGGCTGCGCACGAAGGCCGCATAGGCCTGATTGTCGTTGCGAACGTCGTCTGTGTATTTTCCTTTGCCGGTCGTGAAACGCTTGTCTTCCTTGCGTTTAACGCTGGCGCCAATTCCAGTGCTCATATCATTTCCTCCCGTGCGTCAATCACATCTTCGCCGCAGCGTCTTCGATGGACTTCACAATGTTGTGGTAACCGGTGCAGCGGCAAATATTGCCCTCAAGTTCGGCGCGGATCGCGTCGGACGTCAGGTCTTTGCCCTCGGCCTTGTAGCGGTTCACCATGTCGACGCCCGACATGATCATGCCCGGTGTGCAGAACCCGCATTGCAGGCCGTGGTTGTCGTTAAAGGCCACTTGCATCGGGTGCAAATCGCCATTTGCAAGGCCTTCGATCGTGGTGACATCCGCCCCTTCTAAAGAGACCGCCAGGGTCGAACAGGATTTGACCGATTTGCCATCTACATGGACAGTGCAGGCACCGCATTGGCTGGTGTCACACCCGATATGCGTGCCGGTCAGGCGCAGGTGTTCGCGCAGAAATTCCGACAATAGCGTCTCATCGGGTACATCCCCGCTGACCGCCTTGCCGTTAACATTCATGGTTATTTTTGTCATCTGGTCCTCCCTGACTGGCGGGTCTTTGCGCCCGCACGATTTTCTTGGACCGCAAGATTTATGTCTCTGGCGGTTCCTCATTGTTTAAGTGGTTGTGAAAGTTGTCGAAAAATTTATTGGCCAGCTTTTTAGCGGTTGAATCGATCAGACGGCTGCCAATCTGGGCAAGTTTGCCCCCAACCATAGCATGTGCGGTGAACGACAAAACGGTTTCGTCATGGTCTGCGGACAAGACGACATCCGCCGCGCCTTTTGCAAATCCGGCAACGCCGCCCTTACCTTCGCCTTGGATTGTATAACTGTTGGGCGCGTTGATGTTCACCAGTTCGATGGCACCGTCGAACTTGGCCTTCACCGGTCCAATCTTTTGAACGACCTTGGCCTCCATCGTGGTATCCGATGTCTTTTCCAGTTCGGTGCATCCGGGGATGCAGGCACGCAGCACCTCGGCGTCGTTCAACGCCTCCCAGACGACCTCACGCGACGCCGCGATACGGTATTCACCGGTCATATCCACGTATAAAACCTAAGTTTTTGAGCCATAAGCCTCAATCATACGGCGACAAATGTTCAAAGCAACCGTTTTGGTATGCCAGATCGGATTTTTTCACAACATTCGCATCAACCGATGTTTTTCTCCGGGGCCGCTGAGCGCGCTGCTGAGATCTGCCAGCGTGTCGAGCGAATGGCAGGCGTGAAAGCTGTCGGCATAGGGAAGGATCGCGCGTATGCCTCCGGCTTGCGGCGCAAAGCCATCCCATCTCAAGAGCGGATTGAGCCAGATCAGCCTACGGCAGGAGAGCGACAACCGTTCTACCTCCGCCTGCAAAAGAGAAGTGCCACCCCGCTCCAACCCGTCGGTGATCAGCAAGACAACAGCGCCTTGCCCCAAAACGCGCCGCGACCAGTCGCGGTTAAACCGATACAGGGCTTCACCGATCCGGGTGCCACCTTCCCAGTCGGGGGCATCCCGGCCGACTGCATCCAGAGCCAGATCGATGTCTTTAAGATGAAGCGCCCGGCTGACATTGGTCAGTTGGGTGCCGAAGGTAAATCCATGCACACGCCCCCAGCCAGGATTTGGCGCCCATACCAGCGCGTGCAGAAAATGCATCATCATCCGCGAATAAACAGCCATTGATCCCGAGATGTCACACAAGGTCACAAGGTTTGGCGGGCGGGTGTGGGGAGATTTCAATGACAGGCGGTCAATTTCACCGCCCTTACGTAAAGATCGCCGCAGTATCATACGTACATCCGGCACCCGACCGGCCGAGGACGCGCCGTAGCGCCGGGTTTTTACCGGGTCGATTGGCAAGCTGAGCGTGCGGATTGCCTTGATTGCTTCGGTGATTTCGGCCGCGCTCATCTGTTCGAAATCCATTGACCGCAGCACTTCGTTTTCTGACCAACTGAACTGAGCGTCAATCTCAACCTTTTCGCGCTCCGGTGCTTGTGCGGGGCGGTCTTTTTGGGCGTCGCTCAAAGCCTCGGCCGCGCGCCGTTCTGCAGCTTTCGGAGTGTTCTCCTCCTCGCCCCCCATGGCCTGTACCAAAGGCAGCATCATTTTCATCATGCGTTCCAGATATTCGGGATCACGCCAGAAGAAGTTGAAAACCTGATGGAAGGTTTCAAGGTGTTCGGGCCGGGTAATCAGGGTGGCGCGCAGCGTGTAGTAGAAATCCTGCCGCTTCGTGAACCCTGCGTGGCGAACAGCCTCGATAGCCGTGTGAACCTGCGAAGTGCCGACGCCCACACCTGCCTTGCGCAAGGCGCGGGTGAAATGGACGATGTTTTCCGCCAGCCGACCTTCGGTTTCCGGCAAAGCCTGTGCCACAGCCGTCAGGACGCTTTGGCGAGGTCGGCGCGCGCATCGTCCAGAATACGCGATGCCTCGGACCCGGCGATCTTGGCGATATCGTCCTGATATTTCAGCACGGCGCCTAATGTGTCCGACACCATTTCGGGGGAAAGCGATACGGCGTCCAGCGCAACCAAGCAGCGCGCCCAATCCACCGTTTCGGCAACACCGGGGTTCTTGAACAGGTCCTCCCCCCGCAGCCGCTGAACAAAGGCCACAATTTCGGCGGACAAAGCCGCGGTGCATTCCGGCACCCGGCTGGTCAGGATTTCAAGCTCGCGGTCATATGTAGGGTAGTCGACCCAGTGATACAGGCAGCGCCGTTTCAGGGCATCATGCACCTCGCGGGTGCGGTTCGAGGTGAGTATCACGATCGGTGGTTCGCCAGCTTTTACGGTGCCAAGCTCGGGGATCGTGACCTGAAAATCTGACAGCGCTTCCAGAAGAAATGCCTCGAACGGTTCATCTGTGCGGTCAACTTCGTCGATAAGCAATACCGGCGGGCCTTCGTCATGAGGTTCCATTGCTTCAAGAAGGGGGCGGCGGATTAAAAACTCGTTGGAAAATAACTCACGCTGCAGCGCGCTGCGGTCTGCATTCCCTGATGCTTCGGCGGTGCGGATTGCGATCATCTGAGCCGCGAAATTCCATTCGTAAATTGCGGATGCTGCATCCAGACCCTCGTAACATTGCAATCGGATCAAACGCCGTCCCAGCGCTGACGATATCGCCTTGGCAATCTCGGTTTTTCCAACCCCGGCTTCACCTTCCAGAAATAGCGGCTTTCCAAGGGTCAGCGACAGGAAAGCGACGGTGCCCAGATCCCGCCCGCAGATGTAATTTTGCCCGGCAAGCAACGCCAGAGTTTCGTCAATGCTGTTGGGAAGGTTCGACATTCTCGGCCATCATTGTTAAAAGCGCGTTCCCAACACATATACCCAGTGCGCCCCGGCTGTCCATGGAACGCGCCTTGCTTGCCGTTCCCAGCAGCGGCAGTATGATTACCGGACGAAATCCCGAGGTGGCTAATATGGCGTTTGTCGAACTTGATGACGGACCGTTGAAAGATCCGATCAGTGCATTGCATCTTGCATCCGAGGATGGGGTGCTGGCGGTGATCGTGGGGGTGGATGGCCCGTCATACCGGCCTCTTGGGGCCTGCATGGCGATATTTGATAGCGGTCGCCGGGTGGGCACGCTTTCATCGGGGTGCATCGAATCCGATCTGGCGCTTCACGCCAAAGCAGCCTTGGAAAAGGGAACCCCCATTCGCATTCTATATGGGCGCGGGTCCCCGTTTATTGATATTCAACTGCCCTGTGGCGGGGGGTTGGAGATTCTGTTGATCCCCCGGCCGGACCGGGTGGCTCTGGCTGCCCTGCATGAAAACCGCGCGGTGCGCAAAGCCTGTACGCTGGCAATCGACCCCTCCACCGGAGGAATGAACGTTACCGAAACGGGCGAGACCGGAGAGGCCGGGGCAGTCTTCAACGTTCGGATCGAACCGGATATTTTTTTCTATGTTTTCGGCAAGGGACCAGAGGCAGGAACGTTTGCGGCAATGGTTCAGTCTGCCGGATACCCCAATCTCTTACTCGCTCCTGACAAGGAAACACGCGACTTTGCCGGGCATGCCGGTTGCCCGACGCGACACCTCAAGCAGGCCGAGTTTCCGGCGGATCTGGCCCCGGATCAATGGTCTGCGGTCATCTTGTTTTTCCACGATCACGAATGGGAGCCGCCGATCCTTACAGCAGCCTTAGACTCTGACGCGTTTTATATCGGTGCGCAGGGCAGCCAGCGTGCCCGCGATGCCAGGCTTTTGGAAATCAGAGCACTCGGGGCCAATGCAAAAGATCTGGCACGACTAAAAGGCCCGATCGGGCTGGTTCCCTCGGCGCGAGATGCAAGAACGCTGGCGGTAAGCGTTCTTGCCGAGGTTCTGAGTGAGACCAGCCGGGGGATAGTCGTGCCATAACCTGACAGGCACAATCTGCGCGACCAATCGGTGGCAAACACCCTGCCGATGACCGCTTTCTGCAGGCCGCAACCTATCAGGCTAAGTACCAGTTGACCCGGTCCAGTCAGGATCCTTTGCGACCAGTTCAACCGTGTTACCGTCCGGATCGTGGGTGAAAACCCCACGCCAACCGACCCAGTCGAATAACTCGACGGTGTAATCTCGTCCGAGTTTTTCATACCAGGCGATTACCGCATCCTGCTCGTCCCATGGCAAAGTGAATGCGAGGTGGTGCAGCGATGATCCCGGCCCGGTTGCAGGTGGTTTCACGCTACTCTTGGTTCGGCCCGCGCCCTCTACGTCATGACGAAAAAGCGCCAGCACAGCGGTATGGCCACCGAATCCCTCAGCTATACGGAAGAATACAACGCGCGGATTGTCGGGATCATTGAGCAGGTCAAGTCCGATGACATCACGGTAAAAAGCAACCATCGCGTCTAAATCAACACATCGGATGGCGATTTCACCAAGAGCACGAATTGTAAAGTTTCGTTGAGCCATTGTTTTCTCCTTAGATTTTCAGGATGCCGGAACATTGCCTGTGATTCCATACACTTCATGACAGGGTTTCCATCCGCAAGCCCGCCGGGTCTTTGGAAAAGTTGCGGTAGGATGCATGCCCCGTCCTGATTGACGTTAGATTCCGCCCATGTTTCTGGCGCTCACAGCTCGCCTTTCAGCGGTGTAGCTCCAGGAATGCGGAGCTTGGCAGCGGCAGTTTCCCACCGCCAACCTGGATTGCAGAACGAATTCTAACCTAACGTATAACCGCCAGCGGCACGAAGCTGCCGGGTCATCCAGCCCACCGATAGCAGCCAGAGGCAAAAGGCGCTTTCGGTAATTGCGGTCAGGCCGTAGGCCGGAGCGAACGCCGCCGAAAACTCAGGTGCAAAAAATCGCAAAGAACTGCCGATCAGGTAGACCACCCCGGCTGCTGCTATTCCGGCGCCAAAGATGCTGTGGATGAAACCCGCGCGCCAGATCAGAACACCAGTCATCAGGCTATTGAGACCAAAAAACACCAGCCCGAGGTCATATCCGTGCCCATGCAGGTTTAGGAACAAAACGGCCAGAGCGTCAGACTGGCCCGGCATCAGCGCGGTGACATCCTGCCCGCCGGAAATCAAGAGTGACGCAGCCTGCAGATTCATCAGGCTGGCGGCGATAATTACCGACTGCACCAACCGGAAAATCATTGCAGCAAGGGCGAGTGTCGGAGCAACGGGGCGGAACAATACGAACAGCAAGACAGCAAGCCCTGCATCGGCCAACGCCATGATCAGATCAAAGGCAATGGAGAGCCGGAAGCTTGCGATATTCGCGAGAATTGCCTCGGCCGTGCTTTTCGCATCCGCCAGATCGATCAGCGGCCCCCGCAAGGCCAGTTCTGAGCTGATTCCAAGAACAATAATAGTTAAGTAGAGTAACCCGGCAATACGGACGGCAGATAGCTCGGCCTGTGTTAGATGGAGTTTCATGGTTCTATTCCTTTGTGCTATTCGGCGGTCAGTTTCGCAGGAAGCTGATGACGGTTTCGGTAAAAAGTGGGGCAAGCGGGGCGGAAAGGTGATCGGATTCGGGGATCATGACGAAGGTGAAATTCGGGATCGCATCGGCCAGATGTTCGACATTGTCGCGTTCCTCGTCCGTTTCACCTGCTAAGCCCAGGACCGGCACACTGATCCCGGCAAGCGTGTCGTGCGAAAGCCCGATTAGCTCGCCCATGGCACCCGCCGTTGCGGCAAGTGGTTCGGCCCTTTGTTCGGGGGTGATCCCGTGCGCCTGGAGCATGGCAAAACCCGCAAGCATCTCTTCTTCGGTGACGTCCTCATCCTGCGGCATGGCCGCCATGAAGTCGCCGAATGTCGCGCTACTTTTTAGTGCGCCGGACAAGAAGCCGTAAAACTGGGCCTCTTCGTCCCCCGACCAGCCTGAACCTGCGATGACCAGTGAAAGGATGCGGCCGGGATATTCTGTGGTAAGTTTCAATGCGGTTTCAGCGCCCATCGAATAGCCGACGATATGGGCTTCGTTCACACCGCGTGCGTCCATTACCCGGACAATGTCGTCTACCAACTCAGTTCCGTAGGCACCTGCGTCGTTTGGTATTCCGCTTTCGCCATGCCCGCGGGCATCGAAGGTGATGGTACGGAAGCCATCAAGCGGCATTAGACCGTTGTTTTCCCACAAGACGGAAGATCCGCCAAAAGCGTGCAGCATGACGACGGCCGGACCTTCGCCTTCATCGGTGAACTTCAAAGGCACGTCGTTTGAGATTATTGTACCTTCTTCGGCAAAAAGCCATCCTGGCAAGAGAATGGCGGAAGCGATTACAGTAAAAAAGCGGTTCATTTGATTACTCCTTGGTTGGGTTGGTCCGGGCTTAGCCGGAATATGTGACGTGTTTAGTTGGGATTTTTTGCATAGAAAATTGGCGCAATGCGGACATTAGCTATGCATTTTTGCATGGATTGATGGGGGTGTTGCGGCGCTAGCGGATTGGGAAAACCAGACGGAGGCGAGCAGGGGAAGGCAAATTCCACCGAGGCCAGGCCACCCTCCAGACCTAGGAGTGCGAGCACGAATGGAACGGTGATGTTGTGTGCTTCAGACGGATGCGCCAACAGCACCCGTTCGAACAGGTTCCAATGCGCTTCCTGACCCCAGGCCTGTCTGCGGCCCTGAATGTGAGCGCAGCGGTGTAGCCATCCGGAAAAGCGCCTCCGCTGCGCGCATTGCGTCGATATGTGTAAGCTTTTACCGGGCGCTTAGATCACGATCGTTTTTCCGGTGCTCTGGAATTGCGTCACGAGCGTCATTGAGAGAGCCCCAGCGCCCTTGCATCTCTGCCGCGTTCGACTGAAGTACGAAATCCCGCCTATTCCGCAACGACCTGTGTTATGCCCGCTTTTTGGGAAGGAAAAAACTGGGCTGGTTTGACGGAACGCGTGACCCGGCGTCACTAATGTTTTTGTTTTTAAACAGGCGCTTGAATTTGTTGCGTTTACGTGGCTAGTGTTCGGTCTGAAACCAATTTTGGACTGAGTCTTTTTCGTTAGGTTGCCTCACCCTGAATATGGTTTGAGATGAGGACGAAAGATTGGAAAGATGACTACAGACAAGGCAAATCGAATGCGCCGCCAAGTGGAGCTGTTTTTTGTCCTGTTTTTATTCTGGTTTCTTCTTAACGGCTCGTTTTCCCCTGCAATACTTGCGGTCGGCGCTGTCGTTGCCTTCGTGGTCGCCGGATTTTCCCGCGAGGGGATGTCATTTCTGTCAGATTTCCGGCTGACACCAGCTGCCATTGTCGCGACCATTCGCTATTTTCTGTTCTTCTTTACAGAACTGGTAAAAGCAAATTTCAAAATGGCGCATGTGGTCGTGTCGCCAAGTCTGCCCATCAATCCCGGTTTCGTCAAAACCCGTACCCGGCTGAACAGCCGGATGGGTCGTTTGCTTCTGGCCAACTCCGTTTCCCTTACACCGGGCACTTTAAGCGTCGAGCTTGAAGGCGAATGGCTTTATGTCCACTGGGTCAACATGGAGGCGGCTGATATCGACGCTGCAACGCGCCGGATCGTCGAGGGTTTTGAGAACTATCTGGAGGTCATGTATGGCTGATCTCTTGCTGAACGGGGCCGCAATATTAATGGGTATTGCCTTTTTGCTGGCGCTGGTGCGGTTTGTTCGCGGACCCGGGGCGGTGGACCGGGTGATTGCCTTTGATATCCTGACGATAATTTCGGTTGGCGGCATCGTGCTTCTGGCTGTTTTGGAAAAACGCGGCATTTACCTTGATGTTGCGCTTGTCTATGCGCTTTTGTCCTTTCTCGGTGTTATCGTTGTAGCGCGATATCTTGAGGACAAGGCAAGATGAGTGGGCTTTCGGATATCCTTGGTGCCTCAGTTTTTATAATGGGGTCAGCATTTTTGGCGCTTGGTGCACTGGGTCTGGTGCGGATGCCTGATAGTTTCACCCGCATTCAGGCAGGCACCAAGACAACCACTTTGGGGACACTTCTGATCCTGATTGGGGCTGGTATATTGCACCCGGCATTTACTCCGAAACTGATCCTGGTTACGTTGTTTCTTTTGTTCACCAACCCGCTTTCGTCACAAATTCTGGCCCGTGCGGCCGAACGTATTCACGCGCCAAAAGCGCGTGAGACCGGGATTGACCTTTATGCCGAAGATCACCCGGACGCCAAGCAGGATGAAGGCCTGATTTCCGAAAAGGAGACGCCATGACTATAGCATTTGGCATGAGCGTCATTTTGGCTGCGGGCATGATTATTGCTGCACTTATCGCCATCCACCCCGGCCGATCAACAGCAATTGCTATATTAGCCTCGGGGGCGGTAAGTTTGTTTGCCTCGGTATTATTCCTACTTCTCGCCGCGCCGGATGTGGCGATGACCGAGGCCGCCATAGGCTCGGGTCTGACAACCTTCCTGTTTTTCTTCGTACTTGGCCGGGTAAGGGGGGGGGAAGAGGATTAGACGGTTAATTGCTTTCGCACTGCTTGTGGGGTTGGGGGCTGTATTCTGGGGGCTGTTTCAGGGGTTTCAGCCGGATGAAACGCTGAACCGGAGCGCAGCCTACTACGCCACCCATACCGCCGGGGATACCGGGGCGGCCAATATCGTCACCGCCATTATCGTCACCTTTCGCGGTCTGGACACATTGGGTGAGGTTACGGTGTTGTTTTTGACAGCTGCGATTGTTGCACTTGTCCTGCGCAATGAAAGCGGACATTCGGGCGCGAGGTCCACCCGCTGGCCAACGGGTGAGCTTTTACATACCGGCACGCGGCTGCTTGTGCCTTTGATCGTGCTTTTTGGCGCCTATGTTTTTCTAAATGGTCACCTGACCCCGGGCGGAGGGTTTCAGGGCGGGGCGATATTGGCCTCGGCTGTACTTTTGATGTTACTGACGGATCCGCTCCGCCCAATCAGCCACCGACTGATTTCTGTCATCGAGGCAGTGTCAGGCCTAACTTATGTGGGCATTGGCGTGCTTGGCATCCTGCTTGCAGGTGGGTTCCTTGATAACCGCATCCTGCCTTTGGGCGAGTTCGGCTCAATCCTGTCGGCCGGTGCTATTCCGGTTATTTATATCCTGATCGGGCTTAAGGTCGGGGCCGAGTTCTCGTCGATCATGGTCAGCCTTTCGGAAAGGGAGGAATGAGCGTGGTTTATTTGGCAATGGCAACCGGTTTTCTGCTGATCCTGATCGGGTTTTACGGGGCTCTCACCCATCGGAACCTTTTGCGCCTGATCGTGGGCTTTACCGTGGCTAATACCGGCACCCATCTTGTGCTGCTGGCGGTCGGTTACCTGCCCGGACGGACCGCGCCCATCCTTGGGGATGCGGTGCCGGTTGAAGAGGCCGCGGCGCTGATCACCGACCCGGTACCGCAAGCTCTGGTGCTGACTGCCATCGTCATCGGACTTGGGGTCACAGCTTTGATGCTGGCCTATGCATACCGGATATGCGCGGCCAAGGGCACGCTTGATATCTCCAAGCTGACGGAGCTGAAATGGTAAGCGCTGTATATATCATTGCCATTGGCCTTGGTGCGGCGTTTCTTTTGGGCTTCCTGCGCGAGGTTCGGATTGCCACGGCTCATGCAATAACGCTGGCCGCTTTGGCAGCGATGAGCCTGATTGCCTTTAGCTGGGTCTGGGCCATTGGCGTGAATGGCATGCCGGCGGTTGATATTCACACAGCGGGCAGCGCGCCGCCTTTTGCGATCAACCTGCGGGTTGGGCTGGCAGAGGCGGCGTTGTTGTTATTGATCAACCTCACCGGTTTTGTCTCTGCCATCCACATGAAACGCGCACTGTTTCGCATGGGACGGCGATCGATGGCCGTTTTGTTGATCGCCATCATGGCGCTTGGCGGCATCGTGATGACCCGCGACCTGTTCAATCTGTTTGTATTCTTTGAGCTCACCGCAATCTCAACCGGTGGCATGGTGCTTTTGTCCGAAGATAAATGCGCCCTGAGTGCGGGCTTCAAATACCTGATCATTGCGCAGGTCATCTCGATCCTGATGCTGATCGGCACCATCTTTGCCTACCACCAGACTGGTTCGCTTAATATAGACGATATGGCAGGGCTGGGGGCTGCGGGCGGTGCGATCGCTGTTTTCCTGATTCTGATGGCGCTGATCATTGAGGTTAAGCCTTTCCCGGCCAATGGCTGGGCGTTGGATATCTACGAGGCCGCACATCCCGGTTTTTCGGCCATCCTTTCTGCTGCAACAGGCTCTGCCGCGCTGTTTGCCGTCGACAAGTTGTTGATAACGGGTGCCGTGCCATGGGAGGCGGTTGTTACCGGTGTTGGGCTGCTGACTTTCGTTGCCTCCAATATTCTGGGACTATCCCAGACCAATGACCGGCGGCTTTTGGGCTATTCCTCGGTGGCGCAGACCGGGTTGATCCTGGCCGTCATTGGCCAGCGCGACATGCTTGGCGACAGCTATCTGTTTATTGCAGGAGGATTGCTTATTGGCCATGCCGTCGCCAAGGCCGGGCTGTTCTGGCTCTCGGGTATTGTCGCCGGGCGAGCGTTGAAGGACTGGGCCGACCTGCGCCGCAATCCGCTGCTGGTTTTTGCCTTCGCAACGTTCATGGCGATGCTGGTTGGGCTGCCGCCATTCCCCGGCTTTTATGCCAAATGGGAACTGGTTCACGCGCTTGCCGGTGCGGGAAAATCCGGTATCGTCGCCCTGATCCTGATCGGCGCATTGATCGAGGCGGCTTATTTGTTCCGTTGGTTCGGGAAGGTGATGAAACGGGAACCGGAGACCCGCACGCAATCTATGCCCCTGCGTAAGGTTGGCGTGGTCATGGCCGCAGCCCTGTCCGGTTGGGGTGCGGGGTTTGTCTGGGGAGCAATATCGGAACAGGGAAACCTTCTGACCTATGCACCGCTGATCTTTGCCTTAGCCTTTCTGGTGCTCGATTTCCTGCCGGCGCGGGTCAAAAACGTTCTGGCCATCGCCGGGCTTGTCGGCTTTTTCTACGTGAATATGTCTGGCTATGACCCCCTGCAGATGATCTTTGGGGCTGTCATGCTGGTGGGTGGTGCGGTGATCTTACTGGCCAGTTTTTATGAGCGGGGGCGGCGTGTTGGGTTTTACCCTTCTGCAATGCTGATGTTTGCGGGGCTGGCCATGTTGATCGTGGCAAAAACCAGCTTTGACTTTTTCGCCGCCTGGGAGGTGCTGACCATCGGATCATATTTCCTAATCCTGCGCGGCAGGTATTCCGAACCACATGCGCTTTCTTATATCCAGTTTTCCCTGGGCGGAGCTTTTGCCATCCTTGCAGGTTTTGCACTGGCCGCTGGCGGTCAAGGGGTGTTTGAAATTTCGGCCCTGGCCGAGGTTGGCGAAGCACTGGCACCCTGGGTTTTCATCCTGCTGGCTGTTGGTTTCATGACCAAAACCGCCGCTATCGGGCTGCATATCTGGTTGCCGGGTGCCCATGCCGAGGCTGAAACGGACGTGTCGCCAATGGTTTCCGGTATTCTGCTCAAGGCAGGATTGTTTGGCCTGATGGTGCTGTTCATGCATATGGGATCGCCTGAATTGTTGGGTATTGAGCTGAGCTATCTGATGTTGTGGATCGGGGCGCTGACAGCCCTGATCGGTAACATCTCGGCCGCCTTTCAGGAGGATGCCAAACGGCTGCTCGCCTATAGCTCGATCGGTCAGATGGGGTACGCCATTTTCGGTATCGCCCTGATGAACCAACTGGGATGGCTCATGGCCCTGATGTTTGTGATCAACCATTATGTCTACAAGTCGATGTTGTTCCTGTCAGTCGGGGGGATTGCCAAGCGTACCGGCACACGGCTGATGTACCGGATGGGCGGTTTGATCACGCTGATGCCACTGTCTTTCATCGCCGTGCTGATCGGGATTATCGCCGTGTCGGGTGTGCCGCCCCTGTCAGGGTTTGGCGGGCGCTGGATTTTCTACAACGCCATCATGGCAAGCGAAGCCAGACTGCCGATGCTGATCATCTTCCTGTCGGGACCTATCGCTTTTCTGTACCTCTTTCGCCTGATCCACACGATCTTTCTGGGTCAGCTGAAGGATGAAAACCGGCATGTCAAAGAAGCGCCGTTCTGGATCATCCTGCCACAGATGATTTATGTCGTTTTCCTGTTGGGTTTTGCCGTGGTTCCGGGGCTGGCGTTGCGCAAAGTGAACTCTTACCTCGGCACTATCTTTACCGAAAACGGACTGCGCTGGGACGGCCTGACGATCTTTTCAGACTTTGGATATTGGAGCCCGGTTTCGATCATGATCGTCACGGGTGGCATCTTTGCCCTGGTTTTCCTTTTGCTGCTGGCACTGAATCACAAGGCGCAAAAGGTTAAACAATTCAACATCGTCTTTGCCGCCGAACGGCCCCACCGACCCGAGACCACGCATTTCGCCTGGAATTTCTTTGCGCCTTACCGCAAGGCGCTGGGCTTTTTACTGACACCGTTGGCCACAGGGTTTTGGAGCGCGCTCACGGGGGCCTTGCATGCCACCGCCGATTTCGCACGCCGGTTTTATACAGGTGACGGGCAACAATATGCCTACCACCTGATCGGCTTTGTGGTTGGGATATACCTGATATTGCAGGGGGTATCGTGATGGATTTCGATTGGATCAAAATTCCCTACGCACTTTTGACCCTGTTCATCGTGCTGAATTACGGTCTGATCATGACGGCAATCATCCGCAAAATGGGTGCGCGGGCAGGGCGGCGTTACGGCATCCGTGTCTATCAAAACTATATCGACCTGATCAAAAACTACGCCATGCGCTCCAAGATTACGCACGGATATATGTTCTATCTTGGCCCGGTCTTCCGCCTGACTGGCGGTATTGGTCTGCTGCTGTTTGTACCGACAATCTATGGCTCGGTCATGCACGCCAATTTCTCGTTTTCAGGGGATTTGATCCTGGCGCTTTATTTCGTCTTTTTCGGAACGCTGGGCATGGCTTTGGGGGCCGGCGAAAGCGGCCATCCTTATTCGGCCATTGGCGTATCGCGTGGCCTGTCACAGGTCACCACAGCGGAGCTTCCTTTCGCCATCGCCGTCTTCGCCGTTGCCCTGCAATACCAGACCCTGAACGTGACCGAAATCGTTGCTGCCCAACAAGGTGGCATGTTGAACTGGACCCTGTTTACCAACCCCTTTGCGGTGGCTGCCGCGATGCTGGGTTTTCTCGGTTCCATGATGCGATCCCCATTTGACGTGGTTCTGGCACCGCAGGAGATCCCGATTGGTCCTCCAACGGAATACCACTCGGCCTATCTGGCCCTGATGCAGACCAACCGTAACATTTTCCCGATCGCCAAAATAACCATCTATATGGCGCTGTTTTTTGGTGGAGCGGCAAGCTGGCCGGTTTTCTTCCTCAAGGCTTTCCTGCTGTATCTGGTTTCGGCCTTTGTCGGCGTGGTGTTCCCGCGGTTCCGGGTGGAACAATCGGTGCGTTTCTTCCTGATCTGGGGCCTGCCGCTGGCACTGATCGGGCTATATTGGGTGTAATATGAACGACGAAACAAGAAAATTCCCACTGCGCCCCGAACTGGAGAAGCGTAAAATCACCGGCCCCGACGGGTTCGAGTTTGAGGTTGATCCTCTTGAAGATTATTTCTGCACCGAGCCTCCGAAGGCGCACCAGCCGGTCTACGTGAAGATCGTCGAGGACTTTTTCAACTGGGCGCGGTCTGAAAGCCTGTGGATCCTTGGTTTTGGCACTGGCTGTGGTGCGATTGAAATGCGACCTTTGATGACCCCGCGCTTTGACGCCTACCGCTATGGCATCCAGTGGCGTCCGACGCCAAGGCAGGCAAACCTGCTGATGATTTCGGGCTATCTGTCGGTGAAAACCCTGAAACGCGCGATCCGCTCTTATGAACAGATGCAGGGGCCGAAATACGTGGTCGGGCTGGGATCCTGCACCATCAATGGCGGCATGTATTTTGACAGCTACAACACCATCAAGAAGCTTGATGAATACCTGCCCGTGGACATGTACATCGTCGGCTGCATGCCCCGGCCCGAGGCCCTGCTGAAGGGGTTTGAGGACCTGAAAAAGATCATTCGCGCTGGCAAGGCCGAAGGTGCGAACGATTACGCGGAGAATTTCGAGCGTTACAAGGCAAACCAGAAGGCAGTGATCCATGATTGGGACATGCCGGATTATAACTGGTGAGGGTGATGAAAGACGTTGTGAAAAACCTCAAGACCCGCGTCGCCCTCAAAGGCGTCGTGCAGCAACGTGCCGATCTGGTCTTTGCTACAGTCGCGGTAAAAAACCTGCGCGCGGCTTTGTCTTACCTGCGTGATCAGGAGGGGTTTTCGCATCTGGTGCTACTGACCGCCGTCGACTGGCTGGAAGAGGGTCAGTTTCAGCTTACCTACCTGCTGAACAACCGCGCTATGGCTTGTGACATCGGTCTCCGCGTGATGCTGCCGCGCGACAAGGCCAGTATGGAAACGATCCACGACCTTTGGCCAACGGCCGAAACCTATCAGCGCGAACTCTATGAGATGTTTGGCATCGACTTCCCCGGCAGCCCCCGTGTGGACGAAGAGTTCATCCTGGAAGGCTGGGTCGGCCCACCGCCCTACCGGCGTGACTTTGATACGTTAAAATTCAGCGAGGAAAACTTTACCCACCGGGCCGGGCGCGAAACCCGCGACCCGACTGAGCATATGAAACAAGAGCTGAATCCGGAGAAAGGCGAAGGCGATGTTTGAACCTGACCGCAGCCAATACCCGGAAAAACGCGCTGATGGCAGCTGTGATTTTGATCTGGAATCGGGCAAGTATCTGAAGCTCTGGCAGGGCCCGAACCACCCCGGCATCACCGGCAACATGTCGGTCGAGTTGATCGTGTGCGGGGACGAGGTGGTTCAGGGGCGCACCCATGTAGGGTATCTGCATCGCGGCTTTGAAAAGCTGATGGAGCGGCGGACGTTCATTCAGTGCTTTCCCATTGTCTGCCGCATCTGCGTGCCCGAGCCTGATTTCAACGAATACCTCTATGCGGCCGCGGTCGAGGAACTGGCGGGCATCGAAGTGCCCGAGGCAGCCGATTGGATCCGCATGCTTATTCTCGAGATGGGGCGGCTGAACTCGTACTTGATGTATCTGGGCGGGCAGGCTGGCAGCCTTGGGCTGGGCGTCATCGGTCAATGGACAACCTACGCCCGCGACCTGATGCTGGACCGATTTGAGGAAATGACCGGCGCGCGCATCTATCACATGTTCATCCTGCCCGGCGGGGTGCGCGACGGGTTGCCGGAAGGCTTCAAAGCGCGGCTGGAGGAAACTTTGCTGGAGGTCGAGCGGGTCCTGAAAGACGTGCAGGAGGTCATGTTCCAAAATGCCGTTTTCAAGAAACGCACAATCGGCGTTGGCATAATTGACCCTGCATTGTTTGAAACTTACGGCGTCACCGGTCCCAATGCCCGCGCCGGCGGGGTGGCCAAGGATTTGCGCAAGGATCAGCCCTATCTGAAATATGACCAGCTGGACTTTGAGGTGCCGACCGGGACGGCATCTGACATATTCACGCGCGCCGAAGTGCGGCGTCAGGATACGCATCTGTCAGTGGACCTGATCCGCCAGATACTCGCTAAAATGCCTGATGGCGGCCCCTATATGACGAAGCTGCCCAACGTGCTGCACTGGAAAATTCCTCGGGGCGAGACCTATAAGCGCGGCGAATGCTCACGCGGCGAATATGGCTATTATCTGGTGACGGATGGCAGCGGCTATCCACGCCGGGTCAATGTGCGCGGACCTTCCTATACTCATGCAATGGCCTTGCTTGAGCATTTGATTGTCGGCGTCAATATTTCGGATGTCGCGGCACTCATGGTGTCTTTGCACACCTATCCGCCGGAAATTGAGAGGTAGACATGGCTGCAAAAGATATCCTGTCACCGTTTCGGGCCTGGAAGTACCTTTTTGAGGAACCGGTCTCGATCAAGGATCCAATCGCACGCGAAGCAGCGGAGCGTTATCGGGGCTTTCACCAAAATGACATGGCTAAATGCATCGGTTGTGGCACCTGCGAAGCAATCTGCCAGAACGGTGCCATTGATATGCTGCCCATCGACGGGATCGAGGCCAGGGACGGTGACAGCGGCCTGCGTCCGCGGATAGATTACGGACGCTGCTGCTGGTGTGCGCTTTGTGTCGATGTCTGCATGACCGGATCGCTGAATATGTCGAACCTCTATCAATGGGCCGACCCTGATCCTGACGCCTTTCGGTTTTTCCCCGGGGCCGACGACAAGCCCTGGAACGACAGTGAAAAGGGCTATCACCGCCCCGAACACCACGTGCTGACCCCGCATGAACGCGTAGAGATGCCAGAAATGGCGCCCGAAGACCGGATCGGAAATTTCGACGAGATTGCCAGGGGATACAGCATTGAAGAGGCAATCATCGAGGCGGACCGTTGCGTCGAATGCGGGATTTGTGTCGCCACTTGCCCGGCCCATATGGATGTGCCGAACTACATCGCGGCGATCCGCGACGGCGATTATGAAAAGGGTCTGGAGATCCTTTATGACACTAACCCGTTCAGCCAGACCTGCGGGCGGGTATGTACGCATAAATGCGAAACCGTCTGCGCCGCGCAGCATAATGGGGATCCGATTGCGATCCGCTGGCTTAAACGCCACATCACCGATCAGGTGCCGCCCGAGCGCTACAGCGACATTGTCGGCAAGCCCGCCGCTCCGACCGGGCGCAAAGTGGCCATTATAGGCGCCGGACCCGCCGGGTTGACCGCTGCCTTTGATCTGGCAAAAGCCGGCCATGCCGTCACACTCTATGAGGCGCGGGCCGGGGCAGGGGGCATGCTACGCTATGGCATCCCGGAATATCGCATGCCTTATGATGTTCTGGATCATGAGATTTCTGTGATCACCGGGCTGGGGGTTGATCTGCGTCTGAATTCACGAATTGGCGTGGACGTTCAGATGGAGGATCTGCGCGATAAATTTGATGCGGTGGTGATGTCCATTGGCCTGCATTTGGGCCGCTCGACACGCATTCCCGGCTCAGACAACCCGAATGTGGGCAAGGCGGTTGAGATGCTGCGCCAGATCACCGAGGGCGAAAAGATCAGCATTTCGAAAAGCGCCGTGGTGATCGGCGGTGGCAATGTGGCGATGGACATTGCCCGTTCACTTGCCCGGCTGCAAAAGCAAACACATGGCAAAGTTCAGCTAACCGTCACCGCTCTGGAGGATTTTACGCATTTTCTGGCTGATCCCGATGAGATCAGGGAAAGCTTTGAAGAAGGGATTGAAATCCTTGACGCGCGCGGCCCGCAAGAGATTGTGACCACCAAGGCGGGCCGACTGAAGGGGCTGCGTACGTGGGCGGTAAAGTCGATCTTTGATCAAGATGGCCGCTTTGCACCCAGCTATGACGAGGCCGATGAGCGCCTGCACGAGGGCGATATGGTGATCGAGGCGATTGGCCAGATGGCGGATGTAAACCTGTTGGGCGAAGCGTTGACAGAGGAGCTTGAATGGAACCGTGGCCGGGTTGCGGTTGATGAGGATGGCCGGACCTCAGTCGGCTGGCTGTGGGCCGGTGGCGATTGCGTGCGCGGGCCCGACGTGGTGCACGCAGTGGCAGACGGGCACAAGATAGCCAAAAGCATCGAGGCCGCTTTTGTACAGAAGGGGAATAAGGATGCCTGAAGGACGTGGATATAAGAAACTAAAGAAAATGACTACTTTGCGTGAGGTTCTAAAAACGGCCACTGCGTTTGAAGAAACCGCGCGTGATTTCTATACCGATCTCGTGCCAAAAGTGTCCAAGCAACTTCGGTATCTGGTCGAGGAGCTGGTCGAGGAAGAACAGGAGCATGTTGATCTGTTTTCCGGCTGGGCCGAGCGTGAGGATTTGTCAGAGCTGCTGGAAACCCGGATCAAACGCCCGCCAAGTGACCGTAAGTTTTCGGATTGTATTCAGGTGCCGGATTTGGGCGAGAACCCTGATGATCAGACCGTATTACAATATGCGCTAACCCGTGAGAACGCGGCGATGGAGCAATATCACGCCCTCGCCCGAGAGACCCCGTCAGGGCCATTGAAGGAGCTTTTCCAGATGCTGGCGGAAGAGGAAACAAAGCATAAAAACGAACTGGAAAAGCTCTATTATGAGGTTGTCCATAGCGGCGGTGTCTGATGGTTTTACCGGCGTTTTCAAGCCGCAGGGATATCCGGCAAAGTCTGTGCGGCTTCCTTGATCCTGAAAACAGACACCTGTCTGATACAGGTGGACACGACTATTAGCTAAGGCAGATATTCCGGCGACCAGCCGCCGTCTGCGTACCGCAGCTATCGTTTCGACACCTGAAGGAATTGACAAAAGCGGGGCCAAAACCCGATTGACCGCTCTGCCGTTAATTTTTGCGTGTAAAACTGCCTAACTGAGATTTCTAAATATCCGCAAGAAATCCACTCACCGAATTTACTCAAAAGAGGAATTGTGGTCAGAATGGGGTATTTAGGGGGTGCAGCTTGATTTACATATCAATAGCTTACAAGGGGTTGTGGCGGAGAGACAGGGATTCGAACCCTGGAGACGGTCTCCCGCCTACACACTTTCCAGGCGTGCGCCTTCGACCACTCGGCCACCTCTCCGTGCGCGCTTACTATCCTTGCTTGGGTGACCCTTGCAAGTGGGTATTTAGGAAATCCTTGTCGAGTGGCTGAACTGTCCCTGAGGTGTGCTTTGAGCGGAAGTTCGCGCTGTAACGCTCACCCCATTTCGTCGACCGGTGGTTTCGCGTCATTGGGCAGGGGCGAGGCATAACCTTCGGGTCCAACGCGAGTCGCTAGGTCGGCTTTTGCACGAGCAATCAGGTCCTGGTTGCGGAAGGCATCAATACCGGTTGCCGCCATGATCTTGGCGGCATGGAACATGCCTTTGATGGCCGGCCCGCTTTTACCCTGAGCTACCATTTGCCAGGAATGAAACGGCGTGCCGATGGCGTAGTTGCCGCCCCAAAGCTGCACAGTTGGCACCGCCCAGCTGACGTCGCCAACATCGGTTGAGCCGGGCAGATCAAATGCGGGTATATCTTTCGGCACCAGGAAATCCGCCAGCGTCTTGTCTTCTTTGGGGGCCATGCCAACCAATGCATAAGAGGCGGCAATGTCGTCCTTGCTCATCGTGGCTTGCATTTTGGCGGCGTATTTCCGGTCTTCGTCGGAGAAGGGCGGTGGGCCCAGATTGTCGAGGTTTGCTTGCATCGCATCACAAAGTGGCCCGTTGGGCACCAGATCTGATGAGACGGTGATGAGGCGCATGGCGACCTCGGTCTCGGTCATCATGGCGGCCCCTTTGCCGACCTTTTCGACCCGGTCAATGAGCTTCATCATCTCGCGCGCAGAGGGTTCGCGCACCACATAACGTACCTCGGCATTCGGCTGTACCACGTTTGGAGATATTCCGCCTGCGTCGATATAGGCATAGTGGATGCGGGCCTGATCGGACATGTGTTCGCGCATGTAATTGACACCGACATTCATCAGCTCAACCGCATCTAGCGCCGAGCGACCCAGATGGGGCGAGGCTGCGGCGTGGCTGGCCCGGCCGGTAAAGGTGAAATCAACCCGCGCTGCTGCCAGAGAGGATCCGCGCATAACCTGTGAGATGGATGCGGGATGCCAGGTAATGGCGATGTCCACATCATCAAACACCCCGGCCTTGACCATGAAAGCCTTGGCAGCACCACCTTCTTCTGCCGGGCAGCCGATATAGCGAACCCGTCCCGGCGTGCCGGTTTCCTCCAGCCAGTCACGCACGGCGATGGCGGCCAGCAACGCCCCGGAACCCAACATGTTATGTCCGCACCCATGGCCATTGCCGCCTTCCTCAATCGGGCGGAGTTCTGCCACATCCGCCTCCTGAGACAGGGCTGCAAGGGCGTCGTATTCCCCTAAAAAGGCAATGACGGGCCCATCTTCGCCCGCCTCGCCAATCACTGCGGTTTCAATGTCCGCCACGTTTCGGGTGATGCGAAATCCTTGATGCTCCAATTCTTCAATATGGGCAGCCACCGATTGCTCTTCGGCGTAACAGGTTTCAGGCGTGGCCCAGACCTTGTCTGACAGAGCGTGCAGACGTTCCTGATGACGTTCAACATGTGGCCAGATGGGGTGTTCGTTCATGGGAGGCGCTCCTTTGTTATGGGGAGCTTAGAGAACGCAAGTGTGCCGGGCAATCCCGTATTCGCTACGTGGTTTCAAGTTGAAATGCGCAAAGCGAAATGCTGATCATGAGCAACTGTAGAAGCAGTATTCCCTGCCTTTAAGGATTAGACGGCCTGAGAATGCCCCGAGGCGTTCATTTCATAGGCGTCGAAATGGCGCGCGATGATGCGGGCCAGTGGTTCGGCATATGGTTGGATGGTCAACAAAGTGCCTTCCAGCGAGGTAGTGTCAGGCAGGGCCTCTTCCAGTCCGGTGGCCATCGCCAATAGCTCCGCTGGATCCATGTCGAACTCGCCCGCAACTTCGGCGAAATCGACCCGGAAATCACACAGAATTTTTTCGATGATCCGTGCACGTACAAGGTCTTCGCCAACGAAAGCGTGGCCGCGTGAAACCGGCAAAACACCGTCGCGCACTTTTTCCACATATTTCGACGTGGCGGGCTCATTTTGCGCATAACCTTGCGGATAGCGCGAAATTGCAGAGGCGCCAAAGCCGATCAGCACGTCGGATTTATCTTCGGTGTAGCCCTGAAAATTGCGTTGCATCGTGCCGTCACGCTGGGCTGTGTCCAGCCCGTCACCGGGGCGAGCAAAATGGTCGATGCCAATTTGGCGGAACCCATCGGCAAGGAACAGGTCATGGGCTGTGTCAAACAGCTCCAGCCGTTCTTCGGGCGAGGGGAGTGCTTCTGTCGGGATCAGCTTCTGACGCCGGGCCATCCACGGAACATGGGCATAACCAAACAAGGCCACCCGGTCAGGTTCGAGAGACAAGAGCATTTCAACCGAGGATGTGATGCGCGCCTTGTCCTGATGGGGCAGGCCATAAAGGATGTCGGCATTAAGGCTGGTGATGCCACGTGCGCGTAGGCCCAAAACAGCGTCGCGGGTGATCTCAAAGCTTTGCGGGCGGCCTATAACCTCTTGAATCATCGGATCAAAATCCTGCACCCCGATCGAGGCGCGGTTCATCCCGGCCTCGGCCAGAGCGTCCAGCCGGGCGCCGTCAATTTCGTTTGGATCAATCTCGACCGAAAACTGCGCACCTTCTGCCAATGGTGCCATGTCGAAGATTGCCGATGTCAGGTCGGTAATCATGGCCGGTTCCATCAAGGTCGGTGTGCCACCGCCCAGATGCAGGTGTTCGATGGTGACATCCGCGGGTAAATGCTCTGCAGCGAGAGCCAGCTCGGCCTTGACCGTTTCCAGATACGAGGCCACCGGAGCCGCCGTTGCTGTGCCCTGCGTGCGACAGGCGCAGAACCAACACAGGTTCCGGCAAAAGGGAATATGCGCATAGACCGAGATCGAAGATCCCGGTTTAATCGAAGATATCCAGTCCGCTACCTGATCAGCCCCCAGACCGGTGCCAAATTGCGGCGCGGTCGGGTAGCTGGTGTAGCGGGGTACACGGGCGTCAAAAAGCCCCAAGTGTTTCAGTTGCGCACGGTTCTCCATTCGACTAGGATTTAACAGGAATTACGCGCGATACTTTGATCAGGATCAAACCGGGCCAACCTAACGATGAACAAACCTGTCTTCGACATGAGGGATTGTGGTACATGCCCAATTCAGCACCGCGCGGTCTGCGCGATGTGCGACCAAGACGAGTTGACCAGGCTCGAATCCATCAAGTATTACCGCAGTTACGAGGCCGGGCAGACTGTTTTGTGGGCTGGCGATCATATGGAGTTTGTGGCCTCTGTTGTGACCGGTATTGCCTCTCTTTCACAGGGCATGGAAGACGGGCGCACCCAAATGGTCGGGCTGTTGCTGCCATCGGATTTCATCGGGAGGCCGGGACGTGATTCTGCCCCCTATGACGTGGTAGCCGTTACCAATCTAACCATTTGCGCGTTTCGCAAGAAACCCTTTGAGGAGCTGATGTTAACCACCCCCAGCCTCGCCGGGCGCCTTCTGGAAATGACGCTAGATGAGCTGGATCAGGCGCGCGAATGGATGCTGCTTTTAGGGCGCAAAACTGCGCATGAAAAAATTGCCAGCCTTCTGACCATCCTTGCCAGCCGGGATGCGGCTTTGCACAAGACATCGCCGGGCGATGGTATGTCGTTCGATCTGCCCCTGACACGTGAGGCAATGGCGGATTACCTTGGCCTGACTTTGGAAACTGTCAGCCGTCAGGTTTCAAGCCTTAAAAAATCGGGCATCATTAAGCTGGAAGGTAAACGTCGCGTGATCATCCCCGATATCGAGCTTTTGATGGGTGAAACCGGTGATGATGTGGATGGGGGCGTGTTGTCCTAAGGGGAATCGACTCGGGAGCAATCAGGGCGCGTTTGGCGCCGGTCTGGCCTCCATCAGCCATTTTAACTGCCGCAGATAGCTCTGCATCACCCAAGCATAATATCTTTCAGCAAATTCCGGTGTAACAATGCTCCGGGTAATGTCGTTCACCACCTCAATGTCGGCTGTCACCGAGTAATGCACACGGGTTTGGTCGGGCCAGATTGGGGTGAAAATGCGCTCGGCTGTGAAGGTCCGCCCAAAATGCGCCGGTGCCTGAACACGCACCTGAAAGGGCGGTTGGAAATGGGTGACCTGTGCCTGCATTTCAAAATTATTAACCAGCCCAAGCGTGATTTCTTCGCGGTAAAGCGCCCCATATGCCAACGGTCCTGAGGCTTCTGTCAACACAACTTCCTTGCGCCAAAAAAGGTCATTTTCGGGATCAGCGGCGAAGGCAAACAGCGCCTCTGCAGGCCGGTTGATGTCAATCGCGGCCCGCATTGTCACCAGTGTTGGGGCATTTACAGCCCGTTTAGGTGCGCATCCGGCAAGGCAAATCCAAATCAACAGGAATATGCCGGCGCGCAAGTTCACCGTTTGAACAAAACGCTTTGCGCCTTCTTGCTGGAAAGCGGGGTTGAGCGTTTTTCGGCAGCGACTGCACGTCCCGCAATGACCGCTGGCCGTTCGCCGACCTCAGCCAGCCAGCGTGCCAGATTGGGTTTGTCGTCCAGCGTCTGTTGTTGCATTTTCCACAAGGTCGCCCAACTCCAGCAGGCCATATCGGCGATTGAATAAAAATCGCCTGCAATAAATTGGTTACCTGCCAATTGCCGGTCCATCACGCCATAAAGCCGCGCAGTTTCAGTGCGGTAGCGATCCTGCGCATAGGGCAATTCCTGCGGCGGATCCATCGCAGGAGCATATTTCAGAAAATGATGCGCCTGCCCGGCCATGGGGCCAAGACCGCCCATCTGCCACATCAGCCATTGGTCGACGGCGATGCGTTCGCGTTCGGTTGAGCCACAAAACTTTCCGGTTTTGCGCGCCAGATATTGCAGGATCGCACCGCTCTCAAAGATCGAAATCGGTGCGCCGTCTGGCCCGTCCGGATCGACAATGGCAGGCATGCGGTTATTAGGGGCGATCTTCAGAAATTCCGGTTCGAACTGTTCGCCTGCACCGATATTGACCAGCTTCACCTCATAAGGCAGGCTCATCTCCTCAAGTGCGATGGATATTTTCCAGCCATTTGGGGTAGGCCAATAGTAAAGCTCGATGGGATTGCTCATGGGGTTCTCCTGTTAGCACCGGACCAGCTTGCCCTGCAAAGACAGACGGGCGCAAGGGAGTTGACGTAAAACGCGGTTCACTTTATCGATGGCGCGAGTGGCGATTTGTTCTCCGGATTGCGGGCCACTTTAAATATGCCGCTAAAGAGGTCAGGGCTGTGGCCCCCGGCGCTCTTACCTGCGGTGGGGGTTTTTTTGTGCGAAAGGATGCGCAGATGGATAAGTGGCACAAACGGACCAAGATGGTGCATGGCGGCACACGTCGCAGCCAATATAGCGAGGTGAGCGAGGCTATTTTCCTGACCCAGGGCTTTGTCTATGACAGCCCCGAACAGGCCGAGGCGCGGTTTATTGAAACCGGCGAGGATGAGTTTATTTATGCCCGCTACGGAAATCCGACCGTGCGCATGTTCGAAGAACGTATCGCAGCACTTGAGGGAGCCGAGGACGCCTTTGCCGTTGCCTCGGGCATGGCGGCGGTCAACGCTGTGCTGATGGCGCCCCTGAAAGCGGGTGACCGGGTGGTGGCTGCCCGGGCGCTGTTCGGCTCGTGCCTTTACATTCTAGAGGATGTGCTGGCGCGCTACGGGGTCGAGATTGCCCTGGTAGACGGTACCGATATTGACGCGTGGCGCGCCTCGGTAACGGTCGATACGAAACTGGTATTCTTTGAAAGCGTCGCCAATCCGACGCTTGAAGTGATCGATATCGCCGCCGTGTCCGAAATTGCCCACGCGGTTGGGGCATTAGTCGTGGTTGATAATGTATTTGCCACCCAGACATACAGCGCGCCTCTGGAGCTGGGGGCGGATGTGGTGATCTATTCCGCCACCAAACATATAGACGGGCAGGGGCGTTGTCTGGGCGGCGTGGTGCTGGGCACGAAAGACTTTATCCGCGGCACGTTAGAGCCATACCTCAAGCATACCGGTGGCGCACTCAGCCCGTTTAACGCCTGGGTGATGCTGAAGGGGCTTGAGACCATGGATTTGCGGGTGCGCGCGCAGTCTGCAAGTGCTTTGACGCTGGCCAAGGCGTTGCAGGGGCACGAAAAACTGTCGCGCGTATTATTTCCGGGGCTTAAGGATCATCCGGACGCAGCCCTAGTGGCCCGCCAGATGGACGGGGCAGGAGGCACGGTGTTGTCATTTGAACTTGCAGGCGGGCAGGAGGCAGCATTTCGTTTCCTCAATGCGCTGAATGTCATCCTGATTTCCAATAACCTAGGTGACGCAAAGTCTATCATCACCCATCCGGCAACCACCACACACCAGCGTCTTCCCGATGAACAGAAAGTGGCGCTGGGCATTACTCCGGGCCTCGTGCGTCTGTCCGTGGGGCTGGAAGACACACGAGACCTGATTGCGGACCTGACGGGGGCGCTGGACGCGGTGTAATGCCGCTTTTGAGCGGGTTCATTTGGTAATTTTGCTAAATAGTCCTAAATTGGACCTGCGACAGGACCATTGGAGGGATCGTCATGAACTATGTGACCCCGGATATCGAAGAAAAACCGGATGAGGGTGATGCCGCACGGGCACTGAAAGTGTTGCGTGATTGGGCTGCCACTGCCGACCCGGTTGAAGTGGCGCAACTTGACCCGGCAATTGCCCGGCTGCTGCCCGGTGGCGAAGTGTCAAACTACCCGGACCTGTCGCGCAACTATCCGGAAGATTTTGAACCCGACGCCGCTTACAAGGCCACAATGCCCGATCTGCAAAACGGCCCGGCCAGCCTTATTCAGGGTGCACGCAAGCACATCCAGCATGTGGGCATCTCCAACTTTCGTCTGCCGATCAATTATCACCGGCGCAATGGCCGTGATCTGGTGCTTGAAACATCCGTCACCGGTACGGTCAGCCTTGAGAAGGGCAAAAAGGGCATCAACATGTCGCGCATTATGCGCTCGTTTTATCTGCATGCGGAAAAGACCTTTTCCTTTGAGGTGATCGAGGCGGCGCTGGACGATTACAAGACCGATCTTGAAAGCCTGGATGCGCGCATAGAAATGCAGTTTTCCTACCCGGCGCGGGTGGAGAGCCTGCGCTCAGGCCTCTCTGGCTATCAATATTACAACATTGCGCTGGAATTGGTCGAACATCGTGGAGCGCGCCGTAAATTCATCCATCTTGATTACGTCTACTCCTCGACCTGCCCCTGTTCGCTGGAGCTTGCCGAACATGCGCGCCAGACACGGGGCCAGTTGGCAACGCCGCATTCACAGCGCTCGGTGGCGCGCCTGTCGGTCGAAGTATTGTGCGACCAGGCTTGCCTGTGGTTTGAAGACCTGATTGATCTGTGCCGCGAGGCTGTGCCGACCGAGACACAGGTCATGGTCAAACGCGAAGATGAACAGGCCTTTGCCGAACTTAACGCCGCTAATCCGATTTTCGTCGAGGACGCCGCGCGGCTGTTCTGTGAACAATTGCAGCTGGACCCGCGCATCGGTGATTTCCGTGTGATCGCCAGTCATCAGGAAAGCCTGCATTCACATGATGCAGTGTCAATCCTGACAGAAGGCGAAACCTTTGAGGCGGAAAGCCTGGACCCCAAGATGTTTTCGACACTTTACCACACCGGCTAGATTAAGACCTACCAGGCCAGACGGAAATAATCGGCCTCAAAATTGTCTTCCATTCCCGAGCCGCAAAACGCCATCATCATGTTTGAGGTGCCGGACAATGTTCCACCTGCAACCATCGACGCGCCTTCGATTCCATCAGCGTTTGCAGAAAACTCAATGTCACCAAGTGCCAAAAGCTGTCCGCCATACATTTTAAGATCCGATGCGAAATTTATACTGCCTTTGGTTATCAACTGGGCGCCTCCTCCTTGTAAGCACGAATCATCACGGCCGGCTTGCATGCCAGAAGGGCTGTTCATTGAGGCCGCCCCGGTGTGACGGGTGGCAATGACTGCATCTTCCATTATCGTCCCGGCATCGAATTTAATCTCGCAATTTGTAACCAGAACAACTTCTCTCACGGGGGTTGTCGCCGTGATCGTTATTTTGTCACTTCCAGAATAACAATATTTTACATGGATGCGACCTTGAGTGAAATCAGTTTCATCAAACCTTGTATCGGTCAAAGTGATCGGAGAAGTATTGAAAATATAGTCTGGAATGTATTCAGGATCTCCTGATTCCAGCCCGTCAATCAGTACGTCGATGCGGTTGAGGATGCGTAAACGGTAGACCCCAGAGCGTAACGCAGATTGCAGCCCGTCATTGGTTTCATATCCTGAACGGGGCAAATCTATTGTGTCCATGTCGGGCATTGACACGATTGTGCCGGGTTCAAAGGTGTTATTGGTGTTAATTGACACGTATTCGTTGGAATGAACGCAAAATCCGTTCGAATAGGCATTGTTAGATTGAATATCAACGACGCCATCCGCCACGAAACCTTCGCGGAAACACATTGGCCTGAAGGTGGTAAATACAGCCATGGTCGCCACATCGAACTGGTCTTTCCCAACCAGGCGGAAAAGGTAGCTGCCGACACTGTTTGATCGCTCGGCTAGTCGGGCGGTCGTGACTTTGACCGCATCGCGTGATGTTTCGGAGGCAGTGAAAGTTTCGGTTGCGTAATCCCAATTGCCAAATTGGATATCATCGACGCTCAGAACTTCGCCATAATGCGATGTCGCCATTCCGGCGGTTGCTATTTCTATAGCTTTGGCTTTGGCGTCCACCGCATCGTGGGTCTCGCGGTAGTAGAGAGCAGCGTGCCCCGCTGCATCAGCAGTGGCTTGAAGCTGCGACTGTGCCGACATCAATTTTGCGACATCCAATGCAACTGCTGAAAGTATAGCCATAGCTCCAAACAGAAAAAGGCCCTGAATAGTCAGGCCACCGCTTTCGTCGCTTTTGAAGTTGCGCTTGGGATGTGGGGTGTTTTTACGTTGTCGCATGATCAATACTCCACAAAGTGGCTGGCAGATACGGTGATATTTGCGTTTGCAAGCGAGGTGATTAAACCCGTCGCTACAAGGTCGGAGGCGGGGATTGAGACCTGTGTAGTCACGGTGCCCGATACAAGATCGGAATACACAAGCGCGTTCGGGGCGTAAGTACTGAGAGATGCAAGTAAGTACGTCTCCACATCGGCAGCCGTAGCCAACCGGCCAATCGACAGTTTGCGGTTAGCGTCCTGTACGATACGGTAAGCTTTGTTTTGTCCAAAAAAGATGAACGAAGCGTCAGCAATCAGACAGAAAAATGCTATAAATACGGGCAACCATAATGTCGCTTCTATGGTTGCGCTTCCTTGTTCGTCTTTTAAATAGTGTTTGGTTCTTTTCGCCATTGATTTTCCCCTTGTTTTAAAACCGGAGACACTCCTTAAAACAACAACATCTGCGCCGGGATACTTTGCGGATTTGGAAAAATTGAGTGGAAAGTAAGGCAATAATGAGGGCAAGATTCTGTACATGATCACTATGATCTGCATGTGCGCGGCGTATAGAGGAGCTTCTGCTAGCCATCGGGTTTGGCTATTTGGCTGGATTTTGGAAGCCATCACTTCTTGACACTTGAGGCCCCGGTAGCCAACCCTGCTAACATGTTTGATCTTCGTCCCATTTTCTCGGTAATAGGCCTGTTGGTGGCGGCGCTGGGCGCTACCATGCTGGTGCCGATGGCGGTCGACCTGATCTATGGCAGCCCCGACTGGGCAGTCTTCTTACAAAGCGCGGTCATTACCATGCTGGTAGGGGCGTCGATGGCCATAGCCTCGGCCAACAGCGTCGGGCAGGGCCTGTCGATCCAACAAACCTTTATTCTGACAACCGGCGTATGGCTGGTATTGCCGGTATTCGGCGCTTTGCCGTTTTTTCTGGGTGAGGTTGATGCGCGGCTTGTGGATGCGGTGTTCGAGGCGATGTCGGGCCTGACCACCACCGGGGCAACCGTGTTTAGCGGGCTTGATGACATGCCGGCAGGTTTGCTGATCTGGCGCTCCATGCTGCAATGGTTCGGCGGGGTCGGGATCATCGTTGTCGCCATGGTTTTCTTGCCGGAGTTACGCATTGGGGGCATGCAGATATTTCGCACCGAAGGCTTTGACACGATGGGCAAGGTGCTGCCGCGCGCGGCTGAAATTGCCGGGCGCATAACCTCAATTTATCTCGGCCTGACGATAGTTTGCGGCCTGGCCTATCTGGCGGTGGGTATGGGGCCGTTCGATGCCGCCAACCACGCCCTCACGACCCTTGCGACCGGTGGCTTTTCCACCCGCGATACCTCATTCGGGGCGTTTCAGGGGGCGGCTGAATACGTGGCAGCCCTTTTCATGATCGTGGCCAGCCTGCCATTTGTGCGCTACGTGCAGATGGTGGCAGGCACCGCGCAGCCATTGTTTCGTGACCGCCAGATAAGGGGCTTCATCAAGGTCATCCTGCTGGTGGTGCTGGTGATTGTTCTCTACCGGGTTTTATTGCGTGGGGATGGGCTTGAGCCAGCCTTACGCGAGGGGCTATTCAATGTCACATCAATCATTTCCGGCACCGGATATGCCAGCACCGATTACCAGCTTTGGGGCGCTTTTTCGATCGTGGTGTTCTTTTTCGTCGGCCTGATAGGTGGCTGCGCGGGGTCAACCTCATGCTCGATCAAAATCTTCCGCTACCAGCTGCTGATCGCTTCGATCAAATCCCAGATCCGGGCCATTCACAGCCCGCACGGGGTGTTTTCACCTCGCTATGACGGGCGTCCGGTGGACGAAGGGGTTCTTTCCTCGGTGATGACCTTTTTCGTTATGTTCGTGGTGTCGCTTGGCGTTTTGGCTGTGGCGCTCAGCCTGACGGGATTGGACGCAGTAACCGCCATTTCCGGCGCTGCCTCGGCACTGGCCAATATCGGGCCGGGTCTGGGTGACATCATTGGCCCGGCGGGCAACTATGCCAGCCTGAATGATGGCGCCAAATGGCTGCTTGCGGCGGGCATGCTGGTAGGGCGGCTGGAGCTTTTGGTGGTCTATGTATTATTTACCGCAACGTTCTGGAGGGGCTGATGGCAACAAGACCATTAGGGGCGCAAATCTCGCATATGTTAAAAGATCGCGGGGTCGAGGTGATCTTTGGTATTCCCGGCGTACATAATATCGAGATGTATCGCGGCATCGAAGAAGCCGGGATTACCCATATTCTTGCCCGTCACGAGCAGGGCGCCGGGTTCATGGCGGACGGCTATGCGCGCGCTTCCGGCAAACCCGGCATTGCCTATGTGATCACCGGGCCAGGGCTGTGCAACATCATGACCCCGATGGGACAGGCCTATTCTGACTCTGTGCCGATGCTGGTCTTGTCCTCCTGTCTGGACGAAACGGCCTTTCGCAAGGGTCAACTGCACCAGATGCTGGATCAGGCGGCGGCGGCGGGCTGTGTCTGCGACTGGTCGCACACGGCGCTGAGTTCTGATGCTGCTTACGGTTTGGTAGACCGGGCTTTCGCTGAGTTTACCAGCAAACGGGCGCGTCCCAAACATATTCAGGTGCCGATTGCCTTACTGGGGCAGGAGGCCGGGCCCGCTCTGCAGCCCGAGCCAACGGCCAGACCTGGTGGTAACGACACAGAACTGGCCGAGGTAGGTGGGCTTTTGAGCCGCGCCAAGAGGCCATTATTCATCTTCGGTGGGGGCGCATGCAGGGCGGCAGTTGCTGCGCGCGATTTGTGTCTTCAAGCCGGTGCTGCCTCGTTCACAACCTATGCCGGTCGAGGGGTCATCGCAGCTGATGACCCGCTGCATTTCGGCGCCTATCTGGCACGCTCAAAGTCGACGCAGGTTCTTGCCAGCGCCGATTTGGTGATCGCCGTGGGCACCGAACTGGCCGAGGTTGACCTGTGGCGCAATCATCTGGGCCACGACGCTACGCTTGTACGCATTGATATCGACGCCGAAGTTCTGGCGGATGAACACCGGGCTGAAATCAGGGTGTTGAGTGATGCAGAAGTGGCGCTACGCGGCTTGCGCGAAGCCCTGCCATCTAAGTCCAAACCGGGCTGGGCGCCGGACGAGGTCAGCCGGTTTCGCGCCAGCGCACGGGCCGAAACCGATGCGGCGCGCCCCGGTATCGTTGAAATTTGTGACGCCTTGGCTGCAGCTCTGCCTGAAGACACCATGTATTACAGCGACATGACCCAGTTTGCGTATGTTGCCAAGGAAGTGTGGGGCATGACGCGCCCGGGCCACTGGCACCATCCCTTTGGCTTTGGCACGCTGGGCTATGCACTGCCTGCTGCTATCGGTGGGGCCGTGGCCCGACCCGGATTGCCAACGATGGCCATCGCCGGGGACTACGGCTTTCAATACAGCCTGCAGGAGCTAGGCGTGGCTGTTGAGTTGGGGCTGAGCCTGCCGATCCTCTTGTGGGATAACGCCAAGCTGAAAGAGATCGAAGACAGCATGGTGCGCGCCCAGATTGCGCCAAACGCCGTAACGGCCCAAAATCCGGATTTCCTGGCTTTGGCTGGTGCTTACGGCGCAAAGGCGCGTGCGCCGGGCAGTTTATCGGAGCTTGTTGGCGATGTTAATGCGGCGTTCAGCGCCGAAGACCCGACCCTGATCCGGGTAACGCCGGAAATCGCGATGTGAAAAAGGCCGCGTGTCAGTCAAGACACGCGGCCCATATTACCAACTTCGGCGCTGCGGTTTATCGGCTTAATTCCAGCAGCTTACCAACACGGTCATTCCTGCGGCCATTGCCGACAACTCAACCGGATTCATGGAGGCCATGGCATCGGTTGCCGTGGCGGTAACCCCGTTATCCGTCAGGAACTGCGCCACCGAACCGGTGTCAGCGGTGAAATTGACGTCATCCGGCAATTGCTGCCCGCTCGTCGTATCCCTTGGCAACAGAACGCCGACAACCGCACCGCCACCATCCAGTACGGGGCCACCTGCATCGCCACTCTGGACATTCAGGCTGAGCCTGTTCAGATGTGCTTCGCCACCAAGCCCCTTGAGGTCTTCCAACGTACCGAAGGTCAGCGTCGGGGCGCTCAGACGGCCTTCATACGGGTAACCTGCGACAGCAATTTCAGATTGCAGGCGCGGATCATGGGTCAGAAAATGACCATAAGCCACCGGCGAAAGTTGCTCGGCCGGTTTCAGGATAGCAAGGCCAAGGGCGTCATCTTTTCCTGTCACAGAAGCTTCGTAGACTTCGTCAATAGTGATCCGCGTGCAGCCTGCCACGACTTCTGCCGCCGTCAGAACCGCGCCGCTCGTATCCACATAAAAGCCCGAGCGCGAGATAGAGGGTCGGCGAATTTCCAGACCCGAAAGCAGGTCAAGGCTTTGTACGGCCACGTCCAGACCAGCATTGTCTGCAAGCGCTATGCCCGGTATCGACGCAAAGCTTTCCTTCATCTGGGTCAGCGCCATTTCACGGCTGCGTGCATCCCCTCCGGCGGGCCAGATCAGGGTGAAGCCCTTTATCGCCCCGTCCACCAGCTTCGCATAAGTATGCGATGTAATTTCTGCATCAGAGCCTGTCAGGGTGAAGTCGCTGTTGCCACGCTGACGGTCGCCATTCAGCGGCACAATCTCAAGCGTTTGCAGGATGTCGTATAAGCCAAACAAGGTGTTCTGGTCGCCGGTCTGGCTGATTAGGACAACGCGTACACCACTGTCGTTGATGGCGCTGTAATGGGCAAAGGGGGCTTCGTAATGGTCGAAACTGACCATTGCCGTGGGCATCGATATTTCAATCCCGGCACCGGGGTCGCGTACATTCTGCAGAT
>CAZJYZ010000021.1:0-1946 GCA_964550345.1 uncultured Aliiroseovarius sp. | reverse complement strand
ATAATTACCCAGAAGTTCAGCGCGTTGGCGTGTGGTCAAAATGCCGGTGGCATCATACCCCATGGAAGCCTGATATTCGCCCATTGCGCGGCGTGTGCCGGGGCCAAAGGCGCCGTCGATACCCGAGCGGTAAAACCCTTCCCACTCCAACATCCTTTGCAGTTCCATGCGGGCTTCGCGGTCAAGGCTACGCTCGCTGGCGCGCGCCTCGGCCTGTGTCTCTTCAGGAATATCCTGGGGGGCAGTGGGCTGGGCGGCGACTTCGTTAACGCCGTTTTCGACGCCATTCGCGCCTGACAGGGCATTTGCGCCAACTGGCCAGAACTGCCGATTATACTGATTTGAGAACATGATGAAGGCGTCGCCCGGAATGCTGCCCCGCGCGATCAGGTTTTGCATATGCGCCTGCGCATCCGCCCGGTTGAAAGGTCCCAGCGCCACGGCATACCAGCCACCGGGAAGGGTGAAACCGGCAACGCCGTCATGTGAATTTGCATAGTTGCGTGCCGCCGTTTCGGCTGCGTTCAGGGTTGGCACAGCTTCTATTTGAACCCAGGCATTTTCCTGCGCCCAGGCCATTCCGGCAAAAAACAAAGTGAAAACCAGTGAAAGGCCCGCGCAAATTCTTGTTATCATTTCAGCAAATCCCCTCAAAAGGGTCCTCTTTCAAAAAAACGTTCCGCAAAGGTACACACCATTTATGGGGGTCAGGTCAATATCGCATTCGCAGCCGTTGACCCTTGGTTTGGCACGCCCTATTGAGAGGCCGCAACGTAGCATGCCGTTTTACGAGGGTCAGATGAGCTTTTCCGCAGGTGGTTCACAAAGCATTCCGAAGAGTTTTCAGGAGATTATCTTTCGCCTGCAAACCTATTGGGCTGAAAAAGGCTGCGCTTTGCTGCAGCCCTATGACATGGAAGTTGGCGCAGGCACCTTTCACCCGGCGACAACCCTGCGTTCGCTTGGCTCAAAACCCTGGGCTGCTGCCTATGTGCAGCCGTCGCGCCGCCCGACTGATGGACGCTACGGTGAAAACCCAAATAGGTTGCAGCATTACTACCAGTTTCAGGTCCTGATCAAACCCAGCCCGCCGGACTTGCAGGCGCTATATCTTGGCAGCCTGGCTGCCATCGGTATCGACATGGATTTGCATGACATTCGCTTTGTCGAGGACGATTGGGAAAGCCCCACGCTGGGTGCATGGGGGCTGGGCTGGGAGGTCTGGTGCGACGGCATGGAAGTCAGTCAATTCACCTATTTTCAGCAAGTTGGTGGCCATGACTGCAACCCGGTCTCGGGCGAGCTGACATATGGGCTGGAGCGTCTGGCCATGTATATCCTTGGCGTTGATCACGTGATGGACATGCCGTTCAACGCGCCGGATGCGCCGATCCCGCTGACATATGGCGACGTTTTCATGCAGACGGAGCAGGAATACAGCCGGTTTAATTTCGACGTGGCGGAAACCGATATTCTGCAACGTCACTTTGAAGATGCCGAGGCCGAATGCAAAGCCATTCTGGCCAACCCTTCCGAGGATCCGCGAAGCGGTAAACAAATCGTGATGGCCCATCCAGCCTATGATCAATGCATCAAGGCCAGCCATCTCTTTAACCTTCTGGATGCGCGCGGTGTGATTTCAGTCACCGAACGTCAAGCTTATATTGGTCGGGTGCGCGCCCTGGCGAAAGCTTGTGCCGACGCATTCGTGATGACCGAAGCGGGTGGGAACAACGTCGGAGGGCAGGCAGCGTGAGCGGCAAAGTCCTTGCCATTACCCTTGTCGTCGTTTCCCTGATCTTCGCGGCAAGTATGTATTACCTGCAGGTCTATGCCTTTTTTGAAGAGGCGCCTGCGGACACGGAAATTCGCCTGGTCAATCTGACAACCGGCAAGGCCGAGGTGATTTTAACCGAAGGCTTCGCAGGCATCGACGCCACTAGCTC
>CAZJYZ010000020.1:0-51515 GCA_964550345.1 uncultured Aliiroseovarius sp. | reverse complement strand
AACGAAAAGTGGCTTAAACGAGCATTGGGGGCGGCACTGAAACGTGACAGGTCCACCTGATCCCGCCATGCCTGGTCAGCCGCTTCGCTGTCGCCGATGAGGTCAAGTTTGGTCAGCTCCTGCGAGTCCTGGCTGGGCGGTGCACCCTAGGCAGACATCGGAACTGGCAGTGCAGGTTTCCCGGGTTTTTCTGCGGGTACTCGTGTGCAGGGTGAATGACAGCGGGAACAGCGAATGAAGGTCAGAGTTATGTCTAGATTATTCTGTTACTTATAGGAAGTAATGGCGCACTGGGGAGGATTCGAACCCCCGACCCCCTGATTCGTAGTCAGGTACTCTATCCAGCTGAGCTACCAGTGCGCAGGAAAGAAGTCTGTCAGGCGGGATGTAGCGACCCGCATAAAGGTTTGCAAGGGGGAAGATGGACCGAGATCGGGATTTTACAGTTGGGTCGGCTAGATAACAGTATTAATCGGCTATGGAAGAACTTCGTCGGTTCCATAACACTGCCACCGCTCTGATTGGGAAAACATCGTGGAACAAACAATCAGTCAACAGTTGGATGTCCGGCGCGCGAAAAGGCAGGCACGGAACCGGGGTACTATTCATTCATTGCAATTGTGAACGTGACTATTCTTCGCCGTCCAGACCCTTTGGCAGGCAGACGACAAATACAGTGCCTTCCGGTCCGGTCCTTTCAAGGGTAAGACGCCCTCCGTGACCACGCACCAGTTCGGCGGCGATCGCAAGGCCGAGCCCGGTACCGCCTTTTCGAGACGTTCCGGCGAAAGGCTGAAACAGTACCTCCTGCGCCCGTTCAGGCAGGCCGGGACCGGTATCCTTGACCTTGATGAACCATTCGCGCGCATCCTCGCTGGCCTGTATCGAAATCTCGCCCTCGCCACCTTGCCCCACAATGGCCTGACGGGCGTTGCGCACCAGATTGGACAGAATGCGGTAAAGCTGTTCGGGATCAGCGCGCAGGGTGAATGTGGCGGGTACGTCCTCACCGTAAGATATATCATGTGCTCCAGCGGCCAGGCGTTCACTGTCAAACACCTCGCCAACCACATCTGCCAGTACAACATGGGTCAGCGCCGGGGCTGGTTCCTCGGCCTTGCCGAAGGTCAGCGTGCTTTCGCAAAGGTTAACTGCGCGCGAGATTGACCCGACCAGCTTGGGTGCGGCGCGCTGTACGCCGGGATCGTTGCTCATTTCCATGCGGTCGGCAAAAAGCTGGGCCGTGGTCAGGATATTTCGCAAATCGTGGCTGATACGTGCCACCGCACCGCCCAGTTGCGCCAGCCTTTCCTTTTGTTTGAGCGCGCCGGTCAGCTGGGTTTGCAGGTCATGCAACGCCACTTCGGCCTCGCGCAATTCGCTAACCCGCGCCGAGGGTTCAATCACCCGGCGTGCATCCTCGGGCGCTTGTGAATACGAGATCATGTGCCCCACCACGCCCTTGATGGGGCGCACCATCAGGCGGCGCACGGCAAAGAACAACATCGAAGCGGTGATAATGGAAATAACCGCAGAAAGGATAAGGATGTTCAGGCCATATGCCAACATGGCCCGCCTGAGTGGCGCGGTTTCCATCGTCACTTCGATCACCAGCCCGCCTTCGCGCACGGGTTCAGAAATGACCCGGATCAGCTGATTTTCCGGCGTCGCCAGACGGCGCATTGCGTCCCGGATCAGGGTAAAGGGAGTTTCGGTGCGCAAATCGAAGCTTTCGGACACCATCCGGGTCATCGGCGACGACAAGATAAGCTCGCTGGCCTCATCCCGGCGCAGAACAACGTTGAAAACTTCCGCGTTTTCCAAAAGCTCGGCCTCAAGCGCCGGGGCAATCATATCGTCGGCCAGAAGTGTCAGCGAGGCAATCTGAGCGCGCTCCAGCCGTGATAGCAGGTAATCTTCGCGAAAACGCGCGACAGACGGTACAAAAATCAACACCTCAGCAAGCATGACGAACGCGGTCGTCAGGATCAAAAACCGGCCTGAGAGTGAGTTTAACAATCGTCCGCCCTTTTAGCCCCGGTGTCAGGGAATTACCTTTTGTACAAGCCCCACAATCCGCTTTACCAACGGCTTGTCAAATAAGCGGGGCGAAAAATATGCCCCGGCGACGCGTTTATTGATCTCACCCATGGTCGGATAAGGGGATACCATTGCCGCCACATGTGACATTTTCAGCCCGTTCGCCAGTACCAGCGCCCAGAGGTTAATCAACTCGCCTGCGCCCGGCCCAACGATGGATACGCCGACCGGGCGTCCTTTGACGACCATGGCCTTGGCCAGCCCCGTAGTTCGCCCGGTGGCAATGGCGCGGTCATTGCCGGAGAAGTCAAAACGCACCACTTCCAGCGCATCACCGTGGGTCTGACGTGCCTCGGCCTCGGTCAGGCCGACCTGCGCCAGTTCAGGCGAGGTATAGGTGACCCACGGAATATGGGCGGTTTTCGCTTTGGAGGGCAGGCCAAACAGCATTGAGCGGATGATGACGCCCGCATGGTAGCCTGCAACATGGGTAAACTGCAGCCCTGCCGCCACATCGCCAATGGCATAGACGCGCCGGTTGGTTGTGCGCAAACCTGCGTCAACCTTGATGCCGCCGCGTGTGGGTTCAATTCCGGCCTTGTCCAGCGCCAGACGTTCCGTATTGGGGCTACGACCAACGGCCATCAGTAAATGCGTGCCTTTGAAAATGCGCCCGTCTTTAACCTCGACTTCAATCGCGCCGGGCTCGCCACGTATTTCGGCGGCCATGGCATCTTCCTCGACGGCAATGCCGTCTCCTCGAAGCTTTTCCAGCACCACCCCCGCCAGTTCCGGGTCATCCTTGCCGAAAGCTTTCATCCCTTCGATCACGGTCACCTCACAGCCAAGCGCCCGGTGTGCTTCGGCCATTTCCATACCGATAGGGCCGCCGCCAATCACCAGCAGGTGACCGGGCTTTTCTTTGAGATCAAAAATGGTCTCGTTCGTCTCGAAGGGTATATTTTCCAGCCCCGGAATCTGCGGCACGAAGGGGGAAGAACCTGTGGCGATAACAAAGCGGCGCGCCCGGATGATATGTGCGCCCGCCTGCACCTCGCGTGGATTTATGAAGCTGCCGTATTCTTGGATCACCTGCACGCCCAGACCCTTAAACCGTTCTACAGAATCATGCGGTTCAATGGTGGCGATTGTCGCATGCACATGGTCATGTGCCGCCTTCCAGCCCATGCCTGCACGTCCTGCATGCAGGAGCGCCTTAGAAGGCACACAGCCGTAGTTCAGACAGTCCCCTCCCATCTTGTGACCCTCAAGCAGCACCACTTTCGCCCCAATCTGCACCGCGCCCGCCGCAACGGAAAGCCCGCCGGACCCAGCGCCAATGACGCAGATATCCGTCTTAATGACGCTCATGTAAGTTTGCCCTTTTTGAAAAGCTTGAGGAGCATCGGCAGGGCCGCGAGCACGCTGAGACCAAGGATGGGCAACAGGATCTGCGGCTCGAAGATAATGCCAAGATCCGGGCTTTCCCCACGGGCAAACACGTCACCCAACCCGGCACCGACAGATGTGAAGACGAACCCTGCAGGGATTATTCCCAGATAGGTCGAGATCGCAAAGCGGCGCAACGGCACATCCACCATGGCCGGGATCAGATTGGCGATGAAGAACGGCACGATGGGCACAAGGCGTATAAGAAACAGCACCGACCATTGGTTTTCATCAATACCATCCTTGATGGATTTGATAGCGCCCTCGCCGCCCTCCATCTTTGCGGCCATCCTGTCGCCCAGCCCCCAGCGTGCAGCGAGGAAAATCAGCACCGCACCGGTACCCCCACCCAGTACGTTGAAAACCACTCCGGGGAAGACCCCAAACAAGAATCCTCCGGTCAGCGTGGCCCAGGTGGCACCGGGCAGGGAAAAAGCCACGATGAGAATATAGATGAGGACAAAGCCTAAAACCGCAGTCTGGTAATTGGCATCGCGGTAGGCAATCAGCGCCTCGCGGTTTTCGGCAAGGCCGGCAAAACTGAGGTGGTCGCGCAGGGTGAAGGCCCCTATCACAGCAACGGTCAGGATGATTATCAGCGGAAGGCGCTTCAAAAAAGCGTTTTTACCGTTGGGGGGATTGTCCGTCATTATCTCTGCCTTCTATGATGGATAGTACATGCTGTCTGGCGCCGGCAATTCCTACCCCTCTTGTGCCTACTTCACGTCCGCTTGATCAGCGGTGAGCAATTGTTGCAGATGCGCGCGGCTTCTGTAACAAAATCCAGCTAATGAAGGGCAAATAAGAGCAAATTGTTGCAAGAGCCGTTTGACTTGGCTGCCAATGGCCCCTATAGGCAGGGCTTCGAGATAGACACAGGCTCCGAATCCACCGGGATTTGGCGGGCCATACACGGAGAAGCGCGATGAAACGCACCTTTCAACCATCTAACCTCGTGCGCAAGCACCGTCACGGTTTTCGCGCACGCATGGCCACCAAAGCGGGCCGCAAGATCCTGAATGCGCGCCGCGCCAAAGGCCGCAAGTCGCTGAGCGCTTAAGCGCCCATCTGACGTTTGAGAACATGAAACCGCCGGAGGCCCCCGACCATCAGGAGGGGAACACGCCCCCGGCGGTTTCCTTGTGCCTGAAAGGTATGACCAAACGCCGGGATTTTCTGGCAGCCGCCCGCGCGCGCCGCGCGGTCACTCCCGGTTTTATTCTGCAGGCACATGACCGCAAGGATGGTGATCGCCAGGCCCGTGTTGGATTCACCGCCTCAAAAAAGGTCGGCAATGCCGTGGCCCGCAACCGGGCCAAGCGCCGCTTGCGGGCGCTGGCACGTGACGTATTGGCGCAACATGGCAGACCGGGTTGGGATTATGTGCTTATCGCCCGACGTGACATTACCGCCAGTCGCGAGTTCGAAAAGTTGCAGGCTGATCTTGGCAAAGCACTGGTGCAGCTGCACGGGGTAGGCTGAGACAACCACCTTTTCAAAGAAGCCTGTCCGATGAAAACCTGACCATTTTAATAAAGGGGCTTACATTTTAATATCTGAATGTGTTACTATGCATATTAAGGATTCTGTAGGAGAGGAACGCACATGTCACTTGAAGTGGGCGGAAAGACCATCGCAACGAACGAAAAAGGCTATCTGGAGGATATTCAGGACTGGTCAGAAGACGTTGCCAAAGCCATTGCTGTGCAGGAAGAAGTCAACCTGACCGACAAGCATTGGGACCTTATCAATTATCTGCGCGAAGAGTTTCTGGAAAACCGCGGCACCCAGCCTAATACCCGCACAATCGTCAAGGCGATGAGCGCGGAATGGGGCGAAAAGATCAAGCAGGGCGACCTGTATGAACTTTTCCCGGGTGACCCTTCCAAGCAAGGCGGCAAAATCGCCGGCCTGCCGGAAAGCCGCCGCAAGGGTGGTTACTAAATAATAGGAGAAGCGAACGGATCTGGACCATCCGAACGCGAAGATCAGCCGGAGCCTCACCGCTCCGGCTGTTTTTTTGTGGCCGCGAGAGTTTTCCGGTTGATGATTGCCTGACAACCCGAACGAAAACAGCTTTGTCAGATGAATTGCCGCACAGGGTGGTGAATTGGCGCCCGTCGCCTATATGTTAACCAAATCAATACCGGCCCGGATAGTTAAAGGCCCCGTCATGACCCCGCTTGCCCGCCTCGTAGCCTTGCCCGTACGCGCCTATCGGCTGCTGCTCAGCCCTTGGGTTGGGCATGGCTGCCGCTATCAGCCGACTTGCTCGGCCTATGCACTGGAAGCTCTGGAAAAACATGGTGCGATCAAAGGCAGTATCCTGGCGGCACGGCGCGTGGGGCGCTGCCACCCTTTGGGAGGGTCCGGCTATGACCCTGTGCCTGAAAAAGGTAAGAAACACGCGAAGCGGGATGAATAGCCTGTTGGGGCAGTTGCCATCCGCGTGACCCCTGTGCTTTTATCCCCCCTGAGCGCGACGAGAAATATTGCCACACGGGGATTAAATAGCCGATGACACGTAAACCCAAAAAAATTAAGAACGCCGTTTATGAAAAAGAGCTGGAACGCCTGCAGATCGAATTGATCAAGCTGCAGGAATGGGTCAAGGCGACCGGTCATAAAGTGGCATTGATTTTCGAAGGGCGCGATGCTGCTGGTAAGGGTGGTACGATCAAACGTATCACCGAGGCGATGAACCCGCGCATATGTCAGGTTGTCGCCCTGCCAGCCCCGACTGAACGTGAGCAAACACAATGGTATTTTCAGCGCTATGTACAGCACCTGCCAGCCGCCGGTGAAATCGTCATATTCGACCGTTCGTGGTACAACCGCGCCGGTGTTGAACGGGTGATGGGGTTTTGCACCGAGAAGGAATATCAGGAATTTATGCGTTCCTGCCCTGAATTTGAACGCATGCTGGTACGTTCAGGTATTCAGTTGATTAAATACTGGTTTTCGGTCTCGGACGAAGAGCAGGAGCGCCGCTTTCAAAGCCGCCTGACCGATCCGACCAAACGCTGGAAGCTCAGCCCGATGGATCTGGAAAGCCGCAAACGCTGGGTTGATTATTCCAAGGCCAAAGACCTGATGTTTTCCCATACGGACATTAAGCAGGCACCGTGGTATGTGGTGGACAGTGATATTAAGAAACATGCGCGGTTGAATTGCATCAGCCACTTGTTGTCAATCATCCCTTACGAAGACACGACGCCCGAAGAGATCACTCTGGAAGAGCGGCCCGTCCAGCGCGGCTATGTTCGCCCGCCGATGGAAGACCAGACCTTCGTGCCGGAGATTCACAAGGATTTGTGAGCGTGTAGATTGCCTGGCTACTATTTGAACCGAATTTTGGGGCAGGTCCTAAACTCGTATCAAGACAGTTTGCGGAGCCCCCAGGTTACGGGTGGGAAGTTCTAAATATGAGTGGAAGTGGCGACCCCGAGAGGATTCGAACCTCTAACCTGCCCCTTAGGAGGGGGCTGCTCTATCCAGTTGAGCCACGGGGCCGTGCGCGCAGATATGCGCAATCAAGTGACTTTGTCCACCTGCTTAGCGTTTAAGTGTTTCGCCGGGGTCCAGTTTCGGGCTTAGCGTTATGCGTTCACCGCCGCCGCTATCCTTATCGGATAGCGCACGGGACGCAATTATTCGCGCTGCCTCGCGCCCAATCTCTGCCCGGCAGGCGTCCATCGTTGCCAATTTACGCGGAAGTCCGTCGAGAAGCTCAACACCGTTAAACCCGGCAAGTCCGATCTGGCCCGGCACGTCCATCCCTTGCTCGAGGCAATAAAGCAACCCGCCAGCACCGATCATGTCGTTGGAGTAATAAAGAAAATCTATGTCGGGGGTGCGTTCAAGCATCGCCTGGGTCATCTCGCGTCCCTTCACCAAGGCCGATCCGCCTTCGTAAAATTCTTGGTCTGCCACTTCGATCCCAGCCTTTGCCAAAGCTTCGGTAAAGCCTTCAAACCGTTTGCGCGCCCGATGATCCAGAGGCATCTTTGTGCCCAGAAAGCCAATGCGACGAAAGCCAGCTTTCAGTATCGCCTGTGCTGTTTTGCGCCCCGCCCGACGGTGTGAAATTCCGACGACCGCGTCTATTGCCTCGCCATCCGTATCCATTATTTCAACCACGGGGATGCCGGCAGCACTCAGCATGGCTTTAGCGGCGTCGCTATGTTCCAGCCCGGCGATGATCACGCCCGAGGGCCGCCAGCTCAGCATCTCATACAGTACTTTTTCTTCGCGCTCAGGTTTGTAATTCGTTACGCCGACCACGGGTTGCAGAGGGGTTTCGTCCAGCACTTCGCTGATGCCGGTCATGACTTCGGGAAACACCATATTTGACAAGGACGGGATGACCACAGCAACAAGGTTAACCCGCTGCGAGGCCAGCGCACCGGCTATCTTGTTAGGCACATAGCCAAGTTCCTTGGCGGCGTTTCTGACCTTTTCGCGGGTGGCGGCCGAGACATCGCCACGGTTGCGCAAAACCCTGCTGACGGTCATTTCGCTGACGCCGGAGGCTTCTGAAACATCGCGCAATGTCAGTGGGCGGCGTGGGGGAGGAGGGGGATTTGCACCGGTCATGATGATTCCTGATTGGCTTGCCCCCCTTGTTACCCCGTAAACGATCGCTTGTCCAAGGATGGTCGCCGGGATCAGGCTTGTGACAACTGGTCACCAAGAATGCTGTGAATGTGCCGCCCCCCGGCAATAATTCCATTCACTTGAGCACTTTTATTGTTAAACTTCAACGGCGTAAGCTGACGGTCGGTTGCGGTGCCGCCAGCTTCTTCTACAATCAGGGCACCTGCCGCGATGTCCCACTCCCAGGTTGCGCGCAGGGTCAGCATCGCGTCAAAGCGTCCCTCGCCAACAAGGCTCATCCGGTAGGCCAGCGATGACCGGAATTTTCGCGTGACGGGCGGCACTTTGCCGCCCTGCCAGTTCCAGGCGTCGAAGGTAGGTTTTGCAGCCAGAAGCGTGGCCCCTTTTGCGTCCCCTATTCTGGAGGCAGTCAGTTTTTTATCGTTCAGGAAGGCTCCGGTGCCACGCCCGGCGCTGTATAATTTGTCATGCTCCGGCAAAAAGACGACGGCGGCGGTGATTTCTCCGCCTTTGGCGATGGCCAGAGAATGCGCCCATGTCGGGCTGCCTTCGATAAACGAGCGGGTGCCGTCTATGGGATCCACGATGAACACGCTTTCCGTGTCCAGCCGTTTACCGTTATCCTCAGTCTCTTCGGATAACCAACCATAGTCAGGCCGGGCAGCCGTCAGTTCCTCGCGTAGCATGGTGTCGACGGCTAGGTCTGCCTCGGTCACGGGGCCCGCGCCGCCCGGTTTGTCCCAGACTTCGGGTGCGCGGTTGAAATAGCCACGTGCTATATCTCCCGCTGCTTTTGCCGCATCCAGAAGTAGGGAAAGGTCGTCAGGCACCGGCAAGTACCATGCCGTCGATCAGGATCGAGGGGATGCGGCGGGAATTGTGGTCTTGTGCATCATTGGCGGGCAGTATGCGCCCCAGCATGTCACGCAGGTTCCCGGCGATGGTGCATTCATTAACCGGGTAGGTAACAACCCCGTTTTCCACCCAGAACCCTGATGCACCGCGTGAATATTCACCCGTTGTGGGGTTGATAGTTGAGCCGATCAGCGAGGTGATCAACAGCCCTGTTCCCATGTCACGGATCAGGTCTTCTCGGCTGGCTGCTCCCGGTGTCAGGGTGACGTTCGAAACTGATGGAGAGGGCGGCGAAGAGGTGCCGCGCGCTGCATTGGCGGTACTTTGCAGCCCGAGTTTACGTGCTGAGGCAAGGTCTAGCGTCCAGCCGGTCAGTACGCCATTGTCTACGATCAGACGATTCCCAGTCGGGAGGCCTTCTCCATCGAAAGGGCGCGAGCCGGAAATGCGCGCCCGGTGCGGCTCTTCAAGCAAGGACATGCCTTCTGGCAGAACCTGCTCCCCAAGTGCATCGCGTAGCCACGAAGAACCGCGCACGATTGTTGCTCCGTTTATGGCCGACAGAAGGTGGCCGATCAGGCTGGCCGAAATACGTTCGTCAAACAGCACCGGGTAGGTGCCGGATGGGGGTTGTTTGGCTCCGATACGTGCCACGGCCCGTTGCCCGGCCTCGTGCCCAATTTCAGAGGCGCCGGGAAGGTCCGCCTGAAAAGTCCGCGATTCCCCTTTGTAGTCGCGTTCCATCCCTGTGCCCGTCCCGGAAATGGCAACCGCATAGGTGCCCCGGCTGGTGCGGGTGTAGCCGCCGGAGAAACCGTTGCTGGCCGCAAGGTGGATGCGGTTCTTTGTGTATCCGGCCGAGGCAGACTGGACTTGCGAAACGCCTTCGACCGCCTGTGCGGCTGCCTCAGCGCTGCGGGCATCTTCTTCAAGCTCCGCGGGGGCTGGTTCATCGGTTGGGTCAAACAGCTCAAGGCTGTTAATGTCCCAGTTCTTTGCCAGCTGGTCAGGGGCCGCCAACCCTATATGCGGGTCTTCCGGTGCTTCGCGCGCCATTGCCACGGCCCGTTCGGCCATGGTTGCAATGGTCGCCGCGGATCGGTCCGAAGCAGAAACATTGGCCTGCCTTTGGCCAATCATGACCCGCAGGCCAAGATCGACCCCTTCCGAGCGCTCAGCATGTTCCAGCTTGCCGTTCAGAACGTCGATAGACAGGGATGTGCCCTCGGCCACCAGTGCATCGGCGGCGTCTGCCCCGGCCCGTGCCGCGGCATCCAAAAGCTGTTCTGTGAGGTTAGCAAGCGCGTCGCTCATGGAAAGGTTCCTTCGTAAAACTGCGCTAGAGAGGTAATTGCCCTTGGGTCTCGGTGCAACCGTCAGGGCCATGAAAAAACCGCCCGGCAAGAAACCGGGCGGCTCAAAAATGTAGGTTGTGGCTTATTGCAGACGTTGACCGTTAGCCAAAATCTGACCGTCGCTCTTCACTTCAATCGTGGAAAGCACGGTATCTTCGCCTTCACCGGGCCGGCCAAACAGCCCCATCATCATGCGTGCGCCCATGGCGTCGTCTTCGCTCATCAGACCCATGGCCATCAGGGTGTCCATCAGACCGTTTGCGCCAACCAGTTTCATGTCGACCGAACCGTCGGGGGCGGGGACGCCATCAAAGGTGGTCAGATCGTCATTGTTGAAGGTGAAACTGCCCAGACCGGTCAGTTCAACACCGGCGACGCTGACTTTCAGGTCTTTCAGCTCAAGGGCGTGCAATTCGCCCGGAGCGTCCGCGCGGGTCATAGCCTCAGCCTGTTCCGGGTCCATGATGTCAAACAGCCAGTTTGCCCTACCAGCCAGATCAATGATCATGGTCGCCGGGTCATGCGGGATTGCACCGGTCGGATCAACCATGCCCCAGATCATCTCTTCCGGTGCCAAACCAACAAGTTTCACCAGCATTGAGAAATCCTGTGGCTCTTCGGTTTTCGCTACCGGTACGGAAAAGTCGAGCGCCAGTTCTTCCAGCGTCAGGTTGATCGGCAGTGGAAGGTCCGAAGCCATCAGCGCCACGCTCAATTCCTGCGAGCCAACACCATAGCTCATACGGTCCTGATTAAAAGCAAAGTCAAAGCTGTTACCGCCCGAGGTTGTCTTGCCCGAAGCATTGTCACCGTCATCATTGAACGAAAACTCGGTTGCACCGGCGCCAGTGCTCATCCGAACCTCGGCCGCGAAGCCTGCTTTGAGTGCGGCCGGCATATCCTCCATGTCCATATCGGCAGGAAGCGATGTGCTGGCAGACATGTTCAGATCGGCGGACTGGCCCTTCATGATAAAGCTGCCTTCACCTTCCGGATCAATGATGGAAACGTTGTAGGACATACCTGCTGCGATGACGTTTTGTGCAATGGTGCGCAAGTCGCCTTCGGTGGTCACCGAACTGCCGACCACATTGCTCATATCAAAGGCCATCTGCGCAACGCCGACCGGCTCGCCGTCAACAACCAAAGACGCAAGGCTGACACCAGCTTCTGCTGCTGAGAAGGAGGTTGTCATATTTTCAACCGTACCTGACGCGACCATGGCCAGCCCGGTGGTTGTGTATTCCAGTCCGACATCTATGTCTTCTTTGCCTTCATCATCTGAACGAAGACTCAGGTCGACAGGCATCGTGGCCGGCATTGAGATCAGAACAGTACCATCGCCCTGATCGGTGAAGCCAAAATCACCCAAGCTTACTTTAGCTGTCCCTTCCTGTTCCGGCAGGTCAATTGTAACCGACAATCCGGAAACGGTCAGGGTGCCGCCGGCCATATTCTCATCGGCGGAAATTTCATAGCCATACTTCTCAATACTCCCACGCATGCTGTCCCACACCTCTTGCGGGGTTACGTCGGCAAAGCTGGCAGTTGAAGTCAGTAGCGCGGCGATCAGGGCGCCGCTGCCCATTGAATAGCGGGTGTGCATGTGAAACCTTTATCTGTTAAACGACTGCGGCAAGCATGCACCTGCTGGGGGTTATGTTCAAGTGTTGACCTGGCGGACAAGTGGGGAAGTGTAAAAAAATATCGTCAAAACAGGACACAAATTCATGACAGAAATGAACGGAAAGACTGTGATCATCACCGGCGCGAGTCGCGGAATCGGTGAAGCCGCGGCGTATGCTTTTGCCGATGCCGGTGCGAATGTGGTTCTGCTGGCCCGGGGAGCTGAAGCTATTGGTAAAATTGCGGATGCGATCGGCGAACAGGCATTGGCAATATCCTGTGATGTCGCCGATTGGGGACAGGTCAATGGCGCTGTGGAAAAGACAGTGGCGCATTTTGGCACTGTGGATGTGTTGATCAATAATGCTGGTGCTATTGAGCCGATTGCTGCTCTGTCAGCCTCAGACCCGTCTGCTTGGGGGCAGGTGATAGACATCAACCTCAAAGGTGTCTTCTATGGCGCCCGTGCGGTCCTGCCTCATATGCACCGGGCCGGTGGTGGCTCGATCCTGAATATCAGTTCCGGGGCCGCACATAATGCTTTGGAAGGTTGGAGCCATTACTGCGCTTCAAAGGCCGGGGTGCATATGCTGAATATGTGCATTCACAAAGAAGAGGCGGGTAGGGGCATTCGTGCGATTGGATTGTCGCCGGGAACCGTTGCCACCGAAATGCAGCGCGAGATCAAGGCCTCGGGCGTTAATCCGGTGGCGGCGCTGGAATGGTCGGATCATATCCCGCCGGAATGGGTGGCAAAGACCCTGCTTTGGATGTGCAGCCCGGATGCGGATGCGTTTCTGGGGCAGGAAGTATCCTTGCGCGAGGAGGCCATTCGCGCCCGCGTTGGCGTGATCTGATGATCAGGCTGGAAAAAGACGGGGCGTTGTGGGTTGTAACCCTGAACCGTCCTGACAAGGCGAACTCTCTGACCAAGGCAATGCTGGAGGAACTGGCAGGCATCTTTGCCGATGCTGCCGGTCAGGCGAAGGCGTTGATCCTGACAGGGGAAGGCCGGGTGTTTTCTGCCGGGGCGGATCTGGACGAGGCGCGCGCGGGTCTGGCCACAGATGATGTGTGGGAGCGGCTTTCTGCAACCCTTGCACGCGCACCGTATTTAACCATCGCCGCATTGAACGGTACATTGGCAGGTGGCGCTTTTGGTATGGCGCTGGCCTGTGATCTGCGCATCGCGGTGCCATCCGCCAAATTCTTTTACCCGGTGATGAAACTGGGTTTTTTACCGCAGCCATCGGACCCTGGTCGGCTGGTTGCCTTGGTGGGTCCGGCGCGGGCCAAGATGATCCTGATGGCGGGTCAGAAAATTGAAGCGCAAGAGGCGCTGAGCTGGGGGTTGGTGGACAGGGTGGTTGAACCAGAAGCGTTGTTGGAAGCGGCGCATGATCTGGCCGCAGATGCGCTTGCTGCGACACCTGACCATGTGACAGCGATCAAGGTGCTGCATGGCTGAAAAGGCGTTAGTAGTAGGTGCGGGGCCAGCCGGGTTGATGGCGGCTGAAGAACTGGCGCGCGCCGGGCTTTCCGTGACCATTGCTGACGCCATGCCATCAGCGGGGCGCAAGCTGTTGATGGCTGGTAAATCAGGGCTGAACCTGACCAAGGATGAACCCGAGGCGGTGTTTTTAGAGCATTACGGTGATGTGGAGTCCCTGAAACACATCGTTGCAGAATTCGGTCCCAAGGCCGTGCAGGAATGGGCGCGGGCGTTAGGGCAAGACGTATTTACCGGCTCCTCTGGTCGTGTTTTCCCCAAAGCTATGAAGGCATCCCCCTTACTGCGTGCCTGGCTGGGGCGGCTGGGTGAAGTGGGTGTGGTTCTTAAAACCCGGCATATCTGGACGGGTTGGGACGGGGACGCTTTGACTTTTTCCACTCCGGACGGGCCAGTTTCCTTAACGCCTGACGTCACCATATTAGCGCTGGGTGGGGCAAGCTGGCCGCGGTTAGGCTCTACCGGGGCCTGGGTTGATCTGCTGGCGGCGCGGGGTGTGGAAATTTCCCCGCTCAGGGCGGCAAATGCCGGTATAAAAGTGGATTGGTCGCCGCATATGGCCCGTCATTTTGGCAGCCCAGTCAAAGCGGTGCGGGTACTGGCCGGGGACAAGGGTGTCAGGGGGGAATTTGTAATCTCGCAGCGCGGTCTGGAAGGTAGCGCCATTTACACGGTGTCGGGTGACGTGCGGGGCGGGGCTGAGTTGATGCTGGATCTGTGTCCTGACTGGGACCTGAAAGAGGTCACAGCCCGTCTGTCGCGGCCACGCGGCAAAACCAGCGTGACCAATTACCTGCGCAAGAAGCTGCGGCTGGACCCGGCGCGGCTGGCATTGCTGATGGAATTTGCCCGCCCCTTGCCTGAAGGCGCTGCATTGGCGCAAATCGTCAAAGCCCTGCCCGTACGTCATGCGGGTTTGCGCCCCTTGGAGGAAGCGATTTCGACAGCGGGCGGCGTTGCGTTTTCAAGCTTGAATGAGGGGCTGTTGCTGACGCAGATCCCGGGCGTATTCGCCTGCGGTGAAATGCTGGATTGGGAGGCGCCGACGGGCGGCTACCTGCTGACGGCTTGTCTGGCAACCGGGCGACATGCTGGTAAAAGTGCGGCGCTCTGGGCTTTGACGGACTAAACCGGATCCCAGGTGAATACGTCCTGTGTGCGGTCGAGTGGGTAGAAATCCGACCTCAGCGCCGGAAAGGCGTGGTCGAGAACCGTGCTGATATTCCAGCCTTCCTGACGTTGCATGCCGCGCAAGGGGCGCGACTGACCCATCAGGAAAATCTCGTTGTTGCGCACGGTGAAGATCTGCCCGGTAACATCCGGTGCTGCCGCCAGTGCGGTCGCCACCACGGCCACCTTGTCTGGCGTCATCTGACGTAGTTTCTCTACCCGAGCAGCTTGCTCTGGTGTTGTCACCGGGATGCTTTCAATCATGCGGCTCCAGGCGAAAGGCGCGATACAGTTTGAGCGCACATTATAGCGGCTCATATCCAATGCGATAGACTTCGACAGCCCGGTGATGCCCATCTTGGCGGCTGAATAATTTGCCTGCCCGATATTGCCGATCAGGCCCGACGTCGAGGTCATGTGCACAAAACAGCCCGACCCCTGTGCGCGAAATATATCGGCGGCGTTGCGGCTGGTATTGAAAGCTCCTTTGAGGTGGACGCCGATCACCAGGTCAAAGTCTTCTTCGGTCATTTTATGGAAAATCACGTCACGCAGATTGCCGGCATTGTTAACCACGATGTCCAATCCGCCGAACGTGTCCATAGCCTGATCAACCATTCCCTTTGCTTGTGCAAATTCCGCAACGGAGTCCAAATTGGCCACAGCTTCGCCGCCTGCGGCTGTGATCTCGCGCACGACATCTTGTGCCGGGGCGTCATCCTGCCCGTCGCCATTGCCTTCGGTTCCCAGATCATTGACCACCACTTTGGCGCCGTGCCGTGCCATCATCAGGGCGATATCACGCCCCACTCCACGCCCGGCACCCGTAACCAGAGCAACCTTTCCGTCCAAGAAAAGCCTATCCATTGCTTGACCCCTTTGTCTGCGCCCGCCACACTTGGTTTGGGTATGTGGTTTACAAGAAAGTTTAAATACGCATAATAGTACTACAATACCTTAAATGGGAATGGAAGTGGTTGGGAGGCCGCCTTCGTGGACAAACCAAGGGATTATAACGCAGTCACCGCCATGGTGGATGCCAATATCGATGCTGGGCGCGGCGACAAGCCAGCCTTTATCGATCCGGAACGCACGCTGACTTACGCGCAATTGCAGACCGCCTCGTATCAGGTCGCAAATATGCTGACCGGGCTGAATGTTGGGCGCGAAACGCGGGTGGCAGTTTTACTGTTTGATACCGTTGATTACCCCTGTGTGTTCTGGGGGGCTATCCGCGCCGGGATCGTTCCGGTTTGCCTGAACACGCTGCTGACGCGCGCGCAATATGCCTACATGCTCAAGGACAGCCGGGCCGAAGTGCTAATTGTTTCACAGCCGCTTCTCGAAGTTATTGGGCCGTTGATAGCGGATATGCCTGCCCTCAAACATGTGGTGGTTTCAGGCGGCGATGGTAGCGAATACCCCGAACTTAACGCCCTGATGGACGAAGCCGGTGACACTTTCAAAACCGTCACCACGTCCAGCGATGAAACTGCGTTCTGGCTCTATTCCTCGGGTTCTACGGGGGACCCGAAAGGGGTGCGCCATGTTCACACCAGCATGGAATATGTTGCCGAGAATTACGGCAAACACGTTCTTGGTATCCAGCAGGATGACATTATCTATTCCGCCGCCAAGATGTTCTTTGCCTATGGGTTGGGTGCCTCAATCGCAATCCCGATGTCCGTGGGGGCGACCAGTGTTCTGCTTCCATCGCGGCCAACGCCGGAAGCGGTTTTGAACATGTTGTCGACATATAACCCGACCCTATTTTTCGGCGTGCCGACGCTTTATGCCGCCATGCTGGCCGACCCGAATTGCCAGCCCGAAAACAGCTCGGCCAACCTGCGGATGTGTATTTCGGCAGGCGAGGCTTTGCCTGAGGAAATTGGCAAAACCTGGGAGGGGCGCATGGGTGTGCCCATTCTGGATGGGATCGGCTCAACCGAGATGCTGCATGTATTCCTGTCCAACCGCCCCGGCGATGTCCGCTATGGTACTTCGGGGCGCGAGATACCCGGTTACAAGCTGAAGCTTCTGGACGATGATGGCCAGCCCGTGCCGGATGGGGAACTGGGCGAGCTTTTGGTCTCGGGCGCGTCTGCCGGAGATGGCTACTGGAACCAGCGTGCCAAATCGCGCGCTACTTTCGCGGGCGAATGGGTGCATACGGGTGACAAATATACCCGCGACGCCGAAGGGTATTACACCTATTGCGGCCGCACAGACGACATGTTCAAGGTTTCCGGCCGCTGGGTTTCACCGTTTGAGGTTGAACAGGCATTGGTTGCCCACCCTTCAGTGCTAGAGGCAGCAGTCGTGGCGCATGAAGACGGTGAAGGGCTGATCAAACCCAAGGCTTTCGTGGTTCTCAATGAAAGCCCGGGTGACGACGCGGGACTGTTTGATGAGCTCAAGGATCATGTGAAAGAAGCAATTGGCGTGTGGAAATATCCCCGTTGGATCGAGATCACAGACGATCTGCCGAAAACGGCCACCGGGAAAATCCAGCGTTTCAAACTGCGACAATGTTGAGACGATGACATATCAACCACGGGTGAAAATATGCTTGAGATAGTTATACTCGGTCGTGGTGGGCAAGGCGCACAGACTGCCGGAAACCAATTGGCGCGGGCATTGTTTGCGCAAGGGCTCTATGTGCAGACATTTTCGACCTATGGCGGCGCGCGGCGCGGCACCCCGGTTACTGCAAGCCTGCGGGCCGATGACAAACCAATTCGCCAACGTTGTAACATTACTTCGGCCAACGCGATGCTATGCTTTGACGACAGCCTTCTGGACGAGGCTTTTTTCGCGCAAGGGGCACACGACGCCCTGATCGTGGTTAACTCACCCAAGCCAGCCGACTTGATGCCTTCCATGGGTAACCGTTGCGTGGTGCCCATAGACGGTGCGGCGATTGCACGGCGCAATAACATGGGCAAGGTGGTGAATTCGGCCCTGTTGGGCGCTTTTGTCGCCAAACTCGGGCAGCCGGGTCTGGATACATTGTGTGAAATCATCAAAGCCACAGCTCCGGCAAAAACCGCCGAAAATATCGCGACGTGCCACGAGGCTTACGGGCTGGTAACGCGCCAGTCAGAGGGGGTCGCATGAATACTCAGCCTTCACCAATATGGACCCATCTGACCAGCGAGGGGCGAAATACCGGCACCTGGCGCAGTGCCTTGCCTGTTTATCAAAACCAACCCTCTCCCTGCCACTCTGCCTGCCCGGTGCATGGGGAAATTGCGGCATGGATACGGGCTGCAGGGCAGGGTGACTTGCATGGTTCATGGTTAACGCTGGTTGAAAACAATCCTTTCCCAGCCATTGCCGGGCGCATTTGCCACCATCCTTGTGAAAGCTCCTGCAACCGGGCTGACTTAGACGCTTCTGTTGGTATTTGCAGCCTTGAGCGTTTTGTCGGTGACACGGCGCTGAATGAAAGTTGGAGCCTGCCCGCTGTCAAGGCGGAACGCCCTGAGAAAGTGGCGGTGGTTGGTGGTGGCCCGGCGGGGCTATCGGCGGCTTATCAATTACGTCGGAACGGGCTTCAGGTTACGCTGTTTGAGGCCGGAGAGGCTCTTGGCGGGCTGATGCGCACGGGCATCCCGGCCTACCGGCTGGCGCGTGATGTGCTGGAGCGCGAAGTGGCACGGGTTACGGCGCTTGGCATTGATGTTCGGTTGAATGCAGAGGTGGAGGGCAAGGACGAGCTTGCCGGACTGCGCAAAGAATTTGACGCGGTTTTTCTGGCGACCGGTGCCAGTCTGCCCAAACGCCTGCCGGTGCTTGATTATGATGCGGCTCATGTCATGGGCAGCGCCGCTTTTCTGGCTTCCACGCCTGAGGTGCAAAAACTTGCCACCGGCGCACATGTTCTTGTCGTTGGTGGTGGTTCAGCAGCTCTGGACGTGGCCCGCACGGCCCGCAGGCTTGGGCGCGAAGTAACTGTGATGTCGCTGGAATCCGAGGGCCAGCTGCCCGCGCAGGCCATTGAGATGACCGAGGCCTGCGAAGAAGGCGTGCACTTCCTCTATGGGGCGCGGATTATGTCCGTAGAGATCAGTGGAACAGTAGTATCTGTTCAGGGGGAGAAGGTCGATTTTCAGCCCGCAAACACGCCCGGTGATTTTGCTGTTACACCGGTTCCTGGCAGCACCTTTACCCTTCCGGTTCATACCATCATCCCTGCCATCGGGCAGGATGCGGATCTTTCACGCTGGGACGGGTTGCTTAATGCCGATGGCCCCGTCATCAGTGCCGCTGCGCCAACATGGCGCACCAACCGGCAAGGCATATATGCCGGGGGGGATGTGGCAAGCACGGCGCGCTTCGTCACCCACGCAATCGGCATGGGGAAAGAGGCGGCTTTTGCGATTATCGCGGCATTAGACGGCGCCGATGCTGACACTTCCCCCAAATCCCCGGGCGATGTGGGTTATGACCGTATCAATGTCGCCTATCACACCCGGCACGGGCGAAATAAGCAGGCTCAGGCCAGGATTCCTGTGCGTCTGAACAGCTTTGACGAAGTGCAGCAACCCCTCACCTCTGACGCGGCCTTGTCCGAGGCTTCGCGGTGTTTTTCCTGTGGCACCTGCATCCATTGCGACAATTGTTATTTCTATTGCCCAGACATGGCGATCACCCGGTTGCAGCCGGGCTATGACGTCAAGCTGGATTACTGCAAAGGCTGCGGATTATGCGTCGCGGAATGCCCCACCGGATCGGTCCATATGCAGGAAGAGGATGATCAATGAACGCGCCGGTGAGAGATGAAAACCTGCAGCTTCTCAGCGGTAACCACGCGGTGGCTTGGGGGGTGCGTCTGGTTGACCCGGATGTCGCACCGCTTTATCCGATCACCCCGCAAACCCCGATCTTAGAGAAGCTGATAGATTTTCAAAGCCAAGGTGCCCTTCGTGCCGAATTGCTGACCCCGGAAAGTGAACACAGTGCCATGGCAGCTGCCATTGCAGCCTCGGCCACCGGCGCGCGTGTATTCACCGCCACCTCGTCGCAAGGGCTGCTGCTGATGCATGAGCTGTTGCACTACGCCGCCGGGGCGCGCTTGCCAATTGTGCTGTTCAACGTCAACCGCACGCCCGCAGCCCCCTGGGGGTTCTGGCCCGACCAGATCGACAGTCTGGCGCAACGCGACACTGGCTGGGTGCAGCTATACAGTGAAACCCCTCAGGAAAGCCTTGATACCACCATTCAAGCCTTTCGCATTGCCGAGGCGGCAAATCTGCCGGTGATGATCAACCATGATGCTTTTTACGTCAGCCACGCGGTCGAGCCGGTAAGTGTACCCAGCATGAAAGAGGTGCAGGAATACCTGCCCAAAGTTGCGCGCGAAATGAAGCTTGATACCGGTCTTGGCCAGTCTATCAGCGCCCCTATCGGGCAGGCCGCATGGAACCTGTCGAGGCGGCAGATGGATGCGGCCATGGCCAGCATTGTGGGGCTGACAGAGGATACCGGTCAGGTATGGGGTGATCTGACTGGGCGGCCATACGCACCGCTGGAAATGTACCGCGCAGATGGCGCCGAGGTCGTCTTTGTTACCATGGGTTCCATGGCTGGCACGGCCCGGGTGGCGGTGGATAATCTGCGCAAGAATGGCATCAAGGCTGGCCTGATCCGGGTGCGGCTGTTTCGCCCGCTTCCCACAGACGATTTACGCAAGGCTCTGGCTGGCATTCCCTGCGCGCTTGTGCTGGATCGTAATTTTTCACCGGGGCTGGGTGGCGTATTGCATCAGGAATTAATGGCGGGGCTTTTTGCCATGGAAAACCCACCCCACCTGCACGGTTTTCTTGCTGGTGTTGGGGGGGTCAACGTGCCGGTAGAGGCTCTTGAAAAGCTGGCTGCCCAGTACCGAGACGCCGAGGCAAGCAACAATCCGATCTGGCTGGAGTAGCGCCATGAAAGATACGGCATATAACGACGAAGGTCTTTTTTGCTCGGGCCATGTGGCCTGTGCTGGGTGCGCCGAGGCGCTGGCGATGCGGGTCATTTTGAACGCAGTTGGTGACGACGCTGTCGGTGTGGTCGTGCCGTCCTGTGTGGCGATCATCCTTGGCGGGCACCCGACCAGTTCGGCCCGCATACCCTTTATCCATGGTCTGCTGGAAAGCGCCGGGGCCATGGCTTCGGGCGTTAAGCGTGCTTTGGTGGCGCAAGGCAAGGATGAAACCACCGTTCTGTGTCTGGCAGGCGATGGCGGGACCTATGATATCGGCTTGCAGGCCTTATCCTCGGCCGCCGAGCGCAACGAGGACATCCTGTATATCTGCTTTGACAACGAAGGTTACATGAACACCGGCGGGCAGAAAAGTTCATCCACGCCCCGTGCCGCGGCCACGGGTTCAACCCCGCTGGGCAAAACCACACGCAAAAAGAACCTGATCGAAATCCTTGCCGCTCACCGTATTCCCTATATCGCCACAGCCAGCCCCTCACATTTGCCCGATCTGGCGGCGAAGGTGGAAAAGGCAAAGGCCATCCGGGGTATGAAAGTCATCATCGTGGTAATCCCGTGTCTGCCCGGTTGGGGCGTTGCGGATAATGCCATTGCCAAAGTCTCGCGTTTGGCAGTCGAAAGTGGGGTATTTCCGTTACTCGAGGTAACGGATGGAGTGAAATACACCCTGACCGTATCCGACAAGACGCAGCAAATTGGCCCATATCTGGACCAGCAAAAAAGGTATCGTCACCTAACTCATGAAATGCGCGTGGAATTGCAGGCGGATGTGGATGAGAACTGGGACAGGCTGGTCAAGCTCGCCGACTGACAATGTTTCGGACAGTGAGTCTTTAGTTCAGCGATAATATGTTACACAGAAAACTGTAAATTGGCAATCACGTAACATATTTGTTGTATATATTATGCTTTAAAAACAACTGGTTGCCGGTAGATTTAGGGGTTTTTCTACAGAGATGTTGCGTGAGCAGTCTTAAATAGGTACTCTTATACCAGTTTCGCGCGTAACGAAGGTGATACCATGTCCAAGGACCTGAAAGTAGGAATATCAAAGACCCGCACCCTTACCGTGAGCAAAGAACAGACGATTGATTTCATGGGTGAGGATGCGCGCGTTTACGCAACCCCGTCGCTGGTGCGCGACATCGAACATACCTGCCGTGATCTGATCAAGGCCCATGTGGGTGAGGAACAGGATTCGGTCGGTACAATCGTCAATATTGCCCATATGGCACCAACGCTATTGGGGATGGAGGTCAGTATTTCCGTCACCATCCACGAGATTGACGGGCGCAAAGTGGTTTTTGAAGTGGTCGCGAATGACCCTGTCGATACGATCTGCAAAGGCCGTCACGAGCGGTTTATCGTCGATATCGCAAAAACCCAGGAAAGGCTCCGTGCCAAGGCGGCCTCAGCCTAGGAGCCAGTGGAGGGCGCAAGCCATGAACTCCCCAGTGAACCCGATTACCAACAGCGTTTCTTCTTATTGTTATCAATGTGTGGCCGGACCCGACCTGATGAAGGTCGATATTATAGATGGGGTGCCGGTGCAGATCCGCCCCCACGAGGAAGCCGCCCGTGTGCATCCCGCGCACGGTAAGGTGTGTGTGAAGGCCTTTGGGCTGATCCAGAAGACCAACAACCCCAACCGCATAAAAACCCCGATGATCCGCACCAACCCGAACAAAGGTCGCAGCGAAGATCCGAGATGGCGCCAAGCCTCGTGGGATGAAGCCCTTGCGCTGATCTGCAGCAAGCTGAATACGGCCCGAGAAAAGGGGCTGATGGATGAAAGCGGTTTTCCCCGGGTTGCTGCCAGTTTTGGCGGTGGGGGGACCTCCACCGTCTATATGGGGTCATTCCCTGCTTTTCTAAACGCCTGGGGCCCGGTGGATATGAGCTTTGGCTCGGGCCAGGGGGTTAAGTGTTATCATTCCGAGCATCTTTATGGCGAGTTTTGGCACCGTGCCTTCACTGTGTGCCCGGATACGCCGCTCACCGAAATGGTGATCTCATTCGGTGCTAATACCGAGGCTTCTGCCGGGGTCTGTGGCGTGCGTCGACACGCCGATGCGCGTGACCGTGGTATCAAACGGGTGCAGGTTGAACCGCACCTGTCCGTCACCGGCGCCTGCTCGGCCGAATGGGTGCCGATCCGGCCCAAAACCGACCCGGCTTTCCTGTTCGCGCTGATCCATGTGTTGTTGCACGAGGTTGGGCGTGCGCGGCTTGATATTCCATTTCTGAAAGACCGGTCCTCGTCACCCTATCTGATTGCGCCGAACGGGTTTTACCTGCGCGATCCGGCAACGAAAAAACCGTTGATCTGGGATTTGAAAACCGCTGGAGCAGTCCCGTTTGACATGCCCGGCGCGGATCCGGCACTAGAGGGTGATTTTACCGTGTCCGGAATTGAGGTGGGGCCGGATGACATGGAATGGGCCCATGCCAATATTTCATGCCAACCCGCATTTGCGTATCTGGTCGAGCATGTGAAGCCCTACAGCCCTGACTGGGCAGCGCAGATTTGTGACGTCAAAGCCGAGGTTATTCGCAAAACTGCACTGGATTACCTCGACCATGCCCATGTTGGGGAAACTATCGAAATCGAGGGCCGGGAAATGCCGTTTCGCCCGGTGGCAATCGCGCTTGGGAAAAGCGTGTCAAACGGTTGGGGTGGCTATGAATGCGTCTGGGCGCGCACCCTGATGGCGGTGCTGATTGGTGGGCTTGAAGTGCCCGGTGGTACATTGGGCACAACTGTGCGCCTGAACCGGCCCGCCGATAATCGTTGGTCCAGCGTGGTGGCCGGGCCGGACGGTTTCATGGACTACCCGATGAACCCAACCGCCAAGGACGAGTGGGTCGACGAAAGCCACGCCCGCCACGCGCATCAAACCCTGGTGCCTCTAGCAGCTAACTCGCCGTGGTCGCAGGCTTTGGGGCCAACCCATCTGGCTTGGATGGCGCAGAAAGAGGGCTTTGAGCACCTGCCTAAGCCAACAACGCCCGATGTCTGGTTTGTCTACCGCACCAACCCGGTAATTTCGTTCTGGGATACGGGCGAGGTTGAACGCGCAATCGCCAATTTCCCCTTCACCGTCGCCTTTGCTTATACCGACGATGAAACCAATCACATGGCTGATGTGCTGTTGCCCGAATGCACTGATCTGGAGGGGCTGCAGCTTATCCGTATCGGTGGCACCAAGTACATTGAACAGTTCTGGCGCCATCAGGGTTTTGCCCTGCGCGATCCGGCGGCAAAGCCAATGGGTGAGGCACGTGACTTCACATGGATCTCCACGCAACTGGCCAAAGGGTGTGGCATACTTGAAAAATATAATGCGGCCATCAGCAAGGGGGCTGCTGGCGTGCGGTTATTCGGCGACGGGTATGACTTTTCCCTAGCACCTGAACGGGAACATTCTGTCGAAGAAATTTGGGATGCGTCCTGCCGCGCGGCCAGTGCCGAACTGACGGATGGCACTGAGAGTCAGGGGCTGGATTACTATCGCGAACGTGGCTTTCGTACCAAACCATTCCCGCAGGCCCGGTGGTATCTTTATCCGGCGATGGTTGAGGCCGGGTTGCGGTTTGAGCTTCCCTATCAGGAAAGGCTACTGAGGATCGGGCAAGAGCTTGGCGCGCGCCTGCATGAGAAAGGCATCACATGGTGGGATCGCCAGCTTGAAGAATACGAAGCCATGCCACACTTTCAGGACTTGCCGGGCCTGTGGGAAGGCGCATTGGAGAAGCGTTTTGATGTGAAGATTGGTGACTATCCCTTCTGGCTGCTGACCGCGCGCTCCATGCAATATTCATGGGGCAGTAATGTGGGTATCCAGATGATCCATGAGGTGGCGGCGAATATCGCTGGTCATGGCGGCGTGATGATGAACCCTGAGGCGGCAGGCAGGCTGGGTCTGGGCGAGGGCGACCTTGTGCGTATCTCCAGCCCGACCGGAGAAACAACCGGCGCAGTTTTCCTGCGGCAGGGCATCCGCCCGGATACTTTGCTGATGATCGGCCAGTTTGATCATTGGAAAACCCCCTTTGCCAAAGACCTGCATACGCCCAGCATGAATGCGCTGACGCCAATGATGTTGGAGCTGACGGATGCGACCGGCTCAGGGGCTGATCTGGTTCGGGTGCGGGTGGAAAAAGAGGGGGCGGGGGCATGACACGTTGGGCAATTGTTGCTGATTTAAGCCGTTGCGTCGGTTGCCAGACCTGTACCGCTTCCTGCAAGCACAGAAATGCAACCGGGCCCTGGGTGCAGTGGCGCAAGGTGCTGGACTTTGAGGTCGGTACCTTCCCGGACGTCTCCCGCGCATTCGTACCTGTTGGGTGCATGCATTGCGAAAATCCTTCCTGTATGGAGGTTTGTCCAACAACCGCCACCCGTCAGCGCGATGACGGTATCGTCACCATAGATTTCGATGTCTGTATCGGATGCACCTATTGCATTCAGTCCTGCCCCTATCAGGCGCGCTACAAGGTCGATACCGAAAATGAGGTATATGGCCACGGCAAACAGATGGGTCATGAGTTGAAACGCGAAGACTGGTCCCGGCGCGGCGTGGCGCAGAAATGTACCTTTTGTGAAGACAGGATCGATGATGGTCTTACCCACGGCCTGAAACCGGGGATTGATGAGGCCGCGACGCCTGCCTGTGTTGCCTCGTGTATATCGGGTGCCCTGCAGATGGGCGACTTGGATGACCCTGAAAGCAATGTCTCGCGCTTGTTGCGGGATAAACGCCATTTTCGTATGCATGAGGAACTTGGGAACGATCCGGGCTTTTATTACCTTTATGACGGGGATGGCTCAGACAATTCACCTGCTGGTTCACCTGAAATGGTTCCGGATTCTGTGGGCATGAACGCCATTTCCCCCCAATTGCAAAGTCATTGGGATTGGCGAGCCGCCGGCAATTTTTCCTTCGGTGGCACCGGGACCGGGTTGATGACGGCTGTTATGCTGGCCGGTTTGTTCACGCCAGCATTGTGGTTTGCCACCCTGATTGCGATGAGTTTTGTCGGGGCAGGGTTGTTTTTAGTCTGGCTGGAAATAGGGCGGCCGATGCGGTTCCTCAACGTCTACCTCAATCCAACAACAAGCTGGATGTCGCGTGAAGCCTATGCGGTCATGCCGTTTTTTATTTTGGGGGTGATGGCATGGCTTATGGAAAGTCTGGTTTTGGGCACAGCTTCTGCCATTGCGGGGCTGGGTTTCCTTTATGCGCAAGGCAGGGTTTTACGGGCGGCAAAGGCGATTCCGGTCTGGCGTGGGCAGGGCATCGTTGGCTTGATCGTGGCGACCGGCTTGTGTGAAGGCGCTGGGCTGTTTGTGGTGCTTTCTGAGATTGGCGGTTTGGCGCTAGCCCCGCAGATGGCGTTGGCTCTTGGGTTTTTGATCACGCTCCGCCAAGGGGCGTGGATTAGGTACCGTGCTGCATTTAACAGGACTGGCGCACCCACTAAATCCATTTCTGCCCTCGACACCTGGCCAGTTTTTTCCCACTGGTTACAGGGGGTGCTACTGATATTTCTGGTCTATGGGACAATGGGTCTGCCTGGTTACAATATTGTGTTGATACTGGCAGGACTCGGAGCGTTGACGACTGGTTGGGTGTTCAAATTCAACCTGATAACCAGAGCTGCCTATAATCAGGGATATGCAATCAACAAAATGCCTGCACGCGGATCCGGGGCAAGTCGCGCCGGGGTTCAACCGGGTTGGGTAAAGGCCTGACCGACGGACTATTCAAAAAGGGATGCTCCCGCCCGCCGTCGACCCCCAAAGGGTTCTCCTTCGGTTGGGCCGGGCGCGCTGCGCGCGCTGACTTTATGCCTCCGGCGGAGGTATTTGAGCCAAGATGAAACGCCGGGTTTTCAGATTTCAAAGGCTGCTTCCAGCGAAGCGAGAGAGCCGCGTTCATCTGAAACGCCTGCCTTATAGGGTTTTCGTTTTCCACGATAAAGGATGCCGGTGTTCATGCCGTCATCGGTCATGATACGTCGTGCGGCGCGGGCCGGGTTATCGGTTTCGTCAACCGAAGCCGCATGTACCTGGTTTTTCCATTCCTTTTCGTCGGGCCGGAAAGTGACGCAGGGGCTAAGTATTTCCACGAAGGAGAAACCAGGATGGCGGATGGCCTCGGCGATGGTAGCTGTGGTGGCTTTGATATTTCCCGAAAATTCCCGTGCGACAAAATTCGCCCCAGAGGCCAGGGCAATTACCAGAGGATGGAAGGGGCTGAGCCCGGTGCCACCGGGGGACAGAGCGCTGTCCCAATCCGGTTCGGTGGTGGGCGAGGGTTGACCTTTGGTCATGCCATAAACCCGGTTATCCATCACGATATAGGTCATATCGACATTGCGTCTGCAGGCATGCAGGAAGTGATTGCCGCCGATTGAAAATCCGTCGCCGTCCCCGGAAAGCGCTAACACGGTCAAGTCCGGGCGCGCCACTTTCAGCCCCGCTGCCACTGCCAGTGCGCGGCCATGCACGCCGTGAAATCCGTAGCAGTTCGTATAGGCCGGGATGCGGGAGGAACAGCCGATGCCAGAGATGGCAGCCACGTCTTCCGGCGGCCGGCCAAGCTGGGCCAGCGCGCGGGTGATGGACATCAGAACATGAAAATCGCCGCAACCCGGGCACCAGATAGGTGTCAGGTCCGATTTGAAATGACTTGGCTTGAGGTTGGGGGCAGGCGCGTTCATTGGGATATCCAATCTCGTATTCGCGTTGCGATTTCATCCGGAGAGATGTTTGATGGCCCTTCGCGATTCAGTTGTTGAATCTCGCCGGGCAGGTCCATATGCGCGCGTAAGTGCCGGTAAAACTGACCGGACTGTGATTGCTCCACAATAAGCAGGCGTTTGGCTCCTTGCAGTGCTTTTGCCAGAGCAGTTTCAGGAAAGGGTGAAATTTGACGTAAAGAGACCAGACGCGCAGATATCTCCTCATCCGAAAGTGACTGAATTGCTTCTCGCGCGGCGCCGGTCAAAGACCCCCAGGTCAGAATAACGTCCTCGCCTTCGCCTTCGCTGATCCCCCAATATTCCCCGAAATCAAAACTGGTGATCTTGTGGTTGCGCTTTTCCATCTGTTCCTTTTGGTCGCGCGCATCCGAAGACGGCGTTCCGCGTATGGAGTGGGTCAGGCCATCTGCAGTGTATTGGCCCCCTGCCTGACCTGGGATGGCCATGGGGGAAATACCGTCAGCAGTCAGGGCATAGCGATTATAAGTCTCACCGGACACCTCGAAAGGCTTGCGTTTTGTCAAAAAGGCAATATCGGCGGGCCTGTCGATAAGTACCCGGCTTTGGCCGATATTCTGGTCCGACAGGACGACCACCGGCGTTTGCAGTGTTTCCGCAATATGCACCGCCCATTGGCCAGTAAACAGGCAATCGGCCACCGATAGCGGCGCAATAACCACATGTGGTGCATCCCCGTGGAAGCCATAAACGGCAATGTTCAGGTCTGATTGTTCGGACTTGGTGGCGATGCCGGTCGAGGGCCCTACCCGCATCACGTCAATGACAACAATGGGCGTTTCCGAAGCGGCGGCGAGCCCAAGGCTCTCCATCATCAATGACAGACCCGGACCGGACGTGGCGGTGACAGAGGGTCTGCCTCCGAATGAGGCACCAATGATCATGTTGATCGAGGCAAGCTCATCCTCAGCCTGTACCAATGCCCCACCGGTAGAGGCGAGTGCCGGGGCCAGATACTCCAGAACTTCGGTGGCGGGAGTGATCGGATAGGCGGCAGCAAAGCGCACACCACCCCGCAGGACGCCAAGGCCCACAGCTTCGTTTCCGGTGATTAACCAGCGTTGACTGTCAGTGTCATTGCTGGTTGCGATAGTAAATGTCGGGTTGGCACCAGCAACAGCGCTTATACCTGCTTCGATGCAGGCCCGCCCGGCTTCAATTGCCTCATTACCTTTGCGGCCAAGCTTTGCGCTGACAACCTCCATGACGGTCTTAAAGGACAAGCCTGTCAGCCCGGTAATCAACCCGACTGCTATCATGTTCTCGCGCCCGTCGGGAATAGCTTTGGCCATTTCCGATATGGGGCATTCAAGGATGGTGCAGTCAGCTTCGAGCACAGCTCGCGGTGGGTCACCGGCCGCCGGGTCACATATGACAAGCCCACCTGCTGCAACGGGCATCGCGCCGATAAACCGGTCAGCGTTTTTCCAGTCCAGAGCGACGAGAATGTTGAAATCCTCCGCCATGCAAAATGCTGGCCGGGTGGAAAGGCGTACCAAAGCGGCCGCCTCGCCTCCGCGTATTTGTGGGCCCACCGAGCGGTTCAGGAGTCCGTGCATTCCTGCCTTGCCTGCTGCTTCCAGCAGGATCGACCCGGCGGTGATCGCGCCCATCCCGCCAGCACCGACGATGGCGAAGGCAGCGTTTTCACGATGCGTGTTCAAGGCGTTCATCTTTGGTCCGATCTGGCGTTAGTTTTGCCGGTTGACCCTAAACAAGTATTAGAGTACTTAATTACGGTAATAAAGATATTTCCCCTTGTCAATAAGGGGTGACGCGATAAACCGGAGGGGAGAAATGCCAAGACGCTGGAGGATGATTGCACCGGATCAGCCATTGGAAATGGAGGAGTTTACCCCCGCCACTCCAGGAATTGGTGAAGTGATCGTCGAAGTCGCTGGTTGCGGGGTCTGCCACACGGATCTTGGTTATTACTACGATGGCGTACGCACCAATCAGCCCCTTCCTCTGACACTTGGGCATGAGGTCAGCGGGATGGTAACTGCGGTTGGCGAGGGGGAAGAAAGCTGGCTTGGTCAGACCGTAATTGTCCCCGCAGTGATGCCATGTGGCGAATGTGATGCCTGTAGCCGTGGCAAGGGCACCATCTGCCGGGCACAAAAGATGCCGGGCAACGACATAGAAGGCGGGTTTGCCAGCCATATTACCGTGCCTGCACGCGGTCTTTGCGTGGTTGATACCGACCGGCTGGAGGCTGTCGGGCTTGAGCTTGCCGATGTATCTGTTGTGGCTGATGCCCTGACGACACCCTATCAGGCGGCGGTGCAGGCCGGGATTGGTGAGGGCGATCTGGTGATCGTCAACGGCACTGGCGGTGTTGGCGGATATGCCGTGCAGGTGGCGGCTGCGATGGGGGCGACGGTGGTTGCCATCGACGTGGTGCCGGAGAAACTTGCGGCTGTTGGTCAATATGGCGCGTCCTTGACGCTGGATGCTCGGGACTTTGACCCGCGCAGCCTCAAGGGTGAAATCATCGGATTTGCTAAGGCGCAGGGGTTAAAAACCCGCGAATGGATAATCATGGAATGTTCCGGCACCGCCGCCGGTCAAAAGGCCGCTTTTGGCCTGCTGAACCACGGCGCCACCATGTGTGTTGTTGGTTTCACCATGGACAAGGTTGAGGTACGCCTGTCCAACCTCATGGCTTTTCACGCCCGCCTTTTGGGCAACTGGGGCTGCCCGCCCGAGCTTTACCCCGGCGCGCTGGAGCTGGTCCTGTCCGGCAAAGTCAAACTGGCGCCGTTTGTAGAACAAAAACCCCTCGACGAGATCAATCAGGTTTTCAAAGACGTGCATGACGGCAAGCTGATCCGCCGCCAGATCCTCGTCCCATAGGCCCGTAAGGAGAAACAAGTGAGCTTTAATTTTGAATCACATGACATTGTCGCAGATGATGTGCGCAATGCGATCACCGATCAGGTTTTGTTCGAAAAACGCCCGGCAACCCTGCCCGATGGCACGCCGGTTGAGGGGCTCTATAATGCCTGGATCATCCTGAATAATCCGACGCAGTACAACTCTTACACAACCGACATGGTCAAATCGGTAATCCTTGCTTTTCGCGCCGCCTCGAATATGCGCGACGTGAATGCGGTGGTGTTTACCGCAGCTGGTGACAAGGCGTTTTGTACTGGTGGCAACACCAAGGAATACGCCGAGTATTACGCTGGGCGCCCACACGAATACCGCCAGTATATGCGTCTTTTCAACGACATGGTTTCGGCCATTCTGGGTTGCGACAAACCGGTAGTGTGCCGGGTTAACGGCATGCGCATCGGTGGCGGGCAGGAGATCGGCATGGCCTGTGATTTCTCGGTTGCGCAGGATATGGCGCGCTTTGGGCAGGCAGGGCCGAAACATGGCTCGGCGGCCATTGGTGGCTCCACCGACTTTCTGCCGGTGATGATCGGTTGTGAGCAGGCAATGAATTCCGGCGTTTTGTGCGAAAGCTTCACGGCGCAAAAGGCGTTGCGTCTGGGCATCCTCACCGACATCGTACCGGGCCTGAAAGTGGATGGTGAATACGTCGCCAACCCGCTGGTCGAAATGGAAATGAAGACCGACTATCTCGGGCGCATCCTTCATGGTGAAATGAAGTCAGGCGATGATCTGGCGGCGGGCAAGGCTCTGATGAAGACCGGAACCATGGACCTGTCAGCGCTTGATGCCAAGGTAGATGAACTGTGCGGCAAGCTCTTGCTGACTTTCCCCGATTGCACCACCAAATCGGTCGAAGAGCTGCGCAAACCCAAGCTCAACGCCTGGAATGCTAACAAGGAAAATTCCCGTGCGTGGCTGGCGGGCAACATGATGACCGAGGCCAATCTGGGTTTCCGCGCCTTTAACGAAGGCAACCGCGAGGTTGGGCGGGAAGTTGATTTTGTCGCCGTGCGCCGCGATTTGGCAGAGGGCGAGAAATGGACACAGGACTTTATTGATGGCCACATTCCCGGTGCCCGTAAGTGAGTGATTGCCTGTCCATAAGCACAGAGCTTGACGGCGCAGTTCTGAGACTGCGCCTGAACCGTCCCAAGGCAAATATTGTCGATGCGGCGATGATTGCTGGGTTGGATGCGGCCCTTGCCAGTGCACAGGATACTCAGGACCTCAAAGCAGTGCTGGTCGAGTCAGAGGGGCCACATTTCAGCTTTGGCGCTTCGGTCGAAGAGCACCTGCCAGAAAGCTGTACGGAGATGCTCGGCGCTTTGCATGCCTTGGTTAAACGCATGCTGGTGTACCCGGTGCCCGTGTTGGTCGCGGTTCGTGGGCAATGCCTTGGCGGCGGGCTTGAGGTTGCCATGGCCGGGCATTTGATCTGGTCCGCCCCGGATGCTTATCTGGGCCAGCCGGAAATGATGCTGGGTGTTTTTGCCCCTGCCGCTTCAGTACTGATGCCTGAACGTATGGGGCAGGCTTTAGCGCAGGACTTGCTGACCTCTGGCCGCACCATGACCGGGGACGAGGCGTTGTTGGCCGGATTGGTGGATCACCTGAGTGACGACCCCGCAGCCTCAGCTCTGGCCTATGCAGAAAAATACCTGAAACCCAAAAGTGCATCTTCCTTACGTTTCGCTGTCAAGGCGGCCCGTGCGCCATATCTGGCCCGTGTTTTGCCAGAATTGGACAAGGTCGAAGCGCTCTATCTTAAAGAACTCATGTCAACTCGTGACGCGGTTGAAGGCCTCAACGCTTTCCTCGCCAAACGTCCAGCCAAGTGGGAGAACCGATGACAAACCCAACAACAGCCGAGATCGTTGAGCGTGCGAAGGATCTTTATGAAGACCTGAATTTCACAGCAGCGCGTGAATGGAAAGAGGCCGACCCAACCCGCAAGGTCATTGGATACCTGCCTGTCTATATCCCGCGTGAGCTGATCCATGCAGCCGGGATGTTGCCGCTGGGCATTATGGGCGGCGGCGATAACCTCGAGGTAATCCACGGTGACGCCTATTATCAAAGCTATATCTGCCGCATCCCACGCTCGACCGTCGAGCTTGGACTTTCCGGGCGGTTGGATTTTGTCGACGGCATGCTATTTCCGTCAATTTGTGACGTAATCCGCAACCTTTCCGGTATGTGGAAAATGTTGTTTCCGGACGTCTATTCCAAATATTTCGATGTGCCGCAAACCTACGAAGATGAGATTGGCGGAACTTTCTACATCGGCGAAATGCGTGAACTTTTGCATGATTTGGGCAAGCTTGCCGGGCGAGAAATTACGGGTGAAGAGGTTAACAACTCAATCGCCGTTTTCAACGAAAACCGCAAACTGGTGAACGAACTTTACGACTTGCGCGCGGCTGTGCCGTGGCAGGCACCGGCCTCCGAGGCTTATCTGGTGATCCGCGCTGGTCTGGTGCTACCTGTTGAGGAACACAGCATCATGCTGCGGCAGTATATAGACGCGGCCAAGGCAGAAAAACGCCCGATGAAAGATAATTCAAAGGTCATTGTCACCGGCATGTTCTGTGAACAGCCCCCGCTGAACCTGATCAAATCGCTGGAGCTTTCGGGTTGTTATGTGGTCGATGATGACTTCATGCTGGTCTCTCGTTGGTTGACCCACGATGTGCCAACTGATGGCGATCCCATCTACAACCTGTCGCAAGCGTTCCTGCATCATTCCATGTCCACAGCAGCCAAGTACGAACCCGACCTTGAGGAAAAAGGCCAGTTCCTTGTCCGCGCGGTGAAACGGACCGGGGCTGAGGGCGTGATCTTTGCCTCAACATCCTTCTGTGATCCCGCTTTGTTGGACCGGCCAATGTTGCAGACCGTGCTTAGCGAGGCCGACATACCATTCATCGCCTTTAAATACGCCGAAAACTCCGGCCAGATGCAGCCGATCCGCGAACAGGCCGGAACCTTCGTTGATTCAATCAAACTATGGAGCGCCGCATGAGACCCTCTGTCGTCAAAGCCCAGCCCGCCGACGTCCTCAAAGACGCGTCAATGATCAAGCAAAAAGAGATGATGGCCAAGCATTACGACCGGCTGTCGAATGCGCCCGAAAACGGTGACAAGGTGGCGTCAACTTTTGTGCCGGGTAACCTTAATGAACTGATCATGTGTTTTGATCTGGTCAATAACCTGCCCGAGGTAAACGCCATCCAAAGTGGTCTGCGCAAGAAAAGTGGGCAATATATCATGGAGGCTGAACGTGCCGGGCATTCCGAAGATGTCTGCACATATGTGAAGTCCGACATCGGCATGATGATGAAAGGCAATATTGGCCCGAATGGCCGTGAGCTGCCCAAGCCCGACGTGCTGCTTCTGAGCTACACCGGCTGTTTCACTTTCCTGAAATGGTTTGAGCTTCTGCGCGAGCAGTACAAATGCCCGACCATCTTCCTGCAAACACCCTATATGGCCGACGGTAAAGTCACGCCGAACATGATCCAGTACATGGTGAAGCAGCTCAAAGAAAACGTCATCCCGACGCTTGAGGAGGTTTCGGGCGTCAAGTTTGATATTGACCGGCTGCGCGAATACCTCGCCAAGTCCGCCAAAGCTGAGGATGACCTCGTTTACATCCTGCAGACCGGCAAAAACAAACCTTCGCCCATCGACGCTTATTTTGGCGGCATCTACTATATCGGGCCAATCTTTGGTGCCTTTCGCGGCACGGATGACGCGATAGATTACTACCGTTTCCTGCGCGAAGAAGTAGATGAACGGATGCTAAAAGGTCTTGGTCCGGTGACGCCAGATGGGCCTATGGGCGAAGAAAAATACCGTCTGGTGGTTGAAGGCCCGCCCAACTACACCAGTTTCCGGCAGTTCTGGAAGATGTTCTATGACGAAGGTGCGACCGTGGTGGCGTCGTCCTATACCAAGGTTGGCGGCACCTATGATTACGGCTTCCGCCACGACCCGTCGCGCCCCTTGGAGACACTCGCTGAATACTGCCTTGGGGTCTACACCAACCGCTCCTTGCCGATGCGTATCGACATGCTGTCGGATTACATTAACGAATACGAAGCGGACGGGCTCCTGATCAATTCGATCAAGTCATGCAACAGCTTCTCAGCCGGCCAGCTTCTGATCATGCGCGAAGTTGAAAAGCGCACCGGGAAACCGGCGGCCTTCATTGAAACTGATCTGGTGGATCCGCGCTATTTCTCGGCAGCAAACGTCAAGAACCGGCTGGAAAGCTATTTCCAGATGGTTGAACAGAAACGATCCGGTAAGGGGGCGGCGGCATGAAAACGTTCGTTGGCATTGACCTGGGCTCCACCACCACCAAAGCGGTGTTACTGGACCAAGGAGAACGGGTACTGGGGCGCGGTATCACCAACTCCCGCTCAAATTATGAAACCGCCTGTAACGTCGCCACGGAAGAGGCCAAAATCGATGCGCGTTTCACGTTGTTTCGGCGTGAGTTTGGCGAGGGCAAATTGAGTGCTGAGGCCGAGGTGTTCCTGAAAGATCTCGAAAGCTCCTTCCGGTTGGAGCAGTTTCTGGAGCAACTGGCCGATCTCGAAGAGACCTGCACAAACCTGGTGACAGGGCCACGGTTTGAAAAAATTGGTGATGGGGTCAAAGCTGCCCTGGCCGAAGTTTTCAATCGCCTACGGGCGGAAGCCGGTCCGATGTTCGCCCCGGGGGCCGAGCGTAAGTCGGACTTCTTTCGTGACATTGCAGGGTCACGTTACCTGACCAATGCTGAAGAGGTCGGGCGCGAAATGGATGTTGCCTACGACGTGCTTCTGAACATCTATGACAAGTCGATCATTGCCGTTGAAAATCGCCCGCCTGCCGGATCACTGGACGAAAAATTTGCCCGCGCGATGAAGCGCGTCGCCTCGGGTGGTGTGGACGCTGCCCTTGGCCAGAAGGCTGAGAATGCCTTGGGGGTCGAGCTTGAAGAGACTTGGCTGGTCGGCACCGGCTATGGCCGTGTCACCCTGCCGTTTTCCAAAGAGCATATCCGCTCGGAAATCCTCTGCCATGGGCTGGGCGCACATATGATGTACCCGAAAACCCGCACCGTTCTCGACATAGGCGGGCAGGATACAAAAGGCATTCAGGTGGATGCAAACGGCATTGTTGAAAACTTCCAGATGAACGACCGCTGTGCAGCTGGCTGTGGGCGCTATCTGGGCTATATCGCGGATGAGATGAATATGGGCCTGCATGAGCTTGGGCCATTGGCGATGAAATCGTCCAAGCCCGCCCGCATCAATTCGACCTGTACGGTTTTCGCCGGCGCCGAGCTGCGCGACCGGTTGGCACTTGGGGAGGCGCGAGAGGATATTCTGGCAGGCCTGCACCGGGCCATCGTGCTGCGTGCAATCTCGATCCTGTCGCGCTCCGGCGGGGTTTCGGATCAGATGACCTTTACCGGTGGGGTTGCCAAGAACGAAGCTGCGGTGCGCGAGCTTAAAAAGCTCATTCAGGAAAACTATGGCGACGTGACCATCAATATCGACCCTGATTCAATCTATACCGGCGCGCTGGGAGGGGCTGAATTTGCCCGCCGCGCCGCCGAGGGACGTTTGGAGGGAGTGGAAGCATGACTTTAGCTGCTGGAATAGACGTAGGGACCGGCGCCGTTAAAGCGGTGATACTCCGGGTTGAAGACGGCAAAGAGGAATGGTTGGCGCGTTCGACCTTGCGTATCCGTCAGCGTGACCCGCTGGTTCTGTCGCGCGAGGCGTTTGACCAGGTGCTTGGGGATGCGGGCATTAAGGAAGACGGCCTTGATTATGTTGCCACGACCGGCGAGGGCGAAAGCATTCCCTTCCACACCGGCCACTTTTATTCAATGACCAGCCATGCCCGTGGTGCGCGTTTTCTCAACCCGAAAACCGTGGCGATCATGGATTGTGGCGCACTGCATGGTCGCGCCATGATCACGGATGAAAAGGGTAAAGTGACAAAGTATAAAATGACCTCGCAATGTGCGTCCGGGTCCGGGCAGTTTTTGGAAAACATCGCCCGCTATCTGGGTATTGCGCAAGATGAGATCGGCGCGCTGTCTATGCAGGCGGATGACCCGGAAGAGGTGTCTTCGATTTGCGCGGTGCTGGCCGAAACAGACGTTATCAACATGGTTTCTCGCGGCATCACCGCGCCCAATATTCTTAAGGGAATACACCTGTCCATGGCCGGGCGGTTGGCACGGTTGCTGAAATCCATCGGCGTAAAGAATGATCTGGTGATGATGACAGGCGGGCTGGGACTGGATGAAGGCCTGTGTGAAGCCCTGCGCGAAAAACTGGCAGCAATGCGCGGCGTCGAAGCCGAGGTGGTGAACCACCCGGATTCAATCTACGCCGGGGCACTTGGCGCTGCACTCTGGGGCGCGTTTCGCTACGATAAACTGACCGCTCAGGGACAAATGCTGCAAGCATCATGAAGGAGAATTAAAATGGCACTAATGATCGTTGACCCTTGTACCGCGTGTGACGCCTGCGAACCGGTTTGCCCGAATGAGGCTATCAAAGAAGGCGATCCATTCTACATCATCGACCCGATGAAATGCACCGAGTGTGTCGGGGAAGAGGATGAACCACAATGCAAACTGGTATGCCCCGAAGCCTGTATTGAGCCCAACCCTGATTGGGAAGAAAGCGAAGAAGAGCTGTTGGCAAAACACGAAGCACTGCAGTAGATTGTGCGCCTTCAGCGCGCTCTAAATCTCGTCATCCGCCTGCGGCATCTTCCTCGGTTTGCTGTCGGCCGAGGTATTTTGGCCAAGGCGAAAAGGCTTCCTTCATCTTGGCCAAAATACCTCGGGGGAGTACGAGGGGGCTGGCCCCCTCGGCCCGGTCGGATTGCGCAGCAATGCGAAACTAGAGTGTTTTACAAAGTGTAACGCGCTGCGCCGGTTTGAAACCGGTCGCGCTGAAAAACTCAATCAAGGCAGTGTCATCCCAGGCAACTTCCGTCCGTACCTGCTCAAAAGCCAGCACATTCAGATTAGCCATTAATTTGGCCATCAATTCCTGCCCAATTCCCAGTCTCTGAAACCCCGGATCGACCCCAAGCGCGTCCAAAACTGCCTCACGAGAGGTGTGACCGAACTCACCATAGTCCACGCGCGCCATAACGAAGCCGGTGACAAAACCATCCTGTTCGGCCACCATAGATACCTGCACGCCGCTCTGGTGCAGAATTTCATGCTGCTTACGGGTGAAATAGGCGCGCCTTTCCGTGCCGGTCGTCGCCCTGTCTATTTCAATGATCTTGTCCAGATCCCCCGCCCGCAAATTGCGCACGGGTATTTTTTCATGCGACAGTGCATTTTCTGCGTCACCATCGGGCGAACTGTAATCGGGGCCGTCCGGGTCTTCTGCGGTCTCGCGCTCGTCCAGTTCCAGCACCATGCGGTCTGTCGGGCGCGTTAGCACCAGCCTCGGGGCCAATTCAAACCCTGCATGGGCGAAAAAGCCGTGTACCTCCGGCTGGGACCAGTCAATCTGACTCATCAGGTTTGACACACCTTTGTGGCGCAGTATTCTTTCGACTTCTTCCAGTAACTTATGCCCATACCCTTTGGAATTATGGGTCGGATCAATGCCAATTGCGTCCAATGACGCCGATACGTCACTTTGGCCAAATTCACCGCTGACCATTTTAGCGAAAGCAAAGCCAGCCAATTGCCCATCCACATGCAGACCTACATAAACGTAATCAGCGGGGCCCTCGGTGGCTGCAACCAACCGCTTTTCAAAATACCCACGACGCGAGGCCCCCCCGGTGGCCATGTCTATTGAGATCACGGACTCAAGGTCATCAGGTGTCAGGGGTTTGAGGCTGGCGTCAGGCATTGCTTCCTCCTAATGGTTTTCGCTGTAGGACATGGCAAGATCCATATCGGTCTGATCATCCAGAAGATCATCAAGTGCCGGTAGCAAAGCCATCTCCTCTTTCTGGATGTGGACATACATGCGCTCGATCAGCTCGCCCGCTACCTTTCGAAACATTGCCCAGCTTTCAGGGGTGAATTCACTATCCAGCGCTTCTTTTGCCAGTTCCACGACGGATTTCCCCAATGGGAGGATGGCCGCATGTTCACCGCGAAGATGCTGACCGATCGCCATGTCACCCATGTCTTCCAGACGGGTGAAAAGCTCGGTTTCCTCAAAGGTGAAATGGGCCGAAACCTCCTCATCAATTGCCCCAACCGTGTTTTTCAGGCTTGCCCGTGTCTGCGGTTCATTGATGTCCGGGGGATGTTTTCGGGCTTTGGTAACCATCCGTTCCAGCCCTTCCACCACTGAAATCGTCTGTTGGTGGTCTTCATGCAGAAGTTGGGCGGTGCGGCGGCTGAATGTCATTTTTGACTGCTTCCCTAACAACTTACCTTAGCGGCTTACTAAATAAGTATTACAATACTGATTTAGGGATAGCAAGGTGCTGCGTCGTTTGGGAAATTGTGTCAGGAGGCGGCTTGTTCCTGATTTTCCAAAAGATTTTTACGCCGTTCAATCTGTTTCAGTATCGTTGCCAGCGTGATGGAGCGATAGGTCGACATGGCAATATCGTTTATCTCTTTTGAAATATCGAACAACGCCCATTCCTCAGCCGTTGCCACGTCGGGATTGGCGAGTTTGCAGGTTGTTGAGGTATCTTCAAACAGGCTGATCACGTCAAAAAGGGTTACCCGCCGCGCATTGCCGGTAAAACTGTAGCCACCGCCAACACCGCGCACTGACTGCACCAATCCGGCGCGCCCAAGCGTTAACAAAACCTTGGCCAGGTGATGGGCTGAAATACGGTACTTATCGCCAATTTCAGCGGTCGAGATTTGCCGCTCCGGGTTCGACGCAAGCTCAATCAGCGCGTATATCGCAAGTCTGCTCGATTTTTGCACAGTTTTTCCTTTGCTTAGCGGTCCGTGTGTCGGCGGCTAGATTTCGTCAAGGTTAAGTTCCAGCTGTGTATAGGGGCCGGCCATCATGCCTTCCGAGCGAAAGAATGACATGTTCAGGACATCCTGACGCCGGACCATGGTGCGGATTTTGGTGATGCCTGCCCCGCGAAATTCATCGCAGATGGCCGTGAACAGGCGTTCGCCGATGCCTTGTTCCCGATGTTCGGAATCAACAGATACCGCAAAAATCCAGCCACAGGGTTCCGAGCCAAATTCCCAGCCGCGCACTTCACCCGCGATCAGGCCAAGGATGGGGCATCCCGCCTCTTCCTCGCAATTCTTGGCGATCAGGAAAAACCTTTGATCAACCCGACGCGCGCCGTAGCGTTCATAGATGTCCTTCCAGTATTCCGGCTTGGCCTGTCCGGTGATGCGTGCATCCAGATCGGTGACATGTTCCAAATCATCGCTGGTTGCCCGGCGTATCAACAGATCCTGCCCTGAAGGGGTCTCTGGCCTTGCATCAATCAAATCTCTATACCACGCTCTCTTAATTCAGTATAATGGTACCGATTTAGTGCTTTATAAGTCAAGAAACCGGAAAGGCAGGCCATATGAAGCGGATTGTCAGTCTGAATGTCAATGGGCGCAAGTTTGAAGATTTAATTCCTGACAACTTGTTGCTGGTTGACTACCTGCGCGAGAGGCTGGGATTGACTGGTACAAAAAAGGGCTGCGACGGCGGCGAGTGCGGTGCCTGCACGGTGCTGGTAAACGGAAAGCCAAGGCTGTCTTGCATCACGCTTGCCGCTTCCTTGGATAAGGCTGATGTGGAAACCATCGAAGGGCAGGCCAAAGGTGGCCGCCTATCCGCGCTTCCGCGTGCGTTTCATGAACATCTAGGCACCCAATGTGGATTTTGCACACCGGGCATGATCATGGCCGCCGAGGGGCTCTTGCGTGAAAATCCCAACCCGGACGAGGCGGAGATCAGAACGGCGCTGGGAGGTAACCTTTGCCGCTGCACGGGGTATGTGAAAATCATCCGTTCGGTTCAGGCGGCAGCGGAGGAGTTGGCATGAACAGGGCGGTCGGCACGCCTGTCCCGCTGGTAGACGGGATCGAGAAAGTCACCGGCAAGGCAAAATTTACCGCTGATCTTGACGCAAGTGACGCTCTGGTCGGGCGCATTTTACGTTCGCCTGTCAGTCATGGGGAAAATCTGGCCCTCGATATAACAAAAGCAGAGGCGCTTCCCGGTGTGGTGGCAATTGTTACCGGCGATGATTGCGACAAGACCTATGGCGTTATTCCCATCGCCATGAACGAATATCCGATGGCACGCGGCAAAGTGCGGTATCGGGGTGAACCTATCGCAGCGGTGGCAGCGGTGGATGCCGTTACGGCCGACAAGGCATTGTCCCTGATTGAAGTGTCGATTGATGAACTACCTGCGGTTTATACGGCAGGGCAGTCCCGAACGGCGGATGCCCCCCAGCTTCATGACAACAAGCCCGGAAACCTCGAACGCGAAGTTCACCACGCATTTGGTGATGTCACGCAGGGATTTGCGGATGCCGATCTGGTGCACGAAGAGGTGTTTGACTGCGCCGAGGTGAACCACGCCCAGATGGAACCACATGCGGCCATGGCTGAATACGATCCTGAAAGGGAACGCCTGACATTGCATTCCGTCACCCAGGTTCCGTTTTACGTTCACCTGACGCTGGCGCGTTGTCTGGACATGGATACTTCCCGCATTCGGGTGGTGAAACCGTTTGTTGGTGGCGGATTTGGCGCGCGCACTGAGACTCTGAATTTTGAAATCATCACTGCCCTTCTGGCCCGCAAGGCTGGGGGGAAAGTAACGATGCAGCTATCGCGTGAAGAATGTTTCCTGACCCACCGGGGCCGCCCTCAGACACAGGTGAAACTGAAACTGGGTATGACCGGGGCTGGTGAACTTACTGCCGTTGAATGCGAGGTTACCATGGCAGGTGGCGCCTATGCCGGATACGGGCTGGTTACCATCCTTTATGCCGGTGCGCTTTTGCACGGGATATATAAAACGCCTAACGTCAAATATGACGGCTACCGCGTCTATACCAACACGCCCCCCTGCGGGGCCATGCGCGGCCACGGTACGGTGGATGTGCGCCACGCGTTTGAATGCCTTCTGGACCGTATGGCGCGTGAGCTGGGGCTTGACCCGTTCGCCGTGCGCCGCGCCAACTTGCTTTCCGCCCCGATGTTCACGGCGAACGACCTGATGGTAAATTCTTACGGGTTGGATAAGTGTCTTGATCGGGTTGAGGCCGCCTCGGGCTGGGGCGCGCGTCGTGGCAAACTTGGGCCGGGTCGCGGGTTGGGCATGGCCTGTTCGCATTATGTTTCAGGCGCTGCCAAGCCGGTGCATTGGACGGGTGAGCCGCATGCGGTTGTGGCCATGAAGCTCGATTTTGACGGGTCAGTCACTGTGCTGACCGGAGCGTCCGACATCGGGCAGGGCTCGACCACCATCGTGGCCCTTGCTGCTGCAGAGGTTCTGAGTATCAACCTGAGCCGGGTGCGCGTTGTCACCAATGACAGCGTGATAACGCCCAAGGACAACGGTTCATATTCCAGCCGTGTCACGTTCATGGTCGGCAATGCAGCCATTGAGGCGGCAAAAGAACTGCGTGCCAAGCTGGTGGAGGCGGCGGCCAAAAAGCTGGAAGTCGCGCCGGAAGAAATGGAATGCGAAGGCGAAAGCTTTTTCATCCGGGGGGCGGAACAATCCGTATTGTCCTTCCACGAAGTGGCGATTGCGGCATTGGCCGAGGGAGGTACGATCACGGTCAAAGGGGCCTTTACTACCCCCCCCGAGGCGCAGGGCGGCAAACATCGCGGCGGGGCTGTCGGATCAACCATGGGGTTTTCCTATGCCGCACAGGTGGTCGAAGTTGCAGTGGATCAGGACACTGGCCAGATCAGAGTTGAACATGTCTGGGCCGCGCTGGATTGCGGCTTTGCCATCAACCCGCTTGCGGTTGAAGGCCAGATTGAAGGGTCCGTCTGGATGGGTATGGGGCAGGGGCTTTGTGAAGAAACCCTCTATCAGGACGGCCTGCCTGTGCATGCCGGTCTGATGGGTTACCGTTTCCCCACGATTGCGGAAAGCCCACCGATTGAGGTGGAAATAGTGGAAAGCATCGACCCGTTAGGGCCCTTTGGCGCCAAAGAGGCAGGCGAGGGCGCATTGTCGGGCTTCCCGCCTGCACTGGTGAATGCCCTGGCGGATGCGCTGGGCATGGACGTCAACTTTTTACCGGTGACACCTGACCGCGTGCTGGCGGCTCTGATCAAACACGGCCGCGCTTTACGCAAGAAGGAGGCGGGCAAATGACCGAGGTCATGCCAGATTTCAGGTTGGAACGCCCGGGCACGCTGGCCGAAGCCATCACGGCACTCGCCTCGCCTGATGCCCGGATCATTGCCGGGGGAACGGATTTGCTGGTTCAGATGCGCATGGGGTTGGGTGCGCCCGCTCTCCTTGTTGACCTGTCCCAAATTACTTCACTGCAAAAGATTGGGCGCGGGTCTGACGGTCTGCGTATCGGTGCCGGAGTTGCTCTGGCAGAGCTTGAGAAAGACCCCTTAATAATCACTAATTACCCGGCGATTGCTCAAGCCGCGGCCGCCATCGCCGGTCCAAGCCATAGAAATATAGCGACTGTCGGAGGCAATTTGTGTCTGGATACGCGTTGCCTTTATTTTAATCAAAGCGATTGGTGGCGGAAATCTAACGAGTATTGCCTGAAATATCAGGGGGATACCTGCCACGTTGCCCCCAATGGCAATCGCTGCCGTGCGGCCTTCAGCGGGGACCTTGCCCCTGCAATGATGGTGCATCGGGCCAGTCTTGAGATAACCGGCCAAAAGGGTACTCGCCACGTCGAACTAAAAGATTTTTATCAGGAGGATGGAGCGGACTACATGACCCTGAAGGCGGGTGAGATTGTTACTGCTATCCATATCCCACCACCCAAAGGGCCCTCCCTGTACAAAAAAATTCGCCTGCGCGGTGCCGTGGATTTTCCGCTCGCTGGCGTCGCGGTAGCGTCCGAAGAATGCGGGGGCAGCTTGTGTCTGCGGGTTGCTCTGACGGGGACCAATTCAAAGCCAAAACTGCTTGAGTTTGCCGATATTCCGTCAGGTGACCGCGAGGCCTGTTTCAACGATGTAAACAAGGCTGTGCAAAAAGCGGTCTCGCCACAACGTACAACATCGGTCGCGCCGCATTATCGCAGACTTTCAATCGCTGCCATGGCAGAGCGACTGGCGCGCGAACTGGCATGAGTACCCAACCCCCAGGGGAGGTCTGGCGCGATGCGCGGGGGCTGCATGTGGACACGAGGGGTCTGCCGGCGCCGGATCCGATGGTGGCAATCCTCTGGCAGGTGGAAAATAGCGACACAACCGGCCCAATCTTCGCGTATATGGAGCGCGAACCGGTCTATCTGTTTCCTGAGCTGGCCGAGCGTGGCTGGACATGGGAAGTTGCCGTAGAAGAACCGGGTAATGTGCAGTTGATCATCAGGCGTTTACAATGAGTATGGCAGGATCATTTCTGGGTGGCGCCAAAGACCGGCTGCTACCTGCATCCATTCCTTTCAGGTTCTTTTTGTCGGCTGTGGTCTTTCAGGTGCTGGCATGGGGAATGTTATTTTTTGGTGCTGATGACGTGGCGGCATTTACCGGTGGTACAGGCCCGGTTCTGGCTGCAATTCACCTTGCCACTCTGGGCGTTTTTATATTGACCGCTATCGGAGCCTCCTATCAGCTATTCCCTGTTGTCACCCGACGCGCCCTGTCGCGCACCTGGCCAGCACGCACCAGTTTCTGGCTGTTATTGCCCGGGATTTGTCTGCTTTGTCAGGGGATGTATTTGGGCAACCATTGGTCCATGCAGGCAGGGGCAGGTCTTGTTGCCCTTGGTCTGGCCTTATTTACCCTTGTGACGGCCGACAATTTACGCCGGGCCAAATCCCTGCCGGTGGTGGCCTTGCATAGCTGGGGGGCGTTGGCCGGATTGGTGGTGTTTGTCCTGTTGGGGTTGTTGTTGGTCTGGGACTTCGAAATTGGATTTCTGCAAGACCGAAGCGCTTTGACACTCCTCCATGTTTTCACCGCCAGCTTTGGGTTCATGGGGTTGCTGGCTGGCGGACTTAGCCTGATCCTGATCCCGATGTTTGTCTTGTCGCGCAGCCCGGCAACCGGGCCAGGCTGGGTGCAGGCGGGGCTTGCCGTTTTTGCCCTTACAGGGTTGTCCACTGCACTGTTTACAGGGACAACGGCCCTGATCTGGCCAGCATTATTGGCGGGACTGGCCGCAGCACTGGTCTATGTCTGGCAAATGTACCGGGTGCAAAAAGCCAGCATGCGAAAACGCCTGGGCCTGTCATTTGTTCTGATCCGTGCCTCTTGGGGGTTCCTTATCCTTTGTCTGGCGCTTGGTATAGCGCTTCAGACGGGTCTTCAGATCCCCAATGGCTCTGCTCTATTTGGGTTTACCTTGCTGGCTGGCTGGTTGCTGACATTTCTGACCGGAGTTCTGCAACGCATCATGCCCTTCCTTGCCTCGATGCATGCCAGTGGCATGTCCGGGCTGCCAATGCTGATGTCCGAACTGGTTGCCGAGACTCCGTTGAAAATCCATGCGGGTTGTCATTTTGCAGCACTTGCCTTGGTTGGCGGCGGCATCGTACTGGATCAGACCCTGCTTATTCAGGCCGGGGCCGGGATGGGTACAATCGGCGCGCTCGCCTTTTTACTTTTTGCGGTCAATATCTGGGTGAAGCTGCGCGCCTCTCAGGTCGGGGATCGGGATATCAAACGCGGTAAGCGTCGCAAAGCGGGACATGGCGCGTGAGTTTCTGGAAGCATACCGAAACTTAAGATTGACGCGCCCGCTTGTAAGCCTCGCGGCTTGTCAGGCGTTTTGAATAAGCCTTGAAGTCGTCTGTCAGGGGAAATTTGGCGCCAATTGCCCAAGCCGCGCAATGGCAGGCCAGAATATCGGGGACAGTCATTTTTTCGCCCATCAGGAATGGGCCATCACCCATGCGTTGCATCAAAACGCCCTGAGAGCGTTCGAACTCCCATTTTAACGAGGGCTTCACCTCGGGCACCCGTTTTTCTGCCGGCAAAATGAAGGTGTGGCGCGCGGCGGTCCACAAAACCGCGTCCATTTCGTCCAGAACGAAATGTGTAAGTGCGTCCTGACGGGCACGTTCAAGTGTTCCGGCCGGATAGGTCAATTTCCCGTGCTTATCCGCCAGATAGGTCATGATGGCGGTGCCGTCGATGATTGGCTCCCCATCATCCAGCAGCACAGGCACCTTGCCGGTGGGGTTATAGGCCAGAACCTTTTCTGCGCGCGGCGGGACATCCAGATGTTCGTATTCCAGCCCCAGTTCTTCAAGCATCCACAATACGCGAAATGCCCGCGTCTTTGCCGTTCCTACTACCTGATACATCAGCGTGCTCCCAACATTGCCAGTCGGATCAAAGTCCGTTCCATCACGGCCATTTGAGGGGCGAGGGCGGCGGAACGCAACTGCAAATCGGTGTCCACCAGCATTTCCAGCGCCTGTTCCAGCCGGTGAACCCCCCATTTGCTTGCCTGTCGCACCATCCGGTCGCGCATTTTGAAATGTACCGGCGGGCGCGCACGGCCAATGCCTTGCGCCGGACCTCCGGGATCCGAGGCGGCCGCGTGCAGCACCCGAAAATGCCGGGTTGCACCGATGCACAATCCAACCGGTTGCACCCCTTGCGCCTGCAAGCGACGCAGCACCGGCCCAATCTGGCCAGCTTGGCAGTCTGCAGTGATATTCAGCACCTCGTCCAGGGCGGCCTCGGTCGAGGCAGGGGCGAGGGCTGCAATATCGGCAGGCGTGAGTGGTGAAGCATCGCCAATCTTATAAAGTGACAGTTTTTCAATGGTTTGACGAAAGTCACCGGGGTCCAGCGCTTGCGCAAGGGCGGTAAGGTCTGCCAATGCCTCGGCACTAGCAGTTCCCAGCCCGGCTTTGTTTAGTTCGGCTTCAATCTCAGCGCGTGTCGGAGGGTCGTCATAGATCCCGGCGGCATAGGCGTTTGGGTGGGTTTCAAAATATTTGCGCAGGGCCGAACGTGGGGTCAGGCTGCCAGCGGTCACGATCACCTGTGCGTCGCCCTCCTGCCAGTCATCCAGCGCCGGGGTGATCACTTTGGCAAGCGTATCCGTGACGTCTTCGACAAATGCCACCCGCGGGCCGGGAAAGAACCCTTGCGCCTTGATGGCATCCGTCAGCAGGGCTGGATCTTTGCGCAGATCGGCTGCGGGGATACGGGTCAGACGCATTTCGTCATCGCCATTGGGGCCGATCAGGGCGGCGATCAGTTCCTGGCGCTTCAGCGCCACCCGCATCGTATCTGTCCCAAACAGTAAAACCCCGGTGCGCTGCGCCTCGGGCCGGGCAAAATAGCGCCCGGCATCACGCGGGCTGAGCTTCATGCCAGCCAGTCCGGCGCGGTTGCGATCAGGCGGGTAACCAGCAAGTCCGCCAACGCCACCATCAGGCGGCGGTGGGCGTCACGCTCAACCGAGGCGGTGGATACCGTCGAGCCTTGCGCTGAATAGGACGTGAAGCTGGTGACGCTGCCAGAAAGAGCCTGCGCGCCGCTGGCCGTATCCGTCAGGGTGAAGGTCGCAGTTCCGAATAATTGTACCCGGGTAATTTCCGACGTGGCGGTTACGCCCGCATCTTCGGCGCGTGTGGTGATCCGATAATCCAGCGCATAACCCGCGCTGGCAGGTTGCCCCAACCGTTCCTCAAGCCGTTTGACCAGCTCATAGGCGTCGCTGTTATCAGGTTCGGCAACCCGAATGGCCCCGATCAGCCCTTCGGCTGCCCCGCCCGGCCCATAGATCGGGGTAAAGCCGCACGCCCCGAGGGCAAGCAACGATGACAGAACTATTCGGCGGTTAAATGACGACATTCACGATACGCCCCGGCACAACGATGACTTTCTTGGGGCTGGTTCCATCCAGCGCCCTGATCACAGCTTGCTCTGCCAGCGCGATCTTTTCAACCTCTGCCCGGTCCATATCTTTTGGAACGCTGATTTCCGCACGCCTTTTACCGTTAACCTGAACCGGCATGGTGACGTTGTCATCCTTCAGCATGGCCTGATCCGCCTGTGGCCAGGCCGCTTCGGCAATCAGTCCCTCTCCACCCTGACGGGCCCAGATGTCTTCGGCCAGATGCGGGGTGAAGGGTGCCATGAGCTGGGCGAGCACCAGCATCGCCTCGCGCTGGGTCTCAGCCCCGGCTTTTGACTTGGCCAGGGTGTTGGTAAAGGCATAGAGCTTGGCAATTGCGGCGTTAAACCCGAAGCTTTCAACCCCCATCGTGACATCATGGATGGTTTTGTGCATGGCACGCAGCAGGTCCTCGTCGCTGTTGCCTTTGCTTGCCGGGTCAAGCTCAGCAATGCGTTCGCTCAGGTTCCAAACTCGTGACATGTGTTTATGCGCAGCCTCAGCGCCTGAAGCGGTCCATTCCACGTCCCGTTCTGGCGGGCTGTCAGAAAGCACAAACCAGCGGGCCGTGTCAGCGCCATAGGTTTCGATGATTTTTACCGGATCGACCACGTTATTCTTGGATTTCGACATCTTGGCCGAGGGGATTATTTCTATATTTGTCCTATCCAACACGTGAGTATAATCGCTGACGGATTGTGGGTTATCCGGATCTAAATTGTTGGCCTTCATTTCGGCTCTCAAGACTGCGATTCTCACGCCACCCTGTTCAGTTACGACAATCTCTTCAGGGTAGTGGTATTGGTCAAAAATCAGAGTTGCGTTTTCCCCATCAGGCCCGACTACCTCCTTTCCCCCCAGTGATTTGTATATCGCATGTGTCACCATGCCCTGCGTAAACAAGGCGTCAAACGGCTCAATGGCTGTCTTGGGTAAGTGGCCACAGATATGCATGGCGCGTGCGAAAAAGCGTGAATACAGCAGGTGCAGAATCGCATGTTCAATGCCGCCGATATACTGGTCTACATTCATCCAGTATTTAACTTCCTCGGCCTCAGTCGGAGTTTTGGCACTTGGGGCAGTGAAACGGGCGAAATACCACGACGAATCGACGAACGTGTCCATCGTATCGGTTTCGCGCTGCGCAGGCTTGCCGCAAGAGGGGCAGGCACAGTCGCGCCATGTGGGGTGGTGATCCAGCGGATTGCCGGGCTTTTCAAAGCTCACATCCATGGGCAGCTCAACCGGCAGGTTTTCCTTTTTCTCGGGCACCACGCCGCAGGCCTCACAATGCACAACGGGAATCGGTGCGCCCCAGAAGCGCTGGCGGCTCAGGCCCCAGTCACGCAAGCGGTATTGCACCTTGCCCTTTCCCAGATCACGCGCTTCAAACCAGTCAATCGTGGCGTCGATCCCTTCGGCCGAGGTAACTTCGCTAATACCCGCGAAATGATCGATATAGGCAACCTTCTCTGACTTGCCGGGCACCAGAGCTTCGTTCGCAACTTCAACCGGTTCGCCGGGCATGTAGAAAGCATTCGTCACCGGCAAATCGTATTTGCGGGCGAAATCAAGGTCGCGCTGGTCATGTGCCGGGCAGCCAAAGACCGCGCCGGTGCCGTAATCCATCAGGACAAAGTTGCCGACCCAGACAGGCAGGTCACTGTCCGGGTAAACTGGGTGCTTTACCGTCAGCCCGGTGTTAAAACCACGCTTTTCGGCCTTTTCCATGGCCTCTTCCGAGGTGCCCATCTTCCGGCACTCGGCGTTAAAGGCAGCAAGAGCCTGATTCGCGCCCTCCATTTCCTTTGACAAGGGGTGGTCGGGCGAAATTGCGATAAAGGACGCGCCGCGCATGGTGTCGGGTCGGGTCGAATAACAGATTATGTCGTCGCCACCGTCACGCCGTTCAAAGCGAATGTCGATGCCACGGCTTTTGCCGATCCAGTTGGCCTGCATCAGGCGGACCTTTTCCGGCCAATCCTCAAGACCGTCGAGGGCAGCCAGCAGTTCCTCGCTGAAATCTGAGATCTTAAAGAACCACTGGGTCAACTCGCGTCGCTCAACCGGGGCGCCTGAGCGCCAGCCGCATCCGTCAATCACCTGTTCATTTGCCAGAACGGTCATGTCGACCGGATCCCAGTTGACCACGGCGTTTTTGCGGTAGACTAACCCTTTGTCCATGAAATCAATGAACATGGCCTGTTGCTGGCCGTAATATTCCGGGTCGCAGGTGGCAAGTTCACGTGACCAGTCCAGTGACCACCCCATGGGCCGCATCTGTTCTTTCATCTCGGCAATATTGCCGTATGTGTAGTCGGCCGGATGCACCCCGGTTGCCATCGCGGCGTTTTCGGCGGGCATGCCAAATGCGTCCCAGCCCATCGGGTGCAACACGGAAAACCCGCACGATGCCTTATAACGCGCGATCACGTCGCCCATCGTGTAGTTGCGCACATGCCCGATATGCAGGCGGCCCGATGGGTAGGGGAACATCTCAAGCACGTAATATTTGGGCTTTTCCGGGTCACGCCGGGCACTAAAAATGCCAGCCTTTTCCCAGGCTTGCTGCCATTTAGGCTCAATCGTTGCGGGGGTGTAGCGGGACATATTTACGGTCCTTCAAATAGTAACGCCGGGTACAGGACCCGGCGCTGTTGATATTCCTAAGGTTTGCGCGGGTCTAGAGCCTTCCGTCAGCAATCCGTAGCTGACGGGCGCGGGTAAGGATAGCATCCTCGATCGCATGCACGGCCTCTGTGCTGGCGGGACCGCCACGTGTATAAAGAGAAACGTTCAGCGCGCGGGCATCCAGCGCCGGGTCACTGACATAAACCGTCGCCTTATAAGCTCTGCCGCCACCGGGCGGTGTGCCGTAGCCAAAGACGATGATACCCGAGAACGGATCAGCAGCCTCGACCGGCATGAAGCTCAGAACATCAAGGGCGGCATTCCAGATGTATTTGTTTACTTCAACCGTCGTGTTCGGGTCATCTACGTTAGTGAACAGATCCCAAATGGTCTCGCGGTCAGGGTCTGCCTGTGCGCGTTGGGTATTTGATTCGCTGCCAACAGCAATTGTGTTGCCAAATGGCCCGCCATTTCCGCAAGCTGACAAGGCCAACATGCCGGCCCCTATAAGAATCATCGGAAGTATTCGTCTGATCGCCATGATCAAGCCCCGCTTATTATCTTTCCCCTTAAGTAACCAAGGCGTTTGGGACGGGCAAGCGTTTTCCCGGTTCCTTATAATTCTGTACTTACGGGCCCTTGGCAAAATACCGCTCAAACGGGGAACTGTGGCAAAGCTGCACCATTTTTTGAGAGCTTTTTTTCTGTCTGGTGCCATTGCTTGCAAAGTGCGGGCTGGTGGGCGAGACAAACACATACTCAATTCGGATTCCCTGAATTGGGGTGCACTTTGAAAAAAAACGAGGGAAAACGAAATGAAAAAGATTCTTCTTGCTTCGACAATCCTGGTCGGTTCGGCTGGTGTCGCAGCTGCTGACGTAGGGTTCTCAGGCGACGCGTTCATGGGTATCGAAACCTATGATGGCGGCGCAACCTGGGCTCCGATTGTAACGGCGTCCATGGATGTTGCTATGTCCGGTGAAACTGACGGTGGCCTGGCATTCGGTGCTGACTTCACCATTACTGCGGGTGGCTATAATGCAGGCAGTGCTACTGCTGTAACTAGCTTTCTCGGTTATGCGGCTGGTGGCGTCGGTGACGCAGGAGTATGGATTTCCGGTGACTTCGGCCGCGTATCGCTGACTGACAACGGTACGAACACAACTCTGGGCTATGAGCACTCGTTCGGCGACTTCGGCGTTGAATTCAACTACATCTTCAACCCGGGTGCTACTTGGAACATCGAACTGTCTTACGACATGGGCGACTACAGCGCTTACGTGAACACCAACTCTGCTGGTGTAACCGGTATTGGTGGTGACGCTGCATTCGGTGACTTCTCAGTTGCTCTGGACATCGGCAATATCGCTCTTGTTGGCACAACTTGGGAACTGGGTCTAGGCTATGCTTCGGGCGCAGTCTCGGTTGACCTGACGCTTGCACCTGCTGGCGCATGGGCACTGGACGGTGCCTGGGACATGGGTGGCGGTGCTGCTGTAGAAGCTGGCTTCGCAAGCACAGGCCATTACAGCCTTGGTGTTGCAATGGAATTCTAATCCAACCGGATTAGTTTT
>CAZJYZ010000019.1:0-51905 GCA_964550345.1 uncultured Aliiroseovarius sp. | reverse complement strand
TTGATCCTCCGTTTCCTAACTATAAGGGCGGACCGGTTCAAAGGGGGAGGATCACAGGCTTGTGTCTAGGAAAGGATAGTTACAATTTATGCTTAATAAACATTATGGTTAATGGAAGTTGCAGTTTGCAAGAGGTCCGCGGATCGTCCCGTAGTTTACAACCGGTTGCGCAATAGGTGCAGGTGGCTAGTATTCCTCTATGAGCGATGATCAGAAAAGCCAGGAAGAAGTCAGTCAATCAAGCCTGACTGCCGAGGTGCAAGCCTTGCGCGATGAGGTTGCGCGAATGAACAACCATCGCTTCATCCGCCTGCACGACAGCCTGTGGAAGCTGGGCGCGTTTCAGTTATACCGGGGTCTTGCCTTTGGCCTGGGGTCGGTGCTTGGCGCGACACTTCTGGTTTCCGTTCTTGTACAAATGTTATCGACGATGGATTTTATCCCTGTACTCGGCGAATGGGTGGCGCGCATCATTGAACAGATTAAGGTTGTCGAATAACCCTTTTCTTTCCCGCCCATATCTCCTATACGCGCGCATCCGCGTGAATCGCGGACCCTCCACGGGCCCTGCTGGACGACATCCCGGCTTGCGCCATTCACACAAACCTAAAGGAGACCCCGATGTCGATTACTGCTGAAGAAAAAGCCCGCGTCATGAAAGAGTTCGCCACCAAAGAAGGTGACACCGGTTCGCCCGAGGTGCAGGTGGCTGTTCTGTCGTCCCGCATTGCGACCCTGACCGAGCATTTCAAGACACACAAAAAAGACAACCACGGCCGCCGCGGTTTGCTGAAAATGGTCGCAACGCGCCGTAAGTTGCTGGACTATACCCGCGCCAAAGACGAAGCCCGTTATCAGGATCTGATCAAGCGATTGGGCCTGCGCCGCTAAAACGCGCAAACATTTGAAATTCGAAACGCCCGCCCGGAAACGGGCGGGCGTTTTCTTTTGATAAAGTCAATTTTTTAGTTGCACTTGTCCCATTCGGTAGCCAGCCGAGCTAGGGCAGTGGCAATTACCAGGTAATCACCCGCGAGGAATTTTCCCCATAACGGTAAAGCTCTTGATGAACGGTCCGGCCATGGCCGGGTTTTTGATCATTGCGCCGTAATCGCCGGTCTGAAACTTGAGCTTTCCGGTTGTATAGGCCATGCCGAGCGCCATCATGCCGATGCCCTTGCTGCACCATTTCTCCCAATCAGCAGCGCTGGCCCGCAGATCCCAGCTCAGCTCCTGCCCGCCGTAAACCCCTGCCATTGTGACAAAGCCGTTCTCAACGTTGATAAAGCCGCGTGGCGTATCTTCGCCGGGAAAGCCGTAACCGATAGCCGAGTTGAAGCTGATCTTGGCCAAAGCCGGACCCAGGTCGGGTTCTTCGTTCCAAGCCCCGCCAAATTCCAACATCCACTCTTCTGAAAATAATTCCGCCATTCGTTCTCCCCTTTGGTTTATGTTTTGTTTTGTCAATAACGTCCGGAAATTCGGTCGCTTGAAGCGCTCGTCCCCGGCGGATTCTATCACATTCACGTATTCATGTATAAGAAATCGGAGCATTTTGCAAAAATTGACCCCAAGTTGGTTCAAAGGTTCCTGCAGGAAGCATGTCTTCCCCCTTTCCCCTAGGCTTATTCTCCTCTATAGCCCCCAACATCTGAGACGCATGCCCGGACTCCAGCATGCGCAGTTAAGATGTATGGGGTCGGCGGCAATGGGGCCGCTATGCAAACGGGAGGCCCGGAAGGCCGGGTGGCTCCTATAAGGAAACGATATATGTTTACTGAAACCAAAAAATCGATGGAGTGGGGCGAAGAAACGCTGACACTCGAAACCGGCAAGGTTGCCCGTCAGGCGGACGGGTCGGTGATTGCAACGCTGGGCGAAACCAGCGTCATGGCAAACGTCACCTTCGCCAAAAGCCAAAAGCCGGGGCAGGACTTTTTCCCGCTGACGGTTCATTATAACGAAAAATATTACGCTGCCGGTAAAATCCCCGGCGGGTTTTTCAAGCGCGAAGCGCGCCCGACCGAAAAAGAAACGCTGACAAGCCGTCTGATTGACCGGCCAATCCGCCCGCTTTTTGTTCCCGGCTTCAAAAACGAAGTTCTGGTGATCTGCACGGTGCTGAGCCACGATCTGGTTAACGACCCTGACATGGTTGCAATGATCGCAGCCTCGGCGGCGCTGACTATTTCTGGCGCGCCCTTCATGGGTCCGATTGCCGCCTGCCGTGTGGGCTATGAAGATGGTGATTACATCCTCAACCCGACCTGCGACGACATGCACAAGCTGCGCGACAATCCCGACCAGCGTCTGGACCTTGTCGTAGCCGGTACAAAAGATGCCGTGATGATGGTGGAATCGGAAGCTTACGAGCTGACCGAGGAAGAGATGTTGGGTGCGGTCAATTTCGCGCATGAAAACATCCAGCCGGTGATCGACCTGATCATCGAACTGGCGGAAGAAAGCGCCAAAGAGCCCTTTGATTTCGCAGCACCGGATTACGCTGACCTATACAAAGCTGTCAAAAAAGCCGGCGAAAAGGACATGCGTAAAGCTTTCAAAATCACGGACAAGCAAGAACGCACAGCGGCTGTTTCCGCAGCGCGTGACGTGGTCAAGGCTGCATTGAACGAAGACCAGCTGGCGGACGAAAACCTCGGTTCAGCGTTGAAAAAGCTGGAAAGCTCGATCCTGCGCGGCGACGTGGTTAAAACCGGCAAGCGGATTGATGGCCGCGCACTGGATACTGTGCGCTCAATCGAAAGCCAGGTTGGCATTTTGCCCCGTACGCACGGTTCGGCCCTGTTCACGCGCGGCGAAACCCAAGGTCTGGTTGTCACAACGCTGGGTACCGGCGACGACGAACAGATGATCGACGCGCTGACAGGTACCTACAAGTCAAACTTCATGCTGCACTACAACTTCCCACCCTATTCGGTTGGTGAAGTTGGCCGCTTTGGCTTCACCGGACGTCGTGAGATTGGCCATGGTAAATTGGCATGGCGTGCGCTTCAGGCAGTCCTGCCTGCCGCGACAGACTTCCCGTACACCATCCGTCTTGTGTCCGAGATCACTGAATCGAATGGCTCAAGCTCCATGGCTTCGGTCTGCGGTGGTTCCTTGTCGATGATGGATGCGGCGGTGCCGCTGAAAGCACCGGTTGCCGGTGTGGCCATGGGCCTGATCCTTGAAGAAAGCGGCGATTATGCCATTCTGACCGATATCCTTGGTGACGAAGACCACCTTGGCGACATGGACTTTAAGGTGGCCGGTACCGAAGCGGGTATCACAAGCTTGCAGATGGACATCAAGATCGCAGGCATCACGCCTGAGATCATGGAGAAAGCACTGGCGCAAGCCAAGGCTGGCCGTCTGCACATCCTTGAGGAAATGGGCAAAGCGCTGACCGAAGGTCGCGAAGAGTTCTCGGCCTACGCCCCGCGTATCGAAACCATGACCGTACCTACGGACAAAATCCGCGAAGTCATCGGCTCGGGCGGTAAAGTGATCCGCGAAATCGTCGAAGTGTCCGGCGCCAAGGTTGATATTAACGATGACGGTGTGATCAAGATCGCAAGCCCGAACAATGAATCGATCAAGAAAGCTTACGACATGATCCATTCGATCGTGGCAGAGCCTGAAGAAGGCAAGATTTACGACGGTAAAGTCGTCAAGATTGTCGATTTCGGTGCCTTCGTGAACTTCTTTGGCAAGCGCGACGGGCTGGTGCACGTATCCCAGATCGAAAACCGCCGCCTGAACCATCCTTCGGACGTGCTGAAGGAAGGCCAGATGGTCAAGGTTAAACTGCTGGGCTTCGATGATCGCGGCAAGGTGCGCCTGTCGATGAAGGTAGTCGACCAGGAAACCGGTGAAGAGGTTAAACAGGAGAAACGCGAAAAGCGTGACGACTGATCCCCTCCCGATTTGAAAAATGAAAGCCCCGGCAGAAATGCCGGGGCTTTTTATTTACGCAGCTTGGATTTCCTTCCCCTCCGTGGTGTTCACTCATCGTTGAGCCGCCCGCGCGATCCGGGCAGCATAATATTCGGCTGTTCTTTGGTCTGCGTCAGGTGGCGTCATATCTGGCCCCTTGCCGGGAATATCATCGCGGGTACTGACAGAACGGTTGCGCAATCTTGAAAAATCCGGGCTGGTTTTTCGCAATTACAAACCTACGATCCCCCCGGAAGTGAGTTACGGGCTAACTGAACACGGCATGGAGTTCCGGAATATTCTCAACAATATGAATTCTCTGGCGCACAAACTAGGTATGGCGTCAGGATGTGCGGGTGATTGTTCTTCCGGTGAGGAAGACGCAAAAACACTTAATGAGCGGAATTGACCCTGACTCGCCCCTGATCCGTCAGCAACCACACTTTTTGCCCCTCGACCACAATAGCGCTCAGGTCTTTGCCCATACCGGCACCTGTATCGATATTCACCCGGTTGCCGTAGTGAGTCACGGTTTCAATCGGGGTATGGCCGTGGATGATCAGGGCACCGTGGGCCGCTTTTGAAGCATAAAACTCCTGGCGAATCCAACAAAGGTCATCCTCGGTCTGGTATTCCAACGCAATGCCGGGGCGTATGCCCGCATGAGAAAAAAACACGTCACTCAGATGAAAAGAGCTTCTCAGTCCGGCAAGGAACGCTCGGTGTGCAACCGGGACAGCGTCGCGAGCGTCGTCATGAATTGCATTCTTACTGCGTGTCGCTGAAACGTCCACACCATAGGAAGCCAGGGTTTCTAACCCGCCTATTCGTGGATGCCACCATTCATATTCGGTGCGCATGCAATGGTCGCGGCGCGGAGTCACCTCAAGGTACCAAGCCATCATCCGGTCGTGGTTTCCCCGAAGTGTCACCCAGGGTTCACCCTCAGACTGCCCACGAATAAGGAAATCAATTACGCCCTTAGCATCGGGACCACGGTCTACCAGATCGCCGATATGAACCACCGGGGCTTCGTCATCGTCAACCTCAGCCCGGTCTGCCTCAATTAACACATGAGCATGTTTCAGTTTATCAAGCTGACCGTGGATATCCCCGATTGCATAGGCGCGCATTAGCATTCCCTCTATCCCTGACAATACTGTAACGTTCTGATAGAAAAGAAAAGCCCCGGAACTTGCCCGGGGCTTTCAGGGGTCAGACCTTAAATTCCAATGGGTTCACATTGTGATAAAGGTTAGAGCTGCGTAGCTCTTCCAAAACATGCTCCGGTACCGGGTTATCAACATAGAGAAGGGCGATCGCATTGCCACCAACATCATCCCGACCAAGGGTAAAGTTGGCAATGTTGACACCATGCGCTCCCATCGTTCCGCCAAGTGCGCCGATGATGCCCGGAACGTCCTTGTTGGTCGTGTAAAGCATGTGTTGGCCAATCTCTGCATCTATGGTGATACCTTTGATCTGGATGAAACGTGGTTTGCCGTCCGAGAACACCGTACCGGCAATCGATCGTTCGCGTTTGTCAGTGACGACCGTCAGCTTGATGTACCCTTCGAACACTCCGGTTTTATCCTGAGTGGTGCATGAGGTTTTGATACCGCGGTCTTTTGCGATAACTGGTGCGCTGACCATGTTCACATCCGGGTTGGCGGGCTTGAGCAACCCGGCAATCACAGCACAATCGAGGGCAGCAAGGTTCATTTCGGCCGCAACCCCGTCATAGAGGATATTGACCGCCTTGATCGGTTCGTCGGTTAGTTGCCCAACAAAAGCCCCAAGATGTTCTGCCAGTTTGATCCACGGCCCCATCACCTTGGCTTCTTCGGCGGTGACAGATGGCATGTTAAGGGAATTCGACACCGCACCGGTCAACAGGTAGTCCGACATCTGCTCGGCGACCTGTAAGGCGACGTTTTCCTGAGCCTCGGTCGTTGCGGCGCCCAAATGCGGGGTGCAAACGACATTAGGTAGCCCAAAAAGCGGGCTGTCAGTGGCTGGCTCAACTTCAAACACGTCAAATCCGGCACCGGAGACATGACCTGACTTGAGCGCCTCGGCTAAGGCGGCTTCGTCTACTAGTCCGCCACGCGCGCAGTTGATGATGCGCACGCCTTTTTTGGTCTTGGCGATATTTTCAGCATTTAAGATATAGCGCGTCTTGTCCGTCAGGGGCACATGCAGGGTGATGAAGTCCGAACGGGCCAGCAAATCATCCAGCTCAACCTTTTCAATGCCTAGTTTGTCCGCACGTTCCTGGCTTAGGAAGGGGTCATAGCCAATGACTTTCATTTTCATGCCTTTGCCACGGTCGGCCGCAATTGAACCGATATTGCCGCAGCCGATAACGCCCAGCACCTTTGCCGTCAGTTCAACCCCCATGAAACGGGATTTTTCCCATTTGCCGCTCTGGGTGCTGTCGTTGGCCATAGGGACCTGACGCGCAACTGCCAGCATCATGGCCATGGCATGTTCTGCTGTGGTGATCGAGTTTCCGAACGGGGTGTTCATGACGATCACACCCTTTTTTGAAGCGGCTGGAATGTCGACATTGTCGACGCCGATCCCGGCACGGGCAACGACCTTTAGGTTCTTCGCAGCGTTAAGGATCTTCTCGGTCACTTTGGTGGCGGAGCGAATGGCCAACCCGTCATAGGTAGGAATTGCTGCAAGCAGCGCGTCTTTGTCTTTGCCAAGGTCTGGTTGAAAGTCCACCTCGATCCCGCGGTCGCGGAAAATCTGTACGGCGGTTTCGGAAAGTTTGTCGGATACGAGTACTTTGGGGGCCATGTCAGGCGCTCCTTCATTTTCAGAGATTTAGGCGCGGGGTGTTCCCGCCACACATTTAGCTTTGTTCGGAAATTTCAGCCTGAAACGCCCAGTCCAGCCAGGGCATCAGGGAAGCAAGGTCCGAGGTCTCAACCGTGCCGCCGCACCAGATTCGCAGGCCCGCCGGGGCGTCGCGATAGGCGCCGATGTCAAAGGCTACGCCCTCATCCTCCAGCCGCTTGGCAACAGCTTTGGCGAAGGCTGCACCGTCTTTGATGCGTGGGTCGGTGAATTTCAGGCAAACCGAGGTGTTGGACAACGTCGCCGGGTCATGTGCCAAAAAGTCGATCCAGTCGCGCATTTCAACAAAATCAGCGATGGTCTTCGTGTTAGCATCTGCCCGCTTGATCATGCCAGCAAGTCCGCCAACCGACCGCGCCCAGTCCAGGGCGAACAGGTAATCTTCGACCGCCAGCATGGATGGTGTGTTGATGGTGGCACCAGTGAAAATGCCTTCGATTAGTTTGCCGGCCTTGGTCAGGCGGAAAATCTTTGGCAAAGGCCATGGCGGCGTGTAGCTCTCCAGCCGTTCAACAGCACGTGGGGAGAGGATGAGCATGCCGTGCGCAGCCTCGCCGCCAAGCACTTTTTGCCAGCTGAAAGTTGTGACATCCAGTTTGTCCCAGGGCAGGTCCATGGCAAAAGCGGCTGAGGTTGCGTCGCAAATGGTCAGGCCTTCGCGGTCAGGGTCAATCCAGTCCCCGTTTGGCACCCGCGCGCCGGATGTTGTTCCGTTCCAAGTGAAAACAACATCGTTGCCAAAATCAACCGAGCCAAGATCTGGGAGGGCGCCATATTCCGCCGTTTTCACCACCGGCTCAAGCCTGAGTTGTTTGGTGACGTCCGTCACCCAGCCCGCGCCAAAACTTTCCCAAGCCAGCATTTCGACCCCGCGCGCACCCAGCAGGGACCAGAGTGCCATTTCAACGGCACCTGTATCAGAGGCAGGAACAATGCCGATGCGGTAGTCAGCCGGAATGCCCAGTACTTCGCGGGTGCCTTCGATGGCGGCCTTTAGCTTGCCCTTTCCGATTGCAGCTCGATGCGAGCGCCCAAGGGCGGCGCCAGCCAAGGCTTCGGGTTTCCATGTGGGGGGTTTGGCACAAGGGCCAGACGAAAAACGCGGATTTACCGGCCGCGCGGCCGGTTTGGTCTTATCCATAATGGATATCCTTCCAGATATGTGCCCCTCGTTGGGGAGGGGTGTCCCACGAACGCGACTACGGGGCTTTCGCCTCTGGTGCAACAGTAAAATTCACGCTATGCGCCGCTTTGTTACTCAAAAACGACCCAAAGAGGCCCCGATGTTTTCTGTTACCCTTCTGACCGCTCCGACGAAAAGAAACTTGCCGACTGACATGGTCGCCAGTTTGCGAAACGCCTGGGGTGGCGCGGATGCCGTGTGGTTGGCACCCGGTGAAGCGGCGGAGTTCAGACTACCGGACCTGCCGAACAACCGCTGGGACATCTGGGAAGAATTGCAGCAAATGGGAATTGATCTGGTGATCCAACCGACTGAGGGTCGTAAAAAAAGCATGCTGCTTGCCGATATGGATTCAACCATGATCCAGCAGGAATGCATCGATGAACTGGCAGATGCTGCAGGCGTTGGTGAAAAGGTGAAGGATATCACCGCGCGGGCGATGAACGGTGAGCTGGATTTCGAAGAGGCGCTTCGTGAACGTGTGGCACTATTGGAAGGGCAGGATGCTAGCATCGTAAAAGAAGTTCTGGACGCACGGATAACCATGATGCCGGGAGGGGTTGAGTTGGTTGCGACCATGCGCGCAAACGGGGGTTACGCAGCCCTTGTTTCTGGTGGGTTCACAGCCTTTGCCGAGCCGGTTGCGAAACATTTGGGCTTTGATGAAGCCCGTGCCAACATCCTTCTATACAAGGACGGCAAACTTACAGGGAAAGTACAGGATCCAATCCTTGGACGTGACGCAAAGGTTGCTTCGCTGAAAGAAATCTCTGCCGCGCGAGGGCTGACACCAAAAGACGTGCTGGCGGTTGGGGATGGCGCGAATGATCTGGGAATGCTGGGGCTGGCCGGGACGGGTGTAGCCTTGCACGCAAAACCCGTTGTCGCCGCAGAATGTGAAATTCGCATCAACCACGGCGACCTGAGCGCTCTGTTGTTCTTGCAGGGTTACACGCGGGACGATTTTGTAACAGGCTAAGAGGCTCCCGCCCGGCGTCGGCCCCTTTCGGGGCATTCCTTTCGTTGGGCCAGGATCGTCCATTAATGGACGAGCCTGGCGCGCTACGCGCGAGATTTGAGGCCTCCGGCGGAGGTATTTCTCCAAGGTGAATTGAACTAAAGCAGCGCTGCGGAGGGTCGGATAGTGCCGCAATTAATCTCACGCCGATTTAATAAAGGAGCGTTGAGGAATTTTTTCGTTGCGGGGTGGTCTGCACTTAAAACGCCAAGACGTACAAGGATGGCTGCTATGGTTGCCTCTGAGGCGCGCCCTGCGCCATCGTCAATTTTAACCGCCACGCCCAGACCAAGCTCGGGAATGATAGCGGCAAAGACAGCTTCGGCACCGGTTTTGATCGTTACCTGGCCCTCCATGGCGCGCATCAATTCCGTGCACGAGCGACCTTCGCCAGCTACCAGATCAGGGTGGGACGCCATCGCATCACGCAGCCGAACGGCCGCCTTTTCGCGCTTTGAACTGCCGTTATGCGCATTCGCAAAAAACGCCATTGCCTGCGCTAACCCTTTCAGGGAGGTTGCAAAATTCGGGGCCGAGCAGCCGTCGATTGCATGACCCGGGCTGTCCATTCCGGTGACCTCTTCGAAGGCTGCGTGCACGGCATTCTGAACCGGATGATCGATGTCGATATACTCAGGCCCCCCCCCTAAATGAGCGTTGAGCGTCAAAAAGCCCGTATGTTTGCCCGAGCAGTTGTTGTGCCACTGGCAGGGGGAGGCATCAGTGCAAATCAACGCCTTTTTTGCCTCGGCGTCATTGGGCATTTGTGGTCCACAACGAAGCGCATCATCGCCTAATCCCAGATCAGAAAGCCAACGGGATACCCGATCCGTATGGATGGCGGCACCATTATGGCTGGCGCAGGCCAGTGCCAGTTGTTCGCTGCTGAGCCCGGCCTTGTCTGCCGCACCACTTTCAACCAGTGGCAGCGCCTGAACCATTTTGCAGGAAGACCGTGGCAGAATTATTTTTTCTGGATCACCCCAGCTTTCAGAAATCTGGCCTTTTGCGTCCACTATGACAGCATGGCCTAAATGTTGTGATTCCAGGAAATCACCCCGCCATATTTCGGTCAGTACTTCAGCACTTGCCATGAATTTCACCCCTTCTTTTCCCGCGCGCAATTTTCCGCCAACGGGGCTTTCAAAAACCTTCATTTTCACGTTAAACTGCAGGTGCAGAATTTGAAACTGTCCATGAACCGAAAAACACCGCAAAAAAAGGTGCAGGTTTTTGGGCTTGGAGGCAGAGGCAGCTGGAGGCCCGTGTTAGATATGAAAACATTCTTTGCACTTGGCGTTTTTGCAATCGCGACTGGTATGAGCGTATCCACAGCAATGGCGCAGACGGAATCGTCAAACCGTGTTGCGGCCAATACCGCCTGGAGCGTGTTTGTTGAAACCGATCCAAAAGAGTGTTGGGCGGTCTCGACACCCAGCGAAACCGTGAATACCAAGAACGGCCGCCCAGTGGCAGTAAATCGTGGTACGATCCTGATGATGGTGAGTTACCGACCCGACCAGAATGTTGCTGGTGAGGTTTACTTTACCGGTGGCTATCCTTTTGCGGATGGCTCATCGGTTGCACTGACGATTTCCGGGAGCAGCTTTCAGCTTTTCACACAGGGTGAAGACAGCTGGCCTGCGACACCTGAAGATGACGCGCGTATAATCACCGCGATGAAACGTGGCGCCGATGCGGTGCTTGTTGCCCAGTCTTCTCGCGGAACGCGGACCGAGGATACTTTCAGCCTGCTTGGCTTCACAGCAGCGGTGGAAGAAGCCGCAAGTCGCTGCGGCAATTAATGTCCCGGCTTGCCGGCTATTGATTCCTAGTGAAATAATTTAGGTACAATTTGATCCTAATTGCCTCCTAATGACCGCCAATCGAGTGGCCATCTTTGGTGAGGGACGGTTTTACCAGAATTTACACCATACATGTCAGAGATACGATTTCCAGGTGGTGCCTCGGCCGATTTCATCGAGGTAGCGCTGGATGATGGTGCGGATCCCTCGCTCGTGCAGGTGGCTATTTCCCGTCCGCATACCGGTAGGTGCATTAGGTCCAAACAATCCCACGCGCGATGAATGCGTTTCACCCGCCCACCCGGTGCTGGCCAGTTCTGCTGGCTTGGAAATGCTTTTTGTACTCAATGAAGTTCTGGTGTCCGCCAAACATCTGGTTGGTTTGAACGGCATCAGCCATGCAACCGATATTGCCCCGCCGGAGTTATTCCCCCCCTTATTCGAGAACCACCAATTATTGACCACCAGCGGGTTGGTCCGTGAAAGTCTGCAGCCGATGTAGCAAAGCCTGAGAGGGTTTGAGTGCAAAACCCGCAGTGAGACACAGAGTTATTTCCGGTTCTAAAGTTCCACGCTGGTTCCTATATGCCTGCAGCCGTCGGCGCCTGCGCGACTATGAGGCGCCCCTTGCGGTTGAAAGTCTGCAAGCAGCGGCATAGCTCTTTTATGTTCGCCTGGGTTTAAACCGAAAGGGTTGGCGATGCCCGCGCGATGCTGTAAAGCTCGCGCCTTGCTTTGAAAAGGACCAAAGACATGGCACCTAACGCGCCAATCACTCCGGAAGTAACGACGCTTCCCCGCACTGAACAGGCAGGGGACAAGTTTAATCTTGTCGGCCTTACGCGCGACGGGTTGCGTTATGCTCTGCTTAAAGCGGGCACGCCGGAAAAGCAGGTGAAGATGCGGGCCGGGCAGATCTGGAGCTGGATTTACCAAAAAGGTGTGCGTGACTTTGACGACATGACCAACCTGGCCAAGCCTTATCGCGCCATGTTAGCCGAGTTTTTTGAAATTCGTGTGCCCGAGGTAGTGACCCGCCAGATCAGCGCCGATGGTACACGGAAGTATCTTGTACGCGTTGCCGGGGGGCATGAAGTCGAGATTGTTTACATCCCTGAAACCGACCGCGGCACATTGTGTATTTCCAGTCAGGTTGGCTGTACGCTAACTTGCTCATTTTGCCATACCGGCACGCAAACACTGGTTCGTAACCTGACCGCCGCAGAAATCGTCGGGCAGATTATGGTGGCGCGCGATGATTTAGGAGAATGGCCCGAACCGGGGCACAACCCCAACAGCGAAACCCGGCTTCTTTCAAACATAGTCCTGATGGGCATGGGGGAGCCTCTTTATAATTTCGAAGCCGTGCGCAACGCGATGAAAATTGCAATGGACCCCGAGGGGATCAGCCTTTCACGCCGCAGGATTACCCTTTCAACATCGGGTATCGTGCCCGAGATTGCCCGAGCCGGGGATGAGATAGGTTGCATGATCGCAATCTCCTTCCATGCAACAACTGATGAGGTGCGCGACAAACTGGTTCCGATCAACAGGAAATGGAACATCGCCGCTCTTCTGGATGGTCTGCGTGCTTATCCACGCCTGTCCAACTCTGAGCGGATCACCTTTGAATACGTCATGCTAAAAGGGGTGAACGATTCAGATGAAGATGCGCGCCGTCTGGTCAAACTGATCAAGGGCATTCCCGCCAAAATCAACCTCATCCCCTTCAATGAATGGCCGGGCGCACCTTATGAGCGCAGCTCAAATAATCGTATTCACGCCTTTGCCGAGATAATTCACAAAGCCGGATACTCCAGCCCGATCAGAAAACCGCGCGGCGAAGATATCATGGCCGCCTGTGGTCAGTTGAAATCGGCGACAGAGCGGGGGCGCAAATCCAAACGTCAGGTTGAGGCCGAGGCAGGCCTGTAACAAATTCCACCTGTCTGGTTGGATCATTCTTGGTTTCTGACATGTGGTGTATGAATACCGTGCTGGCGCGGCCTGCTTTCGATGGGATCTTCTGCTCCATTGATACTTTACCAGAACAGCGGGACCAACATTTTTACCATCAAAGTATATTTCCAACCTGCCACCTAAACATCCCGAAACTGTTTCCGCTTGCCCCGCAAAGACCTTAATTTGGATGAATTGTTGCCCACCTCGCCGGTCAATCTGTTTTCAGCAGTTTATTAAAACGGGAGGCAGCAATGTCCTATATGCAGGCTAAAATCGAATTTGACGCAATCAAGACGCTGGAATTAATCAGCCGCGAACGCGAAATGTCGCTTTCAAAGCGTGAATGGAAGCACAGGCTGGCCGGATATGGTTATTCGATCCGCGACACGGATCACGGCCCGGTTTTGGCAACCTTGCCCCACGGGCAAGAGCTTTGCGCCTTGCCGGAACGTTTGCACTAGGGGAAACCCGCGAAATCTGGCGGCTATGCCCGGCCTAACGACCGGGAATCACTCCACGCTTTTCGCCTTTGCCTTCCCAGGTGTCTATGGCCTCAACGGCCTCGGCAGCAGTTTCGACAAAACGGAACAGCTCAAGGTCCTCGGGTGAAATCGTACCGGCATCGGCCAGGGCCTGCCAATTGATCACGCCGTCCCAGAATTCGCGCCCGAAAAGCAAAACCGGGATGCGTTTCATGCGGCCGGTCTGGATCAAGGTCAGAGTCTCGAACATTTCGTCCATGGTGCCAAAACCACCGGGAAAGACCGCCAGCGCCTCGGCGCGCATCAGAAAATGCATTTTGCGGATGGCGAAGTAGTGGAAATTGAAACACAGGTCTGGGGTGACATGTTCATTCGGTGCCTGTTCATGCGGCAGTACGATATTCAGGCCGATTGAGACGCCGCCGGCATCCGCTGCCCCGCGATTTCCCGCCTCCATCACCCCCGGCCCGCCACCGGTGACAATCACGTTTTCGCGCTGGCCGCCGTTCAGCGATTTCAGGGTCATCAGCCGGGCAAACTCCCGCGCTTCGGCGTAATACTTTGTTAACTCACCCAGAGTCTCCGTCCGCGCCGTTGCCTTGTTTTCAGGGGCCGGGATACGCGCGCCGCCAAACAGCACAATGGTCGAATTGACTCCGTATTCCTGCATTAATAGCTCGGGCTTCAACAGTTCCAGCTGCAGGCGGACCGGGCGCAATTCGTCCCGACACATGAATGCGGTGTCGTCATATGCCAGTTGATAGGCTTGCGAGCGCGTCTGAGGGGTGTCTGGCGTATGGTGCGAGGCTTCCCGGTCCTGTTTGGAATCGCGAAAAGGGTGGCTGCGAAGTTGGTCGTTCATTATTGTTATTTTCCTCTATACATTCCCCCCGACATCTAAAAGGTTACCACCAACATGACCAGACAGGGGCACGGGCATTTGAACTGGAAAGCAGAAATAGAGGCTGCGGCTTCGCGGATCGCACCATATGTGCAACGCACACCGATCATGCAAACCCACGGTTTCGGGTTGGATAATCCGGTTGAGATGAAGCTTGAACAGATGCAGCATACCGGCTCTTTCAAGCCGCGCGGCGCATTCAATACGCTCCTTACCCAGAACGTGCCTGAGGCAGGGCTGGTTGCGGCCTCGGGTGGCAATCACGGCGCGGCGGTTGCTTACGCTGCTCGCACATTGGGGCATCGCGCCCGTATCTACGTGCCGGAACTGGCCGGTCCGTCCAAGATTGCCCTGATCAAACGGCTGGGGGCTGATCTGGTGGTGGTCGAAGGTGCCTATGCGAATGCGTTTGCCGAGGCGCAGGCCTGGGAGGCCAAAACCGGCGCCATGCAGGTCCACGCCTATGATGCGCCCGCCACAGTGGCAGGGCAGGGAACCTGCATGCGCGAGTGGGAGGAACAGGGGTTGGAAGCTGACACTATCCTGATCGCGGTTGGAGGCGGCGGGCTGATCGCAGGAGCGCTGGGCTGGCTGGAAGGCAGGCGCAAAATCGTGGCAGTTGAACCCGAAAATACCCCAACGCTGGCGCGCGCATTGCAGGATGGCCCGAATACCGAGGTCGAAGTTTCGGGCATTGCCGCAAATGCTTTGGGCGCCCGCGTGATCGGGGGTATTTGCTATGATCTTGCGCGGGCACAGGGAGTACAGCCAGTGCTGGTCACGGATGCCGCGATCGCGTCCGCGCAAAAAATGCTGTGGCAGGATCGTCGCCTACTTGTTGAACCCGCCGGCGCCACCGCTCTCGCCGCATTGACAAGTGGTGCCTATCTGCCGGAACCCGGCGAGAAGATTGCGGTGTTGATTTGTGGTGCAAATGTCGCCCCGGACCCGTTTGAATAGGTTTTGTCCCCAACTGGCGCAACTTACCCCTCCCGGAATATTCTGACCTCATGAAACAAAACCAGTATTCCGGTATTCCGGAAAACCGGAAAAGCAAATATATAAATACGTCAGTATTGTCAGAAGCCCTGAACGCTATTCGAAACGCCGTATTGCACGGACGCTCAGACCGGATTATAGCCGCTTCAAACAGTTTCGCCGAACAAGGAAAACCAGATGTCAAATGCCCAGCTTGAACAAGCCATTGAAGCCGCATGGGAGGCCCGTGATCAAATATCTGCCGCGACCACAGGCGAAACCAGCGAAGCTATCGAGGATACGCTGAACGCGCTGGACAGCGGTAATCTGCGGGTGGCCGAGCGGCAGGCGGACGGTAGCTGGCACGTTAATCAATGGGCCAAAAAGGCAGTGCTTCTGGGTTTCCGAATCAAGGATATGGAACAGCACGAAGGCGGACCGCAGGGCGGCGGCTGGTGGGACAAGGTGGACAGCAAGTTCAAAGGCTGGGGCGAAAACCAGTGGGGTGCGGCGGGTTTTCGTGCGGTGCCCAACGCCGTTGTGCGCAAGTCCGCTTTCATCGCGCCCGGCGTGGTGCTGATGCCGTCATTCGTAAATCTTGGCGCTTATGTTGATGAGGGCACTATGGTCGACACATGGGCAACCGTCGGCTCCTGCGCTCAGATCGGCAAAAACGTCCACCTTTCCGGCGGTGTCGGCATTGGCGGCGTGCTGGAGCCGATGCAAGCCGGGCCTACGATCATTGAAGATAACTGTTTTATCGGTGCGCGTTCCGAGGTGGTCGAAGGCTGCATCGTGCGCGAAGGGTCGGTTCTGGGCATGGGGGTTTTCATCGGCCAGTCCACCAAGATATTGGACCGTGAAACCGGTGAAGTGATGTATGGCGAGGTGCCTGCCGGATCTGTGGTCGTTGCCGGCTCCTTGCCCTCGAAAAACGGCGTGCATCTTTATTGTGCGGTGATCGTCAAAAAGGTCGACGCGCGAACTCGTTCCAAAACCTCCATCAACGAACTGCTCAGAGACTAGGCTTGAGGTTGGATTTGAATGGCAGCGTTAGTTGTCGGAAGATCGGTAAATGCGCATCCACGACGTTTGATTGGTTAGGATACGCGGTACAAGCGGTCTAAAGCTGTTATTAAACTTCCCTAGCTAGCAGCGGACCGGCCCGGCAGGCCGGTCATTTCTCAATCACCGTCGGCGATGCCTTTCTGGCGGGCACGGGCGCGGTGTGCCCGGTAACTCGGCACGACAACCAGCAGGCCAGCTATGACCAAGAGGCCCAGAGTCATGGGCCGGTCCAGGACGAAACTGATACCATCGTAAAGCTGCATGGAGCGGGAGAAATTATCCTCTAGCATCCGGCCCAGAATAAACCCGATCAACAGTGGGGCCAGCGGATAATCAGCAAAGCGTAAAATAGTGGCACCGATACCAAATCCAACAAGGATCAGCAGCTCGGTTGCGTTGTTCTGGCCGATGTAACTACCCATCAAGGTAAAGAACAGGATGAACGGGATAAGGTAATTGCGTGGAATTGCCAGAACCTTGGCGATATAGGGGATCAGTGGCAGGTTCAGAACCAGCAAGACCAGATTGCCGATATACATCGAAATGATGACCGTCCAGAAAATCTGTGGCTCATCAATCATCAGACGCGGCCCCGGCGTGACGTTAAGCGCAATCAGGGCGCCCAGCAAAATGGCTGTTGTGCCTGACCCCGGAATTCCGAGTGTCAGCAGCGGCACGAATGACCCGGTACAAGCCGCGTTGTTCGCAGTTTCGGGCGCTGCCAGCCCCTTGACGGACCCGTGGCCAAACTCCGCCTGCTCCTCCTTGGTGGCGATGTTGCGCTCCACCGCGTAACCAAGGAACGAAGCGATGGTCGCCCCGGCACCCGGTAAAACACCAATGAAGAAGCCCTGAATGGATTGCCGGCCTATCACCGGCGCAATGGCTTTTGCCTCTTTGCGGCTGATACGCAGGTTACTGATTTTACCACCACCATCGCTGCCTGCGGATCGTGCCGGATTCAGAACCAAAAAGATTGCTTCGGGCAGGGCAAACATTGCCATGGCCAAGGTGATGAAGCTGAAGCCAGACTGTAAATCCATCAACCCCATGGTGAACCGTGGCAGGTTGAACAACGCTCCTTCGCCGACTGTGGCCATGATCAAACCCAACAGGGTCATCAAAATGGCCTTGGCCACGTTACCTGTGCCGGCAAAGGCGGCAATGGCTGACAGCCCGACCACCATCAGGGCAAAATACTCGGCTGAATGAAATAACAGCGCGACCGTCGATAGCATCGGGGCAAATACCATCAGCAACAACGCACCGATGCTTCCACCCGCAAAAGAGGAAATCGCCGCGACGGTCAACGCCTTACCTGCCATGCCTTTCCGCGCCATTGGGTAGCCATCAAAACTGGTCGCGACGGTGCCCGCAACGCCGGGTGCATTCAGCAGGATTGACGAGGTCGAGCCGCCGAAGATGGCGCCATAATAAACTCCGGCCAGCAAGATCAGAGCGGCGGATGGATCACCAATGGTGATCGCAACCGGGATCATGATTGCAATGATCGACATCGGGCCCAGACCGGGCAACATGCCAATGAATGTACCGATCAGACAGCCTGCGATTACCATTCCAAGGTTGGTAAACGAAAAGGCTGCAGAGAGGCCTATAAGAAGTCCTTCAATCATGTCTACAACCTCCGATCAGATGAAAAAGGGCCAGGGGCGCAGGAATATACCCAAAACCACCTCGACAAGGTACCAGATTAACCCGGTCGCCAGCGCCGTAATGGGTAGAAGGAAATGCAATTTCCGTTCACCAAGAATGATCGCACCGAGGCTGAGAAAACCAACGGTGGACAACAAGAAACCAGCTGGCCGCAGCAACAGCGCATAGGCAGCCATCAGGCTCAGAAGAAAAAGCGCCTGCAGGAGGTTGTAGTTCCCAAGGCGTCGGTAATCGATATCTGGCGTCTTTTCGTCATTGGAAGGCTTTTCCAGCCCTAACAATATTACCAGTGAAGCAATAATCGCCATGATGGAAAGAACCTTGGGAAAGGTGCTTGGCCAGATGGGATTTCGCTGCATGAAGGGTGGTAGTGAATGGTCCATCGTGAAAAATGCGGCATAGCCATAGGTCAGCGTTATGCCCAGAATGATCAGTGCGATCCAGCGATCCAGTGCCATTGTTCCCTCCCAGATTTATCAAGGGTACCGGCCCTGTCGTCAGGGCCGGTACCTGTTAGGCGACCCTAAAGGAAGCCAAGCTTCTTCATCAAATCACCGATGACCTTTTCCTGATCCTCCAGGAAGGCATGGAAGTCAGCCCCGGGGTTGTGGATGTTAACCCAGCCGTTACGGGCCCGCACGGCTTCCCATTCCGGTGTGCCGTACATTTTGGCAATTGCGGCCTGATATGCCTCCAACTTGTCTGCGGGCAGACCGGGGGCCCCAAAGAACCCGCGCCAGTTAACGAAGGTCGTGTCGATACCTTGTTCCTTCATCGTCGGTGCATCGGCAAAGGCCGCCACACGTTCGTCCGACGTCACTCCGATGATTTTAACCTCTCCGGCCTGTGCCAGGGCCACCGCCTCAGAAAACCCTGTGGACAGTGCTTTGATCTCGCCCGACAGCAGCGCCGCCATGGCTTTACCACCGGCATCATAGGGGATGTATTTGACGTTCAGCGCGTCCTTGCCGGCGGCTTCCATCACCATGGCCGCAACCAGATGATCCATACCGCCCGGAACAGATCCACCACCGATGGCGGTGCCGTTCGCATCCGCGTCATAGGCGGCGATCAGGTCGGCCATGGAATTGATCGGGCTGTCCTTGCCAACCACCAGTGCCGCGTAGTCACCAATGGTGCCGGCAACCAATGTCAGGTCACGGAAATTGTGCGGGAACACACCGGTCAGAGAACGGATCACAATCGGCGTTGAGTTGACCATCAGCGTACCATGCAGGCTATCTGCATTCTCGATCATATATCCGATGGCTTTACCACCGCCTCCACCCGACATGTTCTCGTAAGAAGCCGTGCCGACAAGGCCGGCTCCGGTTAGGGCTTCGCCGGTGCCACGTGCGGTGCCGTCCCAGCCACCACCGGCGCCGCCGGGGATCACAAAGTGAATACTGTCGACGATTTGTTCGCCAGCAAGTGTCGGGGTCGCGAAAGTCATGGCAACTGCCGCAGCAGCGATCAGCCCCCGACGGCCCATTTTAAAATTTGTCATTTGTACCTCCAGGTTGACAGCGGCAGCGTTTGCCGCTCATCAATGGTTTGAAGCTGACAAAGCTGACACCGACCTGACACGCGGTAAAATAAATGAAAGCGACAGATGCGGTTTTTGCTGATTGAGGATAATTTAAACCTTGCGCACGCAACGGTGGACCGGCTGTCTCTGGATGGTCATGTCGTCGACCATGCCGACTGTCTGGCAGATGCTGACAATTATGTGGCGACGACAGATTACGATTTGATTTTACTGGATATTATGCTGCCAGATGGTGATGGCCGTAGCTTTTTGAAAAGCCACCGGGATGCGCTCCGGTCAACACCGGTGATTGCCACGACCGCCCGTTCTGAAGTGTCAGACCGGGTCGGCATTCTTGATCTCGGGGCAGATGATTACATCACCAAACCATTCGATTTCTCTGAGTTGGAAGCCCGCTGTCGCGCGGTGCTGCGACGGCGTGGCGGCGTGGCGAGCAACATAAAGATCCTTGGAGATGTCTGCTTTGATTCGTTATCCGGCACCTTGCAAGCAGGCGATAACACCATTCACCTGCGCAATCGCGAACTCCGACTTTTTGAGATTTTCGCTGCGTCCCCCGAGCAGATTTTCTCCAAATCCAAGCTTCTTGACCGATTGTTTTCCTATGATGAAGAGGCCAGCGAAAACGCGATTGAGGTCTATGTCGGCCGGTTGCGTCGCCATCTTCAAGGTAGCCGTGCCGAGATCATAACCGTCCGCGGTCTTGGCTACAGGCTGAGCATCAAATGAGCGGGGCGGTATACTCCCGCGGCTCTATTCGACGCCGCTTAATGGTGCAGCTTTTGCTGGGCGCAGCCGTTTTGGCAATCGCGCTGTTTTTTATCGTACAAAGCCTCGCACGGCAACTTGCCGAGGAAAGTCAGGATAACATACTTGCCGCTGCTGCCGCCGCTATTCTGGATGCTGCCTCGGTTCGACAGGGTGAACTGCAACTTGATCTGCCCTATTCAGCATTCTCCATGCTCAGCAATCTTTCCAATGATCGGGCGTTTTATGCAATCCATTTCGATGGTGCTTTTGTTACCGGATATGATGATTTGCCCCCGGCCTTGGAAAGCGACAAATTCGGGCCGTGGTTTGACACCAAAGAGTTCCGGTCTGAAGAAGTGCGCATAATCACAGCGGAACGCCGGCTTGCTGCAACCGGAAAACCCGTGAGTGTTGCGGTGACCCTGGCCCAGACCCGTGACGGGCAACGTGATCAGCTGGGTTGGATTTCGCGGATTGCTGCGGCCCTTGGCGCCGGTTTCTTTGTTTCTGTGGCAGTATTGGCGCTTCTGGCAGCACGCTCCTCGATCAGCCCGTTACTTCGGTTAACAGATTCCGTAGGGCGCCGCGGACCTCAGGACCTGCGACCAGTCGCAGCCCCGGTACCGAGTGAAATGGTACCTTTGGTGGCGGCCCTAAACAGTTTCATGGACCGGCTTAAAACCTCATTATCGCGATCTGAAGAGTTCATTGCTGACGCGGCCCACCGCGTTCGCACGCCCTTGGCAACGGTACGCACACAAGCCGAGATTACCTATCGCCGGGTTGAGAAGGAAGAAAATCGCGCGTCTATTCGCGAAATGATCCGCGCCATTGACGAAAGCAGCCGCGCCGCCGGACAGATGCTGGACCATGCAATGGTTACTTTACGTACCGATCACCTGGAACAGACCGAAATTGACCTGAATGCCTTAACGGCTGAAATGGTCGACCGCCTGCGCCCCTTGGCAGAGCTGCGCGACATCGAATTGGTAATGAGCCAGCAGGACAAGGCAGCCACTATCGGGGATGCTATTCTTATTCAAAGTGCACTGCGCAATATCCTGGACAACGCGATTAAGTATTCCCCGGCGGAAAGCATTATTACCCTTAACGTTTCGCAAAACGCGGGTCGGGCGCAGTTGACAACATGCGATCAGGGAATGGGTTTTCCTGAAGGCGGTGTCGAAGTTCTTAAAGAACGCTTTGCACGGGGGGCAAACGTTGAGGGGGTCATTGGCTCTGGTCTAGGTCTCACCATCGCCGACGAGGTCGCGCGCGCCCATGGCGGAAGTCTGAGCATCTCAAGCAAAAAGGAGGGCCCCGGCGCATGCGTCACCTTATCATTTCCCTTGCACTGATCCTTTGCCCATTTTCTGTTGATGCGTTCGAAGTCGAAGAACGTGTTTTGTTTGGTATTGAGGGAAATACCAGCATGTTACGGGTGATTTCCACCGGGGACGTTCGGGTGTTTGAACCAATTATTACCGGCTTTTTGGCCGAAAACACGGATGTATCCGTTGACTATACTGTGGTCAGCTCATCTGAACTCATGAAAGCTATTAGTCAGGAGGGGGCCGCCTTTGATGTCGCCATTTCCAGCGCCATGGATTTGCAGACCAAGCTTGCCAATGATGGCTTCACCGCCTCGTATTCGTCGCAAGCTACCGAGGCGCTGCCGGAATGGGCACGTTGGCGGCAGGACCTGTTTGCATTCACTCAGGAACCCGCCGCGATCGTTTTGTCGAAAGAGGCATTCGCAGATTTGCCCTTGCCGCAGACCCGTCAGGATCTGATTTCGATCCTGCGACAGCATCCGGAACGGTTTCACGGGAAAATCGGTACCTACGACTTGCGTCAATCGGGCCTTGGCTATCTTTTCGCGACCCAGGATTCGCGAACCTCGGAAGTCTACTGGCGCCTGACTGAGGTTATGGGGGCATTGGATGCGCAGCTCTATTGCTGCTCATCTGACATGATCAATGATGTCTCAACTGGGAAACTGGCGGTCGCTTATAACGTACTGGGCAGTTACGCCCTGTCCCGTGCAGACACGGCCCAGTTCAGCGTTTTGCTGCCGTCGGATTTCACAACCGTCATGATGCGAACGGTTCTGATCCCCAAGAATGCTCAAAACAAAGCATTGGCCGAACCTTTTGTTGATTATTTACTTCAAGTAGCCTGGAATAGTGCTGGCCAGCCCAGCGAGCAATTGTACAATTCGATGGCGACCATGGCGGAAAAGCAAGATAGTCTGCGGCGAATTCGTCTTGGTCCGGGATTGCTGATCTTCCTTGATGCGTACAAGAAGAATAGCTTTCTTACCGCTTGGGAGAATGCGATCCTGCAAGAGTGATCAAATTGCTATCTGTCGGAAATCATGGGATGATGAATTCAACCGGATTAGCTTACGGGTTCGGCCATCATCGCCGTGATGTCCTGCTTGTCCAAAACCCAACCGGACCAGTCGGCCTATAGCGGTGCGTCATATCAGCTAATCAAACATGTTGTGGCGCAGCCTCCCTATCCCAGCCATTCGTCGTAATCTCAGCATTTAAATACCAATGACAGCAGTCGAAAATTTCTGTCGGTCCCCTCGCACGCTCCAACAAAAATCTATGCGTATACCTTTTGTACGAAAAGCCTCCTAAGCGGCAAATGCCGGATTTAAGTCGACATATAAACGTCACTTTACTAGACTTCTTCGCGTTAGTGGTAAGCTGAGTTTGTTGAAAATCCTGACACAAGAGTCCTACTTCAATATGTCCATGCTTTCCTTAGTTCTGCGAATTTCCGTTGTAATTTTCTTGGTCGAGGGCGCAATCATGATGGCGTTTTCGGCAATATCGCCAGATTTGCTTTCTGCTATCGAGCAATCCCCGGTCATTTTTGCTTTGGTCGATACAGTTTTGCTGACGGCAATCTCCGCTCCAATAATTTTTTTCTGGGGCGTTCGTCCGTTTGTAATCGGGCGCAAGCAAGCTGAAATCGCAGCAAAGAAAGCGCAAGAAGCGCAAAAATTTGCCGAACGGCGAATTCTTGATATTGCCGGGGTTACGTCAGACTGGTTCTGGGAGCAGGATAGTCGTGGCCGGTTTACGTTCATGTCCGAAGGGATCGAGCTATCGATAGGTATGAAAGCCTCTGATTTTATCGGAAAAACCAGAAGAGATTTGTTCGGCCGAAGCACCACGGAGAGCACAGCAAAAAATTGGCAAAAACTCCAAAAACTAATTGCAGCGAGGCAGCCAATTGCAGGTTTTATATTCGAAATGGAAGGGGAATTAGGGCACAACCGTAAACACTGGATTAAGGTTGAAGCCGCGCCGGTATTTTCTGATGATGGCAAGTTCAAAGGCTACCGCGGCATCGGATCGGATGTAACCGATATCGTGGGCGCGATGAAAAAGGCGCATTCTGCAAACGAATCAAAATCTGCTTTTCTGGCAATGGCATCGCACGAGCTGAGGACGCCACTTAACGGTATTATCGGTTTATCGCAGATACTGGACGAAAGCACCTTAGATCAAGATCAGGAAAAAATGGTTAAAACGATCAGGGATTCGGGGGAGGCACTTTTGACCACCCTTTCTGACTTGCTTGATATTGCTAAGATCGAAGCCGGTCAGCTGTCTCTTGAAGAAACAGCTTTTAACCCTGTGGAATTGGGAAAAAAGATTGAATCCCTTTGGTCCCAACAATGTGAACGGAAAGGGATTTCGTTTGAATTGATGGTCGGAATTGGTGCTGAAAAGATGCGGCTGGGCGACCCCCATCGAGTGCGCCAGATTTTAAACAACTTTGTAAGTAATGCCGTCAAATTCACCTCAGAAGGCTCAATTGTTGTTCAAATCTCGGAAAGCAGGGACAAGTCTCTTATTCTGGAAGTGGCTGATACCGGAATCGGAATGTCACCGGAGCAGAGCGCCCGTATTTTCGATCAGTACCAGCAAGCCGACGAGACCATTACCCGGCGCTTTGGCGGAACCGGGCTTGGGCTTTCGATCGTGAAACGCATCGTCGATACAATTGGGGGTGAAATCACGGTGGACAGCACTCCGGACCATGGCACGACGTTCCGAGTGGTTCTGCCGCTGCCAGTCGTTGAGGGATCCGAACACACCGAGGAGCAGGCTGTCACGACTCCAAGTATCCGGGGGGTAAAAATCCTCGCTGCTGAGGATAATGAAGTGAATCGTCTTCTGCTTTCAACAATGCTTGAGCCGGAAAACGTCGAAATGACAATGGCACTGGATGGACAGGAAGCCGTTGATATGTGGTCCCCCGGCAAGTTCGATTTGCTTCTGCTCGACATTTCAATGCCAAAGAAGGATGGCGCAACGGCTCTGGAGGAAATCAGAGAGCTTGAAACCCAAAATGGGCATTCCGAGACACCTGCGATCGCTTTGACCGCTCACGCGATGGATCATCAGGTGAGTGAATGGCTTCTGAGAGGCTTCGATTCGGTTATTGCGAAACCGACCCGTCGTGAGGAACTCGTTAAAGCAATCCATTTGCTGACGTCTTAAAACGTTGGTAGCCACGCGTTCCAGCACGAAGAAAATGGTCCGTGTCGCGGTAAAGCAAGACCTCAGCCCCTAACGTAGCCGGATTAAGGCCCTTAATCAGTGTTTGATTTTCTGCGCTTGGCGCCAATATTAATTATGCGCTGTATTCGGTAAACACGGGTACACAGCCGACACCCAGCGTTACAGTGGGGAATGGGCAATCGTGGACGTTTGAACGTTCTCCTTTTGCAGGGTGTCCTTTTTAGATTGTGCCTGCGCCGAACCCATATTTTCCGTCCTTGTTGACGAAACTCTGGCGCTTGGTGAAGGGTGGTTCTCCCGCGTAATTGCCCTTGGCCAAATGGGTTTTTCAATTGTTTTCACACGTTTTTTTGGTTTTCCGCCAGGGCGCTTTTAGAGACCGGGGTTTTCCTACTTCAGAGGGTTTTGGGAGTTTGCAGGCATTGCGCCAGCGACGGAAATTGCGAAAACGCGCGTTTCATTGGAACACAAAAACAGGAGGTTCCAATGAAACGAGCGATACTTTTATCATTTCTCATATTGATCGCCTTGGCGGTGCGTCCGGGGCTTGCCCATGAGAACGAAGTCAATATTTCAGTGTCGGGTGATCAGCGGTGTATCACTTCCAATGGCACGCCAAACCATGACATCGGTCAATTTCCGACGCGTGGTAATCCAAACTCTTTTAGCGAACAGAATATCCGGGTCTGTGTCGATGCTACTCCCAGCATTTCCGGTCGAATTACCGAAGATACCAACGCTTCGGGCATCTCTCTGACCGGCATATATTTCCGCCCGGCAACGGCTGAATATTATGACCCGACCGGGCGTGGTGGATTTTCACGCAACCCGGCCAGTGGCTGGAAGGTCGAAGGGATGGGCGCGGCCCATCTTCTGGGGATGGATGCGGCAAACGCCCATGTGGATCACCGTGGCCTGTATCACTACCATGCACCGTCTGATCCTTTCACCGGGTCACTTGAGGGTACTTTGGTTGGATATGCTGCCGATGGGTTTGATATCCACTACGCCGGTTCCTCGGCCGTTTCTTCCTGGCAACTGAAGTCAGGCACCCGCCCATCTGGGCCGGGTGGGGCATACGACGGCACTTATGTCGAGGACTGGACCTATGTGGCAGGCAGCGGCAATCTGGATGAATGCAACGGTGCCATGGTGAACGGCCAATATGTCTATTTTGCCACCGATACCTACCCGTTTTTCCCGCGGTGTTTCAAAGGCAGTGTCAGTGCAGATTTCACAGGCAGGCCCTGATGTGGCCTTGATCCGCAGGCCGGCCCGGCGTATGGGCGGCGTATGACAGAGAAAACCAAAAAGAAATCCCGCCAGCAGGTTTACACCCTGCTGGTTGATGTGGGGCGCAAGGCCGAAGATGGCTTACCCAAGGGGGCAACCGGCGCGGCGATGGTGTGTTATGCCTCCGGCGTTGACGAAGGCGAAGCGGTGCGCGAAACCGTCGTGGTTCTGAAACAGGCCGGGCTGGCACCACTGGATGTTTCAGGATACGGCACCCTTGATGAACGCCTTACCGAAGGGCACGACATTCCCGACGAAGAACGTGCGCTGATGGCACGTGCGCTAGAGGAGAATGCGGTGATCATCGCCCAGATGACTCCGCTATACGACAACTGACATGGCACATGTATTCCTTGACCTCGACGGTACCCTGACGGACCCCATGCTTGGGATCAGCAACGCTTTCACCTATGCGTTAACAGAATTGGGCATTGCGGTACCCGACAATCTCGATTGGGTGATTGGCCCGGCGCTGATTGACAGTTTCGCCAAGCTTGGTGCAAGCGACCCGCACGAGGCGCTCAGCCTTTACCGGTCTCGGTATACCGAGACCGGGCTTTTTGAAAACCACGTCTACGAAGGCATCCCCGATGCGCTTGCGGCTTTGAAAGAAGCCGGTCACACGCTCTATCTGGCGACTGCCAAACCCCATGCCTATGCGACCCTAATCACCGCACATTTCGGTTTAGCACGGTTCCTGACGCGGGAGTTTGGACCGGAACTTGATGGTACACGCAATGACAAAGGCGAGCTTTTGGCCTTTGCGCTGGAAAACCTTGGGCTAACAGCGCCCGGATGCGTCATGATCGGGGACCGCCACCATGATTATGATGCGGCTAAAGCCGTGGGCATCCCGTCGGTCGCTGTAACATGGGGCTATGGAAATGAAACAGAGCGGGCAGGGGCAAATGTTGTTTGTGACCAGCCAAACGGCTTACTTCACGCCGTTGGGCGAGCTTTAGGCGCTTAGGGATAGCGCCAAAGTCCGCGCTTCAAAGTTCGACAAGATTGGTAAAGCAAACCGGGTGTGACGTGGGATCGCGGTAGTCGGCATGTCAGCCAGAGCCGTCGTTGCAATCATTTCAGCGCTGCGCCCGATAGAGCCAACAAACAGGCTTTCGCCCCATAGTCCGGCATATTTCATGCATTCGTGCTGGTCGAGCAAGACGTGATAATACCAAAGCGTCGCCCGTTCCGCCCGTTCACGGCGTGCGGACCTTTCATCGACCAAATGACGTGCCTCAACCAGAACATTGCTTTCACCAAACAGGTATTCCGCTTCGGTGCCGGTTATCACTACCCTTGTATCCGGTGCTATCAAAATATCGCGGGTCAGCCCAAAATACGGTGCACGCAGACGCACCGGCCTGAACCGGCCCAGCATTGGCACTTCACGCCGGACGATCCACCTTACACGGCTCACCTCACCTGACATGGTCACCACCTCGTCCCCAAGCCGCAGGCGTTCGATGAATTGCGGACCAGAGCTGGTTTCAACCGGGGTTCCCTTGACGACCCCAAGTGTAAGTCCAACCGGTTCAACTTTGTCTGACACGGCCATAAAACGTGTGTTTCGGTCAACGCGGGTCGCATCTCCGTTCAGGATGATTTCGCGTGCATCTCCCAAAGGCAAGGGCAGGGGGGCTTTTGCCTCGGTCTGATACATCAATTCCTGATCCAGGTTCTTGACGGTCAGGATCGCCCGCCTGCCTGGTGCATCCCACGAGTAACTTATGCGCAATCTGGTCTCGAGCGGGGGCACAGTTATGCCAAGATGCGCCTCTGACACCGCCTCTCCCTGACGGACTTCAAATGAAAGCCGGCCCTCGGCTGTCAGGGTAATCGACAGACTGCGCAGCCAGCCATCGCGATGCTCATAGCGTAGAATGCGCTGTGGCATGCGGGGTTGGGCGGTAAAGACCGCCTCGATCAGTAAGGTGCCAACGGGCAGGATGCCATCATCTTCGGTATCACAAAAATAGGGTGACTGGTGCGAGACACCGGCGGTATCAAAAGCCGAAACGCTATGCCCGTAAAGACCGATCCAGCTCATGGCAAGCACCTAAGCTTGCCAGTGAACCCAGTTGCGCTGGTTTTAGTCGATAATTCAGACGCCGCAACCATGCCTGTCCCTTGCCACTCCACCTCTTCCTCAGGCAGAATACAGGCGGCAAAACAGCCGGCTCAGGGCCGCGTTTCTTTCTACATACCGCTCGTGAGACCTGCGCTTTGCCGCGCTTTTTCGGCCTCCGACCTGCCTCAGGTCTTTGTTCTGAGTGTATAATGACGTAATTTCTCTGATTTGTTAAGCCCTTAGGGGAAGAATAGACTTGGTGGGTGTGACCTGTCGCGCAACAGTCACAATTGCAGCACCGCGGCGGGCGCGCTAACAGGGCACAAAGGAGTGTGCGATGACCACAAATACCGACCCGGTTTTGCTAACACAGCGTCTGATCCAATGTGCCTCAGTGACGCCTGAAGAAGGTGGCGCGCTCGTTTTGCTAGAGGATTTGCTCAGTAATGCTGGCTTCATTTGTACCCGCGTTGATCGCGGTGAGGTATCAAACTTGTTTGCCCGCTGGGGTCGGCAGGGCGCCAACAGATCGTTTGGCTTCAACGGCCACACCGATGTGGTGCCGGTTGGGGATGAGGCACGTTGGACCAAACCACCGTTTTCGGGCGACATAGAAGACGGTATTTTGTGGGGTCGAGGGGCGACAGATATGAAGTCGGGCGTTGCCGCCTTTGTCGCTGCGGCGATCGACATTGTGCAGGATGCTCCGCCGGATGGTGCAATTGTCATCACCATTACCGGGGATGAAGAAGGCGATGCGATTGATGGAACGACGGCAATTCTCGACTGGATGGGCGCCAATAACGAGGCAATGACTGCCTGTCTTGTTGGCGAGCCGACATGCCCGGACAAAATGGGTGAGATGATCAAGATCGGCAGGCGCGGATCAATGTCAGCCTTTTTTACGGCACGCGGGGTGCAAGGACATGCCGCCTATCCCCACCGTGCCAAAAACCCGGTTCCGGCACTGGCCCACCTGATGGCGCGTCTGGATGCGCATGAAATGGATCAGGGTACAGGACACTTTGACCCCTCCACCCTTGCGGTTACGACCATAGACACCGGTAATCCCGCTACGAATGTCATTCCGGCCATTTGTAAAGCCACTGTCAATATTCGCTTCAACAACAATCACAGCTCGGCAAGTATCACCAAATGGTTGCAGGACGAGGCAGCAATTGTTGCGGTCGAAACTGGTATTGATATTTCCATGAGCTTCAAGGTTTCCGGGGAAAGTTTCCTGACCCCGCCGGGTGCCCTGTCTGATCTGGTCAGCAAAGCTGTCACGGCCGAAACCGGTGTGACGCCTGAACTGTCAACCTCCGGCGGCACCTCGGATGCGCGTTTTGTCAAAGATCATTGCCCGGTGGTAGAGTTTGGCCTTGTCGGCCATCACATGCATGCGGTTGATGAACGTGTGCCGGTGGCGCAAATTCACCAGCTCAAGGCGATATATACCCGGATCATTCGTGACTATTTCGCCTGAGCTAAGCCATCGTTTTCAACCGCATTTGGTTGTCATGGTGAAAGAGCCGCATCCGGGCCGGGTGAAAACCCGTCTTGGGGCAGGGCTGGGAATGACCCGGGCTGCATGGTGGTTTCGCCACCAAAGTGCCGACCTTCTCAGGCGTGTCGAAAGCCCGCGCTGGCAAACCATCCTTGCGGTATCCCCGGCCCACGAAGGCCTGACCAGCCGGGTCTGGCCTGTGCATATCCCACGCATTGCGCAAGGGTCCGGTGATCTCGGTGCCCGGATGCGGCGGATATTCCAAAGGCTGCCCCCCGGCCCAACTCTGATCATCGGCGCGGACATTCCCGGCATTACCCGCACCCAAATCGGCTCTGCCTTCAGGGCTTTGGGCAAGAATGATGCCGTTTTCGGCCCCGCCAGCGACGGAGGTTTCTGGCTGGTCGGCCTGAAACGCAACCGCCCCGTGCCCAACTCCATGTTTGCCCCGGTACGCTGGTCCAGCGAATATGCACTCTCAGATACGCTCGCCACCATTCCCGGGCGTTCTTATTCTCTGATCCAGACATTGGATGACGTAGATACTTTGGCTGACCTGCCGGGTACCCCCTGATACCATTTTCGACCACTTTGCTTCCTGGATGACTAATAGGACTCCACATAAGAACAAAACGTGAATATACTGACGGGTAGCATGATGGATTCTCCCCTCTCTCCGGGCTTGCGCGCCCTTGATTTAAGCCTGCTTCTTCGCGAACGGTGCTCTGATGGCCTTCGCTGAGCTTTGCATCACCTCGAACTTTACTTTCCTCACCGGTGGTTCTCATGCTGAGGAATATGTCGAACGTGCCGGGCTGATGGGGATGCAGGCGCTGGCGATTGCTGATGTGAATTCGGTTGCCGGGATCGTGCGTGCCCATGTGGCGGCGCGTGAAGTGGCGCGCTCGGTGCGGCTCCGGCAGGAATTTGAGGCGCAGCACGGCCCGGTTGGACCACCAATGCCCAAGGGAATGACAGGCCCGCCATCGCTGGACATTACCACTGTTCCAAGGCTGATCCCTGCCGCGCGCCTGGTGCTTGAGGACGGCTTTGCCTTGACCGTTCTGCCCCGGGACCGGGCGGCCTGGGGGCGGTTGTCGCGGCTGCTGACCTTGGGGCGCAGACGGGCCGAGAAAGGGGACTGCCTTTTGCGCCTTGGCGACGTGCTGGAATGGGGTGCGGGGTGCGAGATGCTGCTGATACCGCCGCCGCAAACGGGCCGGGGGCTGCGCGGCGCGGATAGCTGGTTTGGGCAGGCGAAACGGCTGACGCGCCGCTTCCCCGGGCAGGTATCTCTGTTGATGGCGCCGGTCTATAATGGCCGTGACAGTGCACATTTCGACCGGCTGGCCGCACTGGCAGCACGGCTGGACATTCCCACCGTCGCCAGTGCCGCGCCGGTCATGCATCACAGCCGCCGTCGCCGGTTGCTTGACGTGCTGACCGCCATCCGCGAGGGCATCAAGGTTGACAATCTTGGCCGCCGCGCCCAACCCAACGCCGAAAAGCGTCTGCGTTCAGAGGCCGAGATGTTGCGGCTGTTTCAGGGGCATGAGGCCGCAGTGCATCGCAGCGGCGAGATTACTGCGCGCTGCACATTTTCCCTTGATGAGTTGCGCTATGAATACCCGTCGGAAATTTCCGGGGATGAAACCCCGCAGGAACGTTTGACCCGGTTGGCGCGCAAAGGTTTGCGCCAGCGTTACCCGGACGGGGCCAGCCAGCGGGTCGAAGATATGATGGCCCATGAATTGCGGCTGATTAACAAGCTGGGCTATGCGCCCTATTTTCTGACCGTCAATGACATTGTCGCCTTTGCACGTGGGCGTGGTATCCTGTGTCAGGGGCGCGGTTCGGCCGCCAATTCGGTGGTGTGTTATGCGTTGGGCGTGACATCTGTCTCGCCCGAGATCGGCACCATGGTGTTTGAGCGTTTTGTCTCCGAGGCTCGCGATGAGCCGCCAGATATTGACGTCGATTTTGAACATGAGCGGCGCGAAGAGGTGATCCAGCATATCTATGCGCGCTATGGCCGCCACCGTGCCGGGCTCTGCGCCACCGTGATCCATTATCGCGGCAAACGTGCCATTCGTGAAGTGGGCCGCGCCATGGGACTTTCTGAAGACACGATCAGCTCCATGTCCAGTCAGATCTGGGGCTGGGGCGGCGGTGGGCTGCGCGAGGACCGCATGCGCGAGATCGGGCTCGACCCCAATGATCAGCGCCTGCAGCTGGTCATGGAGCTATGCGACGAAATTCAGGGATTTCCACGTCACCTGAGCCAGCATGTCGGCGGCTTCATTATCACCGAGGGGCGGCTGGATGAGCTGGTGCCGGTGGAAAATGCCACGATGGAAGACCGCACCGTCATTTGTTGGGACAAGGATGATATCGACGCGCTTGGTATCCTCAAGGTCGATGTGCTGGCGCTGGGCATGCTGACCTGCATCCGCAAGGCCTTTGACCTGATGCACGGCCATCTGCAGCTTGATTACACCCTGTCCAGCCTGCCGCCCGAAGATGCGCGCGTTTATGACATGCTGTGCAAAGCGGACAGCTTGGGGGTTTTTCAGGTCGAAAGTCGCGCCCAGATGAATTTCCTGCCCCGCATGAAGCCGCGCCACTTTTATGACCTTGTCATTCAGGTCGCCATTATTCGCCCCGGCCCCATTCAGGGCGATATGGTGCATCCGTTTATCAGGCGCAGGAACGGCGAAGAGCCGGTGACCCTGCCGTCGGATGATCTGGGCGATGTGCTGGGCAAAACCCTTGGCGTGCCGTTGTTTCAGGAACAGGCCATGCAGATCGCCATTATCGGGGCCGGGTTTTCGGGGGACGAGGCCGACCGCCTGCGCCGGTCACTTGCGACGTTCAAAAAGCATGGCAATGTCAGTGAATTTCGTACGCGCTTCCTGCGCGGCATGCAGGCAAACGGCTATGAGGCCGACTTTGCTGAAAGGTGTTTCAGCCAGATCGAGGGCTTCGGCTCTTACGGCTTTCCCGAAAGTCATGCGGCCAGTTTTGCACTGCTGGTCTATGCCTCGGCTTGGCTCAAACACCACCATCCCGGCATTTTCGCCTGTGCCATCCTCAATTCACAACCGATGGGGTTTTACGCCCCCGCCCAGCTGGTGCGTGATGCCCGCGAACATGGCGTCGAGGTGCGCCCGATCTGCATCAATGCCAGCAGCTGGGATAATGTGATGGAGGCAGACGGAAAAGGCGGGCTGGCGCTGCGCCTTGGCTTTCGCCAACTCAAAGGGTTTGGCGAGGATGAGGCGGGCTGGATCGCCGCTGCGCGCGGCAACGGGTATCTGAGCGCTGAGGATGTCTGGCGGCGTGCCGGCACGCCGCCGCGCCTGTTGGCCCGGCTGGCCGAGGCGGATGCCTTCGCGGCGCTGGGCCTCAACCGTCGCGAAGCCCTGTGGCAGGCAAAAGCGATCACCGGCGATGCACCACTGCCGCTTTTTGCGACCGATATGGATGGCGAGGGTATCTTTGAGGCGCCGGTCACCCTGCCCGAAATGAGCCTGGGCGAAGAGGTGGTGGAAGATTATGTTGCCATGCGCCTGACCCTGCGTGCGCACCCCATGGCGCTGCTCAGAGACAAGTTAACGCCCCCGATCTGAGTTTTATATTGCTGCATCGCCGTCTTCGCGCCTAATTTGTGGGCAGGATTAACCGGAGCACATCACGATATGGCAGATTTCACCTGGACGGATGCCGCGACCGGCAAGCTGCTGGTCCGTGACTGCGCGCTTGAATATGCCTGTTACGGGCCTGATCCGGCGCAGACGCCAACGATCGTCATGCTGCATGAAGGGTTGGGCAGTGTTGGTCTGTGGAAGGATTTCCCCGAGAAGCTTGCAACCGAAACAGGCTATGGCGTCTTTGTCTATTCGCGCGCAGGGCACGGGCAATCAGACCCGGCACCCTTGCCCAGACCGCTTGATCACGCCACGCGTCAGGCGCAGGATGTTTTACCCTTGGTTCTCGACCATATCGGGATAAAAAATTGTGTTTTGCTGGGCCATAGCGATGGGGCGACCATTGCGGCCATCTATGCCGGTATCGTGCCTGATGACCGGCTGCACGGCCTGGTAGTGATCGCCCCGCATTTCTTTACCGAGCCCATGGGACTGGCCGCCATTGCGGAGGCGAAAGTGGCCTATGAGACATCCGATCTGCGCGATCGCATGGCCAGATACCACCGCGATCCGGACAATTGCTTTTGGGGTTGGAATGATTGTTGGCTGGACCCTGACTATGAGGCGTGGAACGTCGCCGATGTGATCGATACGATCAAAGTTCCGGTGCTGGCCGTTCAGGGGCGTCAGGATCAATATGGCACTCTGGCCCAGATCGATGAGATCGCGACCCGGATCAACAGCCCTTTTGAGCAGGCAATCCTCGAGGATTGCCGTCATTCACCTCATCTGGAACAACCCGGCGAAACTCTTACACGGATTGTCCAATTTCTGATGCACCATCCCCCTGATCCAGCGGGGGTGGATACTTGACGGTATCATCCCACGAACGGGAGGGACGAACCCTGATACGTATTCGGCCCGCGTGCAAAGAAGACAGTGGCGATATCGCCCGGCTATTCCTGACCTCATCAGATGGGTTGGCTGAATATATCTGGGATAAGGTTGCTTTGCCCGGTGAAAGTATCCTTGAAACAGGGACACGCCGATACGCGCGCGAAAATGTAGTATTTTCGTATAAGAATTGCCTGATTGCTGAACTGGACGGCAAACTTGCCGGAATGGCGCATAGTTATACGATGGTGACGGCCCCGGACGACGCACCGGAAAGTGACCCGGTACTGAAACCATATAGTGAGCTTGAGGATAGTGGCAGCTTGTATTTGTCGGGATAGCGGTCAGCGAATCCTACAGGGACAAAGGCGTGGGCAAAGCTTTGATGCAGGCGGTGACAGGGCGCGCGCGGGAGCTGGCTTTGCCACGCATCAGCCTGATCTGTTTTGAACAGAATACCGGAGCAATACGGTTTTATCAGCGTTTGGGATACCAAGAGTTGGATCGCCGTGCTTTGGTGCCTCATGCATGCCTGCCCTACGCGGACGGTGATGCGGTCTTGTTGGTCTGTAAGATCTAGAGCTTGCAGCTTTTAGGTTTGGGTCAGTGTGGCGGCCGCCTGATCCCTACCGGGCCCTTTCATTTGCCCGTGGCAAAAACGACCCTTTCATGTCAGAGATATGAGCCTTTATCTTTTCTGCAGCAGCGCTTAGTTTGGTATCGGTTCGGGCAAGCAGGTACCATGAGCGTTCGATTGGCAGGCCGGGCATATCCAGTGTGACCAGCCGCCTGTTATGCAATTCCTCACAAACCGTATGCTGCGAGATCAGGGCGATGCCCAACCCGGCGATTACCGCCTGTTTGATGGTCTCATTAGATCCCATCGACATGGTCTCATAAGAGGCACCCTGGCCTATGCGGTCCATAAAGCGCGTCAACAAGATACGCGTACCCGAGCCGATTTCACGCTCGATAATGGTTTCATCCAGCAAGTCCTGCGCGGTCACCTTTGAACCTTTAACCAGCGGGTGATCGGGCGGCGCAATAAAGACATGTGGATGCGGGCCGAGCACTTCGGCATCATTTGCGGGAATGCGTGGTGGGCGTCCCATAATTGCCAGTTGGATTTGGCGATTATCCAGTGCGGTAATGATCTGTCCGCGGTTGCCAATTGTAAGTTCGACTTTTATGTCGGGAAACTCATCTTTCAGGTGTGCCACCAGCGCCGGAGCGAAATATTTTCCGGTGGACACAACGCCTAGACGCACCAGACCCGTATTACCATCGCGAAGGGCTGAAACTGAACGCAGGCAATTATCCAGTTCCGCCTCAATGCGCCCGGCGGCCTCCAGAACCAGTTGCCCTTCATCCGTCAATTCCATGCGTCCTGCGTCACCACGCCGCAGAATCTCGGTCTCCATATGGGTGGCAAGTTGGCGAAGCTGTGTGTGCACCGCAGGGGGGGTGAGGTGAATTGCCTCAGCAGCCCTCGTGATAGAGCCAAATTGAGCAACCGCACTAAGTGCCCGTAATTGCTTGAATGTTATTGCTTCTGGTCTCTTCATATTAAATTATTTTTACTCCACAACTCTGCTTTTTTAAATTTTATACAGTATCTGGATATGTGAATACAAGAGTGTTTTCTGGCGCATGTCGCGTGTTGGGGGGAATCAATGACTGCAAAAACTGCATGTATACCGGACAAATCCCGTATCCCAGATGAACTGCAAGGCATCATGGAGGCACTAGCCGTCGTTGGTGCGGAATTGTGCCGTACGATCAAACGCGGCGCGTTGGGTGGCTCTCTGGCGGCCGCGGTAGGTGAAAACACCGGTGGTGACCAGCAGAAGGCTTTGGACCTGCTGGCGGATGATGCATTTGCCGCGGCGCTGAAAGGCACAGGTATCAAGTATTATGCGTCCGAAGAGCAGGACGATGTTGTCGAGATCGACACGGACGGCAAATACGCTCTGGCAATCGACCCGCTGGACGGATCCTCAAATATCGACGTTAATGTTTCGATCGGTACGATCTTTTCAATCTTCGAAGCCACCGACGACCCTCATTCGTCCTTCCTGCGCCCGGTTGGGGAGCAGCTTTCGGGCGGCTACATCATCTTCGGTCCGCAGACCAACATGGTCGTGACCTTCGGCGACGGGGTTCAATCCTATGTTCTGGATCCCGACACAGGCACATATATCCTGACCGAGGACCGTCTGATGGTCCCTGAAACCAGCATAGAGTTCGCCATCAACGCCTCGAATTACCGGCACTGGCCGAAAGCCATCCGTGCCTATATCGACGATTGCCTGGAAGGCATGGAAGGCCCGCATGAGCGCAATTACAACATGCGCTGGGTTGCCTCACTGGTGGCAGAAACCCACAGGATCATCACGCGCGGCGGCATTTTCCTTTATCCCGGAGATGACCGACCTACCTACGAGCGGGGGCGTTTGCGCATGGTTTACGAATGTGCGCCGATTGCCTTTCTGATCGAGCAGGCTGGCGGTAAAGCCACGGATGGCCATGACCGTATCATGAGCCAGCAGGCCGACGAGCTACACGCGCGAACCCCCTTTGTTTTTGGCACCAGTGAAAAGGTAGACCGTGTTGCGGCCTATCAGGACCTGCCCGATGACGAAGTCTCCGCCCTTTTCGGTAATCGCGGCCTGTTCCGCGCCTAAACACAGCCCAAGGAAAACATCATGAGCAAGAAGCACCCGATCATTTCCGTTACCGGCTCTTCCGGGGCCGGCACCTCGACAGTCAAAAACACATTTGATCAGATTTTCCGTCGCGAAGGCGTAAAAGCCGTGTCAATCGAAGGCGATGCCTTCCACCGGTTCAACCGGGTTGACATGAAAAGCGAGTTGGAAAAGCGCTATAAGGCTGGCAATCACGGTTTCAGCCATTTCAGCTATGAAGCAAACGAACTGGGCGAGCTTGAGCGAGTATTTCGCGAGTACGGCGAAACCGGCCGCGGTAAAACGCGAACATATGTGCATGACGACGCTGAAGCGGCAAAAACCGGCGTTGCCCCCGGGAACTTCACCGAATGGCAGGATTTCGAAGAAGGTTCGGACATTCTGTTTTATGAAGGTCTGCATGGTGCGGTCAAAAATGATGAGGTCGACCTGACCAAATACGCTGACATGAAAATCGGTGTTGTCCCGGTTGTGAACCTCGAATGGATCCAGAAACTGCACCGTGACAAAGATGTTCGTGGGTATACGACTGAGGCCGTGACAGACGTCATCTTGCGCCGGATGGATGCCTATGTGAAATGCATCACACCGCAGTTTTCCAAGACGAATATCAACTTTCAGCGCGTACCGGTCGTGGATACCTCGAACCCCTTTATCGCCCGTTCTATTCCCACTCCGGACGAGAGCTTGGTGGTTATCCGCTTTGCTGACCCACGGGGTATCGATTTCCCCTATCTCACCAGCATGATCCACGATAGTTGGATGACGCGGGCGAATTCCATTGTTATCCCCGGTGGTAAAATGGACATTGCCATGCAGCTTATTTTTACACCGCTGATCCATCGTCTGGTCAGCGACAGCAAACGCGCCTGAGGAGACAGAATTATGAGTAACGAAGATATGATGGCAAACGCGATCCGCGCTTTGGCGATGGATGCGGTTCAGGCAGCCAATTCCGGCCACCCCGGCGCGCCAATGGGTGCGGCCGATGTGGCAACGGTTTTGTTCAACCGGTTCATCAACATTGATCCGTCCGCCGACAAATGGGCCGACCGCGATCGTTTTGTGATGAGCGCCGGCCACGGTTCGATGCTGGTCTATGCCGTCAACCACCTGCTTGGGTACGACGATATGGATATGGATCAGATCCGCAATTTCCGCCAGATGGGCTACCGCACTGCGGGTCACCCGGAATATGGCCATGCCAAAGGTATCGAGGTTACGACCGGACCGCTTGGGCAGGGGATTTCCACTGCTGTTGGCATGGCGCTGGCCGAACGTATGTCAAATGCGCGTTACGGCGATGACCTGACCAACCACTATACCTATGTGATTGCCGGTGATGGTTGTCTGATGGAAGGCATCAGCCACGAAGCCATTGATTTCGCCGGGCATATGGGACTGGGCAAACTGATCGTGATGTGGGACGACAACTCGATCACCATTGATGGCGGAACGGATGTTTCCACCTCGATAAACCAGCAGGCGCGCTTTGAGGCGGCTGGCTGGCATGTGCAGTCAGTAGATGGCCATGACAAAGATGCGATTGCTGCGGCAATCGAAGCGGCTCAGGCGGCAGGCGACAAGCCTTCGATGATTGCGTGCAAGACCATCATTGGTTTTGGTGCGCCAAACAAACAAGGCACGTCTTCTACTCATGGCGCACCCCTGGGCGCGGATGAAATTGCTGCGACCCGTGAGGCGCTTGGCTGGAAACATCCGGCCTTTGAAATCCCGCAGGATGTCTATGACGCCTGGCATGCAGCTGCCGCACGCGGCAAGGCTGCCCGTGAAGCGTGGGAAGGGCGCCTGGCAACTTCTTCGGATCGTGCCGCATTCGAGGCCGCTCAGGCAGGTCCGGATCAGGGCGCTTTGGCCTCGGCATTTGACGCTTATAAAGCACAGCTTTCAGCCGACGCGCCCAAGGTTGCCACCCGCAAAGCCAGCCAGATGGCGCTGGAGGTTGTGAACGCTACACTGGCGAATACCGTTGGTGGCTCTGCGGACCTGACAGGTTCAAACCTGACGAAAACCAGCGGCATGGAAACTGTCACCAAAGACAATTTCGGCGGATCCTACGTTTATTTCGGTGTGCGAGAGCATGGCATGGCCGCAATCATGAACGGTATCTGGCTGCATGGCGGTTTTGTTCCCTATGGCGGTACGTTCCTAGTCTTTGCGGATTATATGCGCGGGGCCATGCGTCTGGGCGCATTGATGGGCGTGCCGGCAATTCATGTTCTGACCCACGATTCAATCGGTTTGGGCGAAGATGGCCCGACCCACCAGCCGGTGGAAGTCATTGCTTCCCTGCGGGCCATTCCAAACATGAAGGTCTATCGCCCTGCGGATGTCGTCGAGACGGCCGAGGCATGGCAGGCGGCATTGGGTGAAACTTCGACCCCATCCGCATTGGCATTGTCACGTCAGGGCTTGCCCTGCATGCGTACAGACCACGTTGAAGCCAATATGACTGCCAAAGGCGCCTATGTTCTGCGCGACACTTCTGGCGGGCGCGACGTAACCCTGATTGCCACCGGGTCAGAGGTTGAGATTGCGGTCAATGCCGCCGAAGCTCTGGCAGCCGAGGGCATTAAGGCAGCCGTGGTGTCCGCACCGTGTTTCGAAGCCTTTGCTGAGCAAAGCCAGGAATACCGCGACGTCGTACTGGGCACAGCGCCCCGTGTTGGTGTTGAGGCAGCTATTCAGCAAAGCTGGGGCCCGCTCTTGGGTTCCAACTCTGCCTTCGTCGGCATGAGCGGCTTCGGCGCCTCGGCTCCGGCAGATGAGCTTTATGAACATTTCGGTATTACGGTTGATGCCGTGGTTAATGCCGCAAAATCTTTGACCTAGGAGACACGTAAATGGCACTTATCACCATGCGGCAGCTGTTGGATCACGCCGCCGAAAATAGTTACGGCGTACCTGCCTTTAACATCAACAACATGGAACAGGGGCTGGCGATCATGAACGCCGCTGCTGCAGTTGACGCACCGGTTATCATGCAGGCCAGCCGTGGTGCGCGCTCCTACGCGGGCGACATCATGCTGCGCCACATGATTCAGGCTCTGGCCGAGATGTTTCCGCATATCCCGATCTGTATGCATCAGGACCACGGTAACAACGAACAGACTTGCCTGTCCGCCATTCGTCATGGTTTCACCTCGGTGATGATGGACGGCAGCCTTGAGGCGGACATGAAAACGCCAGCTTCGTACGAATACAACGTTGAGATTACTGAACGTGTCGCGCGTATGGCGCATTGGGTTGGGGCTTCGGTCGAAGGTGAACTTGGTGTTCTGGGATCTCTGGAAACTGGCGAAGCGGCGAAAGAGGATGGCTCAGGCGCTGAAGGTAAGCTGAGCATGGATCAGCTTCTGACGGACCCGGACGAAGCGTTGGACTTTGTCAAGAAAACCAAAGTTGATGCACTGGCCATTGCCTGTGGTACCAGCCACGGCGCTTACAAGTTCAGCTCAAAGCCCACAGGTGAAACGCTGGCGATCAGCCAGATCGAGGCTATTCACGCCAAGATCCCCGACGTGCATCTGGTGATGCATGGCTCAAGCTCAGTCCCGCAATATTTGCAGGACCTGATCAATGAATATGGCGGCGAAATGGATCAGACCTACGGCGTACCGGTCGAAGAGATCGAAAAGGGCATCAAGTCAGGTGTGCGCAAGGTTAATATTGACACCGATAACCGCATGGCTCTGACCGGCCAGTTCCGAAAAGTGGCGCAGGAAGATCCGGCACAGTTTGATCCGCGCAAATTCATGATCCCGGCGATGGATGAAATGGCTAAACTGGTCAAAGACCGGTTTGAGCGTTTCGGCACTGCCGGCAATGCCTCGAAAATCAAGGTGATCGACATTGACGACATGGCAAAACGCTATGCCGACGGTAGCCTTGATCCGAAAGTCTGAAGAAAGTGACGCCGGTGGTGGTCTGGACCACCACCACCGGCAAGCCCATACTTTTCGATAGGAGAAGAGAACTGGACCGTTCCGATCTTTATGCACATCCAAGCATGAAAGAGGAAGAGATTATTAGTGCCGAAAGTAACATCAGTAAGCGTATTTGGCGAAATCGGCCCAGGTGTTTGCTGGATATATGGCGCAAAGCGCGTGTAGAAGCCGACTACCTCATACGGCGTGAAGTATTGAAGACCGACGAGTCCTCGTAAGGAAATTGGGATGCGCACCGTTTTGCATCCTGCCTCAAGTAAGGAGACAGCACATGTCCTTTGACCGTTCTATCAAGATCGCCCCGTCGATCCTTTCCGCCGATTTCGCCAATTTTGGTGAAGAGATTCAGGCCATTGAGGCGCAGGGATGCGACTGGGTGCATGTAGATGTGATGGATGGGCATTTTGTGCCGAACCTGACCTTCGGCCCGCCCGCTGTCGCAGCGTTTCGCCCGCATGTGAAAACCTTCATGGACGTGCATCTGATGATCGCGCCGGTAGACCCCTATATTCAGGCCTACGCCGATGCAGGCGCCGACATGATCGTGGCGCACTTTGAGGCTGGTCCGCATCCGCACCGCACGCTGCAGGCAATTCGCGCAACCGGTGCCAAAGCAGGGATCGCCCTAAACCCCGGCACGCCGGCATCCGCCATCGAATATCTGCTTGAATTGTGCGACATGGTTCTGGTGATGAGCGTTAACCCCGGCTTTGGCGGGCAGAAATTCATCCACTCGGCCGTTGATAAAGTGGCACAGGTTCGCGAGATGATCGGGGATCGTGAGATCCACATTCAGGTTGACGGTGGTGTTGACCCGAACACTGTCGGTGCGCTGGCCGCCGCCGGCGCCGACTGCTTCGTTGCTGGTTCGGCTGTTTTCCGCGGTGGCTCGGTCGAGAACCCGGCACCATACGGCGAGAACATCCGCGCGATCCGCGCCGCTGGTGAGGCTGCCGTAAAATAAGCTGAGAATTCCACAGACCGGGTTCGGGTGAGGCCGGGCCTGCTCTGATCCTTGAACGCGAATACAGGAAAGGACACGATATGGCTGCAATCCCTCCCGTCTGTGACTTTGGTCTTGAGGCGCCGGAATTTGATCTGCCCGGTACCGATGGGAAAACCCATACATTTGGCGATGTAGCGGGCACCAATGGCACACTGGTCATGTTTATCTGCAACCATTGCCCTTACGTGCTGGCCGTGCTTGACCGGATTATTCGTGACGCGAAAGAGCTTGCCGGATTGGGCATAGGCGTTGTGGCGATCAGTTCGAATGATGTCGAAACCTATCCACAGGACAGCCCCGAAAAGATGGCTGAACTGGCAACCGAAATGCACTTTCCTTTCCCCTATCTCTATGACGAAAGCCAAGAAATGGCGCGTGCATATGATGCAGTCTGCACCCCTGACTTCTTTGGCTATAACGCAGACGGCAAGCTGCAGTATCGCGGCCGCTTGGATGCGTCACGTAAAGAGGCCGGACCAGCAGATCTGCGGCGTGACCTTTTTGAAGCCATGAAGCAGGTTGCGGAAACCGGTCAGGGGCCAAAAGAACAGATCCCGTCAATGGGTTGTTCAATCAAATGGAAGGCAGACGCATGACAAATATTGTTTTTGACCTTGATGGCACGCTGATCCATTCAGCGCCCGACATACACGCCGCCGCAAATCATATTCTGGCGGATGCAGAGGCAGAGCCTCTCGATCTGGAAACCGTGACCTCGTTTATCGGCAACGGTATTCCAAAATTAGTTGAACGGGTGATACGTGCGCGTGATCTGGACATGAAAGAGCATGCGCGCATGACGCAGGCCATGCTTGACTATTACGCCAAAGACCCGGCAACCCTATCGATACTCTATGAAGGTATTGAGCCGTTGCTGCCTGCGCTGAAAGCGGATGGGCACCAGATCGGCATTTGTACCAACAAGCCGGAGGCACCCACCCGCGCCATTCTTGATCTCTTTGGGATAACTGATCTTTTCGACGTCATCATAGGCGGCGACACATTGCCTGTGAAAAAGCCTGACCCGGCGCCTCTGATTGCAGCGTTCGAAGCTCTTGGGGATGGCCAGCGGCTCTATGTTGGTGACAGCGAAGTCGACGCCGAGACCGCCGACCGGGCGCGTGTGCCTTTTGCGCTTTTCACCGAAGGCTACCGCAAAGTTGCAGTCGCGGATCTGCCCTATGCTTATACTTTCGATTCATTCACCAAATTCGGTGAAATTGTTCAGACGCACCGTTTGTGAGGCCCCGGAGCGATGAAACTAAAGGCGTTGATTTTTGATGTAGACGGTACCCTTGCGGAAACCGAGGAAGCCCACCGCGCGGCTTTCAACGAAGTGTTCGCGCGTCACGGTCTGGACTGGAACTGGTCCATGCAGGATTATCGCCAGCTGTTAAAAACCACTGGTGGCAAGGAACGGATGCGGGCGCACCAAGCGAACTTGCCGGACGGTGCGAGACGTCTCAGCGACAAAGAGATTGCTGAAATGCACAAAGAGAAGACCGCCATTTACGGCGAAATCCTTGCGCGGGGTGAGCTGGAATTGCGGCCCGGTGTCGATGCCCTGATCAAGGCTGGGTGGGCTGCCGGTTTGCGCATTGCGGTGGCGACAACCACCAATACACCGAATGTCGAGGCGCTGGCGCAATGCTGCTGGGGGAAACCTGCCGAAGAGATTTTCGATGTCATCGCAGCAGGCGATCAGGTTAAGGCCAAAAAGCCCGCACCCGATGTCTTCAACCTGTCACTGGAACGCCTAGAGCTGGGCCCTGATGTTTGTGTCGCCTTTGAAGACAGCCTGAATGGTGTGCACTCCGCACGCGGCGCTGATCTGCCAGTTGTTGTAACCCCGTCGATTTACACCGACGATCAGGATTTCAGCACCGCTCAGATGGTGCGCCCGTCGCTGGAAGGGCTTGAGCCAGACGCGCTTGAGGTGTTGGTACAGGTATAAGGCCTGTCCTTTTCACGGTTAATTGTTTTGCGCCCAAACCACCCGTCAGAACCTTTTCTTATGTCCCACACAACTGTTTGAACAAGGTCATGCCGGGATACCCGTCAGCGGGAAGTCCGGCTTTCCTTTGATACGATCGGATGGCGGCGATGGTATCTGGGCCAATCAGGCCATCCGCCTTGCCAGCGTCAAACCCCTTTTCTGTCAGACAAGTCTGCAATTGCGTCATCTGCAAGCGGTTCAGCGGTTGCAGATCGGGCCACAGAATTCCGGACTTTTTTTCAACCGCAATTTGTTCCGACAACATCGCTACGGACAGGGCGTAAAAAACGGAGTTATTGTAGAGCATCAGGACTTTGAAATTAGCGAATGCCAGAAATGCCGGGCCTTCAACCCCGCATGGTAACAAAAGGGAGGCCGCGCCGTAATCCGCTGGTTTGCTGCCATCTGTCAAAGTAATGCCCTGCGTCAGCCATTCAGAAAGAGGAAGGGCTTGGTCCAGACCGGACTGCGCAAGGTCAAACCCATCCGGCAGGGTAACTTCAACCCCCCAGGGTGCGCCGCTCTGCCAGCCGTGTCGAGCCAGATAGTTGGCGATGGAAGCAAGGCTGTCATCCGGGGATTTCCCCCAGATATCGCTGTGCCCGTCTCCGTCCAAGTCAACGGCATACTTTAAGTAAGACGAAGGCATGAACTGGCAATGGCCCATGGCACCTGCCCACGATCCGGTTAGGTCATCGGGCATCACCCGTTTTTGCTGAACGATATTCAGGGCTGCAATCGCCTCTTGTTCGAACAAAGCTGTACGTCTGCCCTTCCAGGTGAGAGTCATCAGGGCAGCAAGAACCGGGGTATTTCCGCGCTCGCGGCCAAAGTCCGTTTCGGCCCCCCATACCGCGGCAACAATTTGCGCTTCCACGCCGAATTCGGTTTCGATCTGGTTAAACAAAGCACGCCGGTCTTTGTAGGCAGTGCGGCCTTTGCGAATTCGTTTCGGGGATAGAACCCGATCCATGTAAGTTTTCAGGGACAGGGTGAACTCGCCCTGATTTGTTTCCTTTTCCAGAACGTCAGGCAGGAATGCTAACTTCTGGGTCGCATTGTCAAATATCTTCGGCGAGATGCCGTGTCTGACAATGCGGGCCCTCAGCCCGGCTAAAAACTTCTGGAAATCGTCACTCGAATTTTGTTTTACCATAAATAATTGAACTCAAAAGGCGCATCCCAACTCTCACCATAAGTCATTTTTTACGTGATATGGTAACGAAACCGTGATCGGCAGCACTAGCGGCGGCTTCGGCGTACTTTCTTTTTGATTTTTGCAGCGTTGTGCCGCGAACGCGCAGCCTTGCGGCCGCCCGAGCGCGAGGACGTATTTCGGCTGGATCGAGGCAGGGATTTGCCGTCTATACTAAGCAATTCCAGCGTCAGCCCACCCGTCACCGGCGTTGCCTCAGAAAGGCGCACCGTAACTGGCAGACCCAGGGACAGGGTAAGGCCGGTTTTTTCGCCCCTGATCGTCTGCGCATCGCGGTCAAAGTGAAAATACTCGGCGCCGATGGATGAGATTGGCACCAACCCGTCCGCTCCGGTTTCATCCAGTTTTACAAACGCACCGAATTTGGCGATCCCGGCGATCCGCCCGGTAAATTCATTGCCGACACGTTCGGACAGATAGGCGGCGAGATATCGGTCAGAGGTGTCGCGCTCCGCCATCATGGAACGGCGTTCGGTATCGGAAATATGCTGAGAGGTGGCCTCAAGCTGATCGATGTCCTGCGGTGACAAACCATCTTTCCCCCAGCCATGGCCGGCGATCAGGGCACGGTGCACGATCAGGTCGGAATACCGGCGGATTGGTGAAGTGAAGTGGGCATAGTTCTTTAATGCCAACCCGAAATGGCCAAAGTTCTCGGGGTTGTAATAGGCCTGCTGCATAGAGCGCAGGGTCGAGATGTTCACCAACTCATCAAACTCGGAATTTTCGGCTTGCGCCAGAAGCGCGTTCAGATGACGGGTCTGCAGAACTTGCCCCTTTGCCAAGGTGAACCCCGAGGCTTGCGCCACCTCGCGCAGCGCATCGAGTTTTTCCGGGCTGGGTTCCTCATGCACCCTGAACAACAGCGGTTGTTTCAACCTGTTCAGCTCCTCGGCGGCGGCCACATTGGCGAGGATCATGAATTCCTCAACCAGTCTGTGCGCATCGAAACGCTCGGCAAAATTGACCGACTGCACTTTGCCTTCGTCCGACAGGATAATCTTGCGCTCTGGCAGGTCGAGATCAAGTGGCTGCCGTTCGCCGCGGGCATGTTTGGTGGCCTCGTAGGCGGCGTAAAGCGGGGTCAGGATGGGTTCCAGAAACGGCGTACATTTTTCGTTGGGGTTTCCGTCAACAGCCTGCTGCACTTCAAGGTAATTCAGCGTGGCATGGGATTTCATCAGCCCACGGGTGAATCGGTGTGAAAGTTTTTTGCCGCGTGCATTAAGAACCATGCGCACCGCCATACACGCCCGCTCAACCCCTTGGTGTAACGAGCAGAGGTCGCCTGATAGGCGGTCCGGAAGCATAGGCACGACCCGGTCTGGGAAATAGGTGGAATTGCCACGGTTGCGCGCCTCGTGATCCAGCGCCGAGCCCGGCGTGACATAATGGGCGACATCCGCAATAGCGACCCAGACAATATGGCCGCCGGGATTCATTGGGTCATCATCCGCATGGGCAAATATGGCGTCGTCATGGTCGCGTGCGTCATAGGGGTCAATGGTGATTAAGGGCAGGTCGCGCAAATTCTCACGCTTGCCTAAGCCAGCAGGATGGGCGGCGTCAGCCTCGCGGATAACCTCGTCGGGGAAAGCGTCGGGAATATTGTGCTGGTGAATGGCGATCAGGGACACGGCACGCGGTGCGCTTGGGTCGCCCAAACGCGCAACAATGCGCGCTTTCGGCAGGCCCATCCGAGAACGCGGCCCACTTTGCTGCGCTTCGACCAACTCGCCGTCTTTGGCACCGTCATCCGCCCCGGCAGGTACTTGCCATTCCTTATCCTGGCCTTTGTCGATCGGCGTTATGCGTCCACCTTCTGACCCTTTGCGATAAACCCCAAGGATGCGGATCGGGTTGGTGCCGATGCGGCGGATTAGCCGGGCTTCGTATTGATGCGCTTCACCGTCGATTTCAGTCAGACGGGCAAGGATGCGGTCGCCTTGTTTCAATGCCGGGTCACTGGACTTTGGCAGATAAAGAATGCGCGGCTCTGGCCCTTCGCCCTGCCACTCCATCGGTTTGGCAAACAGGTCACCGTCGGGGTCAGGGGCCGTGACCTCCAACACTGAAACAGGTGGCAGCTTGTCAGGGTCCCGATAAGTCTTGTTGCGCTTGGCAAGGTGTCCCTCATCTTCAAGTTCGCGCAGCAGACGTTTAAGGTCGATGCGCGCCGCACCCTTGACGCCAAATGCACGGGCAATATCGCGTTTGGAGGTTTTTGTGGGATTGTCGGAAATCCATCCGATAATCTCGTTTTTGCTGGGGAATTTTTTCATGTAGGGCACCCTATCTGAACCTGTATATAACTCAATAGAGGCCGAGAAGAACCTTGAGTATATGCGCCTTGCCAAAGGTCTGAGAAAAAACCAGTATTCCAGTATTCCAGTATTCCAGTATTCCAGTATTCCAGTATTCCAGTATTTCGGGAACCCGACGGGCAATTGGCTCGCTTCACAGGTTAATGCTGCCCGAGGTGGCCAAGCTCAATCATTTCAAACTGCCAACAACTTCGTGATCCAAATTGCTTTGTCTTTATTAGTGCTGCGCCATAGGTCAACATGTGCGGACAAGGAGATTGCGCGATGCCCTTCAAAAATGACCATAAATATTCCGAAATCACCCAGAAAGCCGATTACCTGAACAGGCGCGAAGTTATGGCGGCGGGGGCTGGGGCTGCTTTGGCAGGTGTAGCGCTGCCCAGTACGGCTTTTGCGCTGGGAAAATACGACACCGATGAAACACCAAACACTCTGGAAGAAATTTCCAGCTATACGAATTTCTACGAGTTCGGGTTTGGCAAAGATGATGCGCCTAAAAATGCCCACCGACTGACAGTGGACCCGTGGGCCATCGAAATCAGCGGCATGGTCGAACGACCCGGCACCTATGATCTGGCGGATATCCTCAAAGGTAAGGCGATTGAAGAACGTATTTACCGCATGCGCTGCGTTGAGGCATGGTCAATGGTGGTGCCATGGGTTGGTTTTGAGCTCAATCAGTTACTTGATCAGGTCGGGGTTCAACCCGGCGCCAAATTCGTGGCCTTTGAAACTCTGGTACGGCCAGAGGAAATGATCGAACAGCAAAAGGGCCGCTTTAACTGGCCATCTCGCGAAGGTCTGCGCATTGACGAGGCGATGCATCCGCTGACGATGCTGGCCACTGGTATATATGGAGAGGAAATGCCCAAGCAAAACGGCGCACCGATCCGGCTGGTGGTTCCTTGGAAATACGGTTTCAAATCTCTGAAATCCATTGTCAGCATCACCCTGACGGATGAGCAGCCACCAACCACTTGGAATTCGCTCCAGCCCGGAGAATATGGCTTCATGGCCAATGTGAACCCCAATGTCAGCCACCCGCGCTGGTCTCAGGCCACCGAACGTCCTATTGGTGGAGGGATTTTCGCCCGCCGCAAAGACACGCTGATGTTCAATGGATATGGTGAACATGTGGCGCATCTCTATGACGGGATGGACCTGTCGAAGGATTACTAAAAAATGGTCAACCTGACCTCGAACATAACCTGCCCTGAATGTGGCCATTCAGTTGCCGAGGAAATGCCAACAGATGCCTGCCAGTTCTTTTACGATTGTAAAGGCTGCGGTGTGGTGCTGAGGCCGAAGCCTGGCGATTGCTGCGTTTATTGTTCCTACGGGGATGTGCCGTGCCCACCCATTCAGGAAGGCAAAGATTGTTGCGCATGAGTGCCTCAAACAAAATTAACACCTACCTTCGCCATGTGCCCGCATGGTTGGTTTATGTGGTTGGCTTGCTGCCACCTGTCTGGCTGTTCTGGCAGGCGCTGACTGGTGGGCTGGGGGTTGATCCGGTCAAAGCTCTGGAACATGAGGTCGGCAAACTCGGATTGCAGGTGCTGATTTTTGGGTTGGCGATAACACCGATGCGTAAGTTGACCGGGGTGAACCTGCACAAATTCCGCCGGGCTATCGGCCTGGTTGGGTTTTTCTATATATTCCTGCACTTGTTGGTGTGGCTGGTACTGGACGTGCAAATCCTAGGCCAGATTTGGACTGACATCCTGAAACGTCCGTATATTACGGTTGGTATGGCGGGCTTTACCCTTCTTTTGCCCTTGGCGATTACCTCAAACAATCAGTCGATCCGCAAGCTGGGTGCCGCCGGGTGGCGACGCCTACACAGGCTGGTCTACGGTGCCGTGTTGCTGGGCGGTGTGCATTACACAATGATCGGCAAAGTCTGGCAGCCCGAGGCGCTGGCCTATCTGGCCGTTATCATAATATTGCTGTTATTGCGTTTGTCCCCCCGCATGGTCCTGCGGCGTGTCTGATCCGCTTGCTGCAACTGACAATTCGCTCTAGGTTTCGCGCCTGTATTTGTGCGGGCATTGGAAGGGCAGAAAATGGAACATCTTATTTCGCAGGAATGGCTACAGGAACATCTGAATGATCCGGATCTTGTAATTATTGATTGCACTAATTTTTCCGATTGGTCTGAATCTGATGCAATGTACCTGACAACCTCTGCCCACGGACATTGGGTAGAGGAACATATCGTCGGTAGCCGCCACGCCGATTTCACGCAGGAAGGCTTTACCGGAGAGAAGAGCCGATTTCGCAATACGATACCGGACCCTCAGGACTTTGCCGACGCTATGGCGCGGCTGGGCGTGTATGAAGGTGCCCGTGTGATTTTGTATGACGACGCTGCCTTACAATGGGCAACGCGGGTCTGGTGGATGTTGCGCTGGATCGGGTTTGACAAGGCGTTCGTATTGGATGGCGGCTGGGTATCATGGGACGATGCAGGCGGTGCGGTATCGGACAAACCGGTTACTTATCCGCCCGGAAAGCTGACCGCAAAACCACGCCCTGACATGTTCTGCAACATTACCGACGTCAAAGCCGCCATGAAAAACGGCACCCCCTTGATCGACGCTCTGAGTGTGGAACAGTTTGAGGGGCGCGAGAATGTCCTTGGTCTATCCGGGCACATCCCCGGCGCTGTCAACATTCCCGGCAAGTCCCTTGTCAGCCCAATCGATGACAGTTTTTATCCGCTTGAAGAACTGGAAGGGCAGTTTCCATGGCCAAAGGATGAGAAAGTGATGCTCTATTGCGGAAGCGGGATCGCTGCGGCAGCGGTGGCGCATGTGATGGTGCGACTGGGATACGAAGACATCACTATCTATATGCCCGGCCTGCAGGAATGGATCGCCGACAAAGATGCCCCGATGGTGCACCGGCCCTGATTGGTTTCAGTCGCGCCGCGCAAGTAGGCCGCGAAAACTGGCTCCGATAGAATAGCTGCCGTCTTGTTGCCTGAACTGGGCAATGGTTTTGCGGTAAGTTTCAGTGACGAGTTCTTCGCCCAGTATACCCATGGCGCGCACGACGACACCCGGCGAAGTTACGGCGCGGATTGCTGTCGCCTCATCAGGATAGGTCCATGGGGCGTCAACGTTGAAAATCTCCAATGGCTCCAGTCCTGCATTTCGGGCGAAGGCTTTCAGCTCGCTTTCATCAGACAGTGCGAAAGGCGCGGGCGCATCTGCAGGCGGTGGTGGAAGCAGAGGCTGCAAGGATGCGTTTAACCGAGTTGCCTCCATGCCTTCCGCGCTCCCCCAGGTCACGATAACCATCTTACCGCCGGGACGTGTGACCCGGCATGCCTCAGTTAGTGCGATATGCGGGTTGCCGGCATATTGCAGGGCGTTGATCGCGATGGTGACGTCGAACCGGTGATCTTCGAAAGGCAACGCCTCCATATCCCCTTGTCTGAAGTCACCATTCGGGCTGCGCTCCTTTGCAATCTCAAGCATGGCACCTGAAGCATCCAGCCCTGTAACCAGCGCGCCCATATCTGCAGCCATTGCTGCAGCCATACCCGCGCCGCAGCCGATATCCAATAAACGAGTCGTGGGACCAACGCCGCTGTGATCCAGCGCAGCCTGAAATACGGGTCTGAGCGTTCCCTCCTGAAAGTTCGCCCAATCACGTGCCCGCGCACCCCAGTATTCGCCATTGGCCGTGGCGGTTCTTGGATTTTCGTTCTCAGCCATGGATTCGTCCCGTTATTAGCGCGCGCAAAAGAATCGCGTGTCGTTTTCGTTAGTTTCACCAACTTTGCTCATTTTTAGAGGTGAGTCTGCCCGACTCGGGTTGAATCGGAGGGTGAATCGCGCTGCCTCGCCGAAGAATCGTACATATTGTGCCCGTCATGCTGCATTTGCATAGACGAGAGGGGGGTGAGTCTGTGGACAACCCGTCTATTTGGCAGTGATTCATCAAAAGTGAACTAATCTTGTTGCTCTGACAGGGGCTGGAATGAGCCAAAAATTGCGCCAAACATCCGTTTTCCTGAGAAAAACAGGTGATCTGAAAAAAAATGCAATTTTCTGCAAAAAAGTACTTGCGGGTCTCAGCCCATAAGCCTAAACCCCCTCTCACCGGCGGCGCAGAGATGCACCAACGGGGCGGACGACGGGCCAGACGGAGCCAACACGGCGAAGGAAAGCTACGAGACGCAGACTAAAAACAGAAGATAATGCAGGCGGGGCGCGCCAAAAGTTAGGGCGCATCTCAGTTTATGTTGTCTTCGTGCTCTTTGAAATTGATAGTATCTGAAGAGATATGTGGGCGGTTTGGTTCATTCGATGAACAACACTGCACATATGTCGCGCTACTAGACTTCGGTCGATGATGTAGTGTCAGCTTCACTGTTTGGACGGTTTCTTGTTTTCTTATGAAAACCTGAAGCACGAAAAACAGAAAAGTTTTGCTTGAACAGCAAAACATATGTGCAAGGTTCGAACGTCAAGGATAAGCAAGCAATTGCTTTTCAACTTGAGAGTTTGATCCTGGCTCAGAACGAACGCTGGCGGCAGGCCT
>CAZJYZ010000018.1:28424-54132 GCA_964550345.1 uncultured Aliiroseovarius sp. | reverse complement strand
TGATCCTCCGTTTCCTAACTATAAGGGCGGACCGGTTCAAAGGGGGAGGATCAGGAAGCACAAAAGGTTTTCGAAGCGGCTGGTTTGCTGGACCCAGGCTTACCCTACGACATTTCCATCCGGGGACGGGACGGGCTTGGAGTTAATGGTGAGCTGTTTTTTGGGGGCGACGCGGTCTACGCCTCGAACCCCGTTCTGGTTAATATCGATGTGCCAGGTGGAACGTGGCAACTGGCAGCTGTCCCGCATGGCGGTTGGCCAGATCATCCACACAACATCAAAAATATCCGCATAGGTTTCATCAGTGGCGGCACGTTATTCATCATATTCCTCGTATTATTGGCCAGAATGATCCAATTGCGCTGGCAAGCCGAAACGCGCCTTTCAAACGCGATTGGCGCAATAGACGACGGATTTGTGCTTTTTGGCTCTGACGACAGGCTTGTCTTGCGCAATGAACGTTACAGGGAAATGACGGACCTTCCGGCAAATGTGCTCAAACCGGGGATATCCTTCGAGGAACTTCTCCGAAAGGGAATTCAACAAGGAAGGTACCCGGAAGCTGATGGTCGGGTAGAAGAATGGTTAAAGGAAAGAACAGCGGCCCACCTTTCGGACAATGCAGAGACTGAACAAAAGCTGGAAGATGGCCGGTGGTTAAAAATCACTGAATCGCGAACGCCTGAAGGCGGGGTTGTTGGTTTCTTTACAGACATCAGCGAACTTAAGAATGCGACAGAGGCCGCTGAACAAGCGAACCAGGCAAAATCCGAGTTCCTGAACGTTATCAGCCATGAGTTAAGAACACCCCTGGGGATCATTCTTGGATATATCTCTTTCTTCGTTGACCCCAATTCCCTTGCCTCGGTTCAAAAGTTGAAAACGGCGATCAATGAACTGCCATCGAACCCGGAGGCTGTAAAAGAACAGCTTGAAATTGTTATTGCGGAGCTGACAATTCACGCTGAAAAAATGAATGCATCGGGCGAACATCTATTGAATCTAATCAATAGTTTGCTTGATTTGTCGAAGCTTGAAGCAGGTAAGATGCAACTTGATATCCGGCACGTTTCCGTTTCTCCCTTGGTTGCGTCTGTTGTTGAACAGTTTGTGCAAGCCGTTGAGGAAAAAGAGATTGAGATATTCCACAATCATTGCAAGGAAACGATCCTGGCGGACGAAACCCGGGTCAAACAAATATTGGTGAACCTGATAGGCAATGCCCTCAAATTTACAGAAGCGGGAAGCATCACGGTAAAAGCAGCACGAAAAGGCGATTTCGTTGAGTTCCTTGTGACGGACACCGGAAGTGGCATTCCGGAAGAAAGCCAGGATGAATTATTTGATATGTTCACCCAGGTTGACGCCTCGCTTACCCGCAAAACCGAGGGGACCGGGCTTGGTTTGGCAATTGCAAAGAACCTGACCGAGCTTCACGGGGGCGAGATTGGATTTACCAGCACGCCGGGTAAAGGCAGCACCTTCTGGTTCACGATCCCGGCCAAATAGGTCAATGCGCCGTCACCAAAACGGCTGCTAATCAGAATCACAATTGTGATTACCAGACGCGGATACGTGTCGCAGCGCTTCCCTATATAGCTGTAAACCGCAAAGTTCCGTGCTTGCAAATGTCAGCCTGAAAAAGCCAGCTACCGCTCGAATGCAGCAAAACAATGTGTATGATGGCAAGAAGCCAAATATACCTGTTCGACGTTTGCCGGCACGCAAAGGAAACCTGACGATGACCACAGCCACCACTCCGGATCCCGAAGTCGATTTTATCCTTGATACTGACCTGGCAAAAAACCAGTGGCCCGAAAAGATTGACCAGCGCAAACGAGCTGGATCAGCCTCGCTGATGGCGCAGGCCATGAGCCGTGAAGTTTTCGAAGGCTTGAAGGATCACCGGACTGCCACCGCCGGGTGGTCCATTGCCCGCGCCATCAATACCGGCGTCATAAACCCGGATTCATCCGTTGGCTGTCATGCAGGGGATCGGGAATCGTACTTTGATTTCAAGGAACTATTCCACCCAGTTATTGAAGGTTACCACAAGGGATATGACCTTTCCACGGGTCAGCATGCCACCGATCTTGACCCGACGCATATCACACAGGAAGTCAGCGACAGCACCCGGGCCAAAGTCATCTCGACCCGTATTCGCGTGGCGCGCAACCTTGAAGGCTTCCCCCTGAATACCGGCGGGAGCAAAGAAAGCCGGTTGGAAATCCTGAACCTGATTGAGCAGGTCGTGCAGGGGTTTGAGGGGGACCTGAAAGGCACATTGTTAAAGCACGCCGATATGAAGCCGAAACAGCTGCAAAAACTGATCGACGACCGCCTGTTATTCAAAGGCCGCGACCGGTTTCAAGCTGCATCGGGCCATCACCGGCACTGGCCGGCAGGGCGTGGCGTATTCCTGAGCGAAAACCGCGAATTTAGCATGTGGGTCAACGAAGGCGACCAACTGCGCATCATCTCGATGCAAGAGGGCGGTGATATTGCCGGCGTGTTCGCACGCCTCTCACGCGGTATCGCGGCGGTCGAGACCGGCATCCACGCGCTGAACGGCAACAGCCCGGTTTTCCTTGCGGACAAAGTGCTGGGGATTATAACCGTTTGCCCGTCAAACCTTGGCACGGCCATGCGCGCCAGCGTGCATATGCGCATTCCGAAACTAACTGACAAACTGGGGATCGAAGGCATCGACCAGATCGCGCGCGACCTGCATTGTCAGGCACGCGGCGGGGCTGGTGAACACTCAGCGGTGACGGACCGGGTTGATATCTCAAACCGTCGGCGGCTGGGATTTACCGAATGCACGCTGGTGGATGACATGATCCGCTGCGCCAATCGGCTGGCGGACATGGAGGATGCGCTTTAGGACGTTACCGGCTAGGAACCGCCCTATCCCCGAAACCCCGTTGCAACCACAAACTTTTCGCTGGAATCGGCCCGTGAGGCGCCAGGTTTTACATTCATTACTTTGGTGAATTTCTGTTTCAAGAGCTTTTGCAGATCGCCCTCGGCCCCGCCGGCCAGCACTTTGGCAACAAAGGTCCCGCCCTCTTCCAACACATCAAAAGCCAGATAGGCCGCGGCCTCGCACAGGGCCATGATGCGCATATGATCGGTCTGTTTGTGCCCACAGGACGCCGCCGCCATATCCGACATGACCACATCCGCATTGCCGCCCAGCCAATCCTTGATCTTGTCGTCAGCCCCTTCGTCAAGGAAATCCAGCACGTGGATTTCAGCGCCGGGCACCGGTTCAACCTCCTGAATGTCTATGCCCAGCACGCGGCCAACCTTTTTACCGGGCTTTTCCCCCAACGCATTGACGCGCTCGGCTGCAACTTGCGCCCAACCACCGGGGGCCGAGCCCAGGTCAACCACCCGAGCGCCGGGTACCAAGAAACGGTATTTATCATCCAGTTCCAGTATCTTATAGGCAGCACGGCCGCGCATGCCCTCTTCGCGGGCCCGTTTGACATAGGGGTCATTCAACTGACGTTCCAGCCAGCGGGTCGAGCTGAGCTTGCGCCCGCGCGCCGACTTGACCTTGACCTTGAGGTCACGCTGTCCGCGGCCCGAGGTCGCCCCTGCCCTTTTACCGGGTTTCTTCGCCATCAAAATTGCCCCTCATCCAAAACCCCGTCGCGCGACATCTGCGCATATAACAATCCTTCGCGCAGGCCCCTGTCAGCAACACTGAGCTGATCTGTCGGCCAGACCCTGAGCAAAGCCTGCAAGATCGCCGAGCCTGACATGATCAGCGCCTGACGGTCCCGACCAATGCGTGGGTCTGCCCGCCGCCCGTCCGGTCCTGCCGCCAGATAGCCGCGCACCACGGCGTCGATCTGGTCCGAAGTCATGCGCAACCCGTCCACCTTGTTGCGGTCGTACCGGCGCAATCCCAGATGGGTTGCTGCAACTGTCGTCACTGTGCCTGATGTACCGACAATTTGAAAACCATCACGCACATGGTCGCGCTGATAAGGTAGAAATTCGCTAAGCTGTTCTTCAAAATAGCACGACATCAGAGCGAAACGTCCGGCATCGTCATCGACATCACTGAATTGATCACGCAGGGTGGCAACCCCAAGCGGCACCGATATCCAGTCGACCACTTTCGCGGCATTGTCGCCGTCTGACCCACCGTTGAACTTTTGTGTCAGCTGCATGATGGCGCGACCACGCTCGGCCATGGGGACTACTGACAGGTCGATCCAGACCAGCTCGGTAGAGCCGCCACCAATATCGACCACCAACAATTGTTCTGTCTTGGGGGATACCAGTGGCGCGCAAGAGATCACCGCCAGACGGGCCTCTTCCTCGGGCTTGATAATCTCGAGGTTAAGCCCGGTTTCACGACGAATACGCCCCATAAACTCGCGCCCGTTACTGGCACGCCGGCAAGCCTCGGTAGCGACAAGTCGCATATTGCTGACACGGTGGTTGACCAGCTTGTGTTTGCAGATTTTCAGCGCCTGAATGGTTCGGGTAATCGAGTTTCGGTTGAGCTTGCCCGAGCCTTCCAGCCCCTGCCCCAGCTGCACGGTCTTGGAAAAGCTGTCCACAACGTGAAACTGGTCGCCCTTCGGTTGGGCGATCAGCATGCGGCACGAGTTCGTACCGAGGTCCAGCGCCGCATAAAGGCGGCCTGGTTCATTCTGGTCAGGCGCGGGTGGCTCAACCGATTTAGGGAACGCGCCCGCACCATCGGGACGCCTGGACGCCATTTTGCGCCCTCCATTTCAAGTTGTCTTTAAGGTAGTCGCGAACCCTTCTCAAAACAAGCCTACGAACACAATCATCATGATGTTGAGAAAATTTCATCGGCAAATCCATTTTCAACAGGACAAACTGCCATTAATTCTGGCCCCGAAGTCGCAGGAAACCCGCATAATGTCGAAATTCAGCCCGTAAGCGTACCTGCACAAGCGTAGAAGCGAAGTTGGAAGGAGAATCGTCCATGCCCGATGTGACCATAGTTTACTGGCGCGATATTCCGGCGCAGGTAATTGTCGGCAAAGGTCGGCGCGGGGCAAAGGCGCCCCTGCCCGAACGCTTTGAGCAGGCGATTGACCGGGCGGCGATGAAGGTTGGGGCAGCTGACACCGATGCTTACCTGGCCGAATGGCGCAAAGCAGCCCCCTATCCGGTGGACGGTGAACAAGACCAGATTGCTGCGGCGGAAGCAGCACGACTGGACGCAGATTACGACCAAACGCGCCTTAAGGCGTTGATTGACAACGACGGATGGGCCTGAGCCCAAACAGAATATGGGAGGCAGCCATGGCGCTGTTAAACTTCAAACGCCGCGAGCAGGCGACCCCCTCGGGCAGCAATGTCGAGGTTGAGGCGTTTTTACAGAATTACTCGATTGAAGTGATGCCGCGCACGGCAGAAAAGGTCGACAATTTCCGCGCCATCCTGCCGGAAAGCACCCGCGTCTACATCGCCCATATCGAAGGCACCCCGATCGACGAAATGGTCGCCACGGCACGCCGGTTGAACGAAGACGGCTACAAGGTCATGCCGCATTTCCCGGCCCGTATCATCAGCGACAAGGCGATGCTGGCGGACTGGATCGCGCGCTATCAGGGCGAGGCGGATGTGCACCAGGCGCTGCTGCTTGCTGGGGGCATTTCCTCTATCGCCGGGGACTTTCATTCCTCGATGCAGCTTTTGGAAACCGGGCTGTTTGACAAGGCGGGCTTTACCCATTTGCATGTTGCGGGTCACCCTGAGGGTAACCGTGACATCGACCCGGATGGAAGCACCCACAATGTGGACGAAGCGCTGCGCTGGAAACAGAAGTTTTCCGAGACAACTGACGCCAAAATGGCCATTGCCACTCAGTTTGCCTTTGAGGCAAAGCCGATCATCAAATGGGCTGACAGCTTGCGCGATGCGGGCATTGATATTCCCATTCACATCGGCATTGCCGGGCCTGCCAAGCTGCAGACCCTGATCCGTTTCGCCATTGCCTGCGGCGTGGGACCCTCGCTGAAAGTCCTGCAAAAACGCGCCATGGACGTAACCAAACTGCTGCTTCCTTATGAGCCGACCGACGTGATCGCCGAGCTTGCAGCGCACAAGGCTGCAAACCCTGAATTCAACATCGCTCAGGTCCATTTCTTTCCCCTTGGCGGCATCAAAACTAACGCAAATTGGGCTATCCAGCACGGCGGCGCTTCGGCGACCCCGGCAGATGCCCCGAAGGACCTGACATGACCCGTACAATCGTTTCCTCAGCTACCAAAACCGTTGTCATCGGTTTTGACGAACCCTTTTGCGTAATTGGTGAACGCATCAATCCAACCGGCCGCAAATTGTTGGCGGCCGAGCTTGAAGCCGGGGATTATTCCACCGTTGAACGCGATGCCATTGCGCAGGTCGCAGCCGGGGCAAATATCCTCGATATCAACGCTGGGGTTGTCTACAATTCCAATCCCAACCCGAACGAAACCGAGCCGCCTTTGATGCGCAATATTGTTGAGCTTGTTCAGGGGCTTGTAGATGTTCCTTTATGTATCGACAGTTCGGTTCCCGGCGCGTTGGAGGCCGGGCTTGAGGCCGCAAATGGCCGCCCGCTCCTGAACTCGGTTACCGGCGAGGAAGAACGCCTTGAGGCGATCCTGCCGCTGGTCAAAAAGTATGATGTGCCCGTGGTTGCGATCTCAAACGACGATACCGGCATCAGCGAAGACCCGGATGTGCGCTTTGCCGTAGCCAAACGCATTGTCGAACGTGCAGCGGATTTCGGCATCCCGGCCCATGACATTGTGGTTGACCCGCTGGTCATGCCCATCGGCGCCATGGCCACGGCGGGGCAACAGGTTTTCGCCCTTGTGCGACGCCTGCGCGAGGAGCTGGGCGTCAACACGACCTGTGGTGCGTCTAACATTTCCTTTGGCCTGCCCAACCGGCACGGCATCAACAATGCCTTTCTGCCCATGGCCATGGGGGCCGGCATGACAAGCGCCATCATGAACCCGGTCGCATTGCCGATCTCGCAGAAAAAGATCGCTGAAAAGAAAGCGTTAGTGGAAGCAGCTGGCATAATCCTGCCCGAGGGTATGGAGGATGAAGCTTTCGTCGCCATGTTTGGCATGGGGTCAACCAAACCACTGGCGGGTTCCGAGATGCAAGCCATTCGCGCAGCTAACCTGCTGACGGATAACGACCCGCACGGCGCGGCATGGATTGCCGCCAACAAACCCGCTGGTGAGGCGGGTGGCGCTGGTGGACGTGGCGGCCGCAGGCGGCGACGCGGCTAGAGGAGCCTTTCAGACGAATGTCTTGCCCCTGACAACGCGCGGGTTACAAAGGGCCGGGAAGGATGCATTCATGACGCAAAATCCACTGGTTATCTTTACCCCTTCAGGTAAACGCGGCCGTTTTGCCGTGGGTACGAAGGTGCTGGATGCCGCGCGCCAGCTGGGGGTTGACCTTGACAGCGTCTGCGGCGGTCGCGGCATTTGTTCAAAATGCCAGATCACCCCGGCCTTTGGCGAGTTTCCGAAACATGGGGTCACCGTCGCGCAAGACGCCCTGTCAGACTGGAACGCGGTTGAGGCGCGTTATGACGAAAAACGCGGCCTGCCCAAGGGGCGGCGTCTGGGCTGTCAGGCGACGGTTCAGGGCGACGTAGTCATTGATGTACCATCAGAAAGTCAGGTGCACCGGCAGGTTGTGCGCAAACGTGCGGAAGCGCGCGAAATCACCTTGGACCCGGCGGTGCGACTGGTCTATGTCGAAGTTGAACAGCCAGACATGCACAAGCCTTCGGGGGATCAGGAAAGATTAATCCAAGCCCTGAGGAACGCCACTGAAGATATTGATATTTTTGTTGATTTCCACCTTTTATCCGACCTGCAGAAGGTCCTTCGAAAAGGTAAATGGGCAGTAACCGCGGCGTTGCACCAAGCGCCCGGGGAAACCACGACCCATGTTACGGCGCTCTGGCCGGGGTATCACGAAGGGCCGCTATTTGGCCTTGCCGTCGATCTGGGTTCCACCACCATTGCCGCCCATTTATGTGACCTGTCCAGCGGAGAGGTCATTGCCTCGGACGGTATCATGAACCCGCAGATCCGCTTTGGCGAAGACCTGATGAGCCGCGTGAGCTACGGCATGATGAACGAGGGCGGCGCGGATGAGATGACGCGCGTGGTGCGCGAAGGTCTGAACCAACTTTTCACCAGCATTACAGCTGAGGCCAACATAGCGCGCGAAGACGTGCTGGACACTGTTTTCGTCATGAACCCGGTCATGCATCATCTGTTTTTGGGGCTTGACCCATATGAGTTGGGACAGGCCCCTTTTGCGCTGGCAATGTCCGATGCGCTGTCCCTGCCCGCCAGCGCGCTTGGGCTGGAACTGGCACCAGGGGCGCGCAGCTATGTCCTGCCCTGTATCGCCGGGCATGTCGGCGCGGATGCCGCCGGCGTGGCCCTGTCGGAGGCGCCGGAGCAATCGGACGATCTGGTGCTGATCATCGATGTGGGCACCAATGCTGAGATCCTGCTGGGCGACAAAAATGGCGTGCTTGCCTGTTCATCGCCCACCGGTCCGGCCTTTGAGGGCGCACAGATCAGCGACGGCCAGCGCGCCGCCCCGGGGGCCATTGAACGGGTTGAGATTGACCCGATCAGCAAAGAGCCACGTTTTCAGGTCATCGGTAGCGACCTGTGGTCGGATGAAGACGGCTTTGATCTGGCCATTGCCACAACCGGCGTTACCGGCATTTGCGGCTCTGGCATTATCGAGGTCATCGCCGAGATGCGGCTGGCCGGTCTGGTGGATGCCTCCGGCCTGATCGGAGGTCCGGAAAAGACCGGCACATCAAGATGTTATCAGGACGGACGCACCTATGCCTACCGCCTGTGGCAGGGTGAGGAAGGGGCGGAGATTTCCGTTACCAACGGCGATATTCGCGCCATTCAGATGGCAAAAGCGGCGCTCTATGCGGGCGCGCGGCTCCTGATGGACAAACGCGGGGTGGATCAGGTGGACCGGGTGGTGTTGGCCGGGGCCTTTGGGGCCCATATCAGCCCCAAACACGCCATGGTGCTGGGCATGATCCCCGATTGTACCCTGGAGAAGGTCACCTCGGCTGGCAACGCTGCTGGCACCGGGGCGCGCATAGCCTTACTTAATCGCGCGGCGCGCACCACGATCGTAAATAATGTGCGCGAAATTGAGAAAATCGAAACTGCGGTAGAACCCCGGTTTCAGGAGCATTTCGTCAATGCCTCGGCCCTGCCAAACGCGGTCGAGCCCTTCCCCATCCTGAATTCCATTGTGGATCTGCCACAGGTAAGCTTCAACTTAGAAGGCGGTGGGAGAAAACGGCGGCGCAGGTAAGTCGGATCAGGCATTAGCCGCTGTTTGAGCTCCAGAAACAACGGTCAAAATCAACATAGCGCAGCAGGGCCTCTTCGCGACCCGCTTCAACCAGCCGTGAGCAACCTTCCATAGCATCCGCATGCTCGTAGACCGAAACCATGCCTGTAACACCGCCCTCCACGCACAAAGATTGGCCAGGGGCCAGCATAGCGGTTTCACGCCTGCCCGCATGGGCTTCGGCCGCAAAAAACAATGGGTGCTCTGCCTTGTTTACAACGCAGATTTCGCCGCTTTGGGCAGACACTGGCAGGGCTAAAACCAGCCAGAATAACAAGAAATATATCAGACGCATGCAAACCTCCGCCCCTCTATGTGACACCTGTACGTGCAAAAATACCAGTCACGTCTTTACACAGCTTGCTCACACTAAATTGCACGGGATGTGACAGCATGACGGTCACAATTGCTCTTATGGTTTACAGATCAAACCAAGGGAGAGACTCTATGAAAAGAACAATTTTAGCCAGTGCAATTGTCCTGGGTTCGGCATTTTCGGCCCCAGCCACGGCCCAGGATATGGCCCCTTTTGGCACAGAGCATGATCAGGAATATGCCGCCCTTATCTGGCAGGCGATGGGGGCGCTTAATCTGGTCGGTGACGATATGATCCGTGCTTTCCCATATGAAGGCATAGAGCCGCACGGCATGATGCTGGAAACCTTTTATACAGCGACAACCATAGACGGCCATACAGGTGATCTGGTCGTGAAGCGCAATTTTGGCCCTGAAGGTGTTAGTGCTGACGAGGTTCTGGCCGACCCCGGCAAACATCTGGGAGCCGTGACAGTGATGTTTCGCCGCGAAGTGGGTTATGACGAAGACAACCAGAACTGGTTTTGGGTGAAATACCTGCCAGACGGGTCGCTGGACAAGAATGCTGGCGGTATGGCTTTGGCCGGACGGGTAGCCAAGGGGGCTGATGTGGGCTGCATCGCCTGTCACTCTGGGGCGGAAGACTATCTGTTCACAACGGACGCGATCACCCAATAGCGCACAAGGAAAACCTAAACTCGAAAGGGGTGGTTTGACCGCCCTTTTCAGGGCATCCAGCCCCGTATAGATGTTGACTCTTTGGTCTAAAAAATCTTTCCTGAGGGACACCAGTTTGCGGCACGTTTTGTGCCTTATTGCGATTTCTTCGGGAGGAAAAAATGAATAACTCTGCAAAAACTCTGATTTTAGCCTGCGCTTTCGGGCTGGCAGCCAATTCGGCCGTGGCAGCAGGCCACTGCGCGGCGGGTAAAACCGTAACCGACGGTGTGCTGACCATCGCCACCGGAAATCCGGCCTATTTCCCCTGGGTGATCAACGACGCCCCGGCCTCGGGCGAGGGATTTGAGGCGGCTGTGGCATATTCGCTGGCCGAACATATGGGTTTCAGTGCTGATCAGGTGGCCTGGACACGCACCACATTCGATCAGGCCATTCAGCCCGGCGCCAAGGATTACGATTTGAATATGCAGCAATATTCGATCACAGAAGAGCGTAAGCAAACCATTGATTTCTCGGCTGCCTACTATACGTCCGCCGCTGCAGTTCTGGTGCGTCAACCCACCGTTGATGCAGGGGCCACACCGACAACTGCGTCTCTTAAAGGTCTGGTCTGGGGGGCGGCCGCTGGCACCACTGCGGCAGGTATGATCACCCAGCTTATCGCGCCTGAGGCGCAGATCATGCTCTATGACGACAATGCGGACGTTTCAGAGGCCCTGAAAGCCAACCAGATCGACGCAACCCTGCTGGACCTGCCATCGGCACTGTTCACGGCTGCGGTTCTTTTGGATGACGGCGCCGTGTTGGGGCAGTTCCCCGCGGATGCCACCGGTGGGCTGGACCAGTTCGGCGCGGTGATGGAGAAGGGCAACCCGCTGGTCGCCTGCGTTGACGAGGCTCTGGCCGCAATGGCCGCCGACGGGTCCCTTGCCGCAGCCGAGGCACGTTGGCTGCAAAGTGAAACCGGTGTTCCGGTGATTGAATAAGCCCCCGATGCAAGGGGAAATGCCGAAATCTGAGCCGGCAGCGCAGGAAAACGCTGCCGGTTTCACCATTGCCGCACGCCGCGCACGCGAGCAGCGCTTAAGGCGTAAAAGTACGCTGATCGCGGCAGGCAGCACCATTACAGTCCTATTGGCGATTTACTTTCTAGTGCCGTTGGCCCCCGGATGGGCTAAAGTACAAAGGTCCTTCTTCAACTGGGAGGTTTTTGAAAAGACCTTCCCCACCCTGCTAAAAGCCTTCGTTTGGGACATTGCCATTTTCGCATGGTCCGCCCCCCTGATTGCCATCTGGGGGTTGGTCATCGCACTGGCGCGCGACGCGCGTTCCCCGGCATTGTTCCCACTGCGCCTGTTTGCCATGATATATAACGACGTCTTCCGCGGCGTGCCGGTGATCCTGACCATCTATCTGATCGGCTTTGGCATACCGGGGCTGGGCCTGCCCCGCCCCTGGAACAGCCCCTATATCTGGGGCTCAGTGGCGCTGGTGCTCAGCTATTCGGCCTATGTCGCCGAGGTCTATCGCGCCGGTATTGAATCGATCCATGAAAGCCAACGCGCAGCGGCCAAATCACTTGGCCTTGGGCACTGGGACATCATGCGTTACGTGGTCTTGCCACAGGCGGTGCGAAGGGTCATCCCCGCCAACATGAACAACTTGATTTCCTTGCAAAAAGACGTCGCCCTTTTGTCCTTTATCGGCCCGGTTGAACTACTCCGGCAGGCAGGCGTCTACAAGTCGCTCTTTGCCAATTTCACTCCCTATCTGGGGGCTGCGGTGATATTCTTGGCGGTAACCATCCCGGCAACGCGCATGGCGGACAGGCTGATGGCACGCCAGAACCGTGAAAGAAGCTGAGGAGGGCCCGATGACAGTCAAACTGCAACTCATCAATGTGCATAAAAGCTTTGGCGAATTACAGGTCTGCAAGGGCATATCGTTTGATGTGGATAAGGGCGAAATGGTTTGCCTGATCGGTGCTTCAGGGTCTGGTAAATCGACCATATTACGCTGTGTAAATCTGCTGGAGCATGTAGATGGCGGGCGCATCCTGCTTGATGGTATGGATATCACCGACCCAGAGCTTGACCCGCAACCCATTCACCGTAGAATTGGCATTGTTTTTCAAAGCTTTAACCTCTTTCCCCATATGAATGTGATGGAAAATGTCATGCTGGCCCCGCGCCGCGTGTACAAGCCCGCTAAGGCCGAATTGCTGGCCGAAACCACCGCCTTGTTTGAACGGTTCGGACTGGCGGACCGCATGGATCATTACCCCGATCAGCTTTCAGGAGGTCAGCAGCAACGGGTGGCCATTATCCGCGCCTTGGCGATGAAGCCCGAGATCATGCTGTTTGACGAAGTCACCTCGGCGCTGGACCCTGAACTGGTGGGCGAAGTGCTGGACGTACTCAGGCAGCTAAAATCCGAAGGCATGACGATGATCCTTGCCACCCATGAAATGGGCTTTGCCCGCGAAGCTGCGGACAAGATTTGCTTTCTGGATAAAGGAATTATCGTCGAAGCTGGCCCGCCCAGCCAGATTTTCGATGCCCCCCAACAAGCGCGCACGCGTGAGTTTCTGGCCAGGGTGCTTTAAATCTCTCCCACCCCTTTTCCTCTTGCCAAAAAAAAAATTCCTCGCAGAAGGCTTAAGATCTTTCAAAAGGTGCCAACCCTAATTCAGATCGCCAAAATGCTTGCCATCACGCACCAATTCCACCAGCAACTCCGCCGGACGCCAGAACTTGTCTTCTTCGTCAGCGCGGTGTTTCAGAGCATTGTTCATCATCAACAACCCCTTCATATCCGCCGCCAGCATCGGCCCGCCCCGCCAGCGCGGAAAGCCGTAACCATGCAGCATGACAACGTCGATGTCTGACGGCCTCAGCGCGATGTTTTCCCCTAAAAGCCGCGCACCTTCGTTGCTCATGGCATCAATACAACGCGCCTGAATTTCCTCTGGCGTGAAACTACGTGGACTTATTCCCTTATGCTCCCGCTCTGTCGCAATCAGTTCCAACACATCTGGGTCCTCGAGCCCGCGCCGGTTGCCTGCTTCATAGCGGTAAAATCCCTGCCCGGTTTTCTGCCCAAAACGCCCCATTTCGCACAGGATATCGCCAATACGCACATAGCGTTCTTCGGGGTCACGGGTCGGTGCCAGTCGTTTGCGCCGTGCCCAGGATATTTGCAGGCCCGCCATATCGGTGACCTGATAGGGGCCCAGCGCAAAGCCGTATTCACGCATGGCGGCATCAATTTCATAAGGGCTGGCACCGTCTTCCAGCATGTAATCCGCTGCCTGACGGTAGGCTGACAGCACCCTGTTACCGATAAAGCCGTCACAAACCCCGGCACGCACCGGGATTTTGCCCAGCCTTTTGGCCAGCGCAAAGCCGGTTGCCGTGACATCTTCCGATGTGCGCGCACCCACTACAACCTCCAGCAGGCGCATGATATGGGCCGGGGAAAAGAAGTGAAAACCAATGACATCTTCGGGCCGTGATATCGTCGCTGCCAGCTTGTCGATATCCAGATACGAGGTGTTGGTGGCCAGAATAGCGCCGGGACGCATGACCTGATCAAGCGCCTGAAACACGTCTTGTTTCACGCTTTCCTCTTCGAACACAGCCTCGATCACCAGATCGGCCTGTGACAGGGCGGACATGTCCGTCGAAAATACCAGATGGCCAAACTGTTTTGTCGCCAGCTCTTCGCTGATCCGCCCCCGTGCAACACCCCCGTCAAACAATGCCTTGATACGTCCCTGTCCGGCCTCCAGCGCCTCACTGTTCCGCTCCACCAGCACAACAGGTAGTCCGGCTAGCAGGCAGGTATAGGCGATCCCTGCCCCCATCAGCCCGCCCCCGACCACCCCGACGCGCGATATATCGCGCGGTTTGGCGCTCAACTCGGGCACTTTGGCCGCTGCACGTTCTGCAAAGAAGGCGTAGCGCAGGGCGCGCGCCTGATCCGTGGCCACAAGGTGCTTGAAGCCCGCGCGCTCCATAGCCAGACCGGTTTCAAACGGCACCATGACCACCGCCTCGACACAATCCACGATGCGCGCCGGGGCTTCCAACCTGTTAGTTTTGACCTTTTCGCGCCACTCCTTGACTGCCTTCAGATAAGCCGCGGCATCTTCCAACCCTTCCCGCCGGGCGCAGGTTGGGCGTGGCCCGGCACCCGTGTTGATCAGTTGGCGCGCATATTCCAGCGTCTGTTCATGCAGATCCCCTTCACTTACCCGGTCCACCAGCCCAAGTTTGTGCGCTTTCGCAGCACTGACCGGCTTACCCGACAGGATAAGCTCCAGCGCCGGGCCTGCGCCGGTCAGACGCGGCGTGCGTTGGGTGCCACCGGCACCGGGCAGGATGCCCAGCAAAACCTCCGGCAGGCCAATACGCGCGCCCTTGTCGATTATCCGGTAATGGGCGCCGAGAGCCACCTCAAAGCCGCCGCCCAGCGCGGTGCCGTGAATGGCGGCAATTACGGGTTTTGGTGAGGCCTCGATCTGACTACACAAGGTGCCCAGATGCGGCTCTTGCGGCGGCTTGCCAAATTCACGCACATCTGCCCCGACGGGAAAGGTGCGCCCGGCAGCGCGAATGACGATAGCCTCGACAGCCTCATCCGCTAATGCCTGATCAACGCCTTTAGACAGCGCTTGGCGCACTGCTGCAGACAGCGCGTTGACCGGCGGGTTGTTGATGGTCAGTACCGCAACCGCGCCCTGAACCTCATAGGCTACAACTTCGCTCATTCCCCGTCTCCGATCACTTCCAAAGCCAATGCCACAAGAACCGGAATGGCGCTTTCATAAGCGCGGGCTTTCTCCGGGTTTGAGGCATTGCCCCCCTTCGCCCGGCTTACCACCCCTTCAAGGATAGCTGCCAGTCGGAAAAACGCGAATGCGAGGTAAAATACCCAGTTCTCCGGCGGCTCAATGCCCCGGCGGGCCGCATAGGCAGCGACATAGGCCCCTTCATCCGGCAATCCCAATTCAGCCCGGTCCAACCCGCCAAGCCCGCGCATTCCGGCGGCATGTGGCAGGCGCCACTGCATGCATTGATAGGCCAGATCCGCCAACGGGTGGCCAAGGGTTGATAATTCCCAATCCAAAAGGGCGATAACCTTCGGGGATCCGTTGGCAAACATCATATTGTCCAGCCGGTAATCCCCGTGCACCAGGGAAACCTGCCCGTCATCTTCGGGCATATGCACCTCTAACCACTTGATAAGACGTTCCATATCTGGTTTGCGAGTCGCCACAGAGGCGCGGTATTGCCGCGTCCACGTCTCAGTCTGGCGGGCGAAATAATTTCCTGGCCGGCCGAAATCCGCCAGCCCAACTGCTGCCGGATCAACCATATGAAGGGCTGCAAGTGTCGCGTTCATGGCATCGTAAACGCCCGCACGCTCGCCGCGGTCAAGCTCCGGCAAGGCCGGATCCCAGAAGATGCGGCCGTCAAGAAATTCCATCACGAAAAACGCCCGACCAATGGGCGAGCTTTCGTCGGGGGCTAGATGGTACATGCGTGGCACTGGCACTCCGGACCCAGCCAAAGCTGCCATCACCCGATATTCCCGCCCGACCTGATGGGCTGACGGTAACAGCTTGCCCGCAGGTTTGGCCCGCAACACATAGGAGCCACTATCGGCCTTTACCAGAAATGTCGGATTTGACTGCCCGGCAGCAAATTTGCTGACCTCGCGCAACCCGCTGAACCCGTCGATATGGGCGCCAAGATACGCCCCCAGATCGGTCTTGTTGATACCCAGTGCTTCAATCATGCGTGAAGTGTAAATTGTCCCACCTTAAACGCAAGCACATGATTGACATCCCTTAGGCAGACTGCTTCCCTGCACCCGAAAAAGGGAGGGGCCGACATGAGCGATATGAACCTTGGAGTGAGCGAAAGGCTGAAACCTATCCACGCCGAAGTAGTGCGTATGGTGACCGAAGAGATCGCGCCGCTAGACGCGGAATATTTGGCCGAGGTCAGCATTGGGGATCGCTGGCAATTCACCCCGCGCCAAAGCGAAATACTGGAAGGCTTGAAGGCCAAAGCCAAGGCTGCTGGTCTGTGGAATTTCTGGCTGACGGAAAGCGATAAGGGCCACGGACTTAGCACCGTGGAATATGCCTATCTGGCCGAGGAAATGGGTAAAAGCCACCTTGCCGCCGAGGTATTCAACTGCAACGCGCCCGATACCGGCAATATGGAAGTGTTTGAACGCTACGGCAGTGACGCGCATAAAAAACAATGGCTGGAGCCGCTGCTCGCGGGGCAGATTCGTTCCGCCTATCTGATGACCGAACCCGATGTCGCCTCGTCCGACGCCACCAATATCGCCATGACCTGCCAGCGTGACGGCGACGAATATGTGCTTAACGGCGAAAAATGGTGGGCGACGGGGGCCGGTGATCCGCGCTGCGCCGTCTATATCACCATGGTGAAAACCGCGGGCGAGGAAACCCCGAAACACCAGCGTCATTCCATGATTATCGTCCCGGCCGATACTGCCGGGGTCGAAATCGTCCGCCCGATGCAGGTTTACGGCCAGGATGATGCACCGCACGGGCATATGCATATCCGGTTCACCGATGTACGCGTCCCCGTAGAAAACATGTTGCTGGGCGAAGGGCGCGGCTTTGAGATTGCGCAAGGCAGGCTGGGGCCGGGGCGCATCCATCACTGCATGCGCGCCATCGGTCAGGCGGAGAAAGCGCTGGAGGATATGTGCCGCCGGGCGCTTTCGCGCGAAGCCTTTGGCAAAAAACTGGCGCAGCTTGGCGCGAATTTTGACTATATCGCCGAGGCGCGTATGGAGATCGAGCAGGCGCGGCTCTTGTGCCTGAAAGCAGCCTGGATGATGGATCAGGGCGATGCGCGCGCCGCCGCACCCTGGATTCACCAGATCAAGGTGGTGGCACCGAACATGGCTTTGAAAGTCACCGATATGGCGGTGCAGATGTTCGGGGCCGAGGGCATTTCGCAGGATACGGAACTTGCGCGTGCCTGGGCCAATTTGCGCACTCTGAGGCTGGCGGACGGACCAGATGCCGTGCATCGCCGCCAAGTGGCGCGGGTGGAATTGCGCAAATACACGCAGGAACGTATCTGACAGCTGCGCCCTGCTGTTCCTCTTGCTCTAAATTTCCCGAGGTTTGGGGCTGGCCCCAATCAACCTGAAAAGCGTCGCGTAGCGACACAATCTGAGTATGCCTGAATCACACCGGCATATTGTCGAATAAATCATCCGCATCGTCTTCGGATAATTCTGCTTCAAACCGTCGGAAATCTTCCGGCACAGGCATACCCATCGCCTCAAGCTCGGCGATCTTCTCACGCAATTGTTCCTGTAATACGTGACGGTCCTCCGGGCGCGCGACAATCTCGTCCATCAAAGCCGAAATTGCTGCCTTCATTGTTTCAAATGCCATTCTTCCCTCCTTTGTTCAGAAGGGCACCTCAGGCCGCGCATTTGCGACAAAACGGTGTGTGAGGCACCACTTCGAGCCGTTCATCAGAAATTTCGTCACCACATTTGACACAATAGCCAAACTCGCCCTCATCCATCCGGGCGAAGGCTGCGTTGATCTTGGCAATTTCTTCCTTGCCCAAGGATCCTTCATGTTCCAGCACCTCGTCGCTCTCGCGTTCGGTTGCAAGTTCCTCCCAGTCCTTTGACATGTGGCTGTCCAGTTCCTCGCCGATTTCCACCAAGCGCTGTTGCAACTCATTCAGTCGTTTCTCAAGCACGGGGCGAAACACAGTTGTCTTGCTCATGATCTGTCTCCTGTTCTCTGGCATCATGCACCAAATCCACGTGTTTGCTCCTTGACTTGTGTCAAGCTGGCGGACTGGTTTTGCGGATATTGAAAGGTTTCAAACATTCTCAAGATCAGGCAGTTCAGACAGGTCAGAAATATCTGGTAAGTCACCAATATTCCCATTATCGGGCGAAGTGCCCAAACCGGCCAGGTCACCAGCATCGAAGGACGGTTCCGCGCCGGTATTGGACCCAGGCGCAGCCAGATCTGGCAAGTCGGGAATGTCAGGTAGGCCCGGCTGCGGGGCAGCTCCTAAATCGCTCATTGCGGGAACATCCGGCAAAGCACCATCAACGCCCGCGTCACCCATTGGGGTCGCGCCCGCCCCAGATAAACCACCCGCCCCCTCAGACACCCCGTGTTTGGGCACATCGAAATCCGTGGCTTCTTCAGTCGTGGCGTCACATTGTTGCGCAATACGAATGGCGCGCTTCCCACCGGTCTGACCCAGATGACCAAGGGTAATTGACGCTCCGTTCAGATCCTCAAGCTGGACCCTCTGGATCACCTCAAGGGGGAATTTCAACAATGACCCAACTTGAAAAGCGGCAATATCAGCCAGCGCCATTTCCTTACGGTCAAGAATTGCGTCCATCTCCACGCGGGTACAGTGCACTGCCTCGGTAAGGTCTTCATGCCACAGGTCATTTTCACCCTCGGCCTTGGGTCCATCTGCCTCAAATGGCAGCAATATTTGCATCTGGCCCGTCTTTGCCCCCTCGCCAAAATCTATCTGAAGATCAAACAGACGATAAGGTATGTCCGGCAGGGTCATTTCAACCGCGCGCGCATCCGCCAGTGGCAAAGCATAGCGATACCCTCGCACCGCCGTGGCGACTGGAAGGTCAGCGGCAGCGACGTTTTGTTCAAATATCCCAAGTATATTGTCCAAAAAACCAGCACAAAGCTGGGCATCTGTACGCGTGGGCGTTCGGGCCACGGCTGGGTTTGGCACCACCCGGCCAGTTGTTTGCTGTTCAATCAGGGCTGAAAGGCTGTTTTTGTCAAAAACTACGATACCAAAATGAATTTCTCTGGCCTGACACAGGCAAAACAGGGCATCTTGCGGTGTCTTTTCAAGAAATGCCCGAACATTGGCCCGCGTTTCAGTTACATTCGTCGCTGTGGCAACCAACGTCAGGTATTCCTCGGCCCCCTGCGCGATGGCAGCCTGTAAAGCACGGGTCGCCGTTACACGGCCAATTTCAGGCGCAGGGCGTCCGGCCCCGGCCTTGCGTCGCATCATGTTGTCCTTGCCTTTGTCCGCCATCCTAGCCATTCCGGATCCGTTTCCCGGAATGTCTCACTTCAAGGTTTACAAATTATTGAGATCGCGCCTGGCTTCCCGCATCCTGCAGCGGAACGATGACACGAAAGGCAGCGCCCCCCTGCCCCGGAAGATACGCCACACGCCCACCCAGCCGCTCCATGATCTCACGACAGATCGCCAGCCCCAGCCCGGCACTGCCGGCCGAAGCCTGATCAGACAGGCGGCTGAATTTTTCAAAAATCACATTGCGCTGCGAGACGGGAATGGCGGTGCCATTGTCGATCAAATCAACGATGGCCATCCCGTCGCGGGTAGCCACACGGATATTCAGCGTTGGGCGGGGGGCGTTATTATATTTCACGGTATTGGCAATCAGGTTTATGAAAACCTGTGCAAACCGCCCGGCATCGGTGCGCAATGTAATGTCCCCTGCCCCCGCTTCGCGCATCAGGATCAGCCCGCGTGTCTTCGCTACCGAGGCGGTGGCCCCCTCGGCCCGGTCCAGAACATCCCCAAGTGAAACCGCCTGTAAATCCATCCTGACCTGGCCGTTTTCCAAAACAGAAAGGTCCAGCAGGTCGTCCAGCAGACGGGTCAGGCGGATGCTCTCATCTTGGATAATGGCCGCATATCTGTGGCGTTCATCCGGCGTCAGTTTGCCTTCGGGTTCGGTCAGGATTTCCGAAAAGGCCCGGATCGACGTCATTGGCGTGCGCAATTCGTGGCTGATCTGGCTTAGAAAGGCATCCTTTTGCACCGATAGCTGAGTCAGTTGCTCATTCGCCGAGGATAATTGCCGGGCGGTGCGCGAAAGCTCCTCGGACTGGATTTCTAAACGGTTCGAATATTCCAGCACCTGTTGGGTTTCATCCGCCACCGCCATCAGGTCATCGACCGAAACGGCCGCCCCTCCGACAATCGGCCCCAGCATGGCATGGGCGGTCGCCGCCCCGACCGAGCCCGCCAGTTCGCGCTCCAATCGTTCGACAAAATCGGGTGTTGGATCCGGGAGATAACCTTCTTTACCCTGACGCGCGGCGTGGTTTTCGAACAAGGTCTGCGCTTCAGCTGGGCCCATGATGCGTTGTGCCAGTATCAACAGGTCTTCGGCGCCACCACCGGCGACATTCCAGCCGCGCGACACGGTGCTTTGCGACAAGGCATGCACGAACTGCGCCGATTGCAACCGCTCAAGCGGGGTTGGGAAGGAGGCAAGGGAAGTGACGATGAATGCCAGCGTGTTCGCGAATATCGACCAAAACAGCGCATGCACCACCGGGTCGATCCCCTCAAAACCCAAAAGCGCCTGTGGCCGCAGCCAGCCCAGGCCCCACGGCCCTTCGGCCAGCAGCCGCGCACTCATCACACCATCTTCGCCAAAAGAAGGCAGGAACATCGTATAGGCCCAGAGGCTGAAGCCTACGATCAGCCCGGCAGCAGCGCCATTGCGGGTAGCGCCGCGCCAGAACAGCCCGCCCAACAGCGCGGGCAACACCTGTGCCACCCCGGTGAAGCTGATCAATCCGATAGCCGCCAATGCGGTCCCGCCACCGGAAAAACGGTAATAGGCAAAGCCCAGCAGCAGGATACCACCGATCGCCACACGGCGTGACACCAACACCAGACGACGCAAATCCCCCGATTGCGCCACCCCGGTCCGGTCGCGGCGCAACCACAGCCACAAGGGCATGACAATGTGGTTTGAGACCATGGTAGACAGCGCGATTGCGGCCACGATCACCATGGAAGTAGCCGAGGAAAATCCCCCAAGAAACGACAGCATAGCCAGCCCGTCGCGATCTTGCGATAAGGGCAATGTCAGCACGAAGAGGTCTGGGTTAGATCCTGCTGGCATGGTCTGCAGACCAATCACCGCGATTGGCACCACAAACAGGCTCATCAACAGCAAATAAAGCGGAAAAGCCCAAGAGGCCGTAGCCAGCTGCCGTTCGCTGGCATTTTCCACGACCAATACCTGAAACATCCGTGGCAGAGTCAGAAAGGCTGCGGCAGACAGGAACGTCAGGCCGATCCATCGGGCACTGTCCATCTCCCAGGTGGCAATTTTTGACGTGTGTATCGCTTCGGCAATCTCGGCGGGGCCACCGGCAATGCCCCAGACCACGAAGACCCCAACGGCAAGAAGCGCAATCAGTTTGACAACCGCCTCGACCGCAATGGCGGTGACGACGCCGGAATGGCGTTCGTTCACGTCAAGGCTTCTGGTACCAAAGAGAATGGTAAACAGCGCCAGCCCCGCCGCCACCCACAAAGCAGTGGCATTCAGATCCGGCCCGGACCATCCAGCCTGACGGTCTGCAGCAAACACGGAAAACGACAGGGTAACAGACTGTAATTGCAGGGCAATATACGGCGTGGTGCCGATGACTGCCAACAGGGTGACGATGACCCCCAGCAGGTTTGACTTGCCATAGCGTGACGAGATGAGGTCAGCAATCGACGTGACGCGCTGTGCACGGCCCACATGGACCAGTTTGCGCAGCACCCACCACCAGCCAACCAGAACCAGCGTAGGCCCCAGATAGATGGTCAGAAACTCAAGCCCTGAACGTGCTGCGTATCCGACCGCGCCATAAAAGGTCCAGGCGGTACAATACACAGATAGGGAAAGCGTATAGATCAGGGGCGAGCGCAGCCAGGCGGACCCCCCCCGGCGCGCCCGTGTATCCGCCCAGAACGCCACCGCGAACAGCGCAGCCACATATACGAAGGCAACAAAGACCAGTAGGTTGAAACTAACCATCACCCGTCCTCGCTACCGCGCGGCGTTTCTTCGGGCGTTTCGTCCGGTCGACTGGTAACCCGCGCCAGCAAACCGGAAAGGGCTATAAGCGCCAACCATGATACGAACAGGTAGATGCCCCCCACCAGGGTTGTCCCGTTGCCTCCGGACATATTCAGAACCGGAATCAGGAACAGGAGCGCGCCCAGAACCGGGACCAGTCTAATAGCGTCAGTCAGACGGCGACGGCGATAGCTCTGGCGCGCCAGAAACAGAGGTTCTCGCGAGGACCTCACCGCCCGGCTATTTCGCGCACCGCATCCAGCAGCTCGGAATTATCAAATGGTTTGGTCATAAACCGGGTCGCGCCCAGTTCCTTGGCCTGCGCCCTGTCTTTTTCCTGCCCGCGGGCTGTCAGCATCAGGACCGGCAGATCGGTAAAGTCAGGATCGGCGCGCAGATCTTTCAGCACATCAAAGCCCGAGCGCCCCGGCAGCATGACATCCAGCACCAGCACATCCGGCGCTACCCGGCGAATCTCGGCCAGGGCGGTTTTGCCGTTGGCATGGGTCGCAACAGACCAGCCATCGCGCGACAGGATATACCCCACCGCTTCGATGATATTCGGCTCATCCTCGACCAGTAAAACCTGATTGGCCATCTGTCCCTCCCCGGACAGGGCGCGCGCCCCTTCCCGGGTACATAACATCAAAGCAGGTAGTGCTGTCAAAGCCTGCCGTCACGACGCAGGGACTTTGCCCCGAACAACACGACAAGGATCACCACCAATGCGCCTTGCAGCGCGAACAGGGTCAGGCCTGCAGCATCGTTGTTTAAAGTGGGGATCACGTAATGCGTGAAGTTGAACATGGTGTGTAAAAGAAGCATCGCCGCAATGGATTTCCCGGTATTGTTATAAATCCACGTGAATATGACCGAGATCAGCATAAGCGTGACCAACGTGCCCCAGAATGGCCGGTCATAATAAGGTGTGTCGCCCGGAATATAAAACAGTGGCAAATGCCAGATCGCCCAAACCACTCCAACCGCCAGACTGGCACCCAAGGCACCAAAACGCGCCTGCAACGGGTCAAGCAGCGTGCCGCGCCAGCCGAACTCCTCCTGCAACGGTCCACCCAGTAAAAGGATCCAGACGAAAACGATGGGCAGAATAATTGGCTGATTCAGTGCCGGAAGGGGTAATGGCACCCCGGAGCTTTGTGACCCCACAATCCAGGCAATGCCTATAATCACAGGGAAAATCAGGAATATTGCCAGATACCACGGCGCGCCAAAGCGAAACTGCACCCCCCGACGCAGAAGTCGGCCAAGGCCACCGGGCCCGCCAAAGGCCCGCGCCGCGACGATTGCCCCAACCAATGGCCCCCAGGCGGCGGGGCTGATCGCGCCTGTTGCAAGCCCTTGTGCCCATGACGGCATTTGAACACCTTGGTGGAACAAAAGCGGAAAGGCCCAAAAACCCCAGCTCCAGAGGAAAGTGACAAGCAAAAACACGGTGATCTTCATAAATCTCCCCATTTCCTGCGTCACTTGGCAGGAATATTCAAGTATATGACTTTTCCGCGCAGCCCAGACTATTCTCACCCAGCCCGATTGCGCAAGCCTTCCCTTGCGCCTAGAAAGCGACTGTGCGTGACCGTAAATCTCAGATAACCCGCGCCGCATTGGCGGTTTTCACGGCCTATGGGCTGCGCCGTACCTCTATGGAGGATGTGGCGGCTGAAGCCGGGCTGTCGCGCCCGGCGATATATCAGTATTTCCGCAACAAAGATGATCTGATCGCCGCCTGTTTTGATCTGGTGACCGAGGACGGCTTTGCCCTTGCTGAAGCCGCGCAGGAAGGCATTACCCCCCCCACCGCACGGGTCAGCGCCTTTCTGACCACGTATCTGTGTTATTATCACCGGCTGGTTGTGTCGGGGCCACATAGCGATGAGGTTTTGGAGGTTGAAACCCGCTTTGGCCCTAGCAAAGTCAAAGATGTGCGCGAAAAACTGGTCAAAAGGCTGAATACTTTGGCCGGTCTGGAAGAAGATGACGAAACGGGGATCATTCTGGCCCATGCCGGTCAGGGCTTGAAAATGCTGGCACCGGACGAGGCTACCCTGACGCGCAGGCTGGAGCGTATGGTGACAGCTTTGCTGGCCCGAACCCCCACCTCGAACAATATGTGACCTGCCCCTGACTTTCAGACTAGGCACAAATCAGAACCTCAGGCGTCCAGCGCCAGCAATGACATTTCCCGTCTGGCCGGACAGGCCGCCCGTGGGCAGACACGGCACCCCGGCCCGGCAGAAACCACATTGTCGCGTGCCGGGTCCGCATTTTCCAGTGGCAGGATCAACATATACGCCTGATGCACGGGCAGATCTGCTAAACTGCCATGGTATTCGGGTTGTGAAATCGCCAGGCAGGTAAATAACCGGGTCGGGTCACCCGGCATTTCAACAATGGAGCGAATTGGTTGCGTCGGGCGAGTAAGGGCCTGAAACAACGGCCAGCGCGGGCAGGCCGCCCCGAAACGCGGCACTGGAAAACCAGGAATTTCCTTGCGCGTGGTCAGGGTTCCAGTGCCATCACATACGACCAGACCAGCGGACGATTTTGCTTCCATGCAGGCGACACGCCTGAGGACCGAGGCCATGTCTGCACCGAAATGCCGGGCAGTGGCGATCGGGTCCTGCCCGCTCTGCTGCCAGACCTCGCGAAACGCCTGCAACGGCAGTGCGACAGCATCCTGATGATAACGATGCAGCCATTCGGATGCCATGTCGCGTGCGGCGTCGCTTTGCAAATGCGGGCTGGTAGAAAGCAGCACTTCCGTATCCACAGAAGGCACCGCTTCGAGATCCGTAAAAAAGAACCCGTTATCGTCCAGAAAGCAAGTCACCTCTTCCTGCGGAGACATATGGGCGTGCGCGTCATCGCCGGTATCCTCTAAAAACCCGACCAACCCTTTGGCTGATGCGGTCAGGCGGGCACTGTCTTCTGCGACATTGCGCAAAAACCGCGCCTGCCAGTCGGGGTCGACCTCGCCCCCTTCCGTCAGAATGGACACGGCCGAACGAATGGCGGTGACGGTGCTCAGAACCTCGTGCAGGCTGGCAGCCAGATGGGGGTCATGGGTCATGCGATCAGACAAGGCTTCGACCAGACGCTCTAATTCGCGAATGCGCCCGTGCTGGCCAGCGATCACAGCAGCCCAGCCGGGAAAACGCCCGGCAAATTCACCAAGCCGATCGGTTTCGGCCGCCGCTTCGGGTTGGCGACCTGAAGCGGCAGACAAAATACCCAGAAAGGTTACTTCGGCTCCTTCCGATAATTCACCCGGTGTGACCTCTAACACGCGCGCCAGATCAACCAGCAGCTTCCCGCCGATTCTGCGTTTGTTGTGTTCAATCAGATTTAGGTAGGCGGG
>CAZJYZ010000018.1:0-28414 GCA_964550345.1 uncultured Aliiroseovarius sp. | reverse complement strand
GCGATATGCCGACATTTTTGGCAAGGTCGGATTGCCGCAGCCCACGCCCCAACCGACGTTCGCGGATGCGCGTCCCCGTAAGACGACCTGCTTTCAGAGATTTTTCCATTGAAATTCCGTTCCTTCCCAGAAATCTGAAAATTGTTTTACAACCAAAAACCAAATCTTGTTCATTCTTTTACACAAAAATCCAATGTTTCAAAGCTCTTGTTGCTTGGTTTTCATTTCTGTCGCCATAATACCTTAGCTCTGTAAAAGGGCAGCACGTGTGCAGAGGAGGCCGCGTGCGCATCACCTTACGGGAGGAAATACATGTCCAACTCAAGATTTACTCGTCGCGGTCTGCTGAAAACCAGCGCTGCAATGGGTGCCGGTCTGGCAATGCCGACCATTTTCACCAGCTCTGCATACGCTTACACCAACGAGCCCACCGGCTCGACCGTGACGCTGGGCTTCAACGTACCGCAAACCGGCCCCTACGCAGAAGAAGGTCTTGATGAACTTCGCGCGCAGGAACTGGCTGTCGAGCACCTGAACGGCATCGGCGATGGCGGAATGATGAACACCTTCTCATCGAAGGTTCTGGACGGCACCGGCATTTTGGGCAAACAAGTCCAGTTTGTTACCGGCGACACCCAGACCAAGTCGGACGCAGCGCGCGCATCGGCCAAGTCGATGATCGAAAAAGACGGCGTCACCATGATCAACGGCGGCTCAAGCTCGGGCGTTGCGATTGCGGTTCAGGGGCTGTGTCAGGAAGCTGGCATCATCTTCATGGCCGGCCTGACACACTCGAACGACACAACCGGTAAAGACCGCAAAGCTAACGGCTTCCGTCACTTCTTTAACGGTTACATGTCAGGTGCTGCCCTTGGGCCAGTGCTTAACAACGCCTACGGTTCGGATCGTCGTGCTTACCACCTGACGGCCGACTACACCTGGGGCTGGACCCAGCAGGAATCGATGCAAGCGGCAACAGAAAGCTTCGGCTGGGAAACTGCCAACAACGTGCTGACACCAGTCGGCGCTGGCGACTTCTCGTCCTATATCGCGCCGGTTCTGAATTCCGGTGCGGACGTGCTGGTTCTGAACCACTACGGTGGCGACATGGTTAACTCGCTGTCACAAGCTGTTCAGTTTGGCCTGCGTGACAAGATGGTTAATGGCAAACAGTTTGAAATCGTTGTTCCGCTTTATTCGGAACTGATGGCAGCTGGTGCGGGTGAAAACATCAAAGGCGTGTATGGCTCCATGAACTGGAACTGGCAGCTGCCCGATGCAGGTACCGCAGCATTCGTCAAATCATTCGGCGAGAAATATGGCCGTCCGCCTTCGGGCTCGGCGCATACCTGCTATGTTCAGACCCTGCTTTATGCAGATGCTGTAACGCGTGCCGGTTCGTTCGCACCTTGTGCTGTAGCTGAAGCCCTCGAAGACTTCGAATTCGACGGCTTGGGCAACGGTCCGACACTGTACCGTGGCGCTGACCACCAATGCTTCAAAGACGTGCTGGTCATGAAAGGTGCCGAAAACCCGACCAACGCCTATGACACGCTGGAAGTGGTGGAAGTCACACCGCGTTCGCAGGTTGAATACGCACCGGATCACGCAATGTTTGGCGGTGCGGAAGCGTCCCTGGGTTCTTGCAATAACGGCGCATAAGCGCAATACAAACTGAGTGTAGGGCGGGGTTCTCCCCGCCCTTCCTACACGGACGCGGCTAACGGATACAGGGTGGGAACATGGACGCAATCTTCCTTCAAATTCTGAACGGATTGGACAAGGGGTCGGCCTATGCGTTGATTGCGCTGGGGCTGACATTGATTTTCGGCACTCTTGGTGTCGTTAACTTCGCCCACGGGGCATTGTTTATGATCGGTGCTTTTTGTGCCGTGACGCTGCAACGATTGTTCAGCCTGTCTTTTCAGGTGATAGACGAAACTCAGAAGGATTTCCTTGGCAATCCACTCAAGGTCGATGTGCCGTATCTGGAAAGCTGGTTTGGCCCGGAATTCAGCGCCGCAATGATCGACTGGTCCGTGCCTCTGGCAATCATTTTTGCCATTCCGATTATGATCATCGTTGGCTTTGTCATGGAGCGTGGCCTGATCAAGCATTTCTACAAACGCCCCCATGCAGACCAAATTCTAGTGACTTTCGGGCTGGCGATCGTATTGCAGGAAATCGTCAAGTATTTCTACGGTGCCAATCCGATCCAGAGCCCCGCACCGGATGCCTTTCGCGGTGCGCTTGATTTTGGTGTCATGGTCGGGTTTGAGCCAAATGCGATCATCTATCCCTATTGGCGACTGGTATACTTCCTGTTTTCTGCAATCCTGATTTCGGGCGTCTTTGCCTTCCTCAGATTTACCACCTTCGGAATGGTGGTACGCGCAGGCATGGCGGACCGGGAAACCGTGGGCCTTTTGGGTATCAATATCGACAAACGTTTTACCATCATGTTTGGCATCGCTGCGGCTGTTGCCGGGCTGGCGGGCGTGATGTACGCGCCAATACTGGCGCCGAATTATCATATGGGCATGGATTTTCTAGTGCTCAGCTTCGTGGTTGTGGTCGTTGGCGGCATGGGGTCCCTACCCGGCGCCGTACTGGCAGGTTTCCTGCTGGGCATCCTGCAAAGCTTTGCTTCCATGAACGAGGTCAAAGCCATCATCCCCGGTATTGACCAGGTTATTCTTTACCTCGTCGCCATCATCATTTTGCTGACCCGTCCGCGGGGCCTTATGGGCCGTGCCGGCGTGATGGAGGAATAAGGCATGAAAATCCTCGGACTTTCTGCAAAAGACACCCGCTTTTTGTTCATTGTCATCTTCCTGACAATGGCCACACCGATCCTGCTGCAGCCCTTCCCCGAAAGCTCAGGCCTGGCGCAGTTCAACGCGGGCTATCCCGATCTGATGCAGCGCTTTGCCATCTTTGGCATCTTCGCCATCGGGTTCAATATCCTGTTCGGCCTGACCGGCTATCTTTCCTTCGGTCACGCAGCCTTTCTGGGTGTCGGGTCCTACACCGTGGTCTGGATGTACAAGCTCTTGGATTACAATGTAATCTGGGGCCTGCCGCTGGCAATCGTCACATCAGGGGTGTTTGCCCTCTTCATCGGCTTCATCTCGCTGCGCCGTTCGGGCATCTACTTTTCCATTCTAACGCTGGCCTTTGCCCAGATGTCATACAATCTGGCCTATTCCGTGTTCACCCCGATCACCAACGGGGAAACTGGTCTGCAGGTCTACACCTCAGACGCGCAGGTCTTGCTGGGCGCGAATGAACCTAACAGCCCGCATTTCTTTGGCATCGTCATGAACCAAAGCACCAAGCTGAATATCGGCGACTGGCAGTTTACCTTTAACAACGGGTATTACTTCACAGCCATCATTGCCATCGCAGCCTTTTATCTGAGCCTGCGCATCTTCCGCTCACCCTTCGGCCTGATGCTTCGTTCGATCAAAACCAACCAGACGCGCCTGAATTATACCGGCATCAATACCCGTCCCTATATGCTTTCAGCCTTTGTGATCTCGGGCATGTATGCCGGGTTGGCTGGCGGTCTTCTGGCGGCAATGGATCCGCTTGCTGGCGCGGAACGTATGCAATGGACAGCGTCGGGCGAGGTTGTCTTGATGACCATCCTCGGCGGCGCGGGCACGCTAATGGGCCCCATTCTTGGGGCAGGTTTCATCAAGTACTTTGAAAACATCTTCTCGAAGATCAACGACAACGTTCTTCATGGCTGGTTTGCCTGGTTGCCCGACGGGATGGAAGATTTCCTTGTCACCATCGTACATCCTTTTGTCGGCAAAGGCTGGCACCTGACGCTGGGCCTGTTGTTCATGATGGTTGTCATCTTCCTGCCCGGTGGGCTGGTCGAAGGCGGTCAACGCGTCGCCAAACTATTCAAACGGGACAAAACCCCCAAGGGCGACGATCCTGAACACCACCCGGAACACGTCGCCTATGTTGGCGAGAAAGAGGAGTTCTGAACCATGGGAATCCTTGAAGTCAAAGATGTCGGAAAACGTTTCGGTGGCCTTCAGGCGCTGGGGGATGTCAACCTCAGCATTAAGGAGAACACCGTTCATGCCATCATCGGCCCAAACGGGGCGGGCAAATCCACCCTGCTGAACTGCCTTGTGGGCAAACTGATGCCCGATACAGGCTCGGTCCTGTTTCAGGGGCAGTCAGTGCTTGGGCGCACGCCGCACGAGATCAACCAGATGGGCATATCGCGGGTTTTCCAGACACCTGAAATCTTCGGTGATCTGAATGTGCTGGAAAACATGCTGATCCCGGTTTTCGCCAAACGCGACGGTTCTTTCAGGCTACACCCTTTTGAGACCGTCGCCCACGAATCCGAGGTGATTGACAGGGCAATGGCATCGCTGGAAGAGGTCAACATGGCCGATAAACGCAATATGCACGCGGCTTCGCTTTCACGTGGGGACAAACGGCGCCTGGAAATGGCGATGTGTCTGGTGCAAGAGCCAAAGCTGCTGCTTCTGGACGAACCCACGGCCGGTATGGCGCGCGCCAATACCAACAGGACCATCGATCTGTTGAAACAGATTATGGAACAGCGTGACATCACCATGGCCATCATTGAACATGACATGCATGTGGTGTTTTCACTGGCCGACCGTATCACGGTTCTGGCACAGGGCACGCCGCTGGTCGAAGATACACCTGAAAAGATCAAGGGCCACCCGAAGGTCAAAGAGGCCTATCTGGGCGAAGCCGCTGCGTAAGGAAGACTGAAGATGAAAAAGAACCCGAACGCGAACGCCCCCAGCTATTTTTCGGTGTGGGACCTGCACGCATATTACGGCGAAAGCTACATTGTGCAAGGTGTCAGCTTGAACGTGCAGGAAGGCGAAATTCTTGCCCTTCTGGGGCGCAACGGTGCTGGCAAAACTTCGACCTTACGCGCCATTGCGCGTCTGGCCGATCCGATGCTGACACATGGTGAGATTTGGCTGGATCATCAAAAAATCCACACGATGAAGTCCCATGAGGCAGCACAATCCGGCATTGGCCTGGTGCCCGAGGACCGGCGTATCATTCAGGGGCTTACGGTCGAGGAAAACATCCAGTTGGCGCAGATCGCGGAACCCGTGGGCTGGTCGCTTGACCGGATCTATGACCTGTTCCCACGCCTCAAGGAACGCCGCAAGCAGGAAGGCACTACACTTTCGGGTGGGGAACAGCAGATGCTGGCCGTTGCAAGGGCTCTGGCGCGCGACCTGAAAGTCCTGTTGCTGGACGAACCCTATGAGGGGCTGGCCCCTGTAATCGTCGACGAGATTGAAAAAACTCTGAACGTCATCAAGGAACAGGGCATTACCACGGTGATTGTTGAGCAAAACGCGGTTCGTGCGCTTGAGCTGGCTGACCGCGCCGTAATTCTTGACACGGGAACGGTCGTTTTTGACGGCACCGCCCAAGAGGTTTTGGAAAACGAAGAATTGCGGCACGAATATCTGGCTATCTGATCGTTACGCTTTCAGCCGGAGCCCTGGCTGAAAGCAAGTTGACCGCGGCCCTGAGACGTATAGGCTTGCCCCGTTTCTATCCGGCTGCAAAGAATTGGGTTAACCGGCCCCAAACACTCGACCACAAAAGGCTATAGCATGTCCGAAATTATCACATATCCCCCCTCGCCCGAATTTGTCGCCAATGCCAAGATTGATGCGGCAAAGTATAAGGAAATGTATGCAGCTTCCGTAGCTGACCCGGAAAGCTTCTGGGCCGAGCAGGCCGGGCGCCTTGACTGGATCAAGGCACCGACGATCATCAAGAACACAACGTTCGAATACCCGGACGTGTCGATCAAATGGTTTGAGGATGGCGAGCTGAATGTCTCGGCCAATTGCATCGACCGCCACCTGCCCGAACGTGCCGACCAAACCGCGATTATCTGGGAAAGCGATGACCCGGAAGTGGACAAGGCCATTACTTACGGCGAATTGTCGGTCGAAGTTCAGAAACTTGCCAATGTTTACAAAACCCTGGGCGTCGGCAAAGGCGACCGGGTTGTGCTTTACATGCCGATGATCCCGGAAGCAGCCTTCGCCATGCTGGCCTGCGCACGCATCGGGGCCGTGCACTCCATCGTGTTTGCCGGTTTCAGCCCCGAAGCGCTGGCCAGCCGGATTTCCGATTGTGGCGCGTCGCTGGTAGTAACGGCGGATGAGGCCCCACGCGGTGGGCGCAACACGCCTCTGAAATCGAATGTGGACGCCGCGCTGGACATTTCTGGCGACGTGAAAACCCTCGTGGTTACCCGCACAGGCGGCGATGTGGCCATGAAAGAAGGGCGCGACTTTGTCTACGAAGAGCGCATGGCCAAGGTTTCGGTCAATTGCCCCCCGGTTCCGATGAATGCGGAAGACCCGCTGTTCATTCTTTATACCTCGGGCTCAACCGGTAAACCCAAAGGCGTGGTCCACACCACGGGCGGGTATTTGCTCTGGGCGTCAATCACCCATGAATATGTCTTCGATTATCATGACGGGGACATTTACTGGTGCACAGCGGATGTCGGCTGGGTTACCGGCCACAGCTATATCGTCTACGGCCCCATGGCTAATGGTGCCATCACGCTGATGTTCGAAGGGGTGCCGACCTACCCCGATGCTGGCCGTTTCTGGGCCGTGTGTGAAAAACACAAGGTTAATCAATTCTATACCGCCCCCACCGCCTTGCGTGCATTGATGGCACAGGGGCCCGAATGGGTGGAAAAACACGACCTTAGCAGCCTAAAGGTGCTGGGAACGGTGGGCGAGCCGATCAACCCGGAGGCCTGGAACTGGTATAACGAAGTGGTTGGAGGTGGCACCTGCCCCATCGTTGACACCTGGTGGCAGACCGAAACCGGCGGACATATGCTGACCCCGATCCCCGGTGCCATTCCAACCAAACCCGGTGCGGCGACCGTACCGTTTTTTGGCGTGCAGCCGGTGGTTCTGGACCCTATGACCTCGGCCGAGATCACCGAGACCGTGGCCGAAGGCGTGCTGGCCTTCAAAGACAGCTGGCCCGGGCAGATGCGCACGGTTTACGGCGACCACGACCGCTTTATCGCCACCTATTTCCAGGCCCATAAGGGATATTACTTCCCCGAAGATGGCTGCCGCAGAGATGAAGACGGCTATTACTGGATCACCGGGCGCACCGATGACGTGCTGAACGTGTCCGGTCACCGCATGGGCACCGCGGAGGTGGAAAGCGCGCTGGTTTCACACCCGAAAGTCTCTGAGGCTGCCGTGGTGGGCTACCCCCATGACATCAAAGGGCAAGGTATCTATGCCTATGTCACTTTGATGGCCGGTGAGGAATATGCCGATGAATTGCGCAAAGAGCTGTCCGACCATGTACGCAAGGAAATCGGCCCCATTGCCAAACCCGATCTGATCCAATGGGCGCCGGGTCTGCCGAAAACCCGCTCTGGCAAAATCATGCGCCGGATCCTGCGCAAGATTGCGGCCAACGATTATGACGCGCTCGGCGATACTTCGACCCTGGCGGAACCCGCCGTGGTCGACGATCTGATCCGGGACCGAATGAACAAGTAACAGGATCTCGCCCCGCTGACGCGGGACAACAGGCCGGGGGCGCTGCCCCCGGACCCCCGAGGTATTTAGCCAAGATGAAGGGGCGCCGCTATTTTGCAGCGGCACCCGATTTGGCAAGCATCAATTCGACGCGCTTGAGTTCACGAATTACCCGATCCGCCTGCATTTGCGGCATGATGCTGAGTTTCATAGACAGGCCTGCAAGCAACAGGAAGCTGGCAGAGATCCCCCATTTCAGGGCAAGCAACATATCTGCCGCGGCGAAGAAATTCACTGCACACCAGACGCCGGCCAGAAACAGGGTCGTTTGTACGATCATTATCACCCATGTGATCCAGCCCAACTTGCCCCTGAACTGGCTAAGCCCGAGGGCGAACCAGCCCAGAGGTTCAGTTTGTGCCAAGATTTCAGTGTCTTCGCCTTCCAGCGCCTCTTTGATTAAACTGTCAAGTTTATCCATTTTCTTCCCTTTCAAGTATCGCGCGCAGCTTCCTGCGCGCATGCATGAGCCTTGTTTTGATTGTTCCCACCGGCACGTCGAGGGCCAGGGCCACTTCAGCGACGGACATATCTTCCAGATAAAACAAAGCGATAGTAGCGGCCTGATCCGGGGGCAAGCTGGCGATGGCACGTCGTACTTCGGCAGCCTCCACCGCGTTGGTCCCTGCTTCGGGCGTTGTGGTTTCAGCCTCGGCGGCAAAATCCCCTGCCAGTTTCCGGTCTTTTTGACGAGAGCGGATTACGCGTGCCACCCGGCGGGTGACGATGCGCAATGCCCATGGCAAAAACGCCGCATCGTCGCGTAAACCGCCAAGACCGCGCAGAATTTCGATCCAGGCGTCCTGCACAACATCACGGGCATGTTCGGCATCCCCGAGCAACCGTATGGCGTGAGACATCAGGCGTGGGCCGCGCAGATTGACCAGTTGCGCCATCGATGCCCGCTCGCCCAGTCGGGCGGCGGCCACCAAATATGCCTCTAGTGCTTTTTCCTTATCCATACCCTGTCCACAATCTGTCGCTTCCTAATAGAGTGCGCCAGATGAGGTAAAAGGTTCAATCGGGTCTATTGCGCGGTCCAGCCACCGTCTATCGGAATGGTCGTACCCGTCACATTATGGGCGATTGGTGCGCATAACCACAGGGCAAGTGCGCCGATTTCGGACGGATCCGAGATACGTTGCGACGGCTGCTTTTCTGCCAGCATGTCGGCAATGCCAGCGTCGCGGTCGCCGCCATGGGCTGCCGCGCGTGCCTCGATCTGCGGGGCGATCAGCGCGGTTTCCGTCCAGCCCGGCGCAATACAATTGACCGTCACGCCACCCAACGCCTTGTCGCCCTCGGCGGCATATTCAAGGGCGGCCACCCTGCTGAGGCCCACCAGCCCGAACTTGGCAGCCACATAGGGCGTTTTTTCCTTTGAGGCCACCAGCCCATGCACCGAGGCGATGTTGACAACCCGGCCATAGCCGCGCCGCGCCATTTCCGGCATCATGGCGCGCATGGTGTAAAAGGCGGATGAGAGATTGATGGCGATAATCGCCTCCCATTTTTCCGGGGGCATGTCGGACAGAGCCGCAGTGTGCTGAATTCCGGCATTATTGACCAGAATGTCCGCTCCGCCCCATTCGGCAACCTCCTCGGCAAGGGTGGTGATAGCTTCCGGGTTTGAAACATCATGGCCGAAGAACTTGGCCTCGGGCGCGCCGGCAGCCAAGAGTGCCTTGCAGGCTTCGGCGGCGGCGGCTTCGCCCGGCAGCCCGTGTACGGCAATGCGCGCGCCGGCGCCCGCGAGTGCCGTGGCTATCGCCAATCCGATCCCTTGTGCCGAGCCGGTTACTAAAGCGGTCTTTCCTGTCAGATCAGTCATTTTTCATGTCCTCCAATTGGGCACGCAAATCCTTTTTCAGGACCTTGCCATAGTTGTTTTTGGGCAGTTGCGACAGGGTGAAGTAAGCCTTGGGCCGCTTAAAACGGGCGATATGCTCCAGGCAATGTGCATCCAATGCAGCCTCATCAAGGGTAACGCCGGAGCCGGGCACCACAAAAGCGACCACGTCCTCGCCCCATTCGTCATTTTTGCGTCCCACAACCGAAACCTCGGCCACATCCTTGTGGGTCAACAACACCTCTTCCACCTCACGCGGATAGATATTGCTACCGCCCGAAATGATCATGTCTTTTGAACGGTCCTGCAGGGTGACATAGCCGTCTTCGTCCATGAACCCCATATCGCCGGTCATTAGCCAGCCATTGACCAGTGTTTTGGCGGTGGCTTCGGGGTTGTTCCAGTAGCCGGGCATGACCATATCGCCGCGCACCAGAATTTCGCCATGTTCGCCGGGGGGCAGGATATTGCCTTTGTCGTCGCCAATGGCGACCTCGGTTGCTGATTGCGCCCGACCAACTGAACTGAGGCGTTCGCGCCAACGTGGGTGGCTGCGCTCGGCCACCTCATCACGTGGCAAAACGGTGATGCCCATGGGGCATTCCCCCTGCCCGTAGATTTGCAGGAAAATGGGTCCAAAATAGTCAACCGCTTCGACGATATCCGTCAGATACATCGGTCCGCCCGCATATACGACTGAGCGCAGGCCCTCGCCGGTTTCGCCCTTGTCTCGCGCGATCTGGGTCATGCGTTTGACCATGGTCGGGGCTGCAAACATGTGGACGCGGCCATGATGACGCGCCAGATCAAATATCTCAGCCTCGTCAAAACCGCCCGAAACCGGGCAGACATGGCGCGCGCCTTGCAGTACATGCAACATGTTGTAAATGCCCGCACCGTGGCTCATCGGGGCGGCGTAGAGCGCTGTGTCTTCGGATTGCACCTCATCCGCATCCACCTGAAAACAAAGGCTCATCACCGCCAGCATGCGGTGGGTGATATACACACCTTTGGGCTGACCAGTGGTGCCGGAGGTGTAAAACAGCCAGGCCAGATCATCTGCGGCTCGCGCCACGACGGGGTGCGCGGCCTGATCGCACATGGCTTCAAAGTCGCCGCTCAAAGCGTCCACAAGCGTGGCGCCGGTTTCACCGGACAGCTCCAGCGCAAGCTCGGGCGTGACGAAACACAATGTGGCGCCGGAATTTTCGATGATCCAGGCGGCTTCTTTGGCATGTAATTTGCCGTTGATCGGCACCGCAGCGGCACCTGCTGCCCAGATACCATAAAAGGCGACGAGGTATTCGGGGCAGTTCTTCATGAAGATCGCTACCCGGTCGCCGGGTTGCACGCCCTGCGCCACCAACGCGCCAGCAAGTCCGCTGGCTTTGCGGTGGAACCCAGCGTAATCCGCCACCTGCTTTTTGCCCAGAAACAGCGCCGGGCGCTCGCCGTGGGTGGCGGCGATACGCTCCAGCCACAAGGCTAGGTTCATCGCGTGCGCTCCAGCACGCTGGCGTAATTGGCCACGCCCGAGCCGCCCATATTAAAGACCAGCCCCTTGCTGGCCCCTGCAACCTGCATATCGTCGGCCTCATTCATCACTTGGCGCGAAACCAGCGCGTGCATCGACACGCCGGTTGCGCCAACCGGGTGGCCCTTGGCCTTGAGCCCGCCTGACATGTTGATGGGCAACGCCCCACCGGGTCGCACAGTGCCATCGGCCAGAACGCGTGCGCCCTGCCCCGGCTCGGCCAGCCCCATCGCCTCGTAAATCATCAGCTCGGCAATGGTGAAACAATCATGCACCTCGGCCAGATCCAGATCGGCCAACCCCATGCCTGCAGCATCCAATGCCGCGGCAATAGCGTGTTTTGGGCCTTCAAAGGCTGTCACATCGCGCGCCGACATGGGCAGGTAGTCGTTGACCTGAACGCTGGCGCGCATATGCACCGCGCGCGGCGCAGTCGCAGCCACGTCGTCCGAAGCCAGAACAACCGCTGCAGCCCCGTCGGAAACCAACGAGCAATCCGTGACCTTGAGAGGGTCCGCCACGATCGGGTTTTTCTCACTGGGTACGGCGCAAAACTCAACCGGTAGCGCTTTGTGTAGCTGCGCCAAGGGGTTATGCATGGCATTGGCGTGGTTTTTCGCCGCAATCTCGGCCAAAGCCTGCGAATGATCGCCATATTTCTCAAAATAGGCCCGCGCAAACATGGCGAATACCTGAGGAAAGCTCAGGCCCGCCTCTTCCGGCTGGTACGAGGCATGGCCCAACCCTTTTGCAACTTCGGCTGTGGGCAGATGTGTCATCTTTTCCGCCCCGATAACCAGCGCGATACGTGCGCGCCCGGCGTCGATTGCATCGCGCCCGGCATAGATTGCCGCTGACCCTGAAGCACAGGCATTTTCCAGCCGTGTCGCCGGCGTAAAGCGCAGATCCTTGTGAATGCCCAGAGCCAGAGATGCCGGAAAGCCCTCGCCAATCATGCCACCGTTAAAATGGCCGACATAGATCGCATCCACATCCGCAGGTGCTACGCCGGAATGCTCCAGCGCCTCGCGCCCGGCGGCGATTATTAACTCTTCCAGCCCCTGATCCGCCAGTTTACCAAAAGGCGTGTGCCCCCAACCGATAATATTGACCATGTCCAACTCCTATGTTGCGCTGATTATCGCGCCGGGGAGAGGTGAATTGCAATGGCGTAGAAATACTTACCCCTTGGCAGTAGCGGCCATTCGGCGCAAAATGTGCCATGGAATCCACTGATATCGCCTTCAACCACGCCCCTTTGGGACTGGCATTGTCCGAAGACCGGATATTGCGCCGGGTAAACCTGCATTTCAGCGAAATGTTTGGCGCAAGCGTGGATGAATTCAAGGATATGTCGCTGGCGCGGCTTTACCCTTCACGCAGAGATTATGAACAAATTGGTGCGCGTGGGCTTAAGGCAATGCAGGAGACCGGGCGCTATGATGACGAACGCATCATGCGCAGGCTGGACGGCACCCTGTTTTGGTGTCGTGTTCGCGGGCAATCCCTGACCCCGGACATACCCTTTCAACGCGGTGTCTGGTCCTTTGCCGATATTTCGCGGGCACGCCCGGTTGTCACCCTGACCCCACGTGAACGTGAAGTTGCGATCCTTACCTGTCAGGGACTGACGTCGAAAGAGATCGGCAAAGAGACAGGCATTTCCTTTCGTACAGTAGAAGCTCATCGGGCCCGGCTGCTCAGAAAAATCGACGCCCGCAATGTGCACGAACTCGTCGCCAAGCTTTCTGGCATGCCGCTGTGACAAAGCCAGATATCAAAAGCCTTTCACACCTAGTTCGCCCGCCCGGAGGCCTCCAATTAACCTTCCATAACAAACCCACTCAAAATATCTGAACAACCACCCCCCCATTATGCAGTGAATTGTTGTAATCCTCTGAAAAAAGCGGCACTTTCGCAGGGTAGGAGAACGCGATGGAACCTCAGAAAAAACGCACCCGTATACAAGAACGCAACCGGGCCTCGATCCTTGAAGCCGCGCTTGAGGTTTTTTCACAAGCGGGGTTTCGTGGTGCAACACTGGACCAGATCGCCAAAGAGGCGGGGCTGTCTAAACCGAATCTGCTTTATTATTACGCCTCCAAGGAAGCGATCCATAACGAGCTTTTGTCAGAACTGATGGATAGCTGGCTGGAGCCGCTTGAGGCATTGGATGCCGACGGTGACCCGATTGAAGAAATCATTGGGTATGTGCTCCGTAAACTTGACATGGCGCGCAGCCTGCCGCGCCAAAGCCGCCTGTTTGCTAACGAGATTGTGCAAGGTGCGCCTCGTATTATGGACCAGATCGAGGGGCCCTTGAAAACGCTGGTGGATGAAAAGGCAAAGGTTATCCTTGGCTGGGTAAAAGCCGGACAGATCAATCCGGTTGACCCCTACCACCTGATATTTTCAATCTGGGCAACCACTCAGCATTACGCGGATTTTGACGCACAGATACGTGCCATTCTTGAGCCTGAAGGCGAAGGGCATTTCAAAGATGCCGCCACTTTCCTCAAACAAATGTATTGCGCCACGTTAAACCCTAATTAACCAATGATCCGGTTTAACGAAGTGGGTTAACCATCTGATAACTTACGCGATATAACCTCTGCTCCGTGGGGGCTTCTTCTTTTGCAGGAGCACAAGTTATGGAATTGTTTTCGCCAAACAACCTAGGTGCACAGGCGGCACATGCGCACCGCGTCCCGGTACACAAACCACCGGATATTACCCGTATCTCTGAAACTGAAACTTCCGAAAAAACCGGAGCGGATGCGCGCCAGAAAAGCCAGATTGCGGCAAATTCCCAAACTGTCAATGCTTTGACAGAGCAACGTCAGCAACAAGAAAAGCAGGACAAGCCCGCAGGCCCACCTCCTTCTTTTGAGGTTAGTTTGCTGGAGGTTGAACAAGATCTGAAGCAAGTACTTGCGCGCATGGAGATCTCACGTGGTCAGGAACGGGATGCAGAGGCCGTCAGGACGGAAGTTAGCAATATATCCACAGAAAGTGCTGCCGAGGTAAAAGAAGGTGCTGCGCCCGCCAGTACAGATGGTCTGCCAGCCCAACCCGTCAGCCCGCATCTAGACGTTGAATTGCAGTAACCCGTCGAAAACGGGTAGTATTTTTAGTTCCGCCCGGACGTCTGAACTAACTATGGTTGAGGTATCCGCGTGACCTGTGATGGCGGGTGCAACGACTAAAACTTGATTTAACTTTTCAGTTTTTCCTCCTTAATGTTCGAACTAGTCATATTTTTGGCCCTACCGAAGCCACATTGCCTGATCCGACCAACCAACATTGGGTCCAAAGGCATTTTCAACCGCGCGATTTCGCAAGATGACCGGATTCAAGTCGCTGAAACCAACCCTCCCTGACAAAAGAGTTGAAATAACGCAGATTGAACGCGACTTGATGGGGGTTTTGGCTAGTTTTAGGGCGCATCCGTCTTCCCTCGCCCGAAGGTTGGTCCTATATAGACGACTAGAGCGTTGTGTCCCGAAAGTCCGGGGAAAAGCAGGCGAGGAAAAGATGAGCAAACAAAACCATGAAGGCGATGTGGCCTTTATTCAGGCACTGGCTGAACTTCTTGAGGCTAATGATCTTACCGAATTGTCGGTTAAGCGCAGCTATGGCAGCAATGACAGCCTGAATGTGACAGTCAGCCGCGCGAAACAAGTTGTGGCACAGGTCGCAGCCCCGGCCCCGGCAGCCCAGTCGGCCGCCCCGGCTGCAAGCGCAGCTCCGGCAGCAACTCCGACGCCAGAAGCAACAATGGCCGGAGACGATCCGTCCAACCACCCCGGCGCCGTTGCCTCCCCCATGGTTGGGACAATCTACATGCAGGCCGAGCCCGGTGCGCCATCCTTTGTTTCTGTCGGTGACCAGGTCAGCGAAGGCCAGACCCTGTTGATTATCGAAGCGATGAAAACCATGAATCAAATCCCGGCCCCCCATGCGGGCACGGTTAAACGAATTCTGGTCGAAGACGGTGCGCCGGTTGAATTTGGTGCCCCGCTGATGATCATCGAATAGGCGCCCGGTATGCCTGCTTTTGATAAAATTCTTGTCGCCAACCGGGGTGAAATTGCCCTTCGTGTGATCCGCGCCGCCCGCGAAATGGGCATTAAATCTGTCGCCGTGCATTCCACTGCCGACACCGACGCGATGCATGTGCGTATGGCGGATGAAAGCGTTTGCATCGGCCCACCTGCGGGAACGGATTCCTACCTGTCTGTCCCGGCTCTGGTAGCGGCTTGTGAAATCACCGGTGCCCAGGCGATCCATCCCGGCTATGGCTTCCTGTCGGAAAACGCCAAATTCGTACAGGTTCTCGAAGATCACGAGATTACCTTTATCGGCCCGACTGCTGAACATATCCGTGTTATGGGCGACAAAATTACGGCCAAAGAGACTATGCAGCGTCTTGGCGTCCCGTGCGTGCCCGGCTCAGAAGGCGGGGTGCCTGACCTTAAGACCGCCCGCGAAGTAGCTGAAAAAACCGGCTATCCGGTCATTATCAAAGCGACGGCCGGTGGCGGTGGCAAGGGTATGAAAGTGGCGCAGACCGCCGATGATCTTGAAATGGCCTTCTCAACTGCCCGCGCCGAGGGCTTGTCAAATTTCGGCAATGACGAAGTCTATATGGAAAAATACCTGACAACGCCGCGCCATATCGAGGTGCAGGTATTTGGTGACGGCAAAGGCAATGCGGTACATTTGGGCGAGCGTGATTGTTCACTGCAACGGCGTCATCAGAAGGTATTTGAAGAGGCGCCAGGCCCGGCAATTGACGCCGAAACCCGCGCCAGTATCGGTAAGATCTGCGCCGATGCTGTTGCTGGAATCAACTATATCGGCGCCGGAACCATCGAGTTTCTGTATGAGAATGGCGAGTTCTATTTCATCGAAATGAACACCCGCCTGCAGGTCGAACACCCGGTGACCGAAGCAATCTTTGGCGTCGACCTCGTGCGTGAACAAATCCGTGTCGCCGAGGGCATGCCGCTTTCTTTCACGCAGGACGAACTGGAAGTGCAGGGCCACGCGATTGAAATTCGCATCAACGCCGAAAAGCTGCCAAACTTCTCGCCTTGCCCCGGCAAAATCACCCAGTATCACGCCCCCGGCGGGTTGGGCGTGCGCATGGATTCAGCCCTCTATGACGGCTGCATGATCCCACCCTATTATGACAGCCTGATCGGCAAACTGATCGTACATGGCCGTGACCGTCCCGAGGCATTATCGCGGCTGGGCCGGGCGTTGAGCGAACTGATCGTTGATGGGATCGATACCACGATCCCATTGTTCCACGCTTTGTTGCAGGAAGAAGCCGTGCTAACGGGCGAGTATAACATCCACTGGCTGGAAGGCTGGCTGGATGAAAACATGACCTGACCGGGGTCGCGGTGCCAGAGGGCGATCTTTCTGCCGGTGTGTTGCTGCGTGCTTATCAGGTTGGCATATTTCCCATGGCCGAAGCGCGTGACGACGCTCAGGTCTTCTGGGTCGATCCAGAAATGCGAGGGCTTCTGCCGCTGGACGGTTTTCATCTGTCCCGTAGCCTGCGCCGGACTATTTTAAAAACCGAATTCACCGTGACCTTAAATAAAGACTTTAACGGCGTGGTACAGGGCTGCGCTGACCGGGAAGAAACCTGGATTAACGATACCATCTTTGGCTGCTACCGCGAATTGCGCGACTGGGGTTATGCTCATTCACTGGAAATCTGGGATGGCAAAGAGTTGGTGGGCGGCGTGTACGGGGTTGCGCTTGGGCAGGCGTTTTTTGGTGAAAGCATGTTCAGCCGTCGCCGGGACGCCTCAAAACTAGCACTGGCTTGGCTCGTAGCGCATCTTCTGAAATGTGGGTTTCGTCTGTTTGACACCCAGTTTCTGACAGATCATCTGGCCAGCCTTGGCGCGATCGAAGTGACCCGTAAACACTATCACCGCCTGTTGAGTGCAGCTTTAGCCGGGCATGCCGATATTAACGCACACCCCCTGCCGGATGCTCATTCCGTCGTGCAGCGGATAACCCAGACATCAAAACGCGAATGATCCAAAGCACTTAGCGCCGGGGATGAGGCGATCATCCATCCTTTAAAAACCGGCACTTCTTCCTCGCGTTCCCGGATCACCAGCCACGCGAATGCGTCCCCAACCGGATTACCACTGGGGTAACGGCATTCTCCAAGGGTGATTTGCAGCCAGCCCAGAGCAATGGTTTCGCCATTGACCAGAGGCAAGTCTACGGTCTCGCCCGAGACTTTGTCCAAACCACGCAATAGCGCACCGGTTCCCGGGCTGACCTCGTCCTGCGCCGCAGCAGCGGTTGCCAAGGACAGGCCAGCGGCAACAAGAGCGCCGCGGATCATTCGCTGTCCCCGTCACCGGTGACGAATTTCATCAATAGGTTGATGATGGAGATGGAGCTTTGCGTGTCTTCAATCTCAGATCCCGGCTCCAGGTTGAACGGGGAACCTCCCGGTAAAAGCTCAACATAGCTACCGCCCAGCAGCCCCTCGGAGGCAATGATCACAGCGCTGTCCTCGGGAAGTTCCACGCCTTTAGCGACAGAAAAATGGGTATCGGCACGAAAAGTTTGTGGATTCAGATCCAGCGATGTGACAGCCCCGACCTTGACGCCGGCAAGGCGCACATCGGTCCCAACGGAAACGCCTTCGACCGAACGGAAGGACGCCCAATAATTTTCAGATGCCGTTGCGCCGGAAAAGCCGGTAATTTGTCCTGCATAGAGAAAAAACCCGACGGCGATCGCCAATACGGCGGCGCCGGTGACAACTTCGGTTGTATGGCTTGCCATGGCGCGCCCCTACCCGTTATTCCGGCTGCCAGGCCTCGTAGTCACGCTGTGGCTTGGCTTGCGCGTGACGCATCGAACCCGCTGGTGCATAGGCGGCAGGTGACCCGGTTGGGTTATCCTGATGCGCCTTTTGGTGGCCCGCGTGTGCCAAAGCCTGCTCGGCAGGGTTTTCATCGAATGTATGGTGTAGCCAGCCATGCCAGTCGGCGCTGATACGGCTTGCCTCAGGCTCGCCATTGAAAGTTACCCAACGGCGGCTGTCATCGCGATTACGATAGAATATGTTGCCCTGATCGTCCTCGCCGACGCGCACACCCTTACGCCAGGTGAAAATCCGCGTGCCAAGGGTCTCAGCATGCCACCATGTCAGCAGGGAAAGAATGAAACGCATTTGGGCCTCCTTCAGGGTCGTGAAATATATGACCCAAGCGCCCGTGAAGGTCCAGACCCCGTGCGCATTTTAGCAGTAAATCGCTGTTCGTGGTCGGCACCTGACGTTACGCCGAACGACAATCGGCCTTCTTCAGGCGCTGGCACCTTCTTTGGCGTTGTCAGCATAGATGATCAGCGGTTTAGCATCGGCACCGACCGATTCTTCGTTAACCACAACCTCATCGACATTTTCCAGACCTGGCAGGTCAAACATGGTGTCGAGCAGGATATCTTCCATGATCGAACGCAGACCACGCGCACCTGTCTTACGGTCGATGGCGCGTCGGGCTATCGCCATCAGAGCATCTTCTGTGAAGGTCAGTTGCGCGTCCTCAAGCTCAAACAGACGTTGGTATTGTTTGACCAGCGCATTTTTGGGCTCGGACAGAATGGTGACAAGGGCGTCCTCGTCCAAATCCGTCAGGGTCGCAATAACCGGCAGACGGCCAACAAATTCCGGTATCAGACCAAATTTCAACAGATCTTCCGGCTCAAGCTCGGTGAAAACTTCGCCAACGCCGCGGTCTTCGTCATCTTTCACATCAGCGCCAAAGCCGATTGCCGAACCTTTGCCGCGCCGGGCGATGATTTTTTCAAGGCCGGCAAAAGCCCCGCCGCAGATGAACAGGATATTGGTGGTGTCTACCTGCAAAAACTCTTGCTGGGGGTGCTTGCGCCCGCCCTGAGGTGGCACCGAGGCGACTGTGCCTTCCATAATCTTCAGCAATGCCTGCTGCACCCCTTCGCCCGAAACATCACGGGTAATCGAAGGGTTGTCAGACTTGCGTGTGATCTTGTCGACTTCGTCAATATAGACGATGCCGCGTTGGGCCCGTTCCACATTGTATTCAGACGCCTGCAACAGTTTGAGAATAATGTTTTCCACATCCTCGCCGACATAGCCCGCTTCGGTCAGGGTCGTTGCGTCGGCCATTGTAAAGGGCACATCCAGAATGCGTGCAAGTGTCTGGGCCAGAAGGGTTTTACCACAACCTGTGGGACCAATCAGCATGATATTCGACTTGGCCAGCTCGATGTCGTCGCCAGATTTCTGGGCGTGATTGAGGCGCTTGTAGTGGTTATGAACCGCCACAGACAAAACCCGTTTAGCATGGGCCTGCCCGATCACGTAATCGTCGAGCACTTCGCATATTTCCAGTGGAGTCGGCACCCCTTCCGAACTTTTGAGCCCGGATGTTTTGGTCTCTTCACGGATGATGTCCATGCAAAGCTCAACACATTCATCACAGATGAAAACTGTCGGGCCTGCGATAAGCTTGCGCACTTCGTGCTGGCTTTTGCCGCAAAATGAACAATAGAGGGTGTTCTTACTGTCACCGCCAGAGGAATTATTCGCCATATTCTGTTCCCTGGGCCATCGCCCTTGTCCTGCCTGGTCAAAACCCGGCTTGCCTTACCCCCGAAATTCCTACCCTAACTCTAGGGTACGGGCGATTAAGGCACAATCGCAAATTTCAGCACCGCGAAATCAGGTCCCCTTGAGGACCTATTTGTCAGCTTCGTCTTTTGGGCGGTTTTCAACGATATCGTCGATCAGACCCCATGCCTTAGCCTCTTCGGGGTCCATGAAATTGTCGCGTTCCAGTGCTTCGACAACATTTTTCATTTTCTGCCCGGTATGTTGAACATAAATGCCATTCAGCCGGTCCTTGAGCTTTTGGGTTTCCTGAGCGTGGATCATGATATCCGTCGCCTGGCCCTGATAACCGCCTGAGGGTTGGTGTACCATGATCCGGCTATTGGGCAATGACACCCGCATGCCCGGCTCACCTGCCGCCAGCAAAAGCGAGCCCATGGACGCCGCCTGACCAATACAGACGGTTGAGATCTTAGGCTTGATATATTGCATCGTGTCATAGATCGACAAACCGGACGTCACCACGCCACCGGGCGAGTTGATATACATCGAGATTTCTTTGGACGGGTTTTCCGCCTCAAGAAACAACAGCTGGGCCACGATCACCGTCGCCATTTCGTCATGCACCGGGCCTGAGATGAAAACGATCCGTTCCTTCAGCAGGCGCGAGAAAATGTCATAGCGGATCGAGCCGCGCGACGTCGTCTCCTCCACCGTAGGGATGATAAAACTGGTCAGTTGACCTAGGGGATCAATCATGCTTCGCCTGCTCCTATCTGCCGGGGCTGTAGCCCGCTTCCATAGAGTCTTAGTCGCGCACGGGAGGACCTGCAAGGCCACCCGTGTCATTTGATTCAGGCATGACTGATTTTGGTAAATAAATTCTTACCCGGCAGGCGTTTTCCCGCGCTCGCACGCATATAGTCCGGGCAAACCCATCCGCACCGTCAGGCTGACCTTATTGCGGGCTGAGGCCGCGCATCCGTTCTGAACGTCGCCGCAGAAGCTCAACCACTGTCAGCAATGCGATCGAGATGATCACCAGAATTGTTGCCACAGCCAGAATTGTCGGGCTGATTTGCTCGCGAATGCCGCTAAACATCTGACGGGGAATCGTGCGTTGCTTCACGTCTGCCAGTTGCAAGACCACAACCACTTCGTCAAACGAGGTGATAAAGGCAAACAGACCGCCTGAGATCACGCCGGGCAGGATCAGCGGCATCTGCACCTTGAAAAAAGTCTTGATGGGATCAGCCCCCATATTGGCCGCCGCCCGCACAAGGCTTTGATCAAAACTGACCAATGTGGCCGTAACGGTGATGATCACGAAAGGCGTACCCAGCACCGCATGCGCGAGGATGAGGCCGATATAGGTCTTGGCCAGCCCAACATCGGAAAAGAAGTAAAACAGGCCAGATGCAGTGATGACCAAAGGCACGATCATCGGTGAAATAAGAATCGCCATAACCGCACGCCGGCCGGGCATCTCCGAACGGCTGAGCCCAATGGCTGCCAGCGTGCCCAGCGCCGTTGCCAGCAAAGTGGCGCAGATACCGATGAAGAATGAGTTTTTGATCGAGCGCACCCATTGCGCGTTATTCCACATATCGGACCACCAGCCTTCGGTTGCATCCGGGTTGGCCATGCCGTTGGCCAGAATGTCCCAATACCAGCGCAGGCTGAAACCTTCGGGCTTCAGGGCCAGCATTTCCGGCGTGAAGCTGAAATAGGGCTGTTGATTGAAGGAAAGCGGGATCAGGATGATGATCGGCGTAATCAGGAATACGAAGATACCACCGCAAATCGTCCGGAACGCATAAAACCACAGAACCTGACCGGTGGTAGCATATGGCGGCTGGTTCAGCCGGTAATTCCCCGAGGATAGCCACAAAGCCATGCGCCCGATGATATAGCCGACAAAGATCATCAATATCCCGTATGGCATCGAAACCAGTAGCGTTCCGATCAGGAAAAACAGCGCCGCCGTGCCAAAGCCGGCCAGTCTACGATCTTCAGTAAGTGTCATCACCGCAAAGGCGGTTGCTGCAAAAATCACAGCGCCAACCAGCAGATATGGCAGCATCAGGTTAAATTGCCCCTGCGCGCTTAAAAACCCGACAAGGGCACCAAAGCCCCCGGTCCAGGCCAGTGTGAACCAAACCGGCGGACGCGGCGGGATATAGCGGTAGGCTTGTGGTTGATCGCTCATGTTTCTATCCCAGCTTCATGTTGTCGATGCCGATAAATCGGTCGTAGAGCCAAAAGAGGAACAACACGAAGACCAGCAGCACCAGCCCAAGGGCGGCGGCAAGGTTCCAGTTCAGGCTTTTACGCATGTGAAAGTCGATGATGTTGGAAATCATCTGCCCATCTTGCCCACCAACCAGCGCTGGCGTGATGTAATAGCCAATTGCAAGGATGAATACCAAAAGCGCCCCGGCGCCAATTCCCGGTATGGATTGTGGGAAATAAACCCGCCAGAAGGCCGTCCAGTTGGTCGCACCCATTGATTTGGCCGCCCGCACATAGGTGGGCGGAATGGTTTTCATCACCGAATAAAGCGGCAGGATCATGAAGGGCAGCAGGATATGCGTCATGGCAATCAAGGTGCCGGTTTTATTGTAGATCAGACTGAACCTGTCTGCATCCGTCGCAAGGCCGAATAAAACAAACAAATCGTTCATCACCCCCTGCCCTTGCAGCATGGCAATCCAGGCGGTCGTTCGCACCAGCAGCGACGTCCAGAAAGGTAGCAACACCAGGATCAGCAACAGGTTTGAGGTCTTGGTCGACAAAGTCGATAACAGATAGGCCACCGGGTAGCCCAGCACCAGACCGGCAATGGTTACGATCAGGCTGATTTCCATGGTGCGCAGGAACAGTTTGACATGAATGCGCCGGTCTTCATCCTGACGTTCAAAAGAACCATCGGCATTGACGCGAAAGTCAAGCGCTGCAGCAACATAGGATGGGTTGAAGGTACGCGATGCGACTTTGATCGCCTGCCATGTCGCCAGATTTTCCCATTTGCCGTCCTTGTCGACCAGCGCCTGCATAAAGGGCGCTTCCATTTTCGCGGCCGAGCGGGCGGTTTTCGTGAACAAAGAGCGCGTGCCGGAAAGTTCGCGGTTAACCCGCGTGGCCACCCGGCCAATGGTTTTGTCCGCACGCGCCACGATCAAGTCAGCCACAATGGCAGCCGCCATCTCCTCAGTCGGCTCTGACATGCCATCCCACTGCGTCATGACCTCAGTAGAAGCAGGCATCAAAGATGAATACCGGTCATCATAAACCGACTGGGTCAGCAGAATGATAATCGGCAAGATAAAGGCGACGATAACGAAGGCCAGCAATGGAAAGGCTAAACCAAAGGCGCGGGTACGGCTGCGAAACATCGCCTGCGCCAGCTTTTTCTTAAGCGGAGTACCGTCTGCTGCCAGCAGGGGTCCGGAAGTATCGGTGGACGTATCGGTCATGTGCGCGCCTTGGGTTTGGTCTTTCAGGGTAAGGGGGGCGAAGCATCCGCCCCCCTTGTGTTCAGATTGCCGGACTTAGGAAGCCAGCCAAGCGTTGAAACGCTCGTTCAGCTCGTCCTGATTGTCGGCCCAGAACTCAAAGTCACTTTGAATGGCGGTCTCGAAGTTCTCAGGTGCGGTTGGCATCTGCGGCGCCATGTCAAGCTCGGGCTTGTTGTGGAAGCTTCCCACCAGTGGTGCGGAAGACTTACGTACCGGACCGTAGGAGATGTAGGAAGCTTGTGCTGCCAACTGCTCGGTCGCAGTCGAGAAAGCAACAAAATCCATTGCAGCTTCAACGTTCGGCGCACCTTTTGGAATCACCCAGAGGTCAAGGTCAAAGTTCTGCGCGTCCCATACGATGGTGAACGGCTTGTCTTCAGCAGCAACGGCGTTGAAGATACGGCCGTTATACGCTGTGGTCATGACAACTTCGCCGTCTGCCAGAAGCTGCGGCGGCTGTGCGCCAGCTTCCCACCAAACAGTGTCGTCCTTGATGCGGTCCAGCATGGCGAATGCACGGTCAACACCTTCTGGCGTGCCCAGCACGTCATAGATGTCGGCAGCAGCTACGCCATCAGCGGCCAGCGCCATTTCCAGGTTCGCTTTGGGCGATTTGCGCATGCCGCGCTTACCCGGGAAACCTTCCAGGTCAAAGAAATCGGCGATTGTTGTCGGGCCGTTTTCTGTAACCGAATGGTCATAGGCAAAGATTGTCGACCAAACGATTGTCGCAACCGCGCAATCCACAACTGTGCCTTCGATGAAGTCATCCATAGCCGGGGTGCCATCAGCGCCGTCAGGCAGGATCGACGGGTCAATCTCTTCCAGCAGGCCTTCGTCGCAACCACGGATCGCGTCTGACATTTCAACGTCAACCAGATCCCAGGTTACGTTGCCAGCTTCAACCTGGCTTTTAACTTCAGCCAGACCACCGGAATAGTCTTCGCTGACAATGGTGTTGCCAGTCGCGGCCATCCAAGGCTTGTGATAGGCTTCAACCTGCGAGTTTGTATAGGCACCGCCCCAGCTTACGATAGTAAGTTCAGCGGCCGAAACTGCACCTGCCGAGAAGGCAAGAGCGGTCGAGGCCAGAAGAATTTTGCTCAGTTTCATGTGTTACTCCCTTAAGTTTCCCGGAAATTCTGGTGGCACTCCCCCCGGGTTCGGGAATGCCAGCATTCGACCAGTCAGAGCGTTCTGACCGGCAATAAAACCGCTACGCGTCCAGCGCGCGGCAATCTGATGGCAACCAGCCGATATCAATCTTCTGACCGGGGGTCAGCCGTTCGGTATCTGGCGCGTTACGTGTCTTGATGATGAAGTCTTCTTTTCCGGCAACCCTCAGGCGGGTGCGGAAAATGTCGCCCATATAAATGAACTCAAGCACTTCGGCTTTCAGCGTGTGGGCACCTTTTTGCAGGCGGTCCTTGTTGTACTCCACCCGCTCAGGCCGGATTGAGACCAGCGTGCGTTCGCCCACCCCGGCAATTTTCACCGGTTTGGCGTCAAGCAGTTCACCATCGTCAAGCTGAACCAGACAAACATCGCCCTTAACTTCTTTAACGACGCCTTCCAGCGTATTGTTTTCCCCGATAAATTGCGCCACGAAGCTGTTTTCAGGTTCTTCATAGAGCTTATCAGGCGGCGCCAGCTGCTGGATGATACCGTCATCAAAAACAGCCACGTTATCCGACATGGTCAGGGCTTCGGTCTGGTCATGGGTAACATAGACCACGGTAATGCCCAGCTGGTGTGCCAGATTGGTAATCTCGAATTGCATATGTTCACGCAGCTGCTTGTCGAGCGCGCCAAGGGGCTCATCCATCAACACCAGTTCGGGTTCAAACACCAAGGCACGGCTCAGCGCGATGCGCTGCTGCTGGCCACCGGACAATTGCGCCGGGCGGCGATTGATGAAGTCACCCATCTGCACCATGTCCAGCGCGCGTTTGACCTTGGCCTCGCGGTCGGACTTGCCCATGTTGCGCACTTCCAGCGGGAACGAAAGGTTCTCCCCCACCGTCATATGTGGAAACAATGCATAATTCTGGAAAACCATGCCAATTCCGCGTTTATGCGGCGGGATATTGTTGATGGGTTTGCCACCCAGCCGGATATCGCCGTGGGTGGCGGTCTCAAACCCCGCGAGCATCATCAGACAGGTGGTTTTACCCGACCCCGATGGCCCCAGCATGGTCAGAAATTCGCCCCTGGCTATCGAGAGGTTCAGGTCTTTTACGACGAGAATCTCACCATCATAGCTTTTCTGGACACGATCAAAGACGACGAAACCGTCGGTATCATTTGCTTCGGTCAAGTGACCCCCCTGAGCCCTTTGGGCATTTTTTGTTACGCACCTTGCTGGCACTTAACTGTTATTTGCCCTTTGGGCGTTTTTGTTATCCGTATCAGCAAACACGATGAAGTGTTATATTTCAACACTAAAACGTTTGTTTTTTTATCGAAGTCTGATGATTTGGTCTGTTCCGGCCATCTATTCGGAAGATTCCTCTTTTGCGAGTTAAATAATATTATGCTTCGGACCATACGGGAACCCGGTGATGTTTTCCGCACCCTCCTCACCGACAACCAAGATGTCGTGCTCGCGGTACCCCCCTGCACCAGGCTGACCTTCGGGAATGAACAACATCGGCTCCATGGACACGACATGGCCCGGCTCCAGCACGGTATCAATGTCCTCGCGCAGCTCCAGCCCCGCCTCGCGGCCGTAGTAATGCGACAGGATACCAAAGGAATGGCCGTATCCGAAAGAACGGTATTGCAGCAGACCTTCACTTTCAAAAAATCGGTTGATCTCGGCGGTGATGCCCGAACAGGTCGCCCCCGGCTTGATCAGGCTCAGCCCCAACTCATGCGCATCGACATTAGCCTGCCACAGACGCAGCGAGGCCGCGTCAGGTTCCCCCAAAAACAAGGTGCGCTCAAGTGCCGTGTAGTAGCCATTGATCATGGGAAAACAATTCAGGCTCAGGATATCCCCTGCCTGCAAGACCCGCGATGTGACCGGGTTATGCGCCCCGTCCGTGTTGATACCGGACTGGAACCAAACCCATGTATCGCGCAATTCGCTGTCGGGAAACGCGCGGGCAATCTCCGCCTCCATCGCGTCGCGCCCGGCCATGGCCACATCAATTTCGCGGGTGCCGGCGCGGATCGCATCGCGAATAGCCGCGCCACCCAGATCGGCGATGCGCGCCCCTTCTTTGATAAGCGCGATCTCTTCGTCTGATTTCACCATACGGTGCTGCATGCAGGCCTGACTTATGGCGACAAGTCGCTCGGGCTCCAAAAAAGAACGCGCCTTTTCAAGGTTTTCCACCGAAATGTGGTCACTTTCATAGCCCAGAACCCGCCCGGTCCCTGCAACCTCCCGCACGGCGCGCCAGTAATTATCCCGCTCCCAGTCGGTATAAATCACATTATCCCCGTAAGAACGCCGCCACGGCTGTCCAGCGTCGATATTGGCTGAGATTGTTGTGCAGCTTTCCTGCGTCACCACACAGGCATAGGGTCGCCCGAAGGAGCAATAGAGAAAGCCTGAATAATAGGCGATATTGTGCATCGAGGTAAATAAGGCCGCCTCGACCCCCATCGCAACCATAATCTCGCGCAAAGCCGTCAGGCGGCGTTCGTATTCAGCCCCTGAAAACGGTAAATCCGCCTTTTCCCCATTTTCACAAACGAAAAACTGTGTGCGTGCCATATCGTGTTCCTTCCGTCAGACCGGAAGTCACACCCGGCCAATCAAGGCCCCGGCGTGCAGGACCAATGATTCCCGACCCTGCACGGAAAGGCAGGGGCAGCGACGCCATCGCTGCGGACCCGGCAAATCTGCCGCATCTTGCCTACCCCTGTCAATTACCCTGCTTCATCTTGGCGAAAATACCTCCGCCGGAGGCATTAAATCTTTTTTGGAGCCCGGATTGCCTTTGTCAGATAACAGCCTGTTCAGCCGTGGAACCCCCGCGGCTCAGGCGTTCATAGGCAAAGGCAGAGAGATCCAGGCTCTGATACCTGCCGGAGGTAATCCATTCCGCCAGACCGCGCCCCATCGCCGGGGCCTGTTGCAGCCCGTGACCTGAAAATCCGTTGATAAACATGAAATTATCCAGTTCAGGATGCGGACCAAGCACGGCATTTTGATCAACGATATTATAGGCATAATGCCCCGCCCATGAATTGATCACCCGCAGGCGATCAAACTGAGGGATGCGGTTTGCCACCTGAGGCCAGACATGCTCTTCCCAAATGGTGAAATCTTCCTGCAAGTCGTCCGGGTCAACCGCCGGGTCCGGGTCCGGGGCGGCACCTATCATGTAATACTTTCCGTCCGAGCGCATATGCACACCAGATGGATCAACGGTAAGAGGCAAATCCTGTGCCAACGGTTCCGCCGCCTCAACCACCCATGTAAAGCGCTTGCGCGGCTCAACCGGCAGTTCAAGCCCGGCCATGGCGGCAACCTGTGCCGCGCGGGGCCCGGCAGCGTTGACCAATATGGCGCAACCGATCTTTTCACCACTATTCAGGGTCACGCCCGTGACCTTGCCGTTGTTACGGGACACTTGCGTGACCTCTTCGTGCAGGTATTCAACCCCGCGCTCTCGCCCCAGGCGCCGCCACCAGTCAAACAACATACCGCCGTCAAAATACCCCTCATCCACCGGGTTGAACGAGCCAGCTTTGATACCGCCGAGGTTAAAAAACGGGAAGGCCTGCGCCAGCTCCTCTGGCGACAGCATGCGCGTCCCCGCCCCCAACCGTGCCTGCATTTCCTGATTTGCAGCAAGCTCGGACGCGCGCGCGGCGTCGCCCGCCAGATAAAGGTAACCAAACGGATGCACGAAAACCTCCGGCACACGCGCATCTTCCATATAGGCGGCGAATTCACGCACATATTCAGCCGCAAATTGCGACACAAGCACATTGATTTCGCTGGAAAATTGTTGGCGCATACAGGAATTGGAATGCGCGGTTGAGCTGTTTTCATAACTCAGGTCGCGCTCAACAACCAGAATACTTCCGCCAAACCCCTGATTTTGCGCCAAAAAAGAGGCGACGGAAGCCCCCATCATCGCCCCCCCAACGACCACAACATCGTAGTTTTGGCGCTCGGGCGTATTTGAAATTTCCGGCAGCTTCATTTCACCTCTGACCTTGTTTCCCCGACTTCCTTGATTCCCTGACTTCAAAGAGCAGACAATATCACCGGCGGATTATCCAGCC
>CAZJYZ010000017.1:0-57677 GCA_964550345.1 uncultured Aliiroseovarius sp. | reverse complement strand
AGCCCGGCACTCAGATCACAGATTTCCTCAAAGTAAATTGTGCATTTATTGGGTTGTTTGTTTGTGCCAATACACGGGTCCTGATCCGTTACGGCCGCGCAATTAACATGGTAGAATCGCTCCTTTGCAAGTGGGGAAGAGGCATGTATCAGCTTTGCGGCATGGGTTTTGCCGCTCCCGCTTTCACCACTTAAAAGTACAGGCGCGGAGCTAGCCGCAACCGCATGGATCATATTTCGCAGATTCCTGGTTGCCGGGTGCGAGCCAATTAAGGGGGGTGGTTTGTCGCGGCGATTTACAGGACGGATAGGGTTGGAAACAAGCGGGCTTCCACTTTTCGGAATTTTTAATTGGGCGTTAGGTTTTGGACTTTTGGAACTTGGTATGCTGGTATATCTCAGCCGCTGCACGGCTAATGCCAAGGTTTTATGCAAGCGATCCTTTGAAAATGGCTGGAACAGGCAATCAACCACACCTATCCTCATCGCCTCTGCAGCCTCGTTGATTTGATCGCGTTTTACGACGACGATCACCTGCATTTCTGGTGTTTCTTCCAGGCAAGCCGCAATGAACGGTAACGCCGAAAACCCGGCAACGGCAACCGGTAAAACTATGATGTTTGGGCGGTTTGTGGATAGGAAAACGCTTGCTTGTTCCAGATCTGGTACTTCAAATAATCTGAGTTTCAAATCAGAGACGAGTGCGCGTTTCTCGGGTAAAACGTAAGTCGTCGATGCGACCACTGCCACATCTGTGAGTGGCCCCGGTTGTTCTGGCTTCTTTTGGGAAGCTCGCTTAGGATTCACACCAGTCAAAATACACCCAAACCATTAAATAATATTGTTTTCTCCAGTATAACCGGAAAAAGCCTTCAGTATATTGCCCTGTTGCCTCAAGAAACACCACTAAAAGTTTAATAAAAATGGAAAATACACCACCATAGATATATGTGTGATTTGTCAGGTCCCAGGGTAGCCAAGTTTATTCAGCGCGCCTTCAATTTCGTCCAGGATAACCGGGTCGTCAATTGTGGCGGGCGTTTTATAGTCAACTCCGTCGGCAATAGCTGCCATCGTTGCGCGTAAAATTTTTCCAGACCGGGTTTTCGGTAGCCTCTCGGCAACGCAGGCGGTGCGGAATGCGGCAACGGGGCCAATCTTTTCGCGCATTAGGGCGACGCATTCGCTGATTATGTCGTCATGTGCGCGGGTCGTTCCTGCGTTAAGGCAAAGAAAGCCCAGCGGTAATTGCCCCTTCAGCTTGTCTGCCACGCCAATCACCGCGCACTCAGCCACATCAGGATGCCCAGCCAGAACTTCCTCCATCGCGCCGGTTGACAGGCGATGACCGGCGACGTTTATCACGTCGTCCGTGCGCGCCATGATATACAGATACCCGTCTTCGTCCTTGTAGCCCGCGTCACCAGTTTCATAAAAGCCGGGAAAGGTTGCCAGATAGCTTGAGCGGTAACGGTCTTCGGCATTCCACAAGCCAGGCAAACAGCCCGGAGGCATGGGGAGCCTGATGGCGATTGCGCCCAATTCACCCGCTTTCATTTCGGCGCCGCCTTCGTCCAGAATACATACCTCAAAGCCGGGCATCGGCACGGAGGGTGACCCAAGTTTGACCGGCAGATGTTCAAGTCCCAGCGGGTTGGCGGCAATTGCATAGCCTGTTTCGGTTTGCCACCAATGGTCAATGACCGGGACGCGCAATTTGGTTTCAGCCCATAAGATGGTGTCGGGGTCTGCGCGCTCGCCCGCCAGAAAGACCTGGCGCAGGCAGGAAAGGTCGTATTCATTAACCAGTTTACCTGTTGGGTCCTCGCGTTTCACCGCCCTAAAAGCGGTTGGCGCAGTGAAAAAACTAGCGACGTTGTGCTCTGAGATCACCCGCCAGAAAGTTCCGGCATCGGGTGTGCCGACAGGCTTTCCTTCGAACACGATTGTGGTGTTCCCGGTAATCAGCGGTGCATAGCAAATATAGGAATGCCCAACGACCCAGCCCACATCCGAGGCCGCCCAGAAAACTTCGCCGGGGTCTACGTTATAGATGTTCTTCATGGTCCAGTTCAGCGCTACCAAATGGCCGCCAGTATGGCGGATGACCCCTTTGGGGGCGCCGGTTGTACCGGAAGTATACAGGATATAAGCCGGGTGATTACCCTCAACCGGAAGGCAGGGCGCGGGGGTGGTTTCTTTCTGGAAGGCGTGCCAATCAAAGTCACGCCCGTCCTCCATCTCAGCCAGCGCCTGATCGCGCTGCAATATCACACAGAATTCGGGCTTGTGGCTGGCAAGTTCAATGGCGCCGTCCAACAACGGCTTGTATTCCACAACCCGGTTGGGTTCGATCCCGCACGAGGCGGCGATGACAGCTTTTGGCGTTGCGTCGTCGATGCGTATTGCAAGCTCGGCCGCAGCAAAGCCTCCAAATACCACTGAATGCACGGCGCCAATGCGTACCACCGCCAGCATGGCGACCAGCGCTTCCGGCACCATGGGCATATAAATGATCACCCGGTCGCCCTTGCCGATACCACGTTCGGCCAGCGCCCCGGCAAGGCGTGCTACGCGGGTTTGAAGTTCGGCGTAAGTTATCTTTTCAATGGTGCCGGTAACCGGGCTGTCGTGAATGATGGCCACCTGATCGCCGCGGCCATTTTCCACATGCCTGTCGACGGCATTATAGCAGGTATTAACCATTCCATCCGAGAACCATTCATAAAGAGGCGCGTTTTGGTCAAACAGCGCTTTGCTTGGGTTTTTGTCCCAGTCAATAGCCTCGGCGGCCTTCATCCAGAAGGCTTCGGGGTCAGATTTCCAGTTTTCATAGACGGCGGCATAAGTCATGTGGTTCCTCCCGGGATCGGGCTGCATTTTAGCCTTGCATGGCGCAACAGAAAAGCGTCTTTCGGCATATTTGCAAAGTTCTGAGAAAGTTGTGGGTGAATAATGCAAAAATGTAATAGTCGCTTCCCAACCTTAGCCATATTCTGCAACCGGTGTTCCCGCGACTGCCGACATGTTAAGTAAGCCACGCGCCGTTATCGAAGGTGTCACAACATGGGCGCGATTGCCTAATCCCATCAGGATTGGACCGACTTCCAATCCTCCCGCTTTCATTTTCAAAATGTTGCGAACGCCCGATGCCGCGTCGGTATTCGCAAATATTAGCACGTTGGCCGCTCCTTCAAGACGGCCATCAGGTAAAAACCGGCCGCGTACATCGGGATCAAGAGCAGCATCGACGTGCATTTCGCCTTCATAGGTGAAGTCTCGGGGCTCACGGTCAAGGATTTCCAGAGCGGAGCGGGCACGAATGCCTGTATCGCAGGCGAGGTTTCCGAATTGTGAATAGGCGCAAATGGCAATTTTTGGCTCAACACCAAAGCGGCGCACATGGTGCGCGGCTGCTATTGTGGTTGCCGCGATCTGCTCGGGCGTCGGCTCGGGGTGGACATGGGTGTCAGCAACGAACAGGGGCCCCTCTGCGAGGATCATCAGGGAAAGCGCACCGACAGGTTCTTGCCCTTCACCTCCGAGAATCTGGTTCACATAATTCAGGTGCCACAAATATTGTCCGAATGTTCCGCAGACAAGGCTGTCGGCGCCGCCCTGATGCACCATCACTGCTCCGATTGCGGTGGTATTGGTGCGCATGATCGCTTTGGCGATGTCGGGTGTTACTCCGCGCCTTGCCATGCGCTTGTGATAGGCCTGCCAGTATTCCCTATACCGTGGGTCATTTTCCGGATCGACAAGATCAAAGTCGCGCCCGGGTTTGAGCGGCAGGCCTGCCCGTTCCAACCTGTTTTCAACGACTTGAGCACGGCCAATTAATATCGGCTTGTCGTTGGTTTCCTCCAGCATAGCGTTGGCGGCGCGTAACACACGTTCATCCTCACCCTCACAAAACACGATACGGCGGCTGGAAGTGGCGGCGGCCTCAAAAACCGGGCGCATGATCAGCGCGGACCGAAAGACCGCGCTGTCCAGCTCTTGTTTATAGGTTGCCAGGTCGGCCATGGGTTTGGTGGCGACACCTGTGCGCGTGGCGGCCTCGGCAACAGCGCTTGCGACAACCCCCATCAAACGTGGATCAAACGGCTTTGGGATCAGGTATTCTGGCCCGAATGTGAGGCTTTCGCCTTTATAAGCGGCGGCTGCTTCGGCTGATCCCGTGGCGCGCGCTAATTGGGCAATGCCGTCTATACAGGCCAGTTGCATTTCGTCGTTGATCTCGGTCGCGCCGACATCAAGTGCGCCTCTGAAAATGAAAGGAAAGCACAGTACGTTATTGACTTGATTGGCGAAATCCGAACGACCTGTGGCAATGATTGCGTCCGGCGCCACTGCACGCGCCGCCTCCGGCAGGATTTCCGGTGTTGGATTTGCCAGGGCAAAAATGATGGGCTTGGGCGCCATTTGTGCGACCATTTCAGGGGTGAGCACGCCGGGTCCTGACAGCCCAAGAAACAGATCTGCCCCTTTGATGACCTGATCAAGGCGGCGTAGATCACTTTGTTGCGCATAAGCGTCTTTTTGCGGTGTGCTATCTGCCTCTCGCCCCTCATAGACCAGCCCGTCTATGTCGCAAAGCCAGACATTTTCGCGCTTAACGCCAAGCTTCAGCAGCATGTTAAGGCAGGCGATACCGGCAGCGCCGCCGCCCGTAGATACCACTTTGATATCTGAGAAATTTTTACCGGAAATTTCCAACGCGTTGGTTGCGGCGGCCCCTACCACAATTGCTGTACCGTGCTGGTCGTCGTGAAAGACGGGAATACTCATCCGTTCGCGGCAAATTTGTTCAACGATAAAACAATCTGGGGCCTTGATGTCTTCCAAATTGATTGCACCAAAGCTGGGTTCCAGCGCACAAATGATATTTGCCAGTTTCTCAGGGTCCGATTCATCAAGTTCAATATCAAAACAGTCGATATTGGCGAATTTCTTAAAAAGAACTGCCTTGCCTTCCATGACTGGCTTGGAGGCCAACGCGCCGATATTCCCAAGCCCAAGAACCGCGCTTCCGTTGGTAACAACGCCAACGAGATTTCCGCGACTGGTATAGAGGCTGGCAGCAGCAGGATCAGCCTTTATTTCAAGGCTCGCATCAGCAACCCCGGGGGAATATGCAAGCGCCAGATCGCGCCCGTTTGCCATTGGTTTTGTCGGCCTTATCTCCAATTTTCCGGGGCGTGGTTTGGCATGGTATTCCAGTGCCGGGTTGTGGGGTTTTCTGGGATTGCTCAATGTTAATCTCCGATATAGTTTAGTATTAAACTATTTTTTGTCATGGTGATAATACCGCATTCGCCTGCGGGTGCAAACAATGCCTGCAAATGCCGAAAAACCAGTCGATTTGTCTGGCGGTTAAGTATTTCGTCCAAATTAACGGCGGTCTTGTCCGCAGCCATCAATTAGTGGCCTCCAAAACGAAAAATTTCCACAGATATCGCATGAGGCCTTGCATGTAGCGCGTACGCTTGCGAATTTGACCAGGTGATAAAGGGGGATGCCATGTCAATGTTAGAGGCGGCGAAATCTGTCCGCGAAAACGCCCATGCACCATATTCAGGCTTCAAGGTAGGAGCGGCAATCCGGGGGGCTTCGGGCAAGGTCTATACCGGTTGCAATGTCGAAAACGCCGCCTACCCACAAGGCGTTTGCGCAGAAGCCGGGGCAATATCTGCCATGATCGCGGCTGGCGAAACCGAGATCGCTGAGGTTCTGGTGGTGGCGGACGCACCGGGTGTGGTGACGCCCTGCGGTGGCTGCCGACAAAAGTTGGCAGAGTTCGCACCGCCGGAGGTGCCGGTAACAATGTGCAATATGAAGGGTGACGAAGAAGTCACGAGCATTGGCGCGCTGCTGCCGCTGGCCTTCGCCAAAGCGGCCATGGAGTCGCAATAGTGGCGCGGGCATTTCTGATAGTTATGGATTCGGTTGGTATCGGTGGGGCCGAGGACGCCCACCGGTTCTTTAATGGTGACGTGCCCGATACTGGCGCCAACACGCTGGGACATATAGTTGAGGCCTGCGCGGCAGGTTTGGCCGACGAGGGGCGTTCAGGCGATCTCGCCATGCCCAACCTTGATGCGTTAGGCCTTTCAAATGCATTGGCTCTGGCGTCGGGTGGCACAGAAATTCAAAATCAGTCAGAGGCTGCGTGGGGTGCCGCCAACGAAGTTTCGAACGGCAAGGATACGCCCTCGGGGCATTGGGAGATTGCCGGGGTGCCGGTGCCCTTTGATTGGACGTATTTTCCCGACACCACCCCCGCTTTCCCCTCTGAATTAACTGCGGCTATTTGCGAGGCTGCCGGAGTAGATGCCATTTTGGGTAACAAACGCGCCTCGGGAACAGCCGTTTTGGACGAGCTTGGCGCCGAGCATATGCGTATGGGCAAACCGATCGTTTATACCTCAGCCGATAGCGTGGTTCAGATTGCCGCCCACGAAGAGAGTTTTGGGTTAGAGCGGCTACTTGAGCTTTGTCAGGCTGTGGCGCCGTTGGTGCACAACATGTGCGTTGGGCGCGTGATTGCCCGGCCGTTTGTAGGTAGTGAGGCCGAGGGTTTCACCAGGACCATCAACCGGCATGATTATGCGCTGGCCCCGCCCAGCCCGACATTATGCGATTGGGCGTATGATGCGGGTCGTAAAGTTTATGCGGTTGGCAAGATTGGGGATATCTTCGCGCATCGTGGCTTTTCCGAGGAACGAAAAGGGGCAGATGCGACCCTGATGCAGCATCTGGTCGATCTCATGGACGAAGCCGAGGATGGCAGCCTGACTTTCGCTAATTTCGTCGAGTTTGATGCTAAATATGGCCACCGGCGGGACGTGGCAGGTTATGCCCGCGCGTTGGAATGGTTCGATAGCGAAGTGCCACGCGTATTGGAACGCGCGCGGCCAGGTGACCTGATCCTGTTCACCGCAGATCATGGCACTGATCCCAGTTGGACTGGCACCGATCACACAAGGGAAAGGGTGCCGGTTCTGGTGCATGGTATCGGAGCCAAAGAACTGGGGCAGATAGCTTTTGCTGATATCGGCGCCTCGGTCGCGGAGTATCTGGGTCTGGAGCAACGCGGTGCCGGGAGGTCGTTTATATGAGCTATGCGAGCATGCCGAAAGCTGAGCTGCATCTGCATATAGAGGGCGCGGCGCCACCCGCTTTCATTCGCGGTCTGGCGCAGGAAAAAGGATTGGATATATCCAACATTTTTACGCCGTCTGGCGCCTATGAATACCGGGATTTCTGGCACTTTCTCGATGTTTATGAGGCAGCAAGCTCTTGTCTTAAAAGCCCTGAGGACTACGCCCGCCTGACCAGTGCGGTACTGGCTGAAAGTGCGGCCTCGGGTGTTGTATACACCGAGGCTTTCATCAGCCCGGATTTTTGCGGTGGGCGCGATGTGGCGGCTTGGAAAGAATACCTTGCTGTGATCCGAGAAGCCGCGGACCGGGCTGAGGCCGAGCTTGGTATCATCATGCGTGGCATCGTTACCCCCATTCGTCATTTTGGCCCTGACAAGGCACGCGAAGTGGCGCTCTGTGCGCAGGAAACAGCGGGTGACTGGATCACGGGATTAGGCATTGGCGGGGATGAACGTGCAGGAGAACTGGCGGATTTTACCTATGCATTTGACATGGCGCGCGAAGCCGGGTTGCAGCTGACCGCTCATGCGGGTGAATGGTGCGGACCCGAAGAAGTGCGCGCAGCCCTTGAGCACCTGAAAGTCACACGGATCGGCCACGGGGTACGGTCAGTCGAAGACCCGGCTTTGGTGGCAGAACTGGCCGAAAGCGGAGTGGTGCTTGAGGTCTGCCCTGGATCTAATGTGACACTTGGGGTGTATGAAAACCTGGCCGCGCACCCGATAAAGGCATTGCGGGATGCAGGCGTGAAAGTCACAGTTTCAACGGACGACCCGCCCTTCTTTCACACGACAATGGCGGATGAGTTCAATAATCTTGCAGACGAATTTGGCTGGCAGGAGGAAGACTTCAAAGACTTGAATGGGGTGGCGCTGGAGGCGGCATTCTGCGATGAGGTAACCCGAGCACGGGTTAAGGAAAAACTGGAGCGATGACATGTATGACCATCTGACGATTGTGAAACACCCTCTGGTACAGCACAAGCTAAGCCTGATGCGGGAAAAGGAAACATCCTCGGCTGTTTTTCGTCAGTTGCTGCGCGAGATCAGCCAGCTTCTGGCCTATGAGGTTACCCGCGAATTACCCATGACGACCAAGCGTATTGAAACACCTTTGACGGAAATGGATGCGCCGGTGCTGGCAGGAAAGAAAATGGCTCTGGTTTCCATCCTGCGTGCCGGGAACGGGCTGCTTGACGGGATACTTGAACTGATCCCGCTTGCCCGGGTCGGTTTTGTCGGGCTTTACAGGGATGAAGAAACGCTGGAACCTGTACAGTATTATTTCAAGGTCCCCGATGCGCTGGAAGACCGGCTGGTGATCGCGGTGGACCCTATGCTTGCAACCGGCAACTCATCGGCCGCTGCGATAGATCTTCTGAAAGGGGCAGGGGCCACAAATATTCGGTTCCTGTGCCTGCTGGCAGCCCCGGAAGGGGTCGCGCGCATGAAAGAGGCGCATCCCGACGTGCCCATTATTACCGCCGCGCTGGACGAAAAGCTGAATGATCTTGGCTATATCGTTCCGGGGCTTGGGGATGCCGGCGACCGGATGTTTGGCACAAAATAGCTGTGGATAAGTCAGGGACGCGACTTTACTAACCGGGGCCTATCTTGCATGCGTCCTCCACCATTACGTGTGGGGGCACGATATGATGTTATTAAAGAAGCTGACCGCTTTAGCTGTAAGTCTTTTTTTTGTACCGGTTTCGGCACAGGCCCTGTCATTGCAGGATGGCGCCGAGCCAGCGGAGTTTCCCCCGGCAAGCTATACAGCTGATGTTTATGTTGATTCACGCGGTTGCGTGTATATCCGTGCCGGATTTTCGGGTGCCGTAACCTGGGTGCCGCGGGTGACACGTGAGCGCAATGTCGTCTGCGGGCAGCAGCCTAGTCTGGGCGGGGGAACCGCAATTGCGGCCGCTCCGACGCCTGCACCTGCGCCGACACCAGCCGCAACACCTGCCCCAACACCTGTATCTGAGCCAACACCGGCCCCGGCGCCAGCACCTACAGCTGTTGCCACCCATACTCCGATGCCCACAGCTGCACCCGTAACGGTTAGGGTTGCCGCAGCACCGGTAGCAACTCCAGCCCCTGTGCCCGGTGGTGGAACTTATAATACTTGCCCCAACCGATCGGAACTCAGCCGGGCTTACACCAATGATGGCCGGACGATCACGGTGCGTTGTGGCCCGCAGACAGTGGCACCGGTTTCGGTGGGCGCTGTGATCGCTGGCGCTGGGGTGGCTGCGAGTGTTCCGGCTGTAGTACCCGAAGGATATCGCCCCGCGTGGACGGATGACCGGCTCAACCCCTTGCGTGGACCACGTACCGCATCTGGCGATGCAAAGATGAATTTGCTGTGGACCCAGACCGTTCCGCGCAAGCTGATCGACACCACCACCGGGCGCGATGTGACAACCCGGTTCCGGGGCATCACCTATCCGACCATTCCAACAAATGCTCAGATCGCCGCTGTTGCCGCTGGAAATGTTGTCCTGATCACGTCAAACGTGCCTGTACCCGCAAGCCCGTCCACACCGGCCGTAGCCAGCCACAAGTATGTGCAGGTAGCTATGTTCGGCGATCCGGCAAACGCACAAAATACGGCCGCACGCCTACAGGCATTGGGTCTATCGGTGAGGATTGGAAAACTGAGCCGAGGCGGTAAAGCCTACCAGATTGTTCTGGCCGGGCCTTACAGCCAGCAGGCAGAGCTTAACAGCGCATTGTCAACGGTTCGTTTTGCCGGGTTTGCAGACGCATATTTACGCAAATAATTCAGGCGAAGTGATCGCAAGTTTTCTGCGTATACCGAGTTTAGTCTGAACAAATGCCCAACAGGCTGATCCAGGCATCGTCTGATAACGGCGAGACCGCATCTGATCCTGGCACAGGATCCGCCTCGATCAGAGCGAGTGTTGTTTCACCGCTAGTATCCACGGCATAGGCGTAAGGACTGGCCGGAATATTTGTCGCCGCAAATCTGGCCAGAAGATGCTGATCTGGCACGGGGGCTGGCGCGGCGGTCAAAAGCATTTCGCCGTAGCGGTCCAGAACCGCGTCGCTGAGAGTCCCCGTGGTCAATAGCTTGATCGTTGCCATCAGGCCCGCATGATTGAGCAGAGACAGCATAGGGTCGGTCTGGCGGGTGCGGGCATCTTCCGCAAGGATGAAACCGGACACAACAAAAGGTGTATCTTCGTTCTCGATCAATGCGCTGCTGAGCAGGATCGCCGGGCCGGGCAAATGCAGGGCTGGTAGTGTGGCCTCAGCCAGAACAACGATACGGGGCCTGTCATTGCCTAGAAGGGTATTGCCCAGACTTGCCAGTGCAACCAGACCCAGCCCATCGCCGCAGGAGCGCCCGGTGACCCGGTAAATCCGTGTTTCCAGGCGTTTGCCGACAGATTGACGGGTGGCATCAGGTACAACATTGACGGTGTAGGATACCAATGCTCCCGGTAGCCAGAAAAGAGCAAGGGCAAGGATTACCAACAAGCTTCCACCGGTCAAGAATTGTCGAAGCCGACCTTTGTGCGATCGTCGTTTTTCGATTACGTAATGGACCTTCTCCAGAGCCTTGATGACGGTTTCGTCTTCCAGCTCAAGCGTATCCTCGGCGTCAGTGGAAGGTGCGTAGATCGCGGGGTTTTGTTCCGGGTTGCGCCTTTGGATCGCCGGTAGCGACCAATGCGCCAGTGCCCGGTCAGAGGTATCTGATATCGTCAGTGTGGCATTGCCCACAGATACGATGACATCGCGCCTTTGCTCATCCTCGCTGGCGCGCCAAAGGCCGGTGCATTCCAGCCGCTCATATTTGCTCAGGGCCGTCATTTATATGGTCTGCTCGGTTTTGTTTCCCCTACGATAACGCAGCCAGTGATCCGGAGCGAGACAAAAGATTTCAAATACTGTTGGGATGATTGCGAGAAGGTTCTTGCCTCCGCTGCGAGGGCTCAGATTTCCTTAACCCTTTCGCGCAGTGGAAATTTCTGGATTTTACCAGTCGAGGTTTTTGGAAGTTCAGCGAATATGACATGTTTTGGAGTTTTGAACCCGGCAAGGCGCGCGCGGGCGAAAGCAATCAATTCAGCTTCATCTACCTTGGCCCCATCTTTCAGTTCGACAAAAGCGCAAGGCACTTCCCCCCATTTATCGTCGGGCTTGGCAACAACAGCGCAGAGCGACACTGCCGGGTGGTGCATCAGTGCGCCTTCCACTTCGACCGATGAGACGTTTTCACCCCCGGAAATGATGATATCCTTCGCCCGGTCCGTGATTTTGATATAGCTGTCAGGGGTCTGGTAGGCGATATCGCCTGAGTGGAAGTACCCGCCTTCGAAGCTCTCGGCAGTGGCATCAGGGTTCTTCAGGTAACCCTTCATCACCGAGTTTCCGCGGATCATTATTTCACCCAGAGCGTCGCCGTTCATTGGCACCTGCGTCATGGTGTCGGGGTCCATCACGGTAATGTCCTCCATCATCGGCATGGCGACACCGGTGCGGGCTTTGATGGCAAAACGCTCGTCCTCGGGCAGGTCGTCCCATGCGTCCCCATCCCACACGCAATCGGTGACATGCCCGTAGGTTTCAGTCAGGCCATAGGCTTGTGTTACCTGAAAGCCCATAGGCTCGATCGCTTTCAGGGTTGCTGCCGGGGGCGGGGCGCCGGCGGTGTAAACATTGACGATATGGTCAAATTCACGCCGATCGCTTTCTGGGGCGTTGATCAGTGTATTCAGGATAATCGGCGCGCCGCCAAGGTGGCTGACACCTTCGTCGGCGATCGCATCGAAGACGGCCTTGGCTGAAATATCCCGGCAGCAGATAATGGTGCCGCCAAGGGCTGGTATTGTCCATGTGTGACACCAGTTATTGCAATGAAACAACGGGACGATGGTCAGATAGCGTGCGTGCAATGGCATTTGCCAGCTTATCGCCGTGCCCATCGTGGTCAGGTATGCCCCGCGGTGGTGATAAACCACGCCTTTGGGTCGCCCAGTTGTGCCTGAGGTATAATTAAGCGCCAGGCTTTCCCATTCATCCTGCGGCATCACCCAATTAAACTGCGGATCACCCTGGGCCAGCAAATCTTCGTATTCGGTATATTTACCGCTGGCGGGCAGGTTTGCCTGTGCGTCGCTTACTTCGACAATCTCCGGACCGTCCCCATCCATGGCGGCAATAGCTGCTTCGGCGAGAGGTAAAAATTCCGTATCTACCAACACGACCCGCGCTTCTCCATGCCCAAAAATATAAGAGACGGTATCCACATCCAGCCTCGTATTGATCGTATTCAGCACCGCACCAGAGGCAGGAACACCAAAGGTCGCCTCTACATGTGGCAAGGTGTTTGGCAAAAGAGTGGCGACAACATCGCCTGACTGCACGCCGCTTTCCAGCAGGGCCGAGGCAAGCCGGCTGACGCGGGCATAGAGGTCACCGTAAGTCAGGCGACGGTCGCGGTCCACGACGGCTTCGCGGCCGTTAAACAGGCAGACAGCACGCCTGAGATGTGACAGCGGAGTCATCGCCACAAAATTGGCGGCGTTTTTCTCCAGCCCGGTTTCGTCCTTCATCCAGCCCATAATGTCCCCCTGTTTCGCGCAATAAGGTATTTGGCTGACAAAAAACCTGTTTCGCAGGCCCGGGTCAATGGGCTGTTATGGCACAGGACACTTGGATGGGCTACACAAACCCATGATCATTTCACACGGACGCCGCTATATATTCGTTCACGCCCCCAAGACGGGCGGCACCTCGCTGGCTCTGGCGTTGGAAGCGCGGGCCATGAAGGATGACATCATGCTGGGCGATACACCCAAAGCATTGAAGCGTCGGCACCGGGTAAAAGATGTTGTCTCAAGCGGGCGATTGTGGAAGCATTCCGGGCTGGCCGACATAGATGGCTTGATCACGCAGGCCGAGATTGAGCGCTTCTTCGTCTTCACACTGGTGCGCAATCCCTGGGATCGGGTGGTCAGCTATTATCACTGGCTGCGTGCGCAAAGCTTTGAACACCCGGCAGTCACGATCGCCGGCGAGAGCGACTTTGCCGGTTTCCTACGCCATCCGGTGATCGGGCAGTCATTGCACAAAAACCCTTATGCATCCTATGTCACAGACGGGGGCGGGGTGGATCGTTGTAACCTGTTCGTGCGTCTTGAGCATCTAGTAAATGATCTGTCGCCGCTGAATGCGCATTTGGGATTTAGTCTGGGACCCATAGAACATATCAATAAATCCCAAAGGCGGCAAGTTTACCAAAGCTACTATACCTCTGAAGATGCTGAAATCGTTGGGAAATTATGCGCAGAAGATATTCGTCGCTTTGGCTATGATTTTGACCGGGGATGCGTGTGAGCAGGGTCACAACCCAGGTTGTGACGGTCGCAAATTTTGAGGACCTTGCGAGGTTGATGGAAGCACCTGGTGGCCCGCACGCCTGCTGGTGCATGGCGTTTCGGGATAAACCGCGCGAGGATAAGACACTTCCCGCCGCCACGCGCAAAGAATGGCGCAAGGCGTTACTGCAAACGCGGGTTGAGGCAGGCCTGCAGGTCGGCATATTGGCTTATGACGGCGATGTGCCCGTGGGGTGGTGTTCAACCGGGCCGCTGGATGGCTTTCGCCGTTTGGGCGGGCCTAAAGTTGATGCGCCGGGGCAGGTTTGGGCGATATCCTGTTTTTTCATTCCACGGCCAAGGCGCGGTAAGGGGGTAATGCGTTTGCTGGTCAATGCCGCGATCCGTGAGGCACGTGCTGCCGGGGCCGAGGAGCTACGCGCCAGCCCGGTAGTGCCTGATGCGCCCGCATACCGGTTTCAGGGTTTCCTGCCATTGTTTAAGGCGCTGGGCTTTGAGGAAATTTCTATGGCTGGACATGGCCGCCATATAGTGCGGCTTCCCCTTGGATAGGGGAAGCCATTTTCAGGGGTAGTGTCCGTGCTGGCGTCAGGCGGCCTGACTTTTGGCAGTAAAGCGGTCATAAAACCCTTCACCACTTGTTGCCAGGTCGCGCAGCAGGGCAGGGGCTTCAAACCGTGCGCCATGTCGTTGGGCAAGCCCCTCACACAGCTCTACTGCCTTGGTAGCTGAGATCATGTCGAGCCAGCTAAGCGGCCCGCCGGACCAAGGTGCGAAACCCCAGCCAAGGATGGCGCCGACATCGCCTTCGCGGATATCCATCAACACGCCTTCTTCCAGCGCACGCACGGCCTCAAGAGCCTGAGCGAACATCAGTCGGTGCTGTACCTCGGTGACATCCGGCTGGTCCTCGGTCGCCGGGTATTTCCCCGCTAGACCTTCCCACAACCCGGTTCGTTTACCTTTGTCGTCATAGGCATAGAAACCGGCCTTGGCCTTGCGGCCCATACGGCCTTCACCCGCCAGCCAGAACAGCACCTCATCAACGGCGCCATCCGGGTAGGCGTCGCCCATTGCCGCTTTGGTAGCTTTGGCAATTTTTACCCCCAGATCAATCGAGGTTTCATCGACCAGTTGCAATGGTCCCACCGGAAAGCCCAGCAGGCGTGCTGCATTGTCCACCAGAGCCGGGGCAACCCCTTCGCTGACCATGCGAATGCCTTCGTTGATGTAAGGAATGATGCAGCGGTTGGCGTAGAAGAAGCGCGCATCATTAACCACGATCGGGGTTTTGCGGATCTGGCGCACGTAATCGAGCGCTTTGGCCACCGCCCGGTCACCGGTTTCCTTGCCGCGGATAATCTCGACCAGCAACATACGTTCCACTGGCGAAAAGAAGTGAATGCCGATGAATTGTTCTGGTCGCGCACTTGCCTTGGCCAGTTCGGAAATTGGCAGGGTTGAGGTGTTGGTGGCAAAAACGCAATCGGCATCAATGACTTCCTCGACCTTGCGGGTGACTTCGGCCTTGACGCCGGGATCTTCAAAGACCGCTTCGATGATCAGATCACAGCCCTTCAGTGCATCGTAATCACTGGTGGCGTTGATCAGGCCCAGAATGGCCTCTTTCTTCTCGGGGGTCGCTTTTTTACGGGCAATGCCCTTGTCCATGTAGCTTTCCGAATAGGACTTGCCGCGATCCGCCGCTTCCTGATCCTGATCCACAAGCACAACTTCGATCCCGGCCATGGCCGAAACCAGCGCGATGCCCGCCCCCATCATGCCCGCACCTAGGACGCCGACCTTTTTGACGCTTTGGTTGGACACATCCGCCGGGCGTACGGCACCCTTTTCCAGCGCTTGTTTGTTGATGAACAAAGAGCGGATCATGGCCGAACTTGTCGGGTCCATAATCACCTTGGTGAACCAGCGGGCCTCAACCTTCAATGCCGTGTCGAAAGGTACGATGGCACCTTCGTATACCGCTGCCAGCAGCGCTTTGGCGGCTGGAAAAGCACCCTGAGTTTTGCCCAGAACCATGGCATTTGCTCCGACTAACGTCGGGAAACCAGCCGGTGTATAGGGCGCGCCGCCAGGCATTTTGTAGCCCTTGGTGTCCCACGGTTTGACAATGTCGGCGTCCGTTGCTGAAAGCACCCATTCCTTGGCGCGCGCCTGCAATTCGTCCGCAGGGACAACCTCGTCAATCAGCCCGGCGGCCTTCGCCTTGGCTGGAGCCAGCGATTTACCTTCCAGCAGGAATGGAGAAGCCGCCATTGCCCCCATTTTACGGATCAAACGCGTGGTGCCGCCAGCGCCCGGGAAAATGCCGACCATAATCTCGGGCAGGCCGATTTTGGCCTTGGGATTATCAGCCGCAATGATGCGATGACAGGCCAGCGGGATCTCAAAGCCAATGCCCATACCGGTGCCGGGCATAGCAGCCACAACGGGCTTACCGCCTTTGTTGGTTTTCGGGTCCATCCCGGCGCGTTCCATCTTGCGCAAGATTTTGTGAATCTCCATTACCCCGTCAAACACGCCCTTGGCGGGGTTGTCCCCAGCCTCGGCCTTGAGCTTTGCCAGAACATTCAGGTCCATGCCTCCGGCGAAGCTATCTTTGCCGGAGGTGATGATCAGGCCTTTGACATTTTCATCGCCAAGAGCCGCATCCACATGCGCCTCGAAATCGCCAAAGCCCTCAAAAGACATGACATTCATGGACTTGTCTTTGCAGTCCCATGTGATGGTAGCAACGCCGTCTGCGTCCACGCTGTAAGTAAAATCACTCATGTTCTTAACTCCTTACACGCGTTCGATGATGGTTGCGGCACCCATGCCGGAACCGATGCAAAGCGTGGCCAGACCGGTTTCTTTGTCACTGCGCTCAAGCTCGTCCAGCAAAGTTGACAGGATCACCGCGCCAGTAGCGCCCAGCGGGTGCCCCATGGCGATGGCGCCGCCATTCACATTGGTCTTGTCGTGATCGGCGTTGAAATATTGCAGATAGCGCAGCACGACCGAGGCGAAAGCTTCGTTGACTTCCGCAAGGTCAATATCGCCGATCTGCATGCCTGCCGCAGCAAGCACCCGCTCAGTGGCGGGAACCGGCCCGGTAAGCATGATGGTTGGATCAGTGCCGATGCGCGACGTTGCGCGAATGCGGGCGCGGGGCTTGATGCCCAGTTTGTCACCGTATTCTTTGGTGCCGATCAGCACCGCTGCAGCCCCGTCGGCAATGCCTGAGGAATTGCCCGCATGGTGCACGTGGTTGATACGTTCGAGTTCCGGGTATTTCATCAGGGCGACGTTGTCGAAACCCGGCATAACCTCGCCCATGGCTTTAAACGAGGGGTTCAGCCCACCAAGGGCTTGCATGTCGGTCGGGCGGATCATTTCGTCCTGCCCGAGAATATCAAGACCGTTCTGGTCCTTGACGGAGAATACCGATTTCGAGAACCGGTTATCCGCGCGCGCTGCAGCGGCGCGTTTTTGGCTTTCGACCGCATAAGCATCAACATCATCGCGGCTGAAGCCGTATTTGGTGGCAATAATGTCCGAGGAAATGCCTTGCGGCACAAAATAGGTTTTCATCGCAAGATGTGGGTCTGCAGCAATGGCACCGCCATCCGTGCCCATGGGCACGCGGCTCATGCTTTCCACGCCACCGGCGATGAAAGCCTCGCCAGCGCCACCACGCACCTGATTGGCGGCCATGTTCACGGCCTCAAGCCCTGAGGCACAGAAACGGTTGATAGAAACACCGGGAATGCTTTCATCAAGATCGGAATAAAGCACCGCCGAACGGGCCAGACAGGCGCCTTGTTCGCCCACCTGGGTGACATTGCCCCAGATCACGTCTTCGACGGCATGACCTTCAAGGTTGTTGCGGGCTTTCAACTCGTTCAGAGCAAGTGCAGACAGGCGCACGGCGGGAACCTCGTGCAAAGTGCCGTCTTTTTTACCCTTGCCGCGTGGGGTGCGCACGGTATCGTAGATATAGGCGTCGGTCATGTTGTTCTCCTTCATCAGGTACGGTCAGCAGGGCTGCCGGGCATCAGGTCATAAGGGTGTTTCCAGCCAGGTGTCTCGCTGATACGGGTCAGCCAGGCGTCGATATGGGGCCAGTCGGCACGGTCAAAGCCGAAGGGTTCAGGGTAAAACAGGTAGCCGCAGCAGGACAGATCGGCGATCGTTAGCATATCGCCAACCAGCCAGTCGCGGTTGCTTAGCTCGGCGTCAAGAACATGATAAGCAGCTTTCAGGCGGCCCTGCAGAAAGGCTATGGCCTCGGCCGGCCGCTTTTCTTCAGGTAGAAAATTCATCAGGAAACGTACCGTGCCAGCCTGACTTGAAAGCTTGTGATTGTCCCAAAATTGCCAACGCAATATCTCGCGCCGCTGAGCGGCACTTTGCCCGCCCAGCTTGCCGGATTTTGAACTGACGTAATCCTGAATGACCCCCGACTGGCTGAGGGTAACATCCCCATCCACCATCACAGGAACTTCGCCCATCGGGTTGAGCGCACGATATTCGGGTGAGCGGGTTTCACCACCGAAAAAATCGACATAGACCGGTTCCCAAGCCAGGCCGGAAAGTTCAAGCGCCAGTGCAGCCTTGTAGGCATTTCCGCTTTCGCCGAAGCAATAGAGTTTGATACTCATTTGTATTCCCCTGTTTTGTGATGTGGCGCTGGGGGTTTCACACCCCCAGACCCCCGTGAGGTATTTTTGCCAAGATGAATAGGTAACAGAAAATTAAGGTTAATGCCTTAGTTTTGTCGCTGCGGAACAGGCTGAGGAGCCGATGGCCGCCCAAGGTGAAGTATAGCTTCGCAATCCTGCCTTTCCAAACCGTATTGGTTAGGTAAGGCAGGATTATCGCGTAGATTTCATCTTGGCACAAATACCTCCGCCGGAGGCATCCTGCCCTATCCCCCAACGTAAAAGTCACCGTTTTCGCGCCTCCAGCTCTGAGTTAAAAATCCGCAAGCGGTGGGTAAGGTTATCCTCGTCCGTGATGCTTTCGAAGTTTTCAAACAAAAAGCTCAGGGCCTCACCTTCATCGAGACCGGCCTCACGTGAAAACTTTCTGAGCCGCCGGTATCCATCTTCGGTCATAGCGACCGGGAACCTACGGGTTAGGCGAAAGCGTTTAGGCATTAAAACTCCTCATCTGAAAGGGCCATGACCGGGTCAGCGCCGGACAGGATGCGCGCCAGATGCATTTTCGTCGCCGGTAGATGGCGTGCCATATAGTAGCGCCCGGTCGCCAGTTTCGTCTTGTAGAACGTGACGTCACTCGTGCCATTTTCCAACGCTTTAGCGGCGGCCAGGCCCATGCGGGCCCACATGTACCCGAGAGCTACATGGCCAAACAAATGCATGAAGTCATAGGAACCTGCCAGAGCGACGTTGGGGTTTTTCATGCCATTTTCCATGAAATACATGGTTGCGGCCTGCAGGTCCTTTGAGGCGGACTTGAGAGGTTCAAGAAAACCATTGTCTAACTCTGCATTGCCTTTGTTTTCCCTTGTAAAACCTTTGACCATTTCAAAAAAGGCCATGATCGGTTTGCCACCGTCCGCCGCCAGTTTACGACCCACAAGGTCAAGGGCCTGCACGCCATTGGCGCCTTCGTAGATCATGGTGATACGGGCGTCGCGAACAAACTGACTCATGCCATGTTCTTCGATATAGCCATGGCCGCCAAGGACCTGCTGTGCCTGCACGGCCATGTCAAAGCCCATGTCTGTCTGAAAGCCTTTGATCACCGGCGTCAGCAGTGAGATTAGCCCATCGGCTTCGGTGTCTCCTGCTTTTTGCGCCTTGTCGATCATGTGGGCCCCCCAGAAGGTCAGGGCGCGGGCGCCCTCAGTGAAGCTTTTTTGGTCCATCAGGTTGCGGCGAATATCAGGATGCACGATCAGGGGGTCTGCGGGGCCATCAGGGTTTTCCACTCCCGTTACAGCACGCCCCTGAAGGCGCTCACGGGCATAGGTAAGAGAGGCCTGATACGCGGCTTCTGCCTGGCTGTAGCCTTGCAGGCCAACACCGATCCGCGCCTCGTTCATCATGGTGAACATGGCGCGCATCCCTTTGTGTTCTTCGCCCAGAAGCGTGCCAATCGCACCGTCAAAGTTCATCACACAGGTCGAATTGCCATGGATACCCATTTTTTCCTCAAGTGCGCCGACTGAGACGCCGTTGGAAGCGCCAACAGTGCCGTCGTCTTTCACTGCGTATTTCGGCACAATGAACAGGGAGACACCTTTGATACCCTCAGGGCCGCCCGGAATTTTTGCCAGCACAAGGTGAATGACATTGTCCGAGAGGTCATGGTCCCCGGCCGAAATGAATATCTTGGTGCCGGTGACTTTGTAGGTGCCGTCGCCAAGGGGTTCGGCTTTGGTGCGCATCAGGCCCAGATCGGTGCCGCAATGCGGCTCGGTCAGGTTCATGGTTCCGGTCCAGTCGCACGAGACCATTTTTTCAAGGTAGGTTGCTTTTTGCGCGTCTGTTCCGTGGGCGTGGATCGTGGAGTAGGCTGCGTGGGTCAGGCCCTGATACATGTTGAAGGCCATGTTTGCGCTGACCCACATTTCGCCCACTGCGGTGCCAAGCAGGTACGGCATGCCCTGGCCGCCGAATTCAGGGTCACAATCCAGCCCGGTCCAGCCACCGGCGCGCATTTGATCGAAAGCGTCTTTGAAGCCGGTTGGCGTGCGCACAACTCCGTTTTCAAGCACACAGCCTTCTTTGTCACCAACGACATTCAGCGGGGCTAGCACTTCACGGGCTAGTTTGCCCGCTTCTTCGAGTACGGCCGAAGTGAAATCCGGTGTCAGTTCATCATAACCCGCAATGGATGCCTTTTCGGCCTCTAGGACCTCATGCAGCAAAAATCCCATGTCTTTTGTGGGCGGTGCGTAGATTGGCATGCGTCTTTTCCTTACTATTCAGCAGCATCTTTGGCTTCGAATGAGGCAAGCATTTTTGCACCCCATTCCAGTTGTTCACTTAAATCTTCAATGGCTTCCGTCAGTTCTTCGCGTCTGTTTTTAAGTGTTTCCAGATGGCGTTGGCCGATCTCATACGTGGCGCTCAGCTGCGTCTGCTGCTGGTCGCCCATGTCATAGAGATCAAGAAGCTGGCGAATCTCCTCAAGCGCGAATCCAAACCGTTTTCCGCGCAATATCAGCTTGAGGCGGGCACGGTCCCGTTTGGTGAAAAGGCGTTTTTGCCCGTCGCGGACGGGTGAGAGCAGTTCTTTTGCTTCATAAAATCGCAACGTACGGGCCGTAACCCCATACCGGTCGCCCATCTGGCGGATAGTTAACAATTCATCGGTCACAGGCATACTCCCGTTCAGCTATGGATCGAGTCTTTATAAGTTAAGGTTTACGTTTACGTCAAGGTAACGTCACGTCACAAGCAAGTGAGACCTCAGGTGACCAGGTTGATAAAATTTAACCTAAGGAGGCAGCGGTCTGGTCACGCAAGGCTTTGAGGTCTGAAATGGCTTCTTCCAGTTCTGTCTTGCGTTCAGCAAGCTCATTCAGTTGGCGATTGGCCATATCGACCCAGACGCGCATCTGTTCCTCGGTGCCTTTTTCGTCGTAGATCAATAACCATTGGCGCAGCTCTTCCAGGGAAAAGCCAAACCGCCGCCCGCGCATGATGAGCGTCATACGCGCGACTTCTCGTGGTGTATAAAACCGGGTACGCCCTTCTCGTTCAGGGGCCAAAAGCTCGATATATTCGTAATATCGCAAGGTGCGCGGGGTTACGTCGAACCGGGCGCACATCTGTTTGAATGTCAGGCGGTCGTCTTGCATAGCATCCTGTCGCGAAGTTGTGGCAGGGACAGGTTAAAGGTTCAGGAGGCGCTGCGCAATTCAGTTCATGAAGCCGGGGGCAAGCAGGTAGAAACCATAGGCAACGATCAAGGCAGGAATGGCGGAATAGATCGTCGCAACAATCGCTGCGCGCGGGTTCAGGGCGATGGCCGGGAACAGGGCGTCACCATCATTTGAAATGGCATTGCCTATGAGAGCGGCGAATGGAATTACCCCGTTGATGAACAAGGTTGCGACCAGAACCTGCGGCCCACAGCCGGGAATGAGGCCCACAAGCACGGCGACAAGCGGCAATAGTGGCGCGATGGTTTGAAAAGCCTCGGCCAGGTTCAACCCTCCAAAAACCGCAACATATTCATATGCCAAATAGGCGGCGATTACCCAAACGGAAATAAACGAAGTCTCTTCCGCCATGCGGGTCAGAGGGGTGTCCTCTGTATGTGTCATAGCTTGCAGAATGGAGGTTGCCCAGATGAACAGCCCGACGAAAACGCCACTTATTCCAATCCAGACGATATCGACACCAAAAACACTGGAAAGTTGAATTTGTGCAAGTTGAGCCCCCCCTATAACTAGTCCGGGAACGGCTAAAGCAAGATAAATGTAGTCTTGTGGGCGGGTGTGGCCGATCTTAGGGGCCAATGCACAAGCGCTTTGGTTGATGGTGCGGAACTCGGTCTTGTTGATCTTGTCGACGATCCATCCGGACAGGATGCCAACCACAAAAGACAGAGGCAGGACGATCAGCGCCGCGTCTGGCCGGGTGGCGATCAGTAGAAACGCGGCATCGCCCATTGTCGCAGTAAGGGCTGCCACCACAGCACCGAAACCGACATTGCCGGATGAATATGCCGCGACCACAACCACCGCGCCGCCACAGCCAGGTGTTGAACCAAGCAGCGCGGCCATTGGGACCTGCGCTGCCTTCGCCCCCTTCAGGGCGTGGCCGATATCAAACCTGAAAACCCTTTCGGCGCCATAGAACAACAGAAGGGTCGCCGCCACGAAAACAGAAACCTGCGTATAGGCGTCCGTCATCATTTCCCGGGTGACTGCGCCCAGATCACCGGGAGCCATGGCAAGAATGGCGAGGATGACAACAACCACGATCCGCTTGGGCCGAAATGGGCCAAACCGCGTAGCGGGCAGGGGGTGAGGTAAATCCGGGTGGGCCATGTGAACCTGCAATTAAGAATTATTCTCAAAAACTATTTAACACTTGCGCCAGCTTTTGCAAGGGCGAATAAGCGTTGGCAGAGGGAAATACAGATGACACACAGATGACTAGTCTGACCCAAGAGGAAAAAATAGCTATTGCCCGACAATTCACCGAGGCTCTGCCACATTGTCGGGCCCTTGGGATGCGGGCCGTCGAGATTTCCAACGGTAGCGCCGAGATTACGATGCCATATGACGCGCGCTTCATAGGTGATCCGCAAACCGGCGTGATCCATGGTGGTGCGGTGTCCGCGTTGATGGATACCTGTGCAGGTGCTGCGGTGATGAGCCACGAAAAAGCACCGAACGTGACAGCGACGATTGATCTGCGGATTGATTATATGCGCCCGGCCACGCCCGGCCAGAGCATAACAGCGCGGGCCACCTGTTATCATGTAACCCGTTCGGTGGCCTTTGTGCGGGCAGTGGCAACGGATGACGATGAAGACCGACCGGTTGCCACGGCTACCGGTACTTTCACGGCCGATCACGGGATGGACGCGTTAAGTGCTGAGGGTGGCAAATGAAACGTCAGCCAGAACCGGTGCAGGTGATAAAAGAACGGCGCGACGGTGCCCTTGCAGCCCTTACCGGAAACATACCCTATGCCGCATTCCTGGGCATTACCTTTGATCGGCGTGGGGACGAGTTGACGGCCATTTTGCCTTTTTCGGATATGTTGATCGGCAACCCTATTCTACCAGCCTTGCACGGGGGCAGCACAGCAGCTTTTCTCGAGGTTACCGCCATTGTCGAGCTGGGCTGGGCTTATCTGTGGGATGAGATTGAAAGCGGTAGGATTGACGCAAAAAGCCTTTCGGCTGCTACCCTGCCGCAATTGCCGAAAACCATTGATTTTACGGTTGATTATCTGCGCGCAGGTTTGCCGCGCGATGGGTATGCGCGCGCCCGGATTATTCGTTCAGGCCGTCGCTACGCGTCGGTTCATACCGAAGCTTGGCAGGATAACCGCACCCGGCCATACGCGCAGGCAACGGGGCATTTCCTGATGCCGAAACGCGATGGCTAAACAAAATCCGCAGGACCTGACGCATCGGCGGGTCCTGAAAATTGCCTATCCGATCGTTCTTGCCAATATCACCATGCCCATTCTGGGTGCGGTGGATACCGGGGTGGTCGGACAGATGGGCGAAGCCGCCCCTATCGGCGCTGTCGGGTTGGGCGCCATCATTCTTGGCGCGATTTACTGGATTTTCGGGTTTTTGCGCATGGGCACGGTCGGCCTGACCTCCCAGGCTATAGGTGCGGGCGACGAGGCCGAAATTGCCGCATTGCTTTCACGCGGGGTGTTAATTGGCTTTGTGGCCGGAGCCGTTATTTTTCTGACGCAGGGCCTTTTGTTCTGGGGGGCCCTTATCCTGGTGCCCGGATCGCCGGAAGTCGAAGCGCTGGCCCGGGAATATCTGCGTATTCGTGTGTTATCTGCCCCGGCCCCGATTGCCCTGTTTGGGATCACCGGCTGGCTGGTCGCGCAGGAGCGTACCGGGGCGATACTGGTGCTGCAGCTTTGGATGAATGGGATCAACATATTGTTGGATCTGGTGTTTGTGTTGCAGCTCAACATGGGTGTCAGTGGTGTGGCCTGGGCAACTTTTGTTGCCGAGTGGAGCGGGCTGGCGCTGGGCCTTTATATGTGTAGGGACGTTATGGCAAATCCGGCCTGGCGGAAAGCAGCGCGGATTTTCGACCGAGTCGTTCTGAAACGTTTCGCCCGGGTTAATCTGGATATTCTTATCCGTTCAGTTCTGCTTCAGGCCATTTTTGTTTCATTCCTGTTCATGGGTGCAAATTTTGGCGATACAAATTTGGCTGCAAACCAGATATTGCTGCAATTTCTGTTTGTTACATCCTATGCGATGGACGGCCTGACCGCTGCGGCCGAGACCCTTGTCGGGCAAGCTATCGGTGCCAAAGACCGAATTATTTTGCGCCGCGCCGTTGTTCTGACCAGTATTTCGGCATTGTTAGTTGTGGTGCTTCTATCCATCGGTTTTGGCGTATTTGGAGGGTTTGTAGGCGACCTGATGAGTACCTCGGAAGAGGTGCGTGAAACTTTACGCATCTATCTTCCCTATATGGTTGCGGCCCCCATTTTGGGAAGTGCCGCATGGATGCTTGACGGTATTTTCATAGGTGCCACCCGATCCGCTGACATGCGTAATATGATGATCATCTCGGCGTTGATTTACCTTGCCTCTGTGTTGGTGTTGGTGCCAGCCTTCGAAAATCACGGCCTATGGACAGCTCTGTTAATTTCGCTGGTTGCACGCGGCGCGACGCTGGCTTTCAGATACCCGGCACTTGAAGGATCAATAAAGCCCTAAAAAAGCTCAAGTACATTTTCAGGCGGGCGTCCGATACGGGCCTTGCCGCCCGCGAAAACAATAGGACGCTCGATCAGTCTGGGGTTGGCGGCCATGGCAGTGATCAGGGTTTCGTCATCACTATTGGCGCTTAATCCCAGCTCTTTAAACCGAGCTTCACCTTTGCGCATCATGTCGATGGGAGCCACGTCCAGGGCTTTGAGCGCCGCGCGAATTTCGTCGCCGTCGGGCACGTCCTCAAGATAGCGCCGTTCTTCGGGTGTGATCCCCTGTTCTTTCAAAAGCGCCAAAGCCTGCCGCGATTTTGTACAGCGCGGATTATGCCAGATTACAACGTCCCTCATAGCCATTCCTTTCGCCCTGTTCCTACTGCCTCTGAAACATGATTGAAGCCGTCGCGCTCCAACAGATTGTCTAGTCCCAATGCTATTTCCTCAACCAGGGAAAGACCCTTATAGACCAGTGCTGAATACAGCTGTACGGCAGAGGCCCCGGCGCGAATTTTTGCATAAGCTTGCTCGGCCGAACTAATCCCACCAACGCCGATCAGTGGCACTTTGCCCTCAGTAAGTTGTGAGAGTTGTGCGAGGATACGGGTGGATTTTTCGAACAATGGAGCACCTGAAAGCCCGCCGGGTTCACCAGAAAATTCACTATTCAAGCCTTCCCGGTCTAAAGTGGTGTTTGTAGCGATGATGCCATCGGCTGCCGATTCCTGCACAACACGGGCGATGGAGCCAAGTTCATCCTCGTTCAGGTCCGGGGCAATCTTGACAAAGACCGGGACGAACTTGTTCAATCCGCCGCGCACTTCTGTGACCCGGTCGATGACCTCTCGCAGCGCCGCTTCGCCCTGCAAATCACGTAGCGCCTCGGTATTGGGGGAGGACACGTTGATCGAGGCGAAATCAAGCTGGTTGCCACAAGTCGACAACACGCGGGCGAAATCCCCGACGCGGTCGTCACTGTCCTTGTTAGCGCCAAGGTTCAGACCCACCGGCACGGGCTGGCGTCGTGATCGGCGGTTCAACTGGCTGGCGGCTGCTTCCATGCCTTTGTTGTTGAAGCCATAGCGATTGATAACCGCCTGATCTGTGGTCAGACGAAACAGACGTGGGCGTGGATTTCCTGCTTGCGGTTTTGGCGTGACCGCACCCAGTTCAACGAACCCAAACCCGGCTCGGGTCAGGTCGTCAACTACTTCGCAATCTTTGTCATAGCCTGCTGCAAGCCCAACCGGATTAGGCAGGGACATCCCACAAAGGTTAGTTTTCAAACGCTCGGTCGTGACCACTCCGGAAAGCGGCACCACTCCCATTTTCATGGCCACCAAAGCGAGCTTGTGGGCGTTTTCAGGATCAAACCTGTGTAAAACGCGCAGCCCAATACGCTCCATCACCTTCATGAGACGCCCTCAGGCAGAACATGGCTGTCGCCGACCAGCGGGTATGGCTTGGCCCAAACGACCTCTGCCAGTTCGAGTTCTCGATAGAGATGCGGAAAATCCTGCCCGCCGCGCGAAACCTCCCAGCGCAGATCGTCGTGTAAAGACGCGGTATCGATTGCCGCCAGCATCAGCCCTTCGACCCCGGAAAAATGGCGTGCGGCCGTTTCGGCCACCTGAGATGCAGTAGAAAAGTGGATGTAGCCATCGGCAATGTCGATGGGGGCACCATCAGTCTGCCCGGCGTTTTGCAATGCAGCCCATTCAGGCGCACGAAATATCTTGTAGATCAGCATAAGGCTCACATGCAACGGGCCTGCCGTGACGTCAAGGGCCGCCGGTATTAAGTGCGTAGAGAAAATGCGGCTTTGTCCTTTGACTCAATGGTCAAAATGCTTCAATCTGCTTCGATAATCACAAAACAGGGGGTTCCCATGATCAACCGTATTCTGACGTCAGTCGCCGCATTGGCACTTACCTCGGGAATGGCATCGGCCGACTATGCGCTGACCATTTTACACACAAATGACTTTCATGCTCGTTTTGAGCCGATTTCGAAATACGATTCAGGCTGCTCAGCCGACAGCAACGCTGAAGGTAGTTGTTTCGGTGGCTCGGCTCGACTTGTATCCGCAATAGAAGCCGCACGGGGACGTGCTGCGAATTCAATTCTGGTAGACGGCGGCGACCAGTTCCAGGGCACATTGTTCTACACCTATTACAAAGGCGCTTTAGCGGCTGAGATGATGAACAAGATGGATTACGACGCCATGACCGTCGGTAACCACGAATTTGACGATGGCCCCGAAGTATTGCGTGGTTTCATGGATGCGGTGAATTTTCCGGTTCTGATGTCAAACGCTGATGTTTCCGGCGAACCGCTACTGGCTGGTAAACTGGCAAAGTCGACCATTATTGAGCGTGGCGGTGAGCGTCTGGGCCTGATTGGTCTGACACCACATGATACCGATGAACTTGCCAGCCCCGGCGACAATGTCATCTTCACCGATCCGGTAGGCGCTGTGCAGGGCGAAGTTGATCGCCTGACTGCAGAAGGCGTGAACAAGATCATCGTGTTGAGTCACTCGGGCTACAACACCGATATTGCGGTGGCCGAAGGTACGACCGGCGTAGACGTGATCGTAGGTGGGCATTCTAACACCTACCTGTCAAACGTCTCCGACCGCGCTGCTGGCCCATACCCGACCATGGTTGGATCCACCGCGATTGTGCAGGCCTATGCTTACGGTAAATTTCTGGGTGAGCTTAACGTCGTGTTTGATGACGAGGGTACTATCGCTTCTGCATCCGGCGAACCACTTTTGCTGGACCGTTTCATTGCAGAGGATGAGGCAACAGTCGCACGTGTCACCGAGGCTGCGGCTCCACTGGAAGAAATACGCAACCTTGTGGTTGCTCAGGCATCGGAAGCGATCGACGGCGAGCGTGGTTCCTGTCGCGCGGTTGAATGTGCCATGGGTAATATCATCGCCGACGCCATGCTGGCGCGGGTGAAAGATCAGGGTATCGAGATCGCCATTCAGAACGGCGGTGGTATCCGCGCCTCAATAGACGCGGGCGAAGTTACCATGGGCGAGGTTTACACCGTCCTGCCATTCCAGAACACGCTGTCAACGTTCTTCATCAGCGGTGCCACTGTGGTGGAAGCACTGGAGAATGGTGTAAGTCAGCACGAGGATGGCGCGGGTCGCTTCCCGCAGGTTGCAGGCCTTACCTTTACCTTTGATGTCAGTCAGGAGCCAGGCAGCCGGATCTCGGATGTGATGGTTGCAGGCGCACCGATTGATCCTGCCAAGACCTACGGCGTTGTTTCAAACAACTATGTTCGTAATGGCGGCGACGGATACAAAATGTTCCGTGACGCGGAAAACGCTTATGATTTCGGTCCTGACCTTGCCGACGTCTTGGTTGAATACATGGCCGCAATGGGCCCTGTAACGCCGTATCTGGACGGGCGTATCACTGCTAAATAAGTGATTGAAAGAAACTGAAGGGGCGTGGCATTTGCCGCGCCCTTATTTCTTTTCAGAGTGGAAAGTCTTCCTTAAGTTTGGGTTGACTTATTTGTATATCTACCTTTCCAATTTTCCGATATTCCAATTTTCCGGAATCCCGGGATACTAGATAAGATCCAAAACGAAGGTACATTCCTCATATGTGCGGAAGATTTGCTATCCTTCTACCTCCTGATGCCATGGCCGGGCTGTTTGACGCGATCCCCGGTAACGACTTGCCACCCGTTCCAAATTTCAATGTCTGCCCCACTAATTCTGTACATGTTGTCCGGATAGACGGCGGTGCCCGCAGGCTGGGAGCCATGCGTTGGGGTTTTATTCCGCATTGGTGCAAAAGCCCGACCGATGGTCCATTGCTGATAAATGCGCGTAGTGAAAGCATAGCCGAAAAACCTGCTTTTCGATCCGCCGCCCGTGAGAGGCGCTGTCTGATCCCGGTTTCCGGGTTTTACGAATGGCAGAAAGGCGAGGGGGGCGAGCGGCTGCCATGGTATATCACCCGACAGGATGGAGAAACCATGGCTCTTGCCGGGATTTGGCAAAGCTGGGGAGAGGATGCAGCGCCAACCTGCGCAATTGTTACTACCGATGCCGGTAAGGCAATATCAATCATCCACCACAGGGTTCCGGTAGTGGTGGAGCGGGAAAACTGGGGGCTTTGGCTGGGTGAGGAAGGCAAGGGGGCTGCGCTGCTTATGCGCCATCCGGGCGAGGATGTTCTGGGCTTTCACCGGGTTGCAAAAAAGGTAAATTCAAATCGCGCCAGCGGCCCCGATCTGATCGAACCTATATAAACGTTGAGCATGCGCGCACTGTAATATCGTTTATGTCTCCTTGCCTCATTGGTGTGTCGGTTTTGATTGTACCCTGATCTTTTCTGAGTAGGATGTGCGAAGACGGGGATTAGTGGGGATACCATGGCAGAGTTTTCTGGACCGGATATTTGCAGCAAATCAGCAGTTGAAGTGGTAAGCCTCTTGCGCGCTGGCGAGGTTTCGCCGGACGAATTGATTGACGCAGCAACAGCACGCATTGCCGAGGTTGAACCCCATGTGAATGCCGTGCCTACTTTGTGCGAGGCACGCGCCAGGAATGCGGCGAGCAACCTTGCGGACAATCGGGATCACCCGGGCTGGTTGGCTGGTCTTCCCATTGGAATCAAAGACTTAACACCAGTGAAGGGCGTGCGCACAACCTTCGGCACCAAAGGGTTGGCGGATTTCATCCCCGAAACCTCGGACCCTTTGGTCGAGCGACTGGAAGCAAGGGGTGCGGTAGTTTTAGGCAAAACCAACACGCCGGAAATGGGGGCAGGCGGCAACACATTCAACGATGTTTTTGGTCCGACATTTAACCCGTGGGATACAGATCTGAATGCCGGAGGATCTTCCGGCGGGGCGGCGGTTTCCCTTGCCACTGGCGAATTTTGGCTGAGCCATGGATCCGACCACGCCGGATCGCTGCGCACACCCGCAGCTTATAATGGTATTGTAGGATTACGCCCTTCGGTGGGTATGGCGGCGTCATTGCGTGAGGCAGGGTGGATTGCCGAAGGGCAGGAGGGCCCGATGGCGCGTTCGGTTGAGGATTGCGCGTTGTTTCTCGATGCGATGAGTGGGTTTGAACCGCGCGTTCCCAGCTCCTTCCCTGCTCCTGACCGGCCCTATCGCGAAGCCGTCAAACAAGCAGATGGGAAGGTGCGGATCGGTTATGCGCCTGATCTCAGCGGATTTTCTCCGGTAGAGCCGGGTATCGTGGAACATATGAACCGCGCCCTTAGCGCAGTCGAGGCCAATGGCGGCGTTGTTGAAGAGGCTTGCCCGGATCTGGCTGGGCTTGAAAAGGCTTATCACGTGATCCGGGGGCTGGGGTTTGCTACATCCGCCCGTAACATGCCAAATGAGATACGCCGCCACGTTAAGGCAACAATCAAACAAAACATTGCTTATGGCGAGGCGCTGACAATAGGTGAAATTGCCGATGCAAATATCGCGCGTACTGTGATTTTCAACAACATGCAGACTTTCCTGACCCGATTTGACGTACTGGCCTGCGCCACTGTAGGTAATATGCCAAGGGTGCAAAGCCTCGAATGGGTGGATGAGGTCAACGGAGTGCGGTTCTCGGGTTATTTAGACTGGCTACGCTTTGCCTTCCTTGCCACAACAACGGGCCTCCCCGCGATTTCCGTACCCATAGGTTTGACAGATCAGGGTCTGCCCGTCGGTCTGCAGCTTATTGGCCCACCACGAGGTGAGGCCAAGGTGCTTGCGGTCGCCCGGGCTGTCGAAATGGCGAATGGTGGCCCGCTCGGTCCAATCGATCCAAAGGTGTCCAATGGTTGAGCGTCTGGTTCTGAGTGACATTCTCAAAAGGGTAACGCAAACCGGGCAAATGCTGGGCCTGATGCGCAGTACCGGGCCCGACCTTTTAACCTTGTGCAATGAAATCGTAAGCGACCGGGGCGAGGTTTCTGGTTTGGTTACGGCAAACGAAATTCTCGATCAGTTCGAAGTCCTTGATGACACCGGGCAAATGGAGTTTTTTCAAGAAATAGCAGCCGAGTTTGGTGTTGATAATGAAGCGGTAGAACAGGCTGTCGCGAAATGGGCAGAAATTACTGACGAACGTGATGGCAGTCTTGCACGAGCCATTCATGATGCTTCAGAGCCTCTCAGTCAGGAACTAATCCGGCGCATCAACCGCGCGCCGGGAGCCACCGCAAGGCTGGTCGGGATGCGTGCTAAATTAACAAAGTTCACACGTGATCACCCCGAACTCAGAGATTTGGATCGAGATTTTCTGCATCTATTCTCATCCTGGTTTAACCGTGGGTTTTTGGAAATTCAGCGGATAACCTGGACAACGCCCGCTTCCATTCTGGAAAAAATAATAGCCTACGAGGCTGTGCACGAAATATCCGGCTGGGATGATCTGCGCCAGCGTGTGGCCTCGGATGACCGAAGGCTTTTTGCCTTCTTTCACCCTGCAATGCCAGATGATCCACTCATTTTTATTGAAGTGGCTATTATGTCGGAAATCGCCACTTCAATCGGGGAAATAATAACCACGGATCGCGAGGGAACAGACCCCGAGAAAGCAAGCGTTGCCGTCTTTTATTCGATTTCAAATTGCCAGAAGGGACTGCGGGGCATTTCCTTCGGGAATTTCCTGATAAAACAAGTGGTTGCCGAGCTTAAAAGCGAATTGCCCGACCTGTCAGTTTTTGTAACCTTGTCGCCGGTACCAGGATTGCGCAGGTGGTTGAAGGAGGCTCCACAGGACGATCCGGTGTTGATCGGCATGGAAGAAATTGACCGGGAAAATCCAGCGCCAAATCAGGTTGCCTCGATTGCGGCCCGATATCTGACGCGCGCTCGGCGCAAGGGAGGTACGGCTTTTGATCCGGTTGCGCATTTTCATCTTGGGAACGGGGCGACGTTGCATGCTGTGCACAGTGAGGCTGATACCAGCGCTGCCGGGAAGAAAAACTCCTGGGGCATAATGGTTAATTACCTGTATGACGCGAGCAAGATCGAAGCCAACCATCAAGCTTATGCTAACCAGGGCAAAATTGCAGCTGCTCCGAAAGTACTGACTTTGGCGAAATGAACCGAACGGATTACAACATGTACAATACTAACCACCTTGCCTGCAGGTTGGCGGCCTCGGCGGGTTCAGACCCTGATGCAGTGTTTCTGGAAGATTTCGACAGTGCCGGAGTGCTCTCTCACGGTGATTTGTGGCAAGGAGCTGAGCGCATGGCTGCTGCTCTGGTCCGGCTTGGGGTCGAACCAGGCGATCGGGTGGCAGTTCAGGCGGAAAAATCCGTGGCGATGCTGGAGCTTTATCTGGGTACGGTGCTTGCCGGCGCTGTTTTCCTGCCCCTAAATACGGCATATGTGGCGGGTGAACTGGCCTATTTTCTGGGCGACGCAAGCCCTCGTGTTTTTGTGTGTGATCCACAGCGCGAGGCCGAACTGAAATCAATTTCCGAGGATGCCGGGGTGGCGCATGTGCTGACATTGTCGCCGGATGGCGGCACTTTAGTGTCAGCGGCACAAAAAGAAGAGCCGGGATTTGAGGCGGTGGCTCGGAACGCGTCGGACATGGCGGCAATCCTTTACACTTCGGGGACAACCGGGCGTTCGAAAGGTGCGATGCTCAGCCACGGCGCACTTGCTTCAAACAGCGAAGTATTAAAGGAATATTGGCAATTCACAGATCAGGACGTGTTGATTCATGCTCTGCCGATTTACCACACACACGGCCTTTTTGTGGCAACGAACATCACGTTGATGGCCGGGGCATCTTGCATTTTTATGCGCAAATTCAACGCAAAAGACGTGGTATCAGTCATGACGCGCGCCACAGCACTGATGGGGGTTCCGACATTTTATACCCGCCTACTGGGGGAAGAGGGATTGCCCGCAGCCGCTAAGAATATGCGCCTTTTTGTGTCCGGGTCCGCGCCCCTGCTGGCAGAAACACACGAAAGCTGGATGGCACGCACAGGCCACGCCATCCTTGAACGATACGGCATGACGGAAACCAACATGAACACGTCAAACCCGTATCTTGGCAACAGACGGCCGGGCACGGTGGGTTTCCCTTTGCCCGGTACGGAACTGAAAGTGTGTGATACTGATGGAAACGAAGTCCCCGAGGGTGGGATCGGGGTGATCGAGGTGCGTGGCCCGAATGTTTTCTCGGGCTATTGGCAAATGCCGGAGAAAACCGCGGAAGAACTGCGCCCTGACGGGTTTTTCATAACCGGTGATCTGGGAAAGGTGGACAGGGACGGATATGTTCATATCGTCGGGCGTGGTAAAGACCTGATTATTACCGGCGGCTTCAACGTTTACCCAAAAGAAGTAGAAGAAGCGATCGACGCCCTGCCCGGAGTGCTGGAAAGCGCGGTGATCGGGGTCAGACATGCCGACTTTGGTGAAAGCGTGGTTGCGGTGGTGGTGCCAACACCCGAAACGACTATAACCGAGGCCGATGTGATAACGGGGCTGCGAGATCACTTGGCCAAATTCAAACAGCCCAAGCGGGTCGTCGTGGTGGGTGAATTGCCGCGAAACACCATGGGTAAAGTGCAAAAAAATGTCCTGCGCGAACAGTTTTCAAAACTCCTGGTTTAACCTTCCATATAAATTGAAAAACAGACTGACAGACTTTTCGCCTGCACAAAGTACCCTTCTTCATCTTGGTACAAATACCTCCGCCGGAGGCATCAAATCCGCGCGCGTAGCGCGCCATGCCCAACCGAAGGAGTGCCCCGGCAGGGGCGGCGACGCTGGGCGGGAGCTGCACCTGTCTGCTTTATCTACAACCGTCCCAGATACGTCCTGTATTCTATCTGGCTGATCTCTCGTGTTAACTGCGAGATCTCATCCCGGCGTATATTGGCATAAAGATTACAATAGGATTTCCCAAAGGTATTTTGACCAAAATACGATGCGGCAAAGCGCTCGACCGCCAGGCTCCAATTGTCAGTCAGCGGTTCTGCAGGGGCAGCTTTTGGATCATCCAGAGGCAGTGGCAGGTCGGGGGCGATGTCCAACCCCTCCAGCATACCGCCAAGGATAGCGGTAATTGCCAAATAAGGGTTTACATCTGCGCCCGAAATACGGTGCTCCAGCCGTGCGCCCGGCCCCGAAACTTCGGGCAGGCGTATCGCTGCTGCCCGGTTGTCAAATCCCCAATCCGGCGCCGATGGCGCAAAGGAAGCTGGCTGAAACCGGCGGTAGGAATTCATATGGGGGGCAAAGATGGCTTGACTGTCGCGCATGGTGGCCAGCACGCCGCCAACAGCGGCTTTCAGTTTATCAGAGGGGCCGTCCCCATCGTTGAAAATATTGGCGCCATCCCGGTCAATAATACTGGCATGGACATGCATACCGTTTCCCGGGTGATCTGCGTAAGGCTTGGCCATGAAGGTCGCCTCAAGCCCATGGTTGCGTGCCACACCACGCACAAGGCGGCGAAACCACAGCGCCATGTCAGCGGCGAACATCACGTCGTCGGTGTGATGAAAGTTGATCTCGAACTGCCCCGGTCCGAATTCGGCAATCAGCGTATCGGTGGGCAGGCCCTGTGCGGCACTTGCTTCTAAAATAGCATCAAGGACGGCTTGCTGGCGGGCGAGAACTTCAAGGTCATAGTTCTGCGCATTCGGGCCACCATCAGGTGGAGACGGAGGGTCTTCGGGCAGGGCGCGGGGTTTGAACAGGTAAAACTCAAGTTCCGTCGCCAGAACCGGATGCAGGCCGCGCTTGTGATAAGTGGCAAGCATTTTCTGCAATTGGCTTCGCGAGGAAAGATCAGAAACTTCCCCCTGCGCATCCAGCATCTCAACCTGCACCTGCGCCACTTGTCCACCAGTCGAGGTACTGGCCCAGGGCACAGGCTTCAAGCTGCCCGCAACTGGCTGAATACGTCCGTCAGGGTCCCCAACAGTGATACCCAGCCCCGTCGCCTCAACCTCTTCCCCAAGGATATTGGGTGCATAGGTTGACATGGGCAGGCGCACGGAACCTTCGGCCAGCTTGGCCTCATCCTCACCCGGTAACCATTTGCCGCGCAGGACTGCATTGAGATCGCAGAGCATCAGCTCAACCCGGTCCGGTCTGCCATACTTGTCACAAAAGGCAGCATATTCAGCCAAAAATTCGCTCATGAGGTGAAGGCTTCCTGTTCCTCGCGCTGGGCGCGGGCGATGTTACGCTTTGACAGCAGGGAGGCGGTTATTACTCCAAAAGCCACGATCCCGATCATGATGGTTGAAAGGGCGTTAATTTCGGGGCTGACGCCAAGGCGTACCGCAGAAAAAATCTTGATCGGCAATGTTGTTGAAGACGGTCCTGACGTGAAAGAGGCAATTACCAGATCGTCCAGCGACAGGGTGAAGGCAAGCAACCAGCCTGAGATGACGGCGGGCGCTATGATTGGTAAAGTAACTGATTTGAAGGCGTCAAACGGTGTGCAGCCCAGATCCAGCGCCGCCTCTTCCAGCGACGTGTCAAAGGATACCAGCCTCGAGGATACAACCACGGAAACGTAACACATGGAGAAGGTGGTATGGGCTAGCACGATGGTCAGAACCCCGCGATCCATGCCGATGGCGATAAACAACAGTAGTAGTGACAGACCGGTAATAACCTCAGGCATCACCAGAGGTGCGTAGATCATGCCCGAGAACAAGGTGCGTCCGAAAAAACGCCCGGAACGCACCATGACAATCGCAGCCATGGTGCCCAGAACTGTTGCGATTGAAGACGATAGAACCGCTACTTTTACGGTGACCCAGGCGGCATCAAGGAATGCCTCGTTCTGGAGAAGCTCTCCGTACCATTTGGTCGAGAAACCGGACCAGACGGTGACAAGCTTGCCGGCGTTGAAGCTGTAAAAAACCAGGATCACCATTGGCAGGTAGAGGAAGGCCAGACCCAGGGTGAGTGATGTCAGATTGAAGAAGGAAAAACGCCTCATCCGTCAAGCTCCCGGTTTTTCTGTTCATTGCGCTGGAACAGGATAATCGGGATGATCAGCAAGAGCAGCAGGATCACGGCGACGGCCGAAGCCACCGGCCAGTCACGGTTGGAAAAGAACTCTTCCCACAAAACCTTGCCGATCATCAGGGTCTTTGACCCTCCCAAAAGTGCCGGGATCACAAATTCGCCCATTGCCGGGATGAACACCAAAAAAGAGCCGGCGATGATACCCTGTCGCGATAGTGGTATTGTCACCAGCCAGAAAGCGGACATGCGCGAACAACCAAGGTCCTCGGCAGCTTCAAGCAAGGAAGCATCAAGCTTCTCCAGAGCTGCATAAATCGGCAGGATCATGAAAGGCAGATAGGTATAGACGATGCCGATATATACGGCGGTGTTGGTGTTAAGGATAATCAGCGGGTCGTTGATCACACCGATCCACAACAGGAACTGGTTCAAGAGCCCCTCAAGCGACAGGATCGCCTTCCACGCATAAACCCGGATCAGGAACGAGGTCCAGAAGGGCAGGATCACCAGCATCATCAGCGTGGGACGCCATGAATCTGCCGCCCGTGTCATGGCATATGCGATGGGATAGCCGACGATCAGGGTCAGAATGGTTGAGATCACCGCGATCTTGAGCGAAGACAGGTAGGCCTTCCAATAAAGTGAATCCTCAGCCAGGAACCAGTAGTTTTCAAGATCCAGCCCGTTCCACCAGTCGCGAATACCTGCCCAGCCCTGGCTCAGGTCCAGCGTGGGCGTATAGGGTGGGATCGCCAGTGCCAGATCCGACAGTGAAATTTTCAGCACGATCAGGAAAGGCACCAAAAACAGGGCGATAAGCCACAGATAGGGAACAGCTATGAGGGCAAAGCGTCTCATGCGTTCAGTACCACTCCGGCCGTGTCGGTGAAGCTGATCCAAACATCGTCGTCCCAAGTGATATGGCGCCTTTGGATGCGGCGCGTGTTGGCACTTTGTGCTTTCACCATCTGGCCTGAAGCCAGCTCTACATGATAGGTCGAAATATTGCCGAGATAGGCGATGTCGATCACCTTGCCCTGATATGCATTGGTGCGGTCTTCGGGCTTGTCTTCCGAAATTGTCACTTTCTCTGGCCGTATGGCAAAGGAAACCTTGCGGCTTGTCTGGTCAGTTGACGCTGCTCGGATAGGGGACAGATCTTCGGCAAATGTGATGGCCACATGGTCTTTGTCCGCGGCCTCGGCCTGCCCTTCAAAAATGTTGATATCACCAATAAAATCAGCGACATATACAGAGTTTGGCGCCTCATAAATATCGGCGGGAGTGTCCACCTGCACAACCTTACCGTGGTCCATGACGGCAACGCGGCTAGCCACGGTCATCGCCTCTTCCTGATCATGGGTCACAATTACAAAGGTCGTGCCAGTCTTTTCCTGAATATCCATCAGTTCGAACTGCGTGTCCTGACGCAGCTTTTTGTCGAGCGCGCCAAGGGGTTCATCCAGAAGCAGGAGTTTGGGGGCTTTGGCAAGGCTGCGCGCCAGCGCCACCCGTTGTCTTTGCCCGCCAGAAATCTGGTGCGGTTTGCGTCGTGCAAATTGCTCCAGCCGGGTCAGGCGCAGCATTTCTTCGACCCTAGAACCTATCTGGTCCTTAGGCATGTCTGAGCGTTTCAGGCCAAAGGCAATATTGTCCCAGATCGACAGATGCGGAAACAAAGCATAGCTTTGAAACATCATGTTCACAGCACGTTTGTTCGGTGGCACCGGGGCGATATCCTGCCCGCCAAGCATGATCGTGCCCTCGGTCGCAGTTTCAAACCCCGCCAGCATGCGCATGATGGTAGTTTTGCCACAGCCGGACGGCCCCAGCAGGGCATAAAATTCTTTTTCGTAGATATCGAGTGTCAGGTCGTCGATGGCGATGAATTCGCCGAAGCGTTTGGTGACGTTTTTGAACTGGATTAACGGGACCGCATTCGGGTCACGCCAGGGTTCATGTTCCAGGTTTTCGGATGCTTCAGCCATGTACGCCTCGCCATAAAAGAAACCCCGCCCGCTTTAATCTGCGGGCGGGGCGTAGTAACACAGGCTTAGGTGCCAGACTTGATCTTGGTCCAGAGCCGGGTAACCGTACGCTGCACGCGGGCGTCGTAAGGCGTTGTTGTGTAAAGGCTTTCCAGAGTCTTCTCATCCGGGTAGATGGCGGTATCACCAATCACATCTTCCACCAGCAGGGGCTGCGAAGCCAGGTTGCCGTTTGCGTAATAGACGTAGTTTGATGCATCCGCCATGTTCTGTGCGTCAAGGATGAAGTCCAGGAACAAATGCGCACCTTCAGGGTTCGGAGCATCCGCGGGAATGGCCATCTGGTCAAACCACATCAGCGCGCCTTCAACCGGCGCATTATAGGCAATCTCGATGCCATTGTCTGCCTCCCAGGCGCGATCACGGGCCTGCAAAACGTCGCCGGACCAGCCGAATGCAACGCAGATATCGCCGTTGGCAAGCGCGTTGATATATTCGGAAGAATGGAATTTCTGAACATAGGGTGAAATTGCGTTCAGGACCGGTTCGACCTTGGCAATAACATCCGGGTCATGGCTGTCCGGGTCTTCGCCAAGATATGCAAGAACCGCGGGGATGACCTCGCCGGGTGCGTCAAGGATGTGCACACCACAGGCCGCAAGTTTTTCCATGTTGGCGGGATCAAAGAGAAGTGCCAGAGATCCGACCGGGGCATCCTCGCCAAGGATCTCTGTTACCTTGCCCATGTTTACACCGATACCGGTTGTGCCCCACATATAGTTAATGGAAAAGGCGTTGCCGGGGTCGTATTGCGCTGTGCGTTGAGTGATCACGTCCCAGATATTGCCGGAGTTTGACAATTTGGACATATCAAGCTTTTGAAACGCGCCTGCAGAAATTTGGCGTTGTAGGAAGGTGCCCGACGGCACCACAACGTCATAGCCGGATGAACCGGCAAGCATTTTGGTTTCCAGCACTTCGTTGGAATCGAAGACGTCATAGATCAGGTCCAAGCCGGTCTCGGCCTCAAACTTTTCCAGCAATGCTTCGTCAATATAGTCAGACCAGTTATAGACCCGCACTTCGTCTGCAGTTGCCATGCCGGCGCTCAGAGCCAGAGCAGTGCCAAAGGTTACCCAAGTGGTTTTCATTCTTTTTCTCCCTGTCGCGGGGTGCGTTTTGACCCCATCCCCGTTATTTGATCAAAAAAAACCGCTGCGCGCAATATGGTAATTTTGCACATTGGTGGTTAGTCTGCATTTCAGCTTAGCCTGATGATACGTTTTGGCAAAGTGATTGTGTGGATTGGGATGGACCTGAGAAATGAATGTAAAACTGCCTGAGCATGAAAAGGCATACCGTTCTCTGCGAGACCGGATCCTGTTTGGCGAACTGGCGCCGGGCCAGGCGGTGACTATTCAGGGTCTTGTTGCAGAAATGGGCATGGGCATGACCCCGGTGCGCGAAGCTATCCGGCGTCTGACTTCGCAGGGCGCGTTGGTTTTTAAGGGAAACCGGCGGGTTTCAGTGCCTGCTATTGGCCAGCAGGAATGGGATGAGATTGCCTTTGTGCGTCTATCCGTTGAGCCAAGATTGGCATTATTAGCCATTGATAATATAGATAAAAAACTCATTGAGCGCCTAACGATGATAGACGATGACCTCAATCGTGCGATTGATCGGGGCGATGTGCGTGGCTATCTGGAATCGAACACTTTGTTCCATCAGGAGCTTTATGCCTGTTCCGGTGCTGAGGTCCTGATTTCCATAGCTGACATACTGTGGCTGCGTGGCGGGCCGTCTTTGCGTGTCGTTTTGGGGCGCTATGGCACTGCCAATCTGCCGGATAAACATGCCGAAGCATTGCAGGCTATGCGCGCTGGCGACGGCGAGGCTCTGGCGGCGGCTATTAAGGCAGATATTTTGCAGGGAATCGATCAGGTTCGACTTGGATTTCTTGAAGGATCTGGGTGACGGGTCTGCTCTTCCCGTTGACAAGGGTAAATTTGATCATATTCTGGCGGCAGCACATCTGAGATCCGGGAGCACTGCCATGAACAAAATTACGAATCACTTGCCTACGGAAGAATTGCAGGCAATCGACGCCGCCCACCATATGCACCCCTTTACAGCCAACGGGCAACTGGGCCTGCGCGGAGCACGCGTCATCACACGCGCAGACGGCGTCACCCTGACCGATAGTGAAGGGGCTGAAATCCTGGACGGTATGGCCGGGCTTTGGTGTGTCAATATTGGCTACGGGCGCGAGGAACTGGCCGAGGTGGCCGCCCGCCAGATGCGTGAGCTGCCTTATTACAACACATTTTTCATGACCACCCATGTCCCGGCAATCGCCCTGTCGCAGAAACTGGCCGAACTGGCACCGGGGGACCTGAACCACGTGTTCTTTGCCGGGGGTGGTTCCGAGGCGAATGATACCAATATCCGCCTTGTCCGCACTTATTGGGCTGAGAAGGGTAAACCATCCAAGCAGGTCATCATCTCACGCCACAACGCCTATCACGGTTCCAGTGTTGGATCGGCCAGTCTGGGCGGAATGACTGGTATGCATGCGCAGGGTGGCCTGCCAATCCCCGGTATTGAATATATCGACCAGCCGCATTGGTATGCAGAAGGCGGCGATACGGACCCGGAGGAATTCGGACTTGAACGTGCCCGTCAGCTCGAGGCGAAGATTGCTGAGCTGGGCGAAGAGAACGTGGCGGCTTTTATTGCCGAACCGGTGCAGGGTGCGGGCGGTGTGATTATCCCGCCGGAAAGCTACTGGCCTGAAATTCAGCGCATTTGCGACGCCCATAAAATCCTGCTGATTGCGGATGAGGTGATCACGGGCTTTGGCCGCACCGGGAACTGGTTCGGAGCCCAAACATTTGGCATTCGCCCGGATATCATGACCATCGCCAAGGGGCTCAGCTCGGGCTATGCGCCGATTGGCGGATCACTGGTTTCGGACGAGGTTGCCGACGTGATGGCGGGCTGCGAGTTCAACCACGGCTACACCTATTCCGGTCACCCGGTGGCGGCAGCAGTGGCGCTGGAAAACCTGCGCATCATGCAAGAGGAAAAGCTGGTTGAGAAGGTGCAGGCTGAAACCGCACCCTATCTGAAAGAAAAGTGGGAAGGGCTGGCCGAGCACCCGTTTGTCGGTGAAGCCAGAATTTCAGGCATGATGGCGTCCCTTGCGCTGACCCCGAATAAGGCCGCACGCGCACCCTTCGCCGCCGAGGCGGGCACAGTAGGCTATATCACCCGCGACCGCTGCTTTGCCAATAATCTGGTGATGCGTCATGTGGGAGACCGGATGGTCATTTCACCACCTCTGGTGATTACCAAAGGTGAGATTGATACATTGATCGAACGGGCCGCGCGCTCGCTGGATGAGGCATATGCGCAAGTCAAGACCGATGGATTGCTGGTTGCAGGTTAAAGCAGGGTAAAAATGGCACGGCTGGATCTATTAACGGCGAATGACGCGTTGGGTGCCTATCCGGCCGGATCGTATTATACCGCTACGGCGGAACCATTGCACCGGTTTGCCCCTGCAGAGGGTGAAATTACCTGTGATGTTTGCATCATTGGCGGTGGTTTTACCGGTCTGTCGGCGGCGTTGCACATGGCTCAGGCCGGTCTGGACGTGGTGCTGCTGGAGGCGCAGCGTGTCGGCTTCGGTGCTTCAGGCCGAAATGGCGGGCAGGTCTCAGGTGGCCACAACAAGGATCAGGAAGAACTTGAGGCGCTGGTTGGCAAAGACCACGCCCGTAGCTTGTGGAAACTTGCGTTGGAAAGCGTTGAGCTTGTGCGCGATCTGGTCAGGCAACACGCGCCCGAGGCCGGTTTTGTGGATGGTATCATTCATGCAGACCACCGCGCGCGTTTTGTCCCCCACAGTCATGCTTATGTGCGCAAGCTGCGGGACGAATATGAATACGATCAGCTGCGCGCGCTGGAGCGCGATGAAATCCGCCATCTGGTCGGATCCGCTGCCTATCATGGCGGTAGTGTTGATATGGGGGCGGGGCATATTCATCCGCTCAGGTATGCTTTTGGGTTGGCACGTGCGGCCACAGCGGCCGGGGTGCGAGTTTTTGAGACCAGCCGGGTGACCGACGTAACCGCGGGTGACCCGGTTCAGGTAAAAACGGACGAGGCTAACGTCAAAGCAGGCCATGTTTTGTGGGCCTGTAATGGCTATTTGGGCCATGTTGAAAACCATGTGGCTGCTCGGGTGATGCCAATCAACAATTACATTGTGGCGACCGAGCCTTTGGACGAAAATACCGCGCGCGGTCTTATCCGTGAAAACCATGCGGTGGCGGACAGCAAATTTGTGATCAATTATTTCCGTCTGTCCGAAGATCGCCGCATGTTATTCGGTGGCGGTGAAAGTTACGGCTACCGGTTTCCCAATGATATTGCCGCGCTGGTGCGAAAACCGATGGAGGCGATCTATCCGCAGCTGAAGGGTGTGCGCATCGACCATGCCTGGGGCGGCACATTGGGTATTACCATGAACCGGATGCCACATTTTGCGCGGCTGAGTGGTAACATTTTGACGGCTTCGGGGTATTCCGGTCACGGCGTGGCTTTGGCGACTTTAGGCGGAAAACTGGCGGCCGAGGCGGTTCTGGGTCAGGCCGGGCGGTTCGACCTGATGGCACAAGTGCCCAGCCCGCGCTTTCCCGGTGGGGCGGCCCTGCGCTGGCCGCTTTTGGTGCTGGCAATGGTGTGGTTTTCCCTTCGCGACCGGCTTTGAACGGTTGTGCGCTTTTGGCGCGCATTACTGGGAAGATTTGGGGGCCAGCCCCCAAACCCCCGGGATATTTTGTGCAAGAGGAAGTTAACCAGTTCTTTTGCATTCCTGCTTTGGTTGCGGTAACACTTCGCTGGAAGCGGCAAATTTGCAGAAAAGCCGCCGGAAAAAGAAACGAACGAAACGGCATGTCGAGCGGATCAGGTAAAGAACACAGGCGCCAGCCATGGTAGCATTGACTTTTCTTGTCGAGCTTGGCGGGGCAACCATGTTGCTGCTTTTTGCGGTGCGTATGGTACAGACCGGCATTGAACGGTCCATGGGGCCGAGTTTTCGCCGCATCATAACTTCGCGCAAAGACAGCCGGGTGCAGATGGCGCTGGCCGGGATCATGCTGGCGATCGTGTTGCAAAGCGCTACGGCCGCGTCCCTGCTGGCTTCCGGGTTTCTTGCCTCGGCCCTGATTTCTTTTACCGGCGGGCTGGCGACGGTATTGGGTGCAGATCTGGGGTCGGCACTTATCATTCAAATTCTCAGCCTGCGGCCTGACTGGCTGATCCCTGTATTGCTGGCCGTGGGCGGGTATCTGTTTTTGAAGGTTGAAGCGCGCAGCCCCCGCCAGGTTGGACGCATATTGCTGGGCATCGCCTTTATCCTGCTTTCCCTGCAACTGATCAGCGCCTCGGTCGAGCCGATCCGCGAAAGTGGCGCCATGCCTGCCATAGCAGGGTATCTGGAACGTGATTTTGTCACTGCCTTTCTGGCTGGCGCGGCCATTACTTTCATCATGCATTCCAGCGTTGCGGCGATTTTGATGTTCGTGACCTTCGTCGCCATTGGCGTCTTGCCGGTGCAGGCTGGGGTTTCAGTGGTGCTGGGGGCCAATCTGGGCTCGGCAGCCCTGTTCATTTGGCTTAGCCGCGGCATGGGGCAGGTGGCGCGGCGATTGCCTTTCGCCAATCTGTTGTTGCGCGGAACCGGGTCTGTGCTGGGCTTATTCGTGGTTAATTATACGCCGCTGGTTGCTGGACTGGACTTTTTCGCCGACGCGCAAATTCTGGTCGTGGTCCATGTGTTGTTCAACGCAACCGTCTTACTAATTTCCCTGCCATTCCTGCGGGCACTTGAACGGCCCTTTGCCACTATTTTGCCGGATGCCAGCGCTATGACACCTGAGGATGTGTTGAAGCCGGCCTCGGCACTGGATCCGGCAATGCTGAGCCACCCGGCGCAGGCAATTGCCAGCCTGACGCGAGAGCTTTTGCGCATGAGCGAGTTGGTCAGCGCCATGGTAAGTCCGGTTATGGATCTTTACCGCTCTGGCGATGAGGCCGCGATCAAAGCGGTGCGCGCGGCCGATCACGATGTGAACTCGGCCCTTGATGGCATTCGCCGCTACGTCGCAGATATCGACCGTAGCCAAATATCCAAGGAGCATTCACGGCGCATCCACGAATTGGTTGAATATGCAATCAGCCTTGAAATTGCCGGGGATCTTGTTTCAAAAAACCTGATGGTTCTGGCAAATGCCAAGCGGCGCAAGGGGTTGAAGTTTTCCCCCGCGGGGCGTGAGGAGCTGACAACGCTGCATGAACGGGTGATGTCAAACATGACGCTGGCTTTCAACGTACTGGTTTCGGAAGATCTGGAAAGTGCGCGATTGCTGATGGAAGAGAAGTCTGAGTTGTCCGCCGAAGAGCGTAAAAGCCGTAAAAAACACCTCAAACGTATGCGCGAAGGATCCGAGCGCAGCTTTGAGACCAGCGACATTCACCTTGAGACCCTGCGCGCCCTGAAAGACCTGAATGGGCGAATATCACTAATTGCCTATCCGATCCTCTACAGAAATGGTCAATTACTGGAAACTCGGCTTGTAGAAAGCGTTGAAGAGGACGAGAGTGAGGGCTTAGAATCAGGCTAGATGACGCAAAACGTTTTTTTAAAGGAGACCCCGATGCCCGGTAAACTGACAATGGATGAGTTGAAGGTGGAGGTTGACGAGGGGCGAATTGACACGGTTCTGGCCTGCATGGTGGACATGCAGGGTCGCCTGATGGGCAAGCGGTTTGTGGCGCATCATTTTGTTGAGAGCGCCTGGGAAGAAACCCATTGCTGTAATTACCTTTTAGCGACAGATCTGGAGATGGCCACGGTTGACGGCTACGCGTCAACCTCTTGGCAGGCGGGCTATGGCGACTACATGATGCGCCCCGATATGTCGACTTTGCGGCTGGCCGCTTGGCTGGATGGGACCGCTTTGGTTCTTTGCGACGTTCTGGACCATCACGGACATGAGGAGATTTCCCATAGCCCCCGCGCCATTCTCAAAGCACAGATTGCACGGGCCGAGGCTGCCGGGTTCGGCACGATCGCAGCCACCGAGCTTGAGTTCTTCATCTTCGCCAAATCCTTTGATGAAATGGCTGCTGAGGGCTACAGCGATCTGACCCCGATCAGTGCCTATAACGAAGATTATCACATCCTCCAGACCACCAAGGAGGAAAGCGTGATGCGCACATTGCGCAATACGCTTTATGCGTCAGGCGTGCCAGTTGAGGGCTCTAAGGGTGAGGCTGAGGCGGGGCAGGAAGAGCTGAACATCCGTTATGCCAGCGCTATGGAAGCGGCCGAAAACCACACCGTGTCAAAACACGCCGCCAAGGAAGTTGGCTGGCAACAAGGGCATGCGGTTTCTTTCCTGCCCAAATGGCACGCGGATCGCGTCGGCTCGGCCAGTCACGTGCACCAGTCTCTGACAAAAGATGGTGAACCGGCCTTTTATGACAAAGACGCCGAATTGGGCATGTCTGACGTGGCGCGCCATTATCTGGGCGGGCTGCTCAAATATGCGGGTGACATAACGGTGTTCATGGCGCCCTATGTGAATTCCTACAAACGGTTTCAAAAAGGCAGTTTTGCCCCCACCCGCAAGGTCTGGTCGGTAGATAACCGAACCGCTGCTTTTCGTCTTTGTGGGGACGGGACCAAAGCGGTGCGCGTTGAATGCAGGGTGCCCGGCGCGGATGTGAACCCCTATCTGGCTATCGCCGCAATGTTGGCTGCAGGGCTGGCGGGGATTGAGGAAAAGTGTGAACCCGGCGCGCCCTTGTCCGGTGACGCCTATGAAGGTGGGGATGACAGCATACCAACTAATCTGCGCGACGCGACCGAGGCCCTGCGCGGCTCTGCGATGCTGCGTGCTGCTATGGGCGACGATGTGGTCGACCACTACACGCGCATGGCTGAGTGGGAACAGGAATCCTTTGACGCGGTGGTAACTGACTGGGAAGTCGCCCGCGGCTTTGAACGCGCCTGAGGAGAAAACAATGACTCGTATGTTACAATGTATCTCGCCGATTGATGGATCTGTCTATGCCGAGCGTCCGGTGCTTACCTCAAACGATGCCGAGGCAGCTGTCGCGCGTGCGCGCGCCGCACAAAAGGACTGGGCCGCACGACCACTGCAGGATCGAATTGACCTGGTGCTGGCCGGTGTGGCGCGGGTTGGTGAAATGAACGATGAGATCGTGCCTGAGCTTGCCCATATGATGGGCCGCCCGGTGCGATATGGCGGTGAATTTGGCGGCTTTAACGAACGGGCCAGCCATATGGCAGGCATCGCGGCTGAGGCACTGGCGCCGATCTCGCTGGAAGACAGCGACAGCTTTCGCCGCTTGATCAAGCGCGAACCTCATGGCGTGGTCTTTGTCATCGCCCCATGGAATTACCCTTATATGACGGCGGCCAACACCGTCGCCCCGGCATTGATAGCCGGCAATTCCGTTGTGCTGAAACACGCGACTCAAACCCTTCTGGTGGGTGAACGTATGGCGCTGGCTTTCCACCAGGCAGGCGTGCCGGAAGATGTGTTTCAGAACGTCTTTCTTGATCACAAAACCTCAGGCGGTCTGATCGAGGCACGGCAATTTGATTTCGTCAACTTCACCGGCTCTGTCGGTGCAGGGCGCTCAATCGAAATAGCGGCGGCAGGCACTTTCACCGGCCTTGGGTTGGAGCTGGGCGGCAAGGATCCGGGCTATGTCATGGATAACGCAAATCTGGACGCTGCTGTTGATACGCTGATTGACGCGGCAATGTTCAACTCGGGCCAGTGTTGCTGTGGGATCGAACGGATTTATGTGCATGAAAGCCTCTATGACGCCTTCGTTGAAAAGTCGGTCGAAATTGTAAAGGGTTACAAACTGGGTAATCCGCTGGAGGAGGCAACAACATTGGGACCGATGGCCAGCAAAAGATTTGCCGATGAAGTACGTTCGCAAATTGACGACGCGGTCGCCCATGGCGCCGTGGCGCGTATTGATCGGTTTGACGAGGATGACGACGGCACCTATCTGACGCCACAGATCCTGACCAATGTTAACCACGGCATGCGGGTGATGCGTGACGAAAGCTTTGGCCCGGTTGTCGGGATCATGCCGGTTTCGTCGGACGAAGAAGCGCTGGCGCTGATGAATGACAGTGACTACGGACTGACCGCGTCCCTTTGGACCTCTGACGCCGCGCGCGCCGAAGCTTTGGGTGCCAGTATCGAAACTGGAACCGTGTTCATGAACCGGGCGGATTATCTCGATCCTGGCCTATGCTGGACAGGGTGTAAATTGACCGGCAAGGGCGGGGGCCTTTCCGTCATCGGCTACCACAACCTGACGCGCCCAAAATCTTATCATATGAAAAGGCTGACAACATGAACCTCGTTGGCAATTGGTCCTATCCAACCGCAATCCGGTTTGGTGCAAGCCGTATTTCTGAACTCGCCGATGCCTGTACTTCGCTGGGTATGAAGCGCCCACTTCTGGTGACAGACAAGGGATTGGCAGAACTTCCTATCACTGTCGCGGCCCTCGACCAGCTGGAAGATGCCGGGCTGGGCCGGGCACTTTTTGCGGAAGTTGACCCGAACCCAAATGAGAAAAACCTGGAGGCCGGTTTGGCAGTGTACCGTGCCGGTGGTCATGATGGCGTTATCGCCTTTGGAGGTGGCTCGGGCCTGGATCTGGGAAAAATGGTTGCTTTCATGTCCGGTCAGACCCGCCCTGTTTGGGACTTTGAGGATGTGGGTGATTGGTGGACACGTGCGGATCCCGATGGGATTGCACCGATCATCGCGGTACCCACGACTGCAGGGACGGGGTCTGAGGTTGGCCGCGCGTCTGTGATCACAAATTCTGAAACCCACGTTAAGAAGATCATTTTTCACCCGAAGGTTCTGCCGTCCATCGTGATTTCTGACCCGGAACTAACAATGGGCATGCCATCTGTGATCACAGCCGGGACCGGCATGGATGCATTCGCCCATAACCTCGAGGCCTTTTCCTCCCCGCATTACCACCCGATGAGCCAGGGGATCGCGCTTGAGGGGATGCGGCTGGTGCGGGAATATTTGCCGCGCGCCTATGCAGACGGGACCGACATTGAAGCGCGCGCGCATATGATGGCGGCGGCTTCGATGGGGGCGGTTGCCTTCCAAAAGGGGTTGGGGGCAATTCACGCACTTAGCCACCCGATTGGCGCGGTTTACAATACGCATCATGGCACAACAAATGCCGTGGTTATGCCCGCCTGCCTGACTTTTAACCGTCCGGCAATCGAAGGCAGGATCGTACAAGCTGCTGATTATCTTGGTATAAAAGGTGGCTTTGACGGGTTCTATCAAGAGGTCCTGGGATTGCGTGAGGCATTGGGTATTCCCGACAGACTACGGGATATGGGGGTTGCGTCAAACCGCATTGAAGAGCTGACCGAGATGGCCCTGCAGGACCCAAGCGTTGGAGGCAATCCAGTCGAAATGACAAGGGAAAACACGATGGAATTGTTCCACGCGGTGATCTGACCAAATAACCTTCTAGGTGTTTAAGGGGGCGGGGCAGACCTATTTCGCTCGTCGAAATTCCGCTTTACTCGGATCGCTGGGCGAGGTCTGCGGGTGTGACCTGACCTAACAGTGCAAGCAATGCGATAACGCGGCTGCGGCACGGAGCAATTCGGCATTGTGGCCCGAAAAAACCATCTGGCAGGTCAGGGTGGCGCAGGAGCAACCGGCGCCAGCCATGCACGATCTGGCCCCGCAATACTGCCCGGTCAAGGGCAGGGATTTCAGGCGGTAAACAGGCTTCTGTCTGTGCAAGGCGATCCTCAAACTCTTCATAGTCCTTACGCAGAGCGGGGCCCGCCACAGAGGTGAGAAGCCATTCTGGAACGTCGCCAATCTGGCCTGTCACGGACAGATAGCCCGCAAAATCCTGCGTTGTGCCTGTGCCAAGAAACACGTTTTGATGTCCCGGAAGCGCGAACAGGTTTTCGCCATCCGGTATTGGAGGTGAAGTCGACGGCCCTATGAATAGCTGCCAATTTTTATCCCATAGATCCAATTGCTTGACCGAGGGTGCATATACTCGGTGGCTGAAGGATAGTGTTTCAGCCCGCCCATGTTCCGTAAGGAAATACCACCCCGCCCGGCCATCGCGTCTGCTGTCTATCCACCCATCCTTGCGCAGTCTGTGCAGGGCAACGCGGGTTGAGGCCGGTTTGATGCCAACGCGGCTGGTCAGGTTGCTAAGGTCAGAGCCGGATAAAGCCTCTCCTTTTCCCCGTGCGAGATCTCCAAACAAGGTGACGATGAAGGACCAGACCCGCAAAGGTTTGTGCGGGGTAAGAATACCAATTGCCTTCTGAACCCCTGCCTCGGGGAGCTCTGGCTGAGAATCTTCTGATCCGGGCATCTCAGTGCAGCCCCTGGCTGTTTGATGGCCTTGATATTGCTTTCACCCAAGGGCTGTAAAGCGGGCTGGAAATACCCTGAGGATCAGGGGTTAGACAATTTGTGATCACAAAGATTCCAGGCACGTTGGCCCTCCAGTTAAGGGGCCTGCCTAAAAGAGATTCCAGGGAACAGTTGGACATGGCAACTCATGTGTTTTGGGTGCGGGGTCTTTGCGCGATTCGGGTACGAACAGGTTACCGGATTAGCGGAAGAAATTGAACGTACCCACGTCTGCCGGTTGTTCTAACTGGTGGGATGGGTCTATGGAGGGACATGTCGCGCCAATTCCTGATCAACCAAGCCTTTACGATGCTTTTGCTCGGTATTGGTCTGGTAGGTGCCCTGATCGCCAGATGGGGCGGGGCACCGATGCCGTTCATGTTGGGGGCCTTGGCTGCAAGCGGGGCTATGGCCGCTTTCTTTGGTGCCCGCTATCCCAAAGAATACGCCTTTCCTATGCCTGTCAGGTTAACCTTTATAGGGGTTATCGGCGTCGCTATCGGATCACTTGTTGACCCTGATATGTTCAAAGATACGGGGGGGTACTTGATAAGCCTTGGGGCGATTTTAGTTTTCGTACCCGTGTCCCAATTCATGAATTTCGCAATATTTCTTCGCATAGGGGGATACGACCGGGTGACCGCCTGGTTCGCAGGTTCCCCCGGTGGGCTGATCGAGTCGGTGACCATGGGCGAAGAGGCCGGTGGCGATGTTCGGGTAATGACGATCTTGCAATTTCTGCGCATCATTCTGGTTGTCAGCTTTTTGCCCATTGCCATGTCCATATGGCACGGAGGTCCTGTGGGATCTGCGGCAGGGCTGACACTTACAGGCGAGGCGGCCGGGTTGAAATATCTGCCACTTCTCGTACCATTGATTGTGGTTGGTCATATTTTCGGACGACTGGCCCGCCTTCCCGCTGGGCAGCTGACCGGTCCGCTTGTCGCGGCGGCAGTTTTGGCCTGGACAGGTTGGATCCCGCTGGAGGTTCCGCCCTGGTTGCTGGCGACAGCTCAGGTTGTGCTGGGCGTGCATTTAGGGGTGCGGTTCCACGGGGTTGGCAGGGCGTTATTGGTCAAGGGGCTGGGCATGAGCTTTATTTCGGTCGCTGGAATGCTGGCGCTGGGACTGGTTCTGGCCTTGGCAGTTGGCCGGGTAACCGGGATTGCTCTGGACGTGCTCATAATCTCCTATGCGCCCGGAGGGGTGACCGAAATGGGATTGATCGCCATCAGCCTTCTGGCCAACCCGACGCTGGTGGCGTTGCACCATCTGGTACGCATCACGGTAACGGTGCTGTTATTGTCGGCAGCGAAGCGGATGGGAGTGTTGGCGAAACTGGAAACTTAAGGCACGTGCTGCCTTAGCCAAGCAGGGCTAGCCAGACCCAGATTGTTCCAATCGACAGAGCGGTTGTTGTCAGCACCGCCGTGGCGGCCACCCGGCGCGCCACTCCATACATGTTAGCAAAAACATAGGCGTTAACGCCCGGAGCCATGGCTGCTGTCAGAACCGCTGAGCGAAACTGGCCCGGGTCCAGCGAAAAAAACCGACCCAAAGTCCAGACGATTGACGGATGCAGAACCAACGACACCAGTGCGATCCATGTGACAACGCGCATGTCGCCTTCGGGTCGGTACCGAACCAGCATACCACCCAGACCGAACAGGGCCGCCGGCAGGGCTGCACGTACCATCATATCCACTGCGGAAATGAAAACTCCGGGCAGGGCAAGGCCAGACAGGTTGACGACAAATCCTGCGGCAATGCCGATGACAAGCGCGTTTCTGGCCATGGAACGCAGGACAGAAAGAAAGGTTTGCCACAGGCCCTTACCCTCCGCCCGTACCAGCTCCATTGCTGTCACCCCCACCATGTAACAAAACGGCGCGTGAAACGCGACAATGGCAAAGTTCGGGCCAAGGGCATCGGCGCCATAGGCGCGTTCGGTAATTGGCAGGCCTAACAGGACCGAGTTAGAAAACAGGGTGGCAAAGCCAATGGCGACACTGTCAGGAAGCGGCCGTTTGAAAAGAAATCTGGCGCCAAGGAAGCCTGCCAGAAAGCCCGAGAATGCGCCGGTGTAAAAACTGCCCAGCAAGGCAGCATCGAACGATTCAGACAGATCCAGGGTTGAGATGGCGCGAAATAGCAGGAAGGGGATGGCAAAGTTTTGGGTGAATGTCATCAACCCGTCGACGGCAGAGTCGGAAAACAGCCCGCGCCACACCGCCAGATAGCCAAAGCCAATGACCAGAAAGACAGGCAGGATAACCTCGATCAGGGCACTCATAGATCGAAACGGATCACCATTCCGTCATAGGCCGGGCTGATGTGCGCGGGTGTTTCGGCGGCAACCGTTTCATAATCCAGATCGATATGCATGTTTGTCAGCACACCGCGTTTGGCACCACTTTTGGCGATCCATTCAAGGGCACGATCAAGGTGTACATGAGTTGGGTGTGGTTCGCGCCTCAGGGCGTCAAGAATGAAAACATCAAGCCCCTTCAGGACGTCCCATGCGGCAGGTGACATATCCGAGACATCGGGCAGGTAGGCAAGATCGCCGATACGAAAACCAAGCGAGTCAATATTGCCGTGTGAAACCTCAAAAGGCGTAAGCGTGATGGTCCCGCCATCGCCAGAGATCTCAATGTCACCGTCAATTGTGTGCAGGTTCAGAATTGCAGGGTAGCTTGACCCTTCGGGCTGTATGAAAGCGTACCCGAAACGGGCCAAAAGGGAATCCTGCGTCGGGCCGTCCGCCCAGACATCAACGCGCGACTTCATGTTATAAACAATCTGGCGCAGGTCATCGACCCCGTGCATATGGTCGGCGTGACTGTGGGTGTAAACCACGGCGTCCAGCCTTCCGACATTCGCATCCAGAAGCTGCGCGCGCATGTCTGGCGACGTGTCGATCAAAACCCGCGTGGTGGTGCCGTTTTCCTCCCGCGTTATCAGCATGGAACAGCGACGCCGGCGGTTCTTTGGATTGTCTGGATCACAAGCTCCCCAATTGCCGCCGGGCTTATCGCTCATCCGTGGCACGCCGCCACTGGAGCCTGAGCCTAATATGGTAAAGCTGATACTGGCCATTACGTGTCTGCCTTCCACGCCGCTGCTTTGGGGAATAGCCTGTCAAAATTGGCCTGAGTTTGAGCGGCGAAGTCCGCGTATTCCATTGTGAAAATTTCGGCCCCGACCCGGGCGGTGTGGGAAGTATAGGCGGGCTCATTGCGCCGGCCCCGGTGGGGGGGTGGAGCCAGATAAGGGGCGTCGGTTTCGACCAGAATGCGCTCTACCGGGGCGGCAGCGAAGATGTCACGAACTTCCTGACTTTTAGGGAAGGTGGCGATACCCGACATGGACAGGTAGAAGCCCAGCTCAAGCCCTACGCGGGCAAGTTCGGGACCGGACGAAAAACAATGCAGAACACAGGTATATGCGCCCTTGCTGTGCTCCTCGGTCAGGATGCGCGCCATATCTTCATCTGCATCGCGCGAATGGATGATCAGGGGCAGGCCGGTCTGGCGGGCCGCCTCAATGTGAATGCGCAGGCTTTGCTGCTGTGCCTCCATGCTCTCAGCGGTGTAGTGATAATCCAGCCCGCTTTCGCCAATGCCAACGAATTTCGGATGCTGCGCCAGCGCCACCAGTTCTTCGACGGTGACCATGGGCTGGTCAGCAACGCTCATCGGATGGGTGGCAGCAGCAAAGAAAACCGGATCATGTGCTTCCGCAATGGCGCGAACCTCTTCAAGGTTGACCATTTTGGTGCAGATCGTGACCATACGGGTAACGCCAGCCTCGGCGGCACGTGCCACCACATCGTCAAGTTCCCCAGCAAAATCAGGGAAATCCAGATGGCAATGGCTGTCAGTTATTTGCGGAATTTTCGTCATGATGCCTTTTCAGGCAGCTTCGCGCGCCACCGTGTCATTTATCCTGAAGATCATATCAAGGATGAGCGCCGCCGGGTCAAGGTTGACAGCCCTGCCATGCGCAGCCCGGGCGGATAATTCCTGCTCAAGGGCTGCCCAGCGGCGCGCTGCCTGCGGTGTTGCTGACAGGCGGGCCAGCAATGCAATCTCGCCCGGTGCTGCCTCTTGATTTGGCGGGTGCCCGGCGCCAAACCTTGCGAGACGGGTCAGCAAAAGCAGAATTAGACGAAGGGTAAGCTCATATCGCGCGACGGCTTTGACCCCTGAGGCGGCATTAGCAAGGGCCAGGGCTGCGGGGCGGTCATAACGCGGTGCATTACTGAAAATTCCAACCAGACTGGCATAGATATCCGGTCCGCCCAGTTCGGCCATCGACAAGGCGTCACCGACCGATCCGGCGGCAAGTTCATCCAGAGCTGCCTGATTTTCTGGTGGAATATTCACCTCTGCCTGCCTAAGGGCAAGCGCCAGATCATCAGCCGCCAATGGGGCCAGACGCAAATTTCGGCAGCGCGAACGGATTGTGGGCAAGAGGCGCATTGGCTGATGGCAAATCAGCAGCAAAACAGCATTTTCCGGCGGCTCTTCCAGCAGCTTCAGAAGGGCGTTGGCCGCATTCGGATTCATCTCATCCGCCGCATCTATGATCACAACCCGCCGCCCGCCATCGGGGGCGGAGAGGGCGAAAAAGCCGCGCAGCTTACGCACTTCGTCAACGGTGATAACCTTTTTCAGTCGTGGCGGGCGGGCCTTGTCATCCCATGCGCGGCGCAGCAGGAATAGCGCAGGTTCGGCCAATGCCTGCATGCGAGGCGACACCGGGTGATCGGCGGGGATATCCAGACTATCTGGTGGGGCAGGGGCGAACATACCGCCGTCATCTGGAGGGGTCGCCAGAAGAAAACGGGCGATCTGCCAGGCCAGCGTGGCTTTGCCCACACCGCGCGGGCCGGTGATCAGCCAGCCGTGATGCAGACGTCCGCTATTGAAGGCCTCAAGGAAAGATGCACGTGCCTTGTCCTGACCGTAAAGCACTGGCGTCTGGCGCGGATGAGGCGCGCCCGGTGCGCAATCTGCCTCGGGAATGTCGTCTGGCACGCTCATGATAGGTGTTTTTGCACAATCGCAGCGACGTCTTGCGCAACTTTATCAATGTCTCGGGCGCCATCGACCACAACGCAACGGTCAGAAAACTCCTCGGCCAGCGCCAGAAAGCCCGCCCGCATCTGTGCCTGAAGCCCGGCACCGAAATCCTCAAACCGTTCTTCAGTACCACCACGTCCCTTAGCGCGCGCCAGCCCGGTGTCAGGGTCCATATCTATGATGAATGTCAGATCGGGTTCGCGCCCGATCATCAGCTTGTGCAAGTCGTCCACCATGTTGCGCAGATCGCCCGAACGACTGCCCTGATAGATACGTGATGAATCGGCAAAGCGGTCGCAGATTACCACTTTGCCGGCCTCCAAGGCAGGTTCAATCAGGCGCTCCAGGTGATCGCGCCGCGCGGCGGTGAAAAGCAGTAACTCGGTTTGGGCCGACCAGCGGTCGGGGTCTCCCTCAAGCACCAGTGCCCTGATTTCCTCGGCGCCGGGGCTGCCGCCGGGTTCGCGGGTCAGGACCACGGCATGCCCGGCTTTTTCCAGAGTCTCAGCCAGCAACCGCGCTTGGGTGGATTTGCCCGAGCCGTCAATGCCCTCGAATGTGATGAAGATTGCACCCATGTCGAAAATCAGTTGGTCAGGGGCGCATCAGCGCCCAATACCATGGCGCGCACTTTTTCAAACGCCACGTTGAAACGGGCGGCAAATCCGGCCTCGGCAACCGCATTGGCCGCGACCAAAGGTACTTCGGTGTCCGGCATATCCTTGCGGTGTATAATCATACGGGCGATTTCTTGCCCGGCGACAATCGGCGCTACGATTGGACCGCTCCAGCTGATCTCGGCTGAAACACCGTCGCGTTCAAGCGCGGGGACCAGCAGGGTAATATCCTCGGTCGTGACCATCCCGACTTTGGGTGTATCCCCAAGCCAGACATCGGCCTGGGCAAGTTCAACCCCGGCCTGAGCTACGGTTTTCATGGCAAATTGGCGGAATGCCCAGTTGACGATGGCCTCGGCTTCTTCTGCGCGGTCATTGGCTTCTGCCAGACCGGAAATGACGAAAACAATGCGCCGCTTGCCCTGCAGGGCAGATCCGACAAGCCCATAGCCAGCTTCGCTTGTATGACCGGTTTTGAGCCCGTCTGCACCAAGCCCGAGCTTCAGCAGAGGGTTGCGGTTAAAGCGGTTGTCAGGTGCGCGACCGTCAAAGGGAAACTCTGTCTGGCTGAAATAGGGGTAGTATTCGGGAAACTCTTTCACCAGCCTCGTTGCCAGCAATGCCAGATCGCGCATGGACATGCGTTGGGCCGGATGGGGCCAGCCGCTGGCATTGGCAAAGCTCGAATTCACCATGCCAAGGGCTGCCGCGCGCTCAGACATCATGCGGGCAAAGGCCTCTTCGGTTCCGCCAAGGGCTTCGGCCACTACAACACAGGCGTCGTTACCTGACATGACGATGATGCCCTGAATCAACTCTTCGACCGTGGGGCGGTCGGAAGTATCAAGAAACATGGTTGAACCGCCCATGGCTTCGGCCCGGGCGGAAACGCCAAAGCGTGTTTCCATGCTCATCCGCCCGTCCTGCAGGGCCTCAAACAACATGTTCAGGGTCATCAGCTTGGACATGGATGCGGGCGGCAGAGGGATATCGGCCTGTTTTTCAAACAACACGGTTCCGGTCGTCACATCGTAAACAATGGCCGAGGATGCGCGGGTGTCAAACGCCTTCGCCGGTAATGTTGAGAGCGCCAGAAGGGCAGTAATTATTAAAAGCATTCGTGCAGCAAGCGGCCGCATATCGGAGTCCCTTCTGCTGGGTTAATTGGTCACGTAATAGGCGTCGCCAAAACCTAGATCTTTGATTTTACGCAACAAGGCCGCGCGTTCGCTGGATGACGTAGCAGGGCCGACAATGACCCGCCAGAAGCTTTTACCAGCAGACGTGCCCTTTTTAACGGTTGGAACCATTCCGGCACGGCGCAGGGATTCAGCGGTGTTTTTGGCATTAGCCTCGACGCTGAATATACCGATCTGGATAAAGGGTTTTGTCAGGCCGCCGACATTCGGGGCTGCTGCAACCGCCGCAGTAGCCGCGGGTGTGATGCCTTCAGCCTCGTCCAAAGCCGCCGCCGCTGCTGCGATTGGGTCAAGGCTGGTTTCTTCAACTTCATCGGGGGCGGGCAAAGTCTCTTCTTCGACCGGTGCAACCTCTTCGCGGCGTAAGGCCGTGACATTCAGCGTTGCCGGGGCCCCGGCAAGCATGCCTAGCGCTTCTGCCGCATCCGATGAAACCTGAAAACGCGGGCCGGGTGTTTCCCGTTCACGCCTGAAAAGGGCACCAATGACGAACTTGTCATTGCTTTCATTGCGGATGATTACCCGCTCCGGGTCAACCACGTCAGGATGTGCCACCCAGACCCCGCCCAGTGACGGGCGCCCGTCCCAAAGACCGCTATCCGATACCTGGAACACTTCAGGCGCTTCAACATCGCGTTCAACCAGGCGGGTTGCACCATCCTGAGCGATTGGCGCTTCCTCGTCGCCACTATTTTGCAGGAAAGCAGGCAGGTTAACATCGTCACATGCCGTTAAAACACCTGTGATTCCAAGAATAATTACTATCCTCAAATGTGAGCTTAATGCCATGCGTGCCCCTAATTTTTCCATTGTTTGCGTGTTTTGCCACGCTTTAAGCCATATGTTAGCCGCTGGTGCGACGCGTGGGAAGAGTGTGTGACCAATTCGGCAAAAAACGGCCCGTAAATGGACGCAATAAACCCCTTTTCAATTTCCCTGATCCGGTTTATCCCTTCGCCCGTCGGAGGAGTGGCAGAGTGGTTGAATGCACCGGTCTTGAAAACCGACGTAGGTGAAAGTCTACCGTGGGTTCGAATCCCACCTCCTCCGCCACTTAGGCTCAAAATATCTAATTATTTCAAAATATTGGATATTATCTGGAATTTCCGTCCCCAAATTCGTCCCCACATCGCGTTCGGAACTAACCGGATAGATCGGAAAATCCGATTTGCGTTTAGCAACGTGATACATTTGATGAATTGAAATATGTATGGCTGTCTGACGTCAGCACTCGTTGGAGAGGAATGAGGGTTTAGCTAACGGAGGATT
>CAZJYZ010000016.1:0-58831 GCA_964550345.1 uncultured Aliiroseovarius sp. | reverse complement strand
GTCAAAACGTGCGCGCTCAACATTCAGGATCTTACCACGCAAGGGCAGAACCGCCTGATTGTGGCGCGAACGTCCCTGTTTGGCCGAGCCACCGGCGCTGTCACCCTCCACCAGGAAGATTTCACGCTTGGCCGGGTCTTTTTCCTGACAATCGGCCAGCTTGCCGGGCAGCGACGCCACATCGAGCGCTGACTTTTTGCGCGTCATTTCCCGCGCTTTGCGGGCAGCTTCACGGGCATGGGCGGCTTCGACAATCTTGCCAACAATCATCTTGGCTTCATTCGGGTTTTCCCCAAACCATTCCTGCAGCTTTTCGTTCATCAGGCCCTCGACCGCTGGCCGGACCTCAGAGCTGACAAGCTTGTCCTTGGTCTGAGAGCTGAATTTGGGATCGGGCACCTTTACCGAAAGTACACAGGTCAGGCCTTCGCGGGCATCGTCGCCGGTAAAGTTGACCTTTTCCTTTTTAGCCAGTCCCGAGGAATTGGCATAAAGGTTGATCGTACGTGTCAGGGCGCCACGAAACCCGGCCAGATGGGTGCCGCCATCGCGCTGCGGGATGTTGTTGGTAAAGGGCAAAACGGTTTCGTGGTAGCTATCATTCCACCACATTGCTACCTCAACCGTGATGCCATCTTTTTCACCGGATATAAAAATAGGTGCTTCGATCATCGGGGTTTTGTGGCGGTCCAGATATTTGACAAATTCCCGTACACCACCATCGTAAAACAGCTCGGATCGAAGGGGTTCAGCAGGGCGCTCATCGGTCAGGATGATGCGCACGCCGGAATTCAGAAAAGCCAGTTCGCGCAGGCGATTCTCGAGGGTCTTAAACGAGTAATCAAGGTTTGAGAATGTCGCCAGGGAAGCCAGAAACCTAACCTCTGTGCCTTTACGTCCGTCTGCATCGCCAACCACTTTCAGGTGTTCTGCGGTTTCGCCGTGCTCAAAACGCGCAACATGTTCTTTACCATCGCGCCAGATGCGCAGCTCCAGAAATTCGCTGAGCGCATTGACAACCGATACACCAACGCCGTGCAGGCCGCCGGACACCTTGTAAGAGTTTTGGTCAAATTTGCCGCCAGCATGAAGCTGGGTCATGATGACCTCGGCGGCCGAAACGCCTTCTTCGGGGTGAATATCCACCGGAATGCCCCGGCCATTATCACTAACTGAAATCGAACTATCCGCGTGGATTGTTACGGTTACGGCATCGGCGTGACCGGCCAGAGCCTCATCAATGCCGTTATCAACCACCTCATAGACCATGTGGTGCAGACCCGAGCCGTCATCGGTATCCCCGATATACATGCCGGGGCGCTTGCGCACAGCCTCTAAGCCTTTGAGAACCTTAATAGATTCCGCGCCATATTCTTGCGGAGTATTCGCGTCTTCGGACATGCCTGTCATCCTGTTCTTTTGCCCACAACATATACGGTTTCTGGCCGGGAATGTCACGCTTAAGGCACAAGATTTAGGGGGGTGTTTATGTGGTGATCTGAGAGGTGCCGTCTTTTTCCGTTACCTCAATTTGCACAGCACGTTCCGCAAAGGCTTCGAACAATTCCGCACCAGTACCGGTCATGAAGGCTTGCGCGCCCAAAGCGCAAATCTCGTCATAAAGGGCCGCCCGCCGGACCTCATCAAGATGTGCCGCGACCTCATCCAAAAGTAATATCGGCGGTGCGCCGAAATCCCGTGCAAGCGCGCGGGCATTGGCAAGGATCAACGAGATCAATAGCGCCTTTTGCTCTCCGGTCGAACAATCGCGGGCCTGCATATTTTTGGCAGCGTATCTCGCATGAAGGTCGGCACGGTGCGGCCCTGTCAGGGTACGTCCCGCTGCCATGTCCCGAGGGCGGCTGGTGGCAAAAGCCTGTTGCAGGGTGACGGCATCTTCCGGAGCAAGGCCATCGGGGTGGACAAGGGTCAACTCTGCGGTGGGGAAGGCGGTTTCCGTCTCCTCCTGGGCTTTCGCAAGCTGGCTTAACGCCTCCTGCCTGTAGGTGTGAACCTGTGCGCCTGCCCGCGCCATCTGCCCTTCCAGCGCATCATACCAATGGGCGTCGCGCACCTGATCTTTGAGCAACCTGTTTCGTTCACGCATCGACTTTTCGTAGGAAAGTACAACATCCGCATGCGCAGGCTCAAAGCTCATGGCAATACGGTCAAGAAACCGCCTGCGCCCCTCCGCTCCGTCGCTCCAAAGCCGGTCCATTGACGGTACCAGCCACAGAATGCGGGCAATACGCCCAAGCGCCACCTGTGGGGCGGCCTTGCCGTCTATGCGTAATTGCCGCGTGCTGCCATTTTCAACCCATGTTTCAATCTCATGCAACTGGTGAAGGCTTTGTAGCTCAGCCGTAATCTTCCACCCCAGTGCTTCGGGTTTACGCACCATTTCATCGACCTTGGCACGCCTGAGACCACGCCCAGGGGACAACATGGAAATAGCCTCCAGTATATTGGTTTTTCCCGCGCCATTGGGGCCAAAAATAACCACAGGCCGCCCATCCAGATCTATCTGTGTCCGCTGGTGAGAGCGAAAATGGGAAAGGCTGAGTTTGCGCAGAAGCAGACGGGTCATCTCTGCTCCTTCATCTTGGTTAAAATACCTCCGCCGGAGGCATTAAATCTTTTAAGGATTCGCCCACTCACACGCGCATCGGCATGACCACGTAAACGGCGCTGGTATCATTACCTTCGCGCATCAAAGCCGGGTCGCCCGAGGCATTGAACAGAAAAACCGCATTCTCACGATCAACCTGACTGGCAATTTCCAGAAGATATTTGGCGTTAAACCCGATTTCCAGCCTCTCGTCGCCATAGGCAACGGTCAGTTCTTCCTCGGCGGCCCCGGCATCCGGTGCGTTCACGGAAAGGACCAGCCGGTCTTCGTCCAGTGCCAGCTTTACCGCCCGGCTACGCTCAGACGAAACCGTTGCTACCCGGTCAACAGCATGGGCAAATTCGGCAGCGTCCACTTCCATACGTTTGGTGTTACCTGTCGGGATCACTCGGGTGTAATCAGGGAAGGTACCGTCGATAACCTTTGAGGTCAGGGTGATCCCCGGCGTGGCAAACCTTATCTTGGTTTCCGAGACCGATACGGCAACCACGACTTCGTCGTCATCCAGTAGTTTACGCAGCTCCCCCACAGTTTTGCGGGGAACGATCACGCCCGCCATATCGGCGGCGCCATCCGGCAAGTCAGCGTCAATACGCGCCAACCGGTGCCCATCTGTAGCAACGCAGCGCAATACTTTTCCGCCATCGGATTCGGCCACATGCATGTAGACACCGTTCAGGTAATACCTTGTTTCTTCGGTGGAAATTGCAAACTTAGACTTGTCGAACAGGCGCCGTAAAACCGGGGCGGGAACGGAAAAGTTGGCTGAGTATTCCGAGCTTGCCATGACCGGAAAATCTTCTTTGGCCAATGTTGCCAATGAAAAATTTGACCGCCCGGCTTCAACCGTAAGACGCCCTGAAGCGCCATCATCTGACAATTGCACCAAGGCGCCGTCAGGTAGTTTGCGTACGATTTCATGTAAAGTCACGGCTGAGACTGTGGTTGCCCCGGCGCGTTCCACCTGAGCCGCAGCTTTGTCCACCACTTCGATATCCAGATCCGTGGCGCGCATCGAAACTTCGGACCCCTCAGCCTCGATCAGAACATTAGCTAGGATTGGAATAGTATTGCGCCGCTCAACAACCGATTGCGCCTGACCCACGGCCTTGAGCAACGCGCCGCGTTCGATACTGAATTTCATAGCCCTCTCCTATCGCAGGTTGGTGCATTGACCAGCCCGCCGAATTGTCTGACATGTGCCGGGGCGCTGAAAGTACCTGTTTTCACGCCCGGCTCAAGGTTTTTCTGGACTGTCCATAGGTTTAGGCGGGGCGTCAAGGGCTAACGCAGTGTCTCTGATGCTAGCCAGTATGCGTTAGCACCGGGGCTCAGGCCTCCAGCGCCCTGCGCAACAGTTCCACATCCTCGGCAATCTGGTTGTCCACAGCTTTCAGGCTCTCAATCCGCCGCACTCCATGCATGACCGTCGTGTGGTCGCGCCCACCGAAGCGGCGGCCGATTTCAGGCAAGGAACGCGAGGTAAGCTGCTTGGCCAGATACATTGCCACCTGTCGCGGGCGTGCGATTGTGCGAACCCGGCGCGGGCCAATAAGGTCGGACAGGCGGATATTGTAATGCTCGGATACTTTGCGCTGAATCTCTTCGACCGTCACCTTGCGGTCCGAGGCGCGCAAAATATCAGCCAGACAATCCTGTGTGAGTTCCAGTGTGATCTCGCGGCCCACCAAGGATGCAAAGGCAAAGAGCCGCATCAGGGCACCTTCCAGAACGCGGACATTGGTGGAAATCCGATGGGCAAGAAATTCCAGAACGCCATCGGCAAGCACAAGGTCTTTGTATTGCTTGCGGTATTGGTTGACCTTGGTTTGCAGCACGCCAAGGCGTAATTCATAGTCGGTCGGGTGCAGATCCACCACCAAACCGCATTGCAGGCGGCTTTTGATCCGCTCCTCAAGGTCCTTGATTTCACCCGGTGCGCGGTCGGCGGAAATGATGATCTGTTTGTTCTGGTCCACGAGCGCGTTGAAGGTATGAAAGAATTCTTCCTGCGTTGAATCCTTGCCAGCGATGAACTGAACATCGTCGACCATCAGCACATCAACAGAACGAAAAATTTGTTTGAAATCCATCATTTGCCGATCGCGCAGCGCTTTCACAAAACGATACATGAACTGTTCAGCCGACAAGTAGACGACGCGCAATTCGGGATTTCTGGTCTGCATTTCCCATGCAATGGCGTGCATCAGGTGTGTTTTTCCTAACCCAACCCCGCCGTAAAGGAATAGAGGGTTGAAGTTGACCGGTCCGCCCTCGGCAACCCGGCGCGCGGCGGCGTGCGCAAGCTCGTTGGGTTTGCCAACAACAAAGTTATCAAAGACAAAACGCGTATCGAGAGGAGCGCCGGGTAAATCTTCCTGCTGAACAGGTTTTAGGCTGCTTGCGTCGGCGTTGTCACTTGTTGGCGAAACCTGTTCAACCTGCGGTGTCTGTGATGCCTTGCCGTTCATATGCGTCACCGAAAACTGCAACCGGGTTACTGGTGCACCGATGTCGGATAATTGACGCAAAATCTGGTCGCCGAAGTTTCGATCAACCCAGTTTCCGAGAAAAGTCGTTGGCACCAAAAACTGCGCAACACCGTCTTCAAGTTCGGTGAACTCCAAAGGTTGGATCCAGTTAGTATAGTTGCTTTGGCCCAGCGTACGGCGCAGTTTTTCCTGCACCTGTCCCCATTGATCGCTGATCTGTTTGTTCGTCATGTTCTCTCCGACACACATGTATTATTCTGAGTGCAAGCAACAATTAGCGATACAAATTCGCCCTTAAACAACAACACGCCTACGGTCCCATCCCCTCAGGATTGCCGCCATGGCAACCCGTCGACTTTCCAGCCATTTTTTACGCCGCGGTGGCGTCTTTCGTCCCGATCTCCCTCAAAACCGGTCAGTACATTCATGCAATCCACTTGCTTTCCTTGCCGCTGCAACCACGTCATTACCGCGTCAGCGGCGTAGAGCGAGCGGACCCCGGAACGGCAGATAAACAACATGGTTTCAGGTGTATCGCCCAAAAATTGTTCATCCACCATATCGATGAAATGGGGGTTTACAGACATGTCCGGCCACACAGACCATTCCACCATCAGGAATGGATTTGGCAGCGCGCGCAGGTCCGGGATACCGACAAAAGCCCATTCAGCGCGGGTTCTGACATCAATCAGCGCCGCGTTAGGATCTTTGTTCAATATACCCCAGGCATCACGTGGAGAAACCTCACCTATGCGCAGGTTTTTGTCCCCGTTCATCCTACTGTCCCCAGGTCAACGAAGTGAATCGCTGAACCTAGTTAGCAAGCTCATTTGGCTTCACGCAACTTATCTTCGCGCTTGACTCACACTTTCGGAAAACGAATCCCGGGTGGCTTGCACAAATCCGATTTTTTGTCTGGAGAACACGAAAAAGGGCGCAGCTAATGTGCGCCCATTTAAAAAGAATTTAAGTGTAATTCAGTTAGCCCAGAGCTTTTACTCGGGCAGACAGGCGCGACATTTTGCGGGCCGCAGTGTTTTTGTGAAAGACACCTTTGGTGACGCCGCGCATCAGCTCGGGCTGGCATTCGCGCAGGGCCTTGGCCGCGGCATCTTTGTCACCTGATGCGATCGCTTCTTCTACTTTACGCAGATGTGTACGGATGCGCGAACGGCGGGCTTTGTTAACTTGGAAGCGGCGTTCGTTTTGGCGGGCGCGCTTTTTCGCTTGAGGAGAATTAGCCATTTTCGGGTCCCTTTCCGGGGTTTGATGCAATTTCGTCGCACGCTATCCCGTCCGGGTTTATCAACCGGGCAATCCAGCCAAAGCGGGCCTCACGCGCATATCGGGCGGGCTATAGATGAGAATCAGGCCGAAGGGAAGCCTAAAATGTTTCCCTACTTGTCGCGAAACTGCGGCTCGCGTTTTTCGGTGAAGGCGGCCATGCCCTCTTTCTGGTCTTCGGTGGCAAACATTGAATGAAACACCCGGCGCTCAAACAAAATGCCCTCGGACAAGGGCATTTGGTCTGCACGGTGCACGGCTTCCTTGATTGCCATGACGGTGATCATGCTTTTCTCGGAAATCTTCTGAGCCACCGACATGGCTTCGTCCATCAGTTTCTTGGCTGGCACGACCCGGCTGACCAGCCCGGAACGCTCGGCCTCATCCGCATCCATAAATCGACCTGTCAGGTTCATGTCCATAGATTTCGCACGCCCGACAAGGCGGGTCAGGCGCTGGGTGCCACCCATGCCAGCCATGACGCCAAGATTAACCTCAGGCTGACCAAATTTCGCGCTGTCGGCTGCAATAATAAAGTCGCACATCATCGCCAATTCGCACCCGCCGCCCAGGGCGTAGCCGGCCACGGCAGCGATGATTGGCTTGCGAATACGCAAAATTGCCTGCTCTTCCTGAGTGAACAGATCGCCGGCAAAAACGTCGACAAACGACTTTTCTGCCATCATTTTGATATCGGCCCCGGCTGCAAACGCCTTTTCCGAGCCGGTGATGACGATACAGCTGACTTTTTCGTTTTCCTGCGCTTCGGCAAGCGCCTGTCCAAGCTCGTCGAGCAGGTCCAGATTTAGCGCGTTCATTGCTTCCGGCCGGTTCAGGCGCACCAATGCTACGTGGTCTTCGGTTTCGACGATGATGTTTTTGTAAGCCATGATTCCCGCCAATTAGTCTTCCCGGTTCCAAGTGGTAAGGGTGCGCAGGGGGCGGATCAAGTTATCTTTGGCATTGCGGACAGTAGAAAGTTGAGCGTCCACTTTGGGTGATTCGGGTAATTTCCCCGTCACAACCTTCGGTCAGGCAGGCCAGCCCTTCGCGGCCATAGACTTTGAATGCATGTTGAAAATACCCAAGTTCCCCGTCTGCCTGACGGTAATCTTTAAGGGAAGAACCCCCACTGTCGATCGCTTCTTTCAACACCTCCCGGACGATTTGAACCAAACCACCTACACGTTTCGCAGACATCATCCCGGCCTTACGTTTTGGGTTCATATGAGCGCGAAACAGAACCTCGCAGACATAAATATTCCCAAGCCCCGCTACGATTTTCTGATCGAGGAGGGCGGATTTGATCGGGGTATTACGCCCCTTTAGCGCTGCTATTAACATTGGTTCACTAAAATCGTTGCCAAGCGGTTCAGGCCCGATTTTTGCCAACAAGCGGTGTTCGGTGACTTCATGCGTTGGACAAAGATCCATAAGGCCAAAGCGGCGTGTATCGTTGAACGTCACCCGTGCGCCATTATCCATATCGAATATGACGTGGTCATGTTTTTGTGGTTCGCCGTGACTATCTTCGCTTATTAGCATGTGCCCGGACATGCCAAGATGGATGATCAGGGTCTCACCGGTAGACAGGTCCGCAAGGATGTATTTTGAGCGTCGTCTGAGCGCCTTCACTTGCGCGCCCGTTAATCTTTCACCCATCCTTTCCGGAAAGGGAAAACGCAGCCCGGACCGCCGGATGTCGGCATGCCGGATCACACGCCCCTCCATCATCGGCAACAGCCCGCGGCGCACAGTCTCGACTTCTGGTAATTCAGGCATGTTAGCTGTACTCCATTGTGCGCCCCTTGCGTGCATTATATGAGGGGGCAGTTAACCCGGATCGGCAAGCCCAGATGAGCAACTCAGACAAAAAAACCACCCACTTTGGCTACCGTACAGTGGCCGAGGATGACAAGGCCGGGATGGTGCATGGGGTTTTCTCCAATGTCGCCTCAAAATATGACGTGATGAATGATGCCATGTCGATGGGTATTCATCGGATCTGGAAAGATGCGATGATGGATTGGCTGGCGCCACGAGATGGGCAGCGGCTTTTGGATGTGGCGGGTGGAACCGGAGATATCTCTTTCCGTTTTCTCAAGCGCGCGCCGGGGGCAAGTGCCGTTGTGCTGGATTTGACCGAAGACATGCTGATCGCCGGACGTACACGGGCCGAAGCGGAAAGCCAGGCAGACCGTCTGGACTGGATCGTTGGCGACGCGATGGCGTTGCCGTTTGAGGACAATTCGTTTGACGTTTACACGATCAGTTTCGGTATTCGAAATGTCACACGGATCGAGGATGCGTTGAGCGAGGCTTATCGGGTCTTGCGTCCGGGCGGGCGGTTGATGGTGCTGGAATTCAGCCAGTTACCAAATGAAGGCATGCAAAAGCTCTATGACCTGTACTCGTTCAACGTCATCCCGAAAATGGGCAAACTGATCGCGAACGACGCTGAGTCTTACCAATATCTCGTCGAATCAATCCGCAAGTTTCCGGACCAGGAATCCTTTGCTGCCATGATCCGAAAAGCCGGGTTTGAAAACGTAAAATACCGTAACCTTAGCATGGGTATTGCAGCCCTTCATTCTGGCTGGAAGGTCTGAGATGCGTGGTCCACACAATATCTGGCGCCTGATCCAAACCGGTGCGACGTTTCAAAGGACCGGGGCGATGAGCGTTGTGCTCGACGCCCTGAACGCCCCGCCATTTCTGCGTTTTGCTGCGCGGGTTGTGGGTTGGCCGCTTGCATTTCTGGGCCTGCGAGGCGACCAGGAATTGCCGCCAGTGACGCGTGCCCTTAAAGCGCTCGGACCGGCCTATATCAAATTTGGTCAGACATTGTCGACACGCCCGGATGTTGTTGGCGCTGAACTGGCAGATCAACTGACCTACCTTCAGGATAAGCTGCCACCCTTCCCGGTTGAAATTGCACGAAAGACAATTGAAGAAGAACTGGGGCTGAAGGTTGATGAAATCTTCAGTGAGTTTTCCGATCCGGTGGCCGCAGCTTCGATCGCGCAGGTTCACCGTGCGCGCATCGCTTCCACAGGGGAAGAAGTTGCGGTCAAAGTCCTGCGGCCGAAAATTGAGCGCGCCTTTCGCCGGGATCTGGACGCATTCCATTTTTCGGCCCGGGTGATCGAGACCCTTTTACCCTCGACCCGCCGGTTGCGGCCTACGGATGTCATTGCACATTTCGAGAGTGTCGTTCTGGGCGAACTTGACTTGAGGCTGGAAAGTGCGTCTGCGTCGGAATTCCACGCAAACACCGTTGACGACAAAGGTTTTGTCGTTCCCGAAGTCAATTGGGAACTGACAGGTCGGCGGGTGATGACGCTGGGTTGGGGTGAAGGCATTTCAGCGAATGAGCTGGATGAAATTCGTTCCGCCGGGCTGGATATGGTGGATCTGGGTGATCGGGTCCTGCAATTGTTCCTCAGCCACGCATTGCGCGACGGGCTGTTCCATGCAGACATGCATCAAGGTAACCTGAAATTTGCCGCGAACGGCGATATTATCGCATTGGATTTTGGCATTATGGGGCGGCTGGATGAATATACCCGCCGGGTTTATGCAGAAATCCTCTATGGTTTTATCAAACGGGATTACCGTCGGGTTGCCGAAGTTCATTTTGAGGCTGGCTATGTGCCCGCAGACCGGGATGTAGATGAATTTGCCAGAGCGCTCCGCGCTGTTGGCGAACCGATTTTTGGTATGGATGCTTCAAATATTTCAATGGGGCGCCTGCTGAATTATCTGTTTGAAGTGACCGAGAAGTTTGGCATGCAGACCCGGACCGAGCTGATCTTGTTGCAGCGTACCATGGTTGTGGTTGAAGGTGTGGCACGCTCACTCAACCCCAACATCAATATCTGGCAGGTGGCAAAGCCGGTTGTTGAGGATTACGTTCTTTCCTCATTGGGACCACGCGCCATGATTTCAGACCTTGTGAAAACCGCGCAGGTACTGGCTCGTTTTGGCCCCCGTCTGCCGGAGCTGGCCGAAGCGGCCCTTATTCGTCAATCAACGCCGCCTGCACAACCAGCCAGCGTCCGCCCAAGGCATGCGCTGTCATATGCTGTGGCCGGGGCTGTTGTTGCCCTGGCAGGCGTTTGGCTGACATCCCTTCTTTGAAGGGAATACGGACAGTATATCGGCCTAAACAGGTGCCCGGAGCGCATTCACGGAAGCAGCCGGAACTTCGATACCCCCTTCAACAATAAGGACGGTCTGGCCACCTTCGTTACGCGCTTCGGTGATGCGGGAATAAACATCAACAATCGAGGTTGCGATTAAATCGTCATGGGCATAACTTTCAAGCTCGAACGAATATAGACCCTCGGGCAGTGGGTTGCCGTCGGCGTCAACCCCGACCCAGTTCAATGGTTCAGTTGAGACGGCAATTTCAACCCGTTCAACTTCAACTCCCTCAGCATCCCTGACAACCAAAACTGCTTCCTGCGCAATTGCAGCGGGGTTTGGGGAAAGGGTAATTGGAGCACCGTCAAAATAGGCGGGAATACCTGCACGGACCTCCATTCCGACCCAGCCAGCTAATTGTGCCATGCCCATCAGACCCATCTGGTCGGAAAGATTAACCAGCAAATCGTTGGTCAAAACCTGTTGCTCGACAGACGAGAACGTGGCCAGTTGCACTGCGTAATCCGAGGATTCAATGGGGTTCAGGGGGTCCTGATTTTCCATCTGGGTTGTCAGCATCAGAAGGAACGTCTCAAAATCCGAGCTTATGACAGAGGCGGAATTCACCCCTTGGTTCAGTGCAGATGCAGGCGTTACGCTTTGGTTTGTTAATCCGATTTCCATGAAATACTCCTGTTATAGGCGAAGGTCGATTCCTGTTTCGCCATGCAGATTTGAGGTGCTCGTCATCAGATGTGTATTTGAAGAATCCTCCGGGTCAGTCTGCGCATCGGCTGATGGCTCTTTGCCATTTTCAGCTGATTGACCAAAGGTCGAAGCGCTTGGGTTCTTACCTTCCTGACCAAAGCCAATATTGACATCACGGTAGCCGATATTACGCAATTCCTGCGCTAAGGTTTCGATATGGCGGCGCATGAGGTCGAGGGTTTCGGGGCGTTCAGCGGTTACCGAAACGCTCAAAACCCCGTTTTCGGTATTAAAGGAAAGTCGAATTCGACCGAGTTCCTCGGGGTTAAGGGTCAGATCAATAGGCCGGTCAGGTACCGGTTTGGCAATGTCGGCAATCTGGCTCGCAATATGCCGGGACAAAGCCGCCTCTGATTGTGGGATCGGAGTGTCTGCCATGAGTGCGATTGTTGAAATGGGCAAATGGCGCAGGTCTTCCCCGATATCCGCGTTTAAACCAGAGAATTGCGCAACTTCACCGGCTGTGTTGAATGGGCTGGCTGGTATTGTTGAGGTGTTGCTTATCGGTTCGGATTTATTGGGTTTGATTTCGAAAGTGTTCGCCAAATTGGACTTGGTGATTTCGGGTGTCCCACCGCCCCCTTGCCACACAGATACCCTGTTCATTTCAGGTTTTGGTGTAATGTGAAGGGGAGGGGAAGGAATTTGATTGGGTTGTGCCGCGTCTGGTTTGCTGAATGTTGCGGTATTTTCCGGGCGTGAGTTTCCCGTATGGCGTATCTTCTGCGTGTCGAATTTCTCCGTGAAGCCAGACATATGGCTGGTCAAAAGGGGAGGGGAAGGGTTGCGATTGGATTGTGTCGCGTCTGGCCTGTCAAAGGTTGCGGGATTACTCTGGACTTGAATTTCCCCGTGGCGGTTGGCTACGGGGTCACTTTTTGTCTTTTGTTGATCTGGTGCGGCTTCGGGCCTGTATCCGGAAGCAATGGGCATCCGTGAAGGTTCAATAGATTTACTATCTGAAACAAACAGCTCTGCGCCTGTCGATTTTTGTGCCGTCAAATCCGGCTTGTTTGATGTGGATGAGTTATCAAGTGCAGGTGCCACCAATGGTAATGAAATTGCCTTTTCCGGGTTTTGAACCACACGTCTAATGCCTGAAGCCAATTCCAAAACTGGTGTCCGATTATCGGATATTGGTGGGGCGTATTGAGCGACCACTTTTGATGATACAGGAGTATCAGTGGTTTTTCCTGACGGGCTTCTTTGTGCTGTTAGGGGTTCAGAAGGTGAAGGTTGCACTTGTTTTGGCAATTCACGGCCTGGAGCCTCTGCGATTTGGGAGTGAACACGGCCCCGAGGCTGTACCTCTTTGTTCGGGACGGTTACGGCCTGAAATTCAGTGTGAGAAACATTTTCAGGAATTTGTGCCCCTATTTGACGTCCAGTTTCCTCAGAAAAATTGGGTTGTGTGATTGATTGTGGTCGCGTTGCGTGTTGAATGCTGGCACGCGCAGCGCCCTGCACATAGTGTGGCGAAATCGGACTGTTTGGCGAAGAATTGTTGCCATTGCTGATCTGCGGCCTGTCAACAACGCCCCCCGTCGACCGTATTAGCGTTGCGGTTGCTTCGGCGGGAAAGGGTTGCTTCGGTTGTTTTAAGGGCACTTGGTCAGTGTTTGAATTTGCTCCTTCGGGAAGTTCTTTTTCATAACGCATTGGGTCTGACGTCGTAGTTTCCGTCGTGTTGAGATATACGTAAGTCTTTTCAGGTTCGGCCTTGGTTGAATGGCTTGATCGCCAGACCTCGGGTGGGAAGCTGCGGATCGTCCCTTTGGTTTGCGGGGTATCGGCGCTGGGCACTTGCAGAGTGAAAGTCGGTGTTTCTTCGGCTACATTTTCACCGGAGGCTTGCCCCTTTTCCATTGAAACAGTTTTTGTGGTTCCAAATGGAGTTGTGCTGCCTTCTCGCAGAAAAATAAGTTCAGCCCTTACGCCAAAGTCGGGGCGAGGAATCGTCATCATGGTAATGTTCGCGTTCTGCATCTGAGTTCCGGGTGTTCTTCCGCCGTGTGCTCCCCTTATGTCAGATGATAGTTACCGGTTCTTTACTGTCTTGGGTCATAACAAGGGCAAAGTGCTTTCAATTGAAAGGAAATGCCATGGATCCGGTAACCTCAGGTTCAGCGCAGATGACGAGTCAGGTTTCCCAGCGTGATGACAAGCTGATGGCGGCGGCGCGTGAACTTGAAGCCAGCTTTCTGACTGAAATGTTGAAATCCGCAGGAATGGGCAAAACGCGCGGGATTTGGTGGGGGGGGGGGGGAGGAGCAGTTTTCCTCCTTTTGGTGCGGGAGCAGGCGCGCGCAATGGTATCTGGTGGGGGCATAGGTCTGGCCCAATCTTTGTTCGAAGCTTTGAAGGAGCGAGAGAATGGCACTTTTTAATATCCCGTCTGTTGTTGATGCGTTGGACGATCTTTTGAACCGGGAACGGCAGGCGATCCTGACAGGAAATCTTGATGCCCTGTCCCGCTATCTTCCGGAAAAAACACGTCTTCTGGAGCGGCTGGCCGGTTCTACTGACGACGTGGTGCGCCTTGGGAGATTGCGGGATAAAGTCGACAGAAATCAGGCGCTGCTTGCAGCGGTTGCGCGGGGGATCAAGAGTGTTTCCCGGCGTATTGAGAGCATGAACAGTCCGGCCACCTCGTTGCGTACCTATGAAAAGGGTGGTGATTTTCAGGAATTGCAGGTGAACTCTACCAGTTTGGAAAAGCGGGCATGATCCCGCTGAGCTATTAGGCTAAACTATATTGTGCGGGCTTTTCGCGGCTAAGTGAAGCTGTGCGTTTTTGACAGTTTGAGTATGTCGGCCTGGATATAGCACCCTTTTGTGGGATCGTAGTCTCGCATCCAGTTCTGGTGGAAGCCGGACTCAGTCTGGAACCACTGGCCGGGAAAACGCAGGTTGATAGTACCAGCTGAGCTCGCGTGTACGCTGCCAAAAGGTAGATACGCCGCCTCTCAGACCTTGGTGCCGATGTCATCCGTCGCAAAGACCAGCCGCCCGATATGGTCTGTGCGGACGGGGTAGACGTCTTTACCGGCTGGGGAATGCTCAATGACAGCGACGGGCACCAGCTCCTGCCAGATATACTCACGCAAGAGAGCCGAGTTGTTGGTGGCGGTGTCAAAGCCGTATCCCGCAAACCAGTTGGCGCCGATATCATGCGGCACATGGATGCCCGGCCCGGTCTGGGTGTGGTGAAACGAAAAATGTTTGTCATTAATTCTAAGTATCCTGTGGGGGAGTGTTTAGAATTCCTTCAGACCTTTGACACCAGAGTGCCCGTGCATCCTGAGGGGGTGGCGCGGATCGGGGATACCGGCAACCCGCAGAAGTCAGAATGGCTCCTGAACCCGTCCTGAGCGGGCGGAAATTGAAAAAGCCGGTGTAAAGCACCGAATGTACGAAGGAACGTATCAATGTCCAGCATTCTGACAAACAACAGCGCCATGGTGGCGCTGCAGACGCTAAAATCCATCAATAGCAATCTGGCTAATACAACAAACGAAATCTCAACGGGCAAAAGGGTCGGCTCGGCGAAAGATAATGCCGCTGTCTGGGCCATTTCCAAAGTTATGGAAAGCGATGTGAAGGGCTTCAAGGGGATATCCGACAGCCTCTCGCTGGGGGAAAGCACCGTTGCGGTTGCACGTAACGCGTCAGAAACGGTCACTGACCTGCTAACCGAGATTAAGGGTAAAATCGTTGCAGCGCAGGAAGAAAATGTTGACCGGACGAAGATTCAGACTGATATCGCGGCCTTGCGAGATCAGATTACATCGGTTGTCGGTGCCGCCCAGTTCAACGGTCTGAATCTGGTTCAGGGTACTGACGACATGAATATCCTGTCCTCGCTCGACCGATCAGCGAATGGGACGGTTACGGCCTCGAGCATTACCGTGAACCGTCAGGACCTGTCGACTTCGAACGGTACTAACGGCGTAGGCGGCGGCGGTACCAACCTGTCGAGCCAGATCCTCGATGCACCGAGCGGTGGTACCTATGGCGGCGGAACAGTTTCGGCCACCGGTAACACCGCAATCCTCGAGTTCAACTCGACCGGTGGCATAAATTGGGATTCCGGGGACACTGCCAGTGTGACAATTGGCGGTACAACCGTTACTTACACGTCTGCTGCAGCGGCTGAAACCGACCAGAACGCACGTGACGATCTGCTCGCCAAGCTGCAAGCGCTTGATCTTACGGACGTAACATTCGCAGGCACGGGAACTGACCAGATCACAGTAACCTCAACCAAAAGCTTTGACACGCTCGGTGTAACAGTCGCCGATACCCAAGGCGGTGGCGGTGATGGTAACTCTTACATCCACACGATCAACGGCGTTGCGACCGGTAACACGACGACCGAGATTGGCACCATTGAGCACCGCGCTGAGGAGGTCCACTTCACCACCGGCGCAAGCCCGGCGGAAGGCAACTCTTATCAGGCATCCATCGGTGGTACGGCTTATTTCTACACGGCCGGTAAAGGCGAGACATTTGCTGATGTTGCGCGCGGCTTGAAAACTGCCATCGATTCCGCCAGCATCTCCGGCATCACTACTCAGGTGGATATCAACGCCACGACAGGGCAAGCGAGCCTGAAGATCGACAATACAGGCACTAACGTATCTCTGGCCACCTCGGCCATGGATGGCGGTACTGCTTCGGGTGGTTTGTTTGGTCTTGATGCTATTGATGTCAGTACCAACGTCGGTGCGGATGCGGCGCTCGCTAATGTCGAAACGTTGATCCAGAACTCTATTGACGCTGCGGCGCAATTTGGTTCGGCCCAGGGTCGTATCGAAATCCAGAATGATTTCATCGGCAAACTGAGCGACTCGCTCAAAACCGGTATCGGCAGCATGGTAGATGCGGATATGGAAGCAGCTTCTGCCCGTTTGCAGGCCTTACAGGTTCAACAGCAATTGGGCACGCAGGCTCTGTCGATCGCCAACCAGGCGCCGCAAAACATCCTGTCTTTGTTCCGGTAGGGGACCTGATTGCAGGGCGTCAAAATGGCGCCCTGCTCACCTTCGCTCCCTGAATGCAATCGTTACCGGAAGGAAATCCCGTGAACGCTCCAAATTTGGCCAAAACGGCCTACGCCGCATCGCAAACCCCCATCCGCACCCCACGCGGCACCGAATACGAGGCTTTCGCCCGAATTACCCACCGCTTAAAAACATCCAGCATAGAAAGCCGCCGTTTTTTCGCGCATCTGGCACAAGCCATTCATGAAAACCGCCAGTTATGGACGATGCTGGCAGCAGATGTTTCCGATTCCGAAAATGGACTGCCTGCAGCCCTGCGCGCCCAGATATTCTATCTGGCTGAATTTACTAATCACCATTCTCACAAGGTTCTGAACCGTGAGGCCGGAGTTGAACCCCTTATTGAGATAAACACTGCGATCATGCGTGGTCTGCGCGCACAGGCAGTTGCAGCATGAGCGGCCTCGTCCTTAAACTCAGCCCGAAAGAGCGGGTATTGATCAATGGGGCTGTCATTGAAAACGGTGAACGCCGGTCTCGCCTTTCAATTGTTACGCCGGGAGCCAACATCCTGCGCCTGCGGGACGCTATTCATCCTGAAGAGGTTACAACCCCTGTTCGTCGGGTTTGTTACATCGCACAGCTTGTTCTTTCCGGTGATGTCGACAAAGAAGAGGCGCATCTGCAATTACTGCGCGGGGTTGAGCAGTTGAGTCAGGTTCTGACGGACCATGACAGCCGGATCTTGCTTGATCGGGCGACCGATGCGGTCATGGAAGGGCAGTTCTATCAGGCATTAAAAGCTTTGCGTGGGTTGCTTCCACGTGAAGAGCGCTTGATGGCTGCAGCATTGGTATGAGTTTTCAGCCGGCTATTCCATTTGGTGGCATGGCCGGATGGGCCTTTCTGCAGCGCACTCAGGAAAGTCAGAAAGAGGCTTTTGAAGCGTCACCGGTGATGAAGCGTGATACAGATTATTTCGCTGAGCATATCGGATCGGTTACCACGGCGGAGGATCTGGTGAGCGATTACCGTCTGTTAAAGGTCACGCTTGGTGCATTTGGGTTGGATGACGATATTGCAAACAGGTTTTTCATTCAGAAGGTGTTAGAAGACGGTGCGATAGATAATGGGGCCTTGGCAAACAAACTGTCGGACAAACGGTACCTCGGCCTGACAAAAGCCTTTGGATTTGGTGACTTTGACACACCGAATACCCAGCTAAGCGATTTTCCGGAAGATATTATTCAGGCCTATAAAGACCGGCAATTTGAGGTTGCCGTTGGTGAAAAAGACAGTGAATTGCGCCTTTCTCTGAGCCTTGAGCGTGATCTTGGGGCAATTCTTGACCAAAGCACCACAGAGGATGGGATGTGGTTTTCAGTCATGGGAAATCCACCCTTACGTCAGGTTTTTGAAACTGCACTTGGCCTTCCGACCTCGTTTGGTGCCCTTGATCTGGAACTTCAGCTGACCGGGTTTCGTGAAAAGGCTCAGGCAGCTTTTGGCGACGGTGAAGTCGCGCAGTTTTCCGACCCTGAAAAAATGGAAGAATTGAATCGGCTATTCCTTTCACGCGCACAAATAGGTTCTGGCAATATTGGGATGTCCAGTGGTGCCATCGCTCTGACACTCCTGCAAAATTCTTAGAATGATTTCTGCCCCGAATGCGATGGGCAATAATACCAATAGATTATTCAATTTTAGCGGGGTCAGCTTCCTCAGGAACCATACAGGTCCCGAGCCGCTGGAAACTTGCTTGTGTGCCTTCCCACTCATCTTCGGCCAGAAAGGCGTCAAGCTTTGGCCAGGCTTCTATAGCGGCATCCAGAACAGGATCGGAGCCGGCGGTATAAAGCCCCGCCCGGATCATCATCTCTGAACGGTCATATGCGCCAAGCCGTTGGCGTGCTGCCGAAATCAAGGTGTTCTCGGCCTCGCTGGCTGCCCCGGGCAGGGCGCGCGAGACCGAGCGCAGAAGATCAATCGCAGGAAACCGCCCGCGTTCGGCGATGTTGCGGTCCAGAACCACGTGGCCGTCAAGGACACCACGCAGAATGTCCGCCACGGGCTCTTCCATATCAGATCCGGCTACCAGAACGCTGAAAACGGCGGTGATATCCCCTTGCGTGCCTGAACCGGGTCCTGCGCGCTCACAAAGTGTTGTGATTTGATGTGCTGTTGAAGGTGGAAAGCCTCGCATATTGCTATCTTCACCTCCGGCCAACGCAATTTCTCGATGGGCTTCGGCAAATCGGGTGACTGAATCGGCAAGGAACAAGACGTGTTTTCCTGCATCCCTGAAATGTTCGGCAACGGCCATTGCCATCCAGCCGCAACGGCGGCGTACCAGTGGAGAGCGATCCGACGTAGCAGCAACCACAACGGCGCGTTTCATGCCCTCGGGTCCTAAAACCCGTTCGATGAACTCGCGCACTTCGCGTCCCCGCTCACCGATTAAACCAATGACGACAACATCGGCATGAAGACCTCTTGCCAATTTTGCCAACAAAGTGGATTTACCCACCCCCGAGCCTGCAAACAATCCGACCCGCTGCCCACGCACAATAGGCAAGAGTGTATTGAATACGGCCATTCCACTTTCCAGCCGTGCACCTAAAACCCTTCGTTCCGTGGGGTTGGTGGGAGTTCCGCGTAAGCACCGTGCCTGACCCCCACGCAAAATGGCCTTGCCATCCAGAGCTTTGCCAAACGGGTCGATCACCCGGCCTATCCAGCTGTCATCAGGGGCGATCTGACTGGAGCCAAGCAGGCGGACCGCTTCGCCGATCTGAAGGCCTTCAATGTCGCCATCCGGAAGTATGGTTATCCTGTCTGCGGACAGGTTTATTACTTCGCCCAGCCGGTTATGCTGCCCACCGGGTCCAATTTCAACCAGATCTGATTGCGCTGCGACATCGGACAGACCCGAAACTTCAATCGTCCCGCGCCGAATGGCTGCGACCCGGCCGATGCTATGTACGCGTCGGGTAGCGGCAACCTCAGCACGTAATAGATCAAATCCAATGTAATTCATGAGGCCTCCTGACGTCTCGCAACCCTTTCTAAAGGAATCAGGGTTAAGCCTTGGTTGAGTTAATCGAGGGAGAAGCCCCGATGTTAGAAAAACTGGAAATTTTTCGAATGGCGCAGGGTCTTGCGACCTACGCTGCCGCGCGCCAGTCCGCCATTGCCCGAAATGTGGCAAATGCCGATACGCCTGGGTATCGCGCCCAGGATTTAGCACCGTTCTCTCAAATATATGATTCCCGGGCAATGACCGGGATGCGTTCGATCCGTGCCAGCCACCTTCTGGAAGGGGAGGGTGTTAATGCCCGGTTGCGTTCCGGCGATGCAACGCGCCCCGGGGCCATTTCGCCCAATGGCAACAATGTTTCACTTGAAACCGAAATGATGATGGCGGCTGAAGTCCGGCGTGACCACGGCCTGGCCCTGTCGGTTTATCGCAGCTCACTTAGCATCCTACGCTCCAGCCTCGGTCGCAGATAGGAGGATGATATGAACGATTTTCGCGCTTCTATTACAGCCGCAGTTTCAGGCATGCAGAGCCAGGCATCGCGTTTGCGCCATGTATCTGAAAACATCGCCAACGCCGATACGCCAGGATACCGGCGCAAAACGGTTGGATTTGAAGAAGTGATGCAGGGGGGGCGCCCAACCGGGCGTGTGGGAACTGGCCCTGTGACCCTGGATCAAAGCACTTTGCCCCGGATATTTGACCCCTCACACCCGATGGCGAACGAAACCGGCTACTATGATGGATCGAATGTCGATCTGGTGGTCGAGATCGCTGACGCGCGCGAAGCGCAGCGCAGCTATGAGGCAAACCTCAAATTGTTCGATCAGACAAAGCAAATGTCAAAAAGCCTGCTTGAACTACTACGCAGATAGGAACATTCAGAATGGATATCAGATCTTCTCTTGCCGCCCAGCAATATGCAGCAACCCGTTCGGCCACAGCGCCAAAGGTTCAGCCGGATGGGAATGGGGCTTCTTTTACAGGGTTGGCGAATGACTTTGCAGCCACCGTTGCGAAAGGTGAAGAAACCGCAATTGCAGCAATGGGGGGGAATGCTGACCCCCATGCGTTGGTACAAGCCCTGGCGCAAACCGAACTTGCCGTCGAGACTGCTGTGACGGTGCGCAACAAAGTTGTTGAGGCATATCAGGAAATCCTGCGGATGCCGGTGTAGATTATGGACGAGATTATTTTTTACGACACGATGCGCGAAGGATTGTGGAGTGCAGTGAAAATCTCAACACCAATTCTGGCGGTGGCATTGGTGGCTGGGCTTGTCGTGGGTCTGTTTCAGGCGCTTACTTCTATACAGGAAATGACCCTAACCTTTGTGCCTAAACTGGCGGCTATTCTGGCTGTATTCTGGGGCTCTATGAGCTTCATGACCGGCACGTTGGTCAGCTTTTTCCAAGGCACGATCGTACCCTTGATCATAGGAGGATAAGCCATGGACAATGCGGGTTATACCACTTTGACCAGGCAATCGGGGCTTTTGCATGAGATGCAATCGATTGCCAACAACATTGCCAATATCTCAACCACGGGCTTTCGTGGCGAGGGGCTGGCGTTTTCCGAATACGTTAAATCCCTGGGTGGGGACCCGTCCCTGTCCATGGCGACTGCCAACGTTCGCATCACAAACCTTGAGCAAGGGGCCCTTACACAAACCGGAGGCAGCTTTGATTTTGCCATTGAGGGTCCGGGGTTCTTTATGCTGGAAAGCCAGGAGGGGCCACTCTTAACCCGCGCCGGTTCGTTTTCTCCAAATCAAGAGGGTGAGTTGGTGACTCCGGATGGGTTGAGTTTACTTGATGTAGGTGGCTCCCCGGTTTTTATCCCGCCAGATGCAGCACAAATTGCTTTGGCCGCAGACGGAACACTTACTGCCGACGGTCGTCCGTTGACGGAAATTGGGCTGTTTTTGCCAAGTGACCCTAATGACCTGAGCCACCGTGACGGAGTGCGTTTTGCTGCTCCCGGAGGGGCTGTGCAAGTACTTGAAGGTGCGGCCTTGATGCAGGGGTTTGTCGAAAATTCGAATGTGGATGCGGTCAGTGAAATTGCCCGCATGATTGAGGTGCAGCATGCTTATGAGCTGGGCCAGAAGTTCCTTGAACAGGAAGATGAACGTATTCGCTCCGTGATGCGAACGCTCGGAAAGTGAGCGAGTGGATAACAAGAAAGGAGGCGTAGAATGCGCGCCCTGAAAATTGCTGCTACCGGAATGCTGGCACAACAAATGCGGGTTGAGACGATCTCGAACAACCTCGCAAATATGAACACGACCGGATATAACGCGCGGCGCGCGGAATTTGCCGATCTGCATTATCAGCAGCAAACGCGAGCCGGAACCGTTAATGCGTCTGACGGTACGATTCTGCCAACGGGGGTTCAACTTGGCCTCGGGGTCCGGCCCGCTTCGATTACTACGATGGTGGCACAAGGCCCTTTAGCCCAAACAAGCGGGGACCTTGATCTTGCTATTGAAGGCAAGGGATTGTTCGAAGTCACGCTCCCATCCGGTACGTCTGCATATACAAGAGACGGCTCGCTAAAATTGACCGGTGACGGGTTGATTGTAACGTCGGATGGCCACCCGGTTGTTCCGGAGATCACCATTCCGTCAGATGCGCGCTCGGTTTCAATCAATGCTCAGGGCGAAGTTTATGCCTATTTTATGGACCAGGTAGAACCTGAATTGATAGGGTCTTTCTCCCTTGCGGGCTTCACAAATCAGAAGGGGTTGGAGGCAATCGGGTCAAATCTTTTTGTTGAGACGGCTGCCTCGGGTCCGGCGCTGGTGGCTGCCCCGGGAGAGGACGGGTTGGGTACTCTCAGACAGGGTTATTTAGAAAGCAGTTCGGTTGATGCCGTGCGTGAAATCACTGAACTAATCGAAGCCCAACGTGGATACGAATTAAATTCCAAGGTCATCACTGCCGCTGATCAGATGATGTCTGCAACAACGCAGATCCGTTGATGATGTTTCGAGCCCTCAAAAATCTAAGCTGGTTTGCACCTTTAATGCTATTCGTCTGTCTTTTGGCATTCCCTGTAGTAGCTGAAACGATAGTTGCGACCCGTACAATTCGAAGTCAGGCAATCCTGACCGAGTCAGACATAGAACTGATCGAGCAGAACATAGCGGGCGCATTAACTTCACCAGAAGACGTAATTGGCATGGAGGCACGCGTTGTTCTTTATGCCGGGCGTCCGATACGCATCAATGATATCGGTCCACCGGCTTTGGTAGAACGAAACCAAATCGTCACGCTGTATTTCTCAACCGGTGGGTTGGTCATAGCCGCTGAAGCGCGTGCTTTGGGGCGTGCCGGAATTGGTGATCGCCTGCGGGTGATGAATCTGGCATCGCGCAGCACAGTGACAGGATGGGTCCTGCAAGATGGCAGCGTGTCAGTTAACCAACCTCAAACTCCCTCTCAATAAAGGACATTTTTATGCGGGTGACTGCCCTTTTTCTTATATTAGTTACCGGATTCTCGGCCGCTTGCTCACGCGTTGAACAGATAGGCCAAGCCCCCGGCCTTTCGCCGATAACGCGGGGGGCTGAGCATGAAGCAATGGCTTATCCCGGAGGTTTACCAACTGATATAGCGGGCAACGGAGTAGCGAACCGGGCTTCTTTATGGAGTGGTGGCCGGCGTTCCCTTCTGGGCGACCGGCGTGCGGGCCGGGCAGGCGATATTCTGACAGTTGTCATTGAAATTAATGACAAAGCCGAGTTTTCCAATTCATCACAACGGGCACGAACAGGATCTGAAGCCATGAGCATTACATCTTTGCTGGGCATCCCGGAAGCAATTAACGAACAATTGCCTCCCGGAGTTACGTTTGACCCGTCTGTCGCAACCGATTCAACATCTGGTTCGTCAGGAAATGGTTCCGTTCGACGCAACGAAAAACTGACCTTACGCGTTGCTGCGACCGTGGTCGGTACTTTACCAAATGGTGTTTTGCAAATTCAGGGCAGTCAGGAAGTACGGGTGAATTTTGAGCTGCGTGAGTTATTGGTGACGGGCTTTGTCCGCCCTGAAGACATCTCACGGCAAAATGAAATCCCGTACGACAAAATAGCGTCGGCCCGAATTTCCTATGGTGGGCGCGGTCAGATTACTGACGTTCAACAACCCAGATATGGTCAGCAATTTGCAGACATCATCCTGCCATTCTGAGGAGAAAATATATGGGTAAGATATTCGCCATATTATTGGCGCTGATCGGACTCGGTGGTGGGGTCGGTGCGGGATTACTCCTAAGGCCAGTGCCTCAGGAAATTGTCGAGATAAATCCTTGTGGCGAAATGGATATTTCAGAGCAGCCAGCGATGTCTACCCATGCGGACAGTGAGGAAGGAGAAGCTGCGGAAGAAAGTGCAGACAGCGACTACGTGAAAATGAATAATCAGTTTGTCGTTCCTGTAGTTTCTGAAAGCAAGGTGGGGGCACTTGTGGTTTTGTCCTTAAGTCTTGAACTTGCCCAAGGTGGCAGCGAAGTGTTTTACCAGCGTGAGCCGAAATTGCGCGACGCTTTTCTTCAGATTTTGTTCGACCATGCCAATGCTGGGGGTTTCGACGGCGTGTTTACGGACGGGAGCAAACTGGATGCACTTCGCCATGCCCTGCTCGAGATCGCAATAAGAACGATGGGAGATAGCGTGAAAGATGTTTTGGTCACGGATATTCTGAGGCAGGACGTTTCGGGTTAACCAAGTACAGGTTAATTATTATGAGAGGGGTGGGGAAACCCTACAAATCCGGAATGCCCTCGGATGCCCCGAGCCCCTTGGTCGATCTGCAGAAATTTTGACAGAAGGGTTTGACCGCTTTTAAAGCGCTCTCTTAATTGGAAATATTGGTTTTGGTACTACCGAAGGCGTTGGTTTATTTTAGCGCAGCCCTTCGACTGGGAATCATGAAGGCTACAAAATGCCTGTTTATTTTCGCCAATGTGTCGGAACAATTACCAAGGCCCCGATTGACGCGGCAATCGCATTTAACCCTTTTGAACTAAACCCAATGCCAAACATCAGAGTAATAAAATATGCTAAAAATGCGCCGCCGATACAAATAATGATACTTTGCAAAATGCCGTTATGGGTAAAGCCCTGACGCTCGGACAAGTAGCCGATAATACCTGCGATCACGACAGTTCCGATAAGGGTGGGAAACATGTCAGCCTCCTAAAATCTGGCCCGGCAATATGGGTGTGCCTCGTAGAAACTCAGTCGCATCCATTGCTTGCTTACCTTGCCTTTGAGCACGCAGAATTTCAACTGAACCTTGCCCACAGGCAATGGAAAGCCCTTCCAGTAAAGAGCCAGGAACATTTCCTGACCCACCATTGAGTGTGGCTACTTTGCTCATCAGGAGTTTCACGCGAACATCACCTACCATAGTCCACGCACCTGGAAATGGTGAAAGGGCGCGGATTTGACGATCAATCTCGACAGCAGAGCTGGCCCAGTCCACCCGCGCCTCTTCCTTTTCAATCTTTGAGGCATAGGTCACACCATCGTCACCTTGTGGAATTGCTACGAGCTCAGGCAATTTGCCCAGAGCCTCTGTGATCAACCGCGCCCCAATCCCTGACAAACGGTCATGTAGGCTTGCCGTGGTATCCAACGCACTTATGTCGGTTTTTTCGCGCAATAAAACCGGTCCAGTATCCAACCCGGCCTCCATCTGCATGATGCAAATACCGGTTTCCTCGTCACCCGCCAGTATAGCACGGTGGATCGGCGCGGCGCCGCGCCAGCGGGGCAGAAGGCTGGCATGGATGTTCAAACACCCATGCGCTGGTGCATCAAGGATGGCCTGAGGCAGGATCAGGCCATAGGCGACAACCACCGCAACATCCGCTTTGAGCGCCGCAAATTCCGCTTGCTCTTCTGAGTTCTTCAGGGAAACCGGTGCCCGTACCTTGAGGCCAAGCGAGCGTGCCCGTACTTCAACCGGGCTGGGTCTGGGTTTTTTACCGCGACCTGCGGGGCGGGGGGGCTGACAATAAACGGCCAGAATTTCATGCCCAGCCTCGTGTAAAGCTTCAAGCACCGGCACCGAAAACTCAGGTGTGCCCATGAAGATGACCCGCATTTCGCCCTCCAACGTGTTATTGCTACGCTGTTATTTGCGCTTGCGCGCCTTTTTGAGCAGCATATCGCGTTTCACCTTAGAAAGGTTGTCAAAAAACATGCGTCCTTCAAGGTGGTCAATCTGATGCTGCACGCTTGTCGCCCAAAGTCCAACGAAATCCTGCCGGTCAATGATATCTTTTTCGTTCAAGAACCGCACGGTGACAGCGCGTGGGCGTTTGATGCGGGCTGATAGACCGGGCAGGTTTGGGCTAGCTTCCTCATGTTCACGATATTCAATGGAAGAGTGTAGGATCTCAGGGTTCGCCATGCGCACCGCCCGCCCACGCTCATCAGACGCATCTACGACAGCGAGCCGTAACATAATGCCCAATTGAACGGCGGCCAGACCAACCCCGGGCATGGCATCCATGGCAAAAACCATCTCGTCCCAAATGGCGCGGATGTCATCATTTATTGTTTCGACTGGGTCGGCGGCACTACGCAGGCGCTTGTCTGGCCACATGACGAACGGTCTGTGGTGGTTAACCGGACTCACGCCCGCGCCTTTTCGCGCTTCAGTTTAACCATTTTCCGGGTAATCATCTGGCGTTTCAACGGTTTGAGATAGTCAATGAACAGCTTGCCGTTCAGGTGGTCAATCTCGTGTTGTACACAGGTAGCCCATAAACCATCGAAATCGCGTGTGTTTTCGTTGCCGTCACGATCAATCCACCGCACGGTCACTTCGGCCGGCCGGGTCACTTCGGCATATTGCTCGGGGATCGAAAGGCACCCCTCTTCATAGGTGCTCAATGTATCTGAAGAAGCAAGTATTTCAGGGTTAAACATTGCCATCGGGCGCGGTGTGGCGCCTTCCTCTTTAATGCAGTCCAGCACGATCAGCCTGGTCAGAATGCCCAGTTGAGGTGCGGCCAACCCAATGCCCGGGGCATCGTACATGGTTTCCAGCATGTCATCAGCCAGACTGCGCAGATCATCAGAAAGGTCAGGCACAGCTTTGGCCACCTTTTTCAGGCGCGGGTCCGGGTGGATAAGGATAGGGCGAATAGACATGGCGGTGATCTAACTGTCCGGATTGCGATTTTCAACCACTTGCTAGCATCAGGAGGGAGATCAAGCCGCTACTTTCCTCGTTCGTTGGTTCAAGTGGCCTATTTTCGGGTTGATAGCAGGGCTTGAACCAGTAGGTTGGCTGCGCAAATATTCTGGAGTGCTACCAATGAATTTCGACAGGGTAATCGAACGCCGCGGAACCCATTCATCTAAATGGGACATGATGGAGCCTATTTATGGTGTGCCCGCTTCAGATGGCATCCCGATGTGGGTGGCCGATATGGATTTTGCCCCGCCCACCTGTGTTCAGGATGCGCTTCAGGGCATGTTGGATCATGGCGTCTATGGGTATTATGGCGACGACGTGTCTTACCGCGAGGCTATTTGTTGGTGGATGTCCGAGCGTCATGGCTGGCAGGTTGATCCGGCTTCGATTTTCACCACGCACGGCTTGGTTAACGGTACCGGCATGTGCGTTGATGCTTTTACAGACCCGGGTGACGGCGTGGTATTGTTCACACCCGTTTATCACGCCTTCGCCAGAGTGATAAACGCGGCTGGGCGCAAGGTCGTGGAATGCCCACTGGTGCTGAACGACGGGCAATATGAAATGGATTTTGCGTCCTATGACGCGCAGATGACGGGCACGGAAAAGATGCTCATCCTGTGTTCGCCACATAATCCGGGGGGGCGTGTCTGGACCCGGGCAGAATTGCAGGAGGTTGCTGACTTTGCCCGCCGTCATGCCCTTGTTCTGGTATCGGATGAAATTCATCATGATCTCGTCATGCCCGGACACAAACACACGCCTATGACCGCGATTGAAGGTATCGAAGACCGGCTAGTCATGATGACGGCGACCACCAAGACGTTCAACATCGCGGGATCTCACTCGGGTAACGTTATTATTGCCGACGAGGCGCTTCGCGCCCGCTTTGCTGCCCGCATGTCGGCGCTGGGCCTTTCGCCGAACTCGTTCGGGCTTTACATGGCCGAAGCTGCCTACAGCCCGGATGGTGCGGTCTGGGTTGATGAACTCGTTAAATATCTTGACGGAAACCGGCAGATTTTTGACGCAGCCGTCAATAACATCCCAGGCCTGAAATCCATGCGGCTTGAAGCCACCTATCTGGCTTGGGTCGATTTTTCGGGGACAGGCATGGAGCCGGCAGAATTTACCAGCCGGGTTGAAAAGGGTGCTCGAATCGCGGTGAACCACGGGCCGACATTTGGCGCTGGCGGTGAGGGCTTCTTGCGGTTCAATCTGGCAACCCCGCGCGCACGGGTTGAAGAGGCGGTTGAGCGACTTGGTAAAGCCTTCGCAGACCTGCAATAGGGCCAGTTTAATTCACAACTTCCATAGCCTGTGAATAAGAGTATTTGTCACCCACGGTAAAAATCGAAGCGACCCAAGTGTTAAACTCAGGCGCCACCCAGTAACTGGCGTCATAGTCAAAACTGTTGGTTTTACCCAAAATTGTGATGTTGCCACGCTGGGTAAAGCTGATTTTGTACGTGTCGAAAATACCCATCGGCACATGAATTCGGTCCGTTGTCACGTCAACGTTCCAGTTGATCTGCCCTAGCGGAACGGTTTCAACATCCGGGCGACATCCCATCAAAATGGCGCTCATTCCCGGACCGGTGGCACACATGGCGGTAAAGGTTGCGGTTCCTTCTGCCGAGGCACCATCGCGCAAGGGCCAGATTTGCGTTGGCAACGTATCCCCCCAAACCGGGGCAATCACCGGTGTGCCCGGCCCGAACGGCTGTACGTTGAGCTGAAAAAGTCCGCGAAATACGTCTTGTGGTGGATGGCGTGGAGGGCTGCCATTTTTCCTATGCTCAACCGTCATGAAAGGGGTAAGGTCTTCGCCCCCTGCTCTCGCGTAGGAACGCCTGTAAACGGAAGCGGTTTCCGGCATGGGATAACTGCGACCCCCGAACCAGTTGATCAGATCTTCGATGGATTTCTGCACGTCATCTCTGGCATCAACCGGGGCGAATATCTGGAAATACCGGATTTCCTGAACCTCGGGCGGCGGCGCCCAATCAAGTGGTGTAAGGTTTATTGCAACGTCCGTGCCGACATATTCCTGCAACCAGTCACGCAAGGTAAGCTTGTTTGGATCAAGTGTGTAGAGAATTCTTGCATGATAGGCCTGTCGCTGTGGGATGTCGGCCCAACCAAAGTGCCTGTTGGCTTGAGTATGTGCCGAAGTTGATAAGGGTCGGATGCGAGCCGCCTCGGCGTAAGAATTTCCCGCTTCTTCATCCCGGTCCATTCGCCCCAATGTCCTGCCACGCTCAATTCGCGACCAGTAATAGTCGCCATCAAGCTCAATCGCCTGATCGAGTGCCGTCAGGGCACCTTCGTGGTTACCAAGTTGATTACGGGAATAGCCAAGCCGGTAATGGTACCAGTCTTGGTCCGGCACCAGTTGGATCAATCGCTCCAGATCCTGCTCAGCTTCGCTGTGGCGGTCAGCTTCGTTGAAAGCGACTGAGCGGCGTTCAAGCGCAAAAATTTGGTTTGGATCAATTTCCACGGCCAGGTTCAGCGCTTCAAGCGCATTGGGTATTTGTTCCGCATCAAGATATGCATCCCCCAGCCGGGCATGTGGCTCTGCATCTGTTGAGTTGGCTTCGATGACACTTTGGCACGCTGCAATCCGCTTTGCGCTTTCAAGGTCATCGTCTTTACAAAGGGCACGATCATCCGCGAATGCCGGGGATGAAAGGACACAGACTAGAAGTAGAGTTCCAGGCAGCTTCATTTCTTGCTCCTTTCAGATCGGTCGTAACTTGTGTCTCTACCTATTGTCGGAAATCAGCAGGTGCGCGTTGGCAGCGCGCTCCACAAAGTTTCGTTTTACAAATTTCAGGACGCGCCTCTGCCCCGAAAATGGAACGCGATTTCGGGCGGCGCCAAAATTTAGCCAGGCGTAATCGCTGTGCTCATCATTCAGCTCGATACGGGTATCCGGCTCTACATAGGCGACAAAAACCGGAACAATCAGCATTTGATCGCTGGCGGCATCGTAGAATTGTTCATGTGTATTGGCCGAGTAAAACTTCTTGGGTACAAGGCCGGTTTCTTCGTGCATCTCCCGCAATGCGCCTTGCCATGCAGTTTCCCCTGGTTCTAGGCTACCAATTACCTGACACCACTCACCCACCGGTTTGTTCCGGCGTTTCAAAAGCAGAACCTGGTATTTTCCGTTTGGGGCAGGACGCAAGACAATTACCGAAACAGCGCTGGCCCGCACTGGGATATCAGTAGAAGTCACGCCCCCTCCGGTTGCTCACGCCCGATCAAGGCCACCGGTGCATTTTCTGCGCGTGCGAAATCCAGAGGTGCCCGGTCGCGGATTTCGGTCGAACGTTTGAAATCGTAACGCGTTTGCCCGGCCTCCTCCTCCGAGGTGACAATCAGACACTGGTACAGGTGGCGGCTACCGTCATAAAGGTCCACCAGGCCGCGCAGATGTGGGGCATTGTCGCTGTCCAGCGCAAATCCGTCTTCCCACAACTTGAGCACAGGGAATACTTCGTCATCGACCTGAATGCGCAGCCGGCTTTTTTTGCGCAAAGCACGTTTACGGGCCAGTTCCAGACCTTCGCGCACTTCTTTTGGCAGATATTCGGACATATTCCCTCCATTCAGGGACAGATTGCCACAGGTAGGCTAAAGGTCAAGTTAACCTTTTGATTGGTAGGGCTTTACTCAGATATTGTGGTCTTCAACCAGGTCGACCCCTACCACTGGACGCAAAACATGGGGTCTGGACGGATCATACAGTGCCGAATCCTTGAAATCACGGGCTTCGCCCAAAGCGGGGCCAACCAGAATCAACGCTGTTCGGGTAATTTTTTCGGCGCGAACCTTGGTACGAATATCTGTCAAAGTTCCACGGATCAGCAACTCATCCGGCCAGCCAACGCGATAGGCAACCACTACCGGGCAATCTGTCCCATAATAGGGGACCAAAACGCGTTCAATTTCACGCATATTGCGCACTGCCAGGTGAATGGCCAATGTTGCGCCCGTCCGGGCAAAGTTTTCCAGCGTTTCCCCTTCGGGCATTGCGGTTGACTGCATCGACATTCGTGTCAGCACGATTGACTGCGCTATTTCAGGTATGGTCAGTTCCTGCCCAAGTGCGGCAGCCGCAGCCGCATAGGCGGGCACGCCGGGTACAATCTGGTAGGGAATGCCATCCGTGCGCAGACGGCGGATCTGTTCTGCAATGGCGCCATAGAGCGAGGGGTCCCCGGAGTGGACCCGTGCCACATCTTCACCACGCGCATGGGCTTGTGTAATTTCACGGTGTGTATCGTCCAGCGTCATGGGTGCAGTATCCAGAACCCGTGCGCCATCCGGGGCGCCGGCTACGACCTCGGGCGGGACCAGAGATCCGGCGTAAAGACATACCGGACATTCAGCGATTAATCGCTGTGCTTTCAGGGTTAAAAGCTCAGGGTCCCCTGGTCCGGCCCCTATGAAATAGACTGTCATCTTTACTTCTCCGCCTGCTTATGTGGGCTCACGCTTGTTAACGCTCCAAAATACCTGTGTGGGCTTTGCCCACACCTTTGAACTAAGACTGGTTTGATAAATCTCCGTCGATCCGGCGGGCATAGCCGCGCGGGGTGTACATGCGTGGACCTTCGCCCAGCATCGCCAGCTGCGAATTGGACGAACCGACCAAAACCACCGTCAGCATATCAACCTCGTCTACTTCCAGTTCATCCAGCTTGCGGTAGCGCAAGTTTTCATCTTTGCGACCAAGGTTGCTGGCCAGCAACACGGGTGTGTTGGCCGGGCGAGACTTAAGCAAAATGTCCCGTGCCTCAGCAAGTAAGGTACGGCGTTTTTTCGATACCGGATTATAAAATGCGATGACAAAATCACCTTCGGCAGCAGCTTTCAGACGCTTCACAATATCCTCGCGCGGTGTCAGCAGATCTGAGAGTGAGATTGCACAGAAATCATGGCCCAGCGGCGCACCTGCTCGTGCTGCCGCCCCTTGCAGGGCTGACACGCCGGGGGTCGAAACTACCTCGACCCTTCGGGCCGCGTCCGAGACACCTTTTTCTTCCGCGCTACGGTCCATGAGTTCAAATACCAGCGCGCCCATCGCATAAATGCCCGCGTCCCCTGAGCAGATCAAGGCAACGTTATTACCTTTGCCAGCTTGTTCCAGCGCATAGCGGCAGCGGTCTTCTTCGCCTCCCAACGGAAAGTCCGAGCGTGTCTTGCCAGCGGCCAGAGGGCCAAGCAGGTCGATATATAAGCCATAACCAACAAGTTCTTCAGCTTCCTGAATAAGCTTTGAGGCCTCGGGTGTGCGCCAGCTATGTTGCCCCGGCCCGATACCAATGATCGAAAGCTTGCCACGTGGTCTGCCACGCAGTTCAGTGATTGGCCCCGGCGCAAACGCCTTGGCGGCGGTGGCCATTGCGGACTTAACCTTGGGCCAGCCCAGATGCGCGTCCGTGCCCCCTGCTGCCAAAGCAGCATTTTCGGCCACGCCATGTGTGCCAACCTCGGCAAAAACCACGTCCGATGGGTTTTCAGTGCGCGGGGTCATGGCCTCCAGTTCCTTTGCTGTAAACAGTCTTAATGGCACGCCGAGGTGTCGCGACAAGGCGTGCATCGCTGGCTCGTCCGCCTTCAGGTCCAGTGTCGCGATGCATTTCAGGGCCTGCGGCGCGGTTTCGCTTTCCTTCAGCAGGTTATCCACCAGCCCGATAAGCTCTTCAGGTGGACAGTTGCGGGCACAGCCAACACCCAAAGTGAACCGTTGGGGGTGGAACAACAGGTGCGGGGCCTCGACCGGCCGAGGCTCTGTGGTGCAAATAAGATCGACGACCTCATCGTCACCCAGCGGATCAGCCGCAGGCAGCACGTCAAGCCAACTGGCCTTTGGCGCTTCGTCGCCATCCACACACGCCTTGCCCCCGTTTAAAAGAATGCTCATGGCGGCTTTGGCATTTTCCGGGTTTGCCAAAACCCAGCCTGCGGGCGGTTCGTCCAATGCCACACCCAGCGCCACATCGCCCGCGGTGGTAACCGCTGCCACTGCCTGTAACCCTTCGGCAATTTGTTTCGCGAGCCGGTTTGCTCCCCGGTGTCCACCCAGCAAAGGCACCACAACAGCCCCGTCGTCAGACACGGCAACAACCGGGGGTTCGGAAGTTTTGTCAGCCAACAAAGGCGCTACTGCCCGGATCAGGATACCCGCTGCACACACACCAACCACCGGTACGCCAGCTGCAAACAGATCGCGCACATGTTCCAACGCATTGGGAAAGGTGGCGTCTGCGCCGTCAACCCGCCCTTCGCGGCCATGTATCTGCGCGCCCAGCAGGTCAGCGACTTGGCGCGCAACCGTTTCGCCCGCCCGGTTCAGACAAATCACAACTGGTTCTACAGCCATGGGTCGGCCCCCTTTGTCAGGATTATCATTGAAAAATAGGGTGCTGGATCAGGGGCATCTGCAAGCGGCATGATGCGCTCATCCGCCAGCGATGTCCTCTCAACATAGGTCGCGCTTTCAATCAGCCCCACGTCTTCGATCAATGCCCGCACCCGGCCAAGATGGCGGCCCAGTTTCATGATCACCACCGAATCCGCAGCCTGCAAACCGGCGCGCAGGACATTATCGTCAAGCGGCGCTGGCAGAACCGATAGCACCTCGTTGCGTGCCACCATTGGCATGCGAGCCCGCGCCGCACCAGCCGAAACCGAGGTGACGCCCGGCACGACTTCGACCGAAAACCGCTCAGAAAGGCGGGCATAGAGATACATGAATGATCCGTAAAAGAACGGGTCCCCTTCGCATAAGACCACCACATCTTCGCCTGCTTCGAGGGCCTTACCAATCTCGTTGGCGGCTCTGTCGTACCCAGCCTGTGCCGGGGCACGGTCCACCGTCATAGGCACCTCGATGGTCATCTCAATAGCACCTTCCCGGATATGCCCGGCGGCAATCCGGCGTGCGAAACTTTCCGTTTCCGGAAGGCAGGGATAGGCTACAATCCCTGCCGCACCGATCAGGCGTGAAGCCTTGAGCGTCATGAGCTCGGGGTCACCTGGGCCAAGCCCTATACCGTATAGCGTGCCGCTCATCGTTTGATCAGGCTCCATTGGGTCACCGGCCTCAGGCTGCGCCATCCTGTATGCGGGCCCAGCGGCTCGGCGCGTGAGATTGACAGTTTTACCAATTGCCCGCCATGAGCTTTGTGCAGTTCGCTCAGTAATGCATCGCTTTCAAGAGTTACCGCATTCGCCACCAGACGGCCCAAAGGGCGCAGCGCCTGCCATGCTGCCGAAAACACCTCGGGGCTGAGCCCGCCTCCGATGAACACCGCGTCGGGGGCGGCGAGCCCCTCAAGCGCTTCGGGCACGACACCGTCAATCAACTCTAACCTGGGAACCCCTAAAGCCAGGGCATTGGCCGCTGCCATCGCCCGGCGGTCCGCCCGTGGCTCGATCCCAATTGCCCGCGCATAACGCGCCGCGCGCATCCATTCGACGGCGACCGAGCCACTACCGCTGCCAATATCCCACAAGAGTGCCCCACGCATCGGCATGAGCTTGGCAAGCGTGACTGCACGCACCTCCTGTTTGGTCATGGTGCCGTCATGCTGAAACAGATCGTCAGACAGGCCGGGAACCCTTGGCAGCAAAGCGGCATCTGGCGCGGCCACACATTCAACGGCCAGGGTGTTGAAAGGGGGCACTTCCTGATCCCAGCCCTCAGCAATTCCTTCAAAACGTGCTTCGTTCTCGCCACCCATATTGGCCAGCACGATCATCCGGCTTTTCCCAAAACCCCGTTGGGTCAGGAAACTGGCAATTTGGGCAGGAGTTTCGGCACCGGTGGTCAGGATCAAAAGACGCACATCCGGTTGGATGAAGGCAATCATCTGCTCTACCGGGCGCCCGTGCACAGTCAGGGTTTCGAGGTCGGCCATTGACCAGCCCAGACGGGACGCGGCCATCTGAAAGGCGCCAATCTGTGGGTGATAGATGATCTCGGCCGGGTTGATGTGGCGTCCAATTCTGGCTCCGACCGAGAACCACAGGGGGTCACCTGAGGCCAGTATGACAACGCGTCGGCCTTTCTGTGCTTGCAGGGTTTCCAGCAACGCGTCAAATGGCGAAGGCCAGCTAATACGTTCGGCATTTATACTTTCAGCCAGGCCGTGATGACGCGACCCGCCGACAATCACTTCGGCTGCTTCAACCACAGCGCGCGTGGCGGGAACCAGCCCTTCCAGCCCGTCTTCTCCTATACCTACGATATGCAGCCAAGGCTTCATGTGTGTTCCTCGGGTAGGCCAGCTGCAAGGGCGTTTACCGCGGCTGAAGCCATGGCCGACCCGCCGCGCCGTCCACGAAGCGCCACAAATTCGCAACCTCTTGGTCGCGCAGCAAGTTCGGCCTTGCTTTCGGCAGCACCGACAAAACCAACGGGAAAGCCAAGGATCACCGCCGGCTTTGGGGCGCCCTGATCGAGCAATTCCATCAGGTGGAAAAGCGCGGTCGGTGCGTTGCCAATGGCCACCACAGCACCTTCCAGATGCTCGGCCCATAACTCAACCGCTGCCGCAGAACGGGTGTTGCCAATACTGGCGGCAAGCGCAGGAACAGCAGGATCGTTCAGGGTGACGATGACTTCGTTTTCATTGGGCAGGTAACGTCTTATGATGCCGGCTCCGACCATCTCACAATCACACAGGATTGGTGCGCCGGCCTTCAATGCAGCTTGTCCGGCGGTGAAAGCCTTTGATGAGAAAGACAGGCGGTCAGCCACTTCGACCATGCCGCAGGCATGAATGACGCGCACGGCCAGTTCTTCTAACCCGGCAGGAAAACGGTCCAGCCGTGCCTCGCGTCGCAATGTTTCAAAGCTTTGCGCATAGATCGCGGCGGGTGCGCGCTCATACCTGAGCGCGGACCGCGACGAGCGGCCCCCGTTATGGGGGTCCGAGGGCTGGCCGTTTCCTGTCACGACTTACGTGCCGATTCCGGTCCATGTGGATGGGCGGCATGGGGATATTCCGGGTGATGATGGTGATGATCATGCCCGTGGTCGTGATTATGATGGTGATGATGATGGTGGTGATCCATATCTAGCCGACATTCTCCAGTGCAGAAATCTGCGCATAACTCACAATCGGCCACATTCGATCCGGGGGCCGAGGCACCTTGCCCCTCCACATGGTGGTGGTGGCTTTCCTGCACGGCGCCAACCTCGCCCTCAAAGCCCAGAACCTGTGTGCGGTATTTACATGTTCCGCAAGTAGGCGGCACCACGTCACCCAGTTGTTCGGTAATGCGCTCGGCGAAAGTTGCCAGCACTTCCGGGTGATCGTTGAGGTAACCCGCTTTGACGAACTGAATGTCAGGATTGCTGGCTGCGACCTGATCGGTAAAGCCATAAATCCGGTCGATAAGGATACCGGTAAACAGGAAATACGGGAATACCACGATACGTTTGTACCCAAGACGCGCCGCATGGGTCAGGCAGGGTTCGACCAGTGGAAAAGTGACACCGGAATACCCAACCTCGAGCCAGCCAAAACCCAAACCTTCCTGCAACATCCGCGCCACTTTGGCGACATTGCCGTTGGCGTCCGGGTCACTGGCGCCGCGCCCGATAACAACAAGGCAGGTTTCTTCAAGAGGCACTTCGCCATGTTCGTCATTCGCAGCCTTCACAGCTTCTTGCACCCGAGCACCCGAAGCGGCAATCATCCGCGGATCAACGCCCAGTTCGCGGCCATAGCTGACGTCAATGCCATGTTTTTTGCCGTATGTGTTCAGCACGGTGGGAATATCGTTTTTGGTATGCATGGCGGCAAACAGCATGCCCGGCACGGCCACGATACGATCACACCCGGCCTCGCGCAGCTTGTCCAGCCCGTCCCGGATCACCGGATTGGCAAACTCAAGATATCCATATTCGGTCAACCAGTTGTCTGGCAGCAAAGCTGGTAGTTTTTCCGCCAGCACTGAAAACTCATCAACTGCTGCTTGAGAACGCGAGCCATGGCCACATATCATGACGCCGATTTTTGACATTTTACGCGTTCCGGGCTTTGGCCTGAACCCGTATTACCGACCACAGGGCAACACAAAGAGCAGTACCGATGGCGACAACGGCTACGATATGGTCATGGCCAGAATTTTCAGCAACGTGGCCAGTATGTGCCAGAGCAGGTGTAGCGAGCAGTGTTGGAATAAGGGCAGAAGTCAGTTTCATGTCAGGTCCTCTCAAAATTGCCAAAAGGCGCAGAGAGGCTCTGCATATTGGACGATGCTGCGGCAGATCCCCTGTCTGGGTCGATCCTTGGCAGCCAACCTCTCTGGCCCGGCGGGCTTCGTCTTCCTGACGCTATAAGATGCGGTGGTGGCCGATGCAATCCGCTTCGCGCCACCTTACGTCGCTTTTCCGACTTTTAGCCGGTGGAGTTACTCGGCCAGTTTTTCGTCCAGAATAGCTGCCAGATCGCTGTAGCTCATGTTCGAGTACTTTTCGCCGTTGATAACCAAAGTTGGCGTGGCGTTAATCTCGTCAGCTGTCGCATGCTGTTGGTATGCGGCAACCATGCTTTGCGCCATGGCTTCATCTTCAAGACAGGCGTTCAACTCGTCGTCACTCATCCCGGCCAGCCGGCCGAGTTTACGCAGGTTATTCAGGACTTCAGCCGGAGCACCGTCACCAATCCACTCGCGCTGGCCTTCATATATCAGATCGTTCATGCCGAAATACCGGGTTCCGTCACCGCAGCGTGCAACCATGCCCGCCCACAAGCCGAAACGGTCAAAATAGACTTCGCGGTGAATGAAACGCACTTTGCCGGTGTCGATGTAATTGGCCTTGAGGTCCTTAAAAACATCGGTGTGGAAATTGGCGCAATGAGGGCAGGTATACGAAGCGTATTCGATGAGTGTCACCGCCGCATCTTCGTTACCAATTGCCATGTCAGGAGCCAATTCAACCTCTCCCGAGGCTTCCTGTGCTTCGGCAATGGATATGCCCGGCAATGCACCATTGTTCTGGGACATGTAGTAAGCGCTGCCACCGACAAGCAGTAGAGCGCCAAGGATCAGGGGAAGAATACGGGTCATGGGAAGCCTTTTCAGTTGTTCTGGTTCGTTTTCGGGTTGGACAAGATCTTCTGCCCAAGCGCTTCTAGTGCGGCGCGTAGGTCTGCGTCACCAACGGTGCTGGCAACCTGTTCCGCTTTTGCGATTTGGTCGGGGCTGGGTTTTTCTTGGGGACGCCGGATGGGGGCAGGCGCAAAGTCGGCGCGCCCCTCGGCAAAGCCAGACGGCGCGGTCTGGGTGATGCGGATGCGGGAAATAGCGCGGTAGCCATAGCAGGCATTGACGCGGTCGCGCAAAACTTCCTTTTGCATTTCAAGCATTGGAGCCTGTGCGCCGGTTGTCAGCAAGGTCAGCGTCGCACCAAAACCGTCGCGGCCGTATTTTACATCGACCGGACGGGCGATAGAAGCAATATCTTCGCCGGCAATCTCAGCCCAGTGTGTCAACAACCGGGTCACGGCAAAACCACGCGACGCCCCGGCATCGCGAACGCGCGACTGCACAAGGGTCGACGTGCGTTCAAACCCACGCCCATGGCGCTTATGTACCGCTTGCCTTTTCATATGCCGTATGTCCAATACATATGCTTATTCTAGTCCAACCTGGGATCTATGCCAGCCCAAAGCACATAGGGGGGATAAAACTTGTGTGAAAACGCCGATCCAGCCCGGCTTCTCAACTGGTATGACCTTAATGCACGGGAATTGCCGTGGAGGACCTCTCCGGCGGCACGCAACGTTGGAATCTGGCCCGACCCCTATGCCGTTTGGCTATCCGAGATTATGTTGCAACAAACCGGTGTGGTGGTTGTAAAAGACTATTTCAACCGCTTCATGGAGCTGTGGCCGGATGTCCGGGCGCTGGCCTGCGCGGACGAAGCGCGTGTGCTGGGTGAATGGGCCGGGCTGGGTTATTATGCGCGTGCCCGTAACCTGATTAAATGCGCACGTATCGTGGACGGAGAGCTTGACGGCAAGTTTCCGGATACGCGCGAGGCCCTTATGCGCTTGCCCGGAATCGGGCCGTATACGTCGGCTGCAATTGCGGCGATAGCCTTTGACCGGGACGAGGCCGTAGTTGATGGAAATGTCGAAAGGGTCATGGCGCGGATACATGCCGTTGGGCAGCCATTGCCCGCCTGCAAGCCCATTTTGCGTGCACATGCCGAAGAGCTGACCCCCGCAACCCGTCCGGGCGATTATGCGCAAGCGGTGATGGATCTGGGGGCAACGATTTGCACTCCGACATCCCCGAAATGCGGGCTTTGTCCGTGGAAGAACGCCTGCAAGGCGCGTGTGATCGGGATAGAGGGCACCCTTCCAAAGCGTCAGAAAAAGCAGCCAAAACCAATTCGGTACGGTTTGGTTTATGTCGCCCGGCGCGGGGACGGTGCATGGTTGCTTGAGCGGCGTGTGAACAAGGGTCTGCTGGGCGGAATGCTGGGGTGGCCGGGTTCCGAATGGGGGGAAAAGCAGGCGCACGTCACCCCGCCCGTTGCTGCCGATTGGCGGGATCCGGGAGTTGAAGTTCGCCATACCTTCACCCATTTTCACCTGCGACTTACTTTAAGGGTTGCGTTGGTGGGGGCTGAGGTGAAACCCAGACAGGGATTTTTTACCAGTGCCGAAGATTTTCGCCCGACAGACCTGCCCAGCGTCATGCGTAAGGTGTATCATGCAGCAAAGCTTGACCCTGCTCAATGAACGCCCTTGAGTTGTGCGTATAGTCGGACCACCCTTATAGCGAGGGAAGTGTAAAGGTGATGATCATGATTCCGTCCGCAAATGTTGCAAAGATTAACCGCGCATTGCCATTTTGGTTGTCACTTGCATTGCTTCCTCTGGTTATTCTGGCCGCCGGAAATGGTGGTTGGGCGTTGCTTTTGCCACCTGCAGGGGCGTGGTGGCTGTATTCCGGACTGGACGCGCTTCTGGGAAAGACTAAAGAAAACGCTGACCTTGAAACAAGTGAGGGGCAGCTGTTTTGGTACCGGCTGATCACCCTTATCTGGTTTCCCATACAACTGGTCCTGCTGTTTTTGGTAATCTACTATGCAACCCATGCTAACCATCTGAGTGGATGGGAAAAAATAGGGCTGTTCTTTGGTGTCGGCGTGGTGACAGGCAGTGTAGGCATCGTCTATTCGCATGAGTTGATGCACCAATCCAACAAGCTGGAGCGTTGGTTGGCTGATCTGATGTTGGCTACTGTTCTCTACAGTCATTTTCGCACGGAACATCTGCTGGTGCATCATCCCTGGGTTGGTACGAGCCGCGATGCGGTGACCGCGCGCTATAACGAAGGTTTTCACCGGTTCTTCGCGCGGGTTCTGTTTGAAGTGCCAGCCTCGGCATGGCAGGCGGAAAAGGCGATGCTGGCGCGGCGAAACCTTCCGGTGTGGGATTCGGCAAACCCCTTCTGGCGTTACGGCGCTTTACAGGCTGTGATGATCCTTCTTGCGCTGATCTTAGGTGGTTGGGAAGGTCTGGGCCTCTTTGGTTTTCAGGCATTTACTGCGGTTTGGCAGGTAGAACTGACCAATTATGTCGAGCATTATGGCCTGACCCGCAAATACCTCGGTGATGGCAAATATGAACATGTGCGGCCGCATCATTCATGGAACTCGGACTACAGGGCGACAAACTGGCAATTCATAAATTTGCAGCGCCACTCAGACCATCACTACAAGCCCGCGCGGCGTTTTCCACTGCTGCAGACTTATGATGAGAATACGGCACCGCAATTGCCATATGGTTATCCTTTGATGACCATGCTTGCGATGGTGCCACCCCTGTGGCGGCGGGTAATGAACAAAAAGGTGCGAAAGTGGCGTGGCATGTATTACCCAGAAATCACCGATTGGGCGCCCTACAAGGCCGGAAGCTTTCCGCCGCCGGTAATCAGGTGAAACACGAAACGGTGCCTATGCCGGGCTCGCCTGTTCACGGCAGTTTTGGGATTTAATACTCTAATCAAACGTCCAAGTTAGTTGGTCGTACCGTTCCCACTTGCCGTCTGTACGCTCCCGTGTCTCATAGTTGAACGGGGCTTCGTGCCAAAGGACTATCTGGTCGGTAAAACTGTTGAGGACGAACGTTCCCGATGAGGTTTCGACCAGCAAAACTGCGTGCGGCATCATCGTCCTTTTTTGATGAACTATGCCATAGTCATCGCAGCACGTGGCAGGCCCAGGTCGACCAGGGCAGCGCGCTTTGAGAGTGCGATATCCTCACAGTCGCCGTAATCTGCGTCAGGAATGGTCCAATACTCCTCGTATCCGTACAGTTCTTGATCTGAAATACCTGCGTGGATGCAGGAATTGACGTGAGAATTGACATCCCGCAGCATCGTCAACAGGCCTTCAGTCATTTCGATCACGGCGGGACCAGTCATTTCACAATGGCTTGGTTTACGTGCGCAAAACTCGGCGTAGGGGGGGTAAGGCTCAGTTATTTCGGTGACAAAAAGATCGAGATTTGGCTTTGAGGGAGCGTTGGTATCGTTGGCAATAACTTTGTGCGCAAAACAGAGAACGAAGACAGGGAATAGTAAAATACGCAGCATCTGGTCTGCAATCCTCCCACGTGCTCCATTTCCGCAACCGGTACCATTTGAGACGGATTTCTCCAAGCACAGATATCGGGCCCCCTTGCTCATACAAAAAAACCCCGCCACGAGGGGGCGGGGTAAGTGGGTGCTGTGGAGTCAGACCACAGGCACCGGCGGTACACTTTGAAAACTGTCAGACCATTTCGGCCCTGATTTGTTGTCTGAGAAGATCAATGGGAACTTTTTTGCCATCGCGCCTGAAGCTCCAGTAAGTCCAGCCATTGCACGAAGGCGCGCTTTCAAGAGCGGCGCCGACCTGATGGATCGAGCCGCGGGCATCACCCGCAATCAATGTACCATCTGCACGAACCTTGGCGGTTTTGCCACGGGGGCTGGTTAGAACCTCGCCCGGGCGCAACATGCCGCGCTCAACCAACTGGCCGAAAGGTACGCGTGGTTCGGCCCGTTTTGATTTAGTCGTCTCCAGCGCTTCTTTGTCAAACTTACGCACCCGTGCAATGCGTTTTTCAGCAATCTTGCGGTATGCGTCTTCACGCTCGATCCCTATAAATTCTCGTCCAAGCATTTTGGCAACCGCGCCGGTCGTGCCAGTACCAAAGAAGGGGTCCAGCACCACATCGCCGGGGTTGGTCGCGCCAACCAGCACGCGGTGCAGCAGGCTTTCTGGCTTTTGGGTCGGGTGTGCTTTGTCGCCATTGTCGTCCTTCAGGCGTTCATGCCCGGTACAGATCGGCAGGACCCAGTCGCTGCGCATCTGGATGCCTTCGTTCAACGCCTTCAGCGCTTCGTAGTTGAACGTGTATTTGGCACCTTCGGATTTCGAAGCCCAGATCATGGTCTCGTGGGCATTTGTGAACCGCTTACCACGAAAGTTCGGCATCGGGTTGGATTTGCGCCAGACTACGTCATTCAAAATCCAATAGCCCTGATTTTGCAGTTCGGCGCCCATGCGAAAGACATTGTGGTATGAGCCGATGACCCAGATCGCGCCATTTGGCTTTAACAGCCTTCGGGCAGCCTTTAGCCAAGCACGGGTGAATTTGTCATAGACCTTGAAGCTGTCAAACTGGTCCCAGTGATCGTCTACCGCATCAACCTTGGAATTGTCCGGGCGATGCAGGTCGCCCTTTAGCTGAAGGTTGTAAGGTGGGTCGGCAAAAATCAGGTCAACTGAGCCTTCCGGAAGGCTATTCATGACCTCGATGCAATCGCCATCAAGGATACTGTTCAACGGCAGCTTTGCCGCCGCTTTTGCGTTGGTTTTCGTTTTCATCTCTGCCTCTATCCCCGGCGCTATTTCGCGTCCGTTCTTTTCAACAAAGATGAATCATTGCTGATTCGCCGTCAAATTCTTTTTTGAATCAAAGGGTTAACTTTTCTCTTGATACAAGATGTTGTGTACGGGTTTGAACGAACGCCTATGGTGAGGGGTCACGCCCAGATCAGCCAATGCCGCTTTGTGGCTTTTTGATGGATATCCGGCGTTTGTCTCCCACCCATAGCCGGGATGCTGTTGCGCCAAATCCACCATCAGCCGGTCTCGACATATTTTTGCCACAATTGAGGCGGCAGAAATCGAAAGTGCACGCGCGTCCCCACCGATAATTGCTTCTGATGAAAGCGTCAGACCGCGCGGAATCATGTTACCGTCAATCAGCACATGGTCTGGCGGGTTTGCCAGGCCAGCAATGGCGCGCTCCATCGCCAGATGACTGGCGCGCAGGATATTGAGGCTGTCAATTTCTTCTACAGAGGCATGAGCAACCGATACGTCTGCGTTTGCCAGTATCAAGTCGTACAAAATTGCGTGCCGTTTTTTACTCAGGGCCTTACTGTCGTTCAGTCCCTCGGGGATACGGTCAGGGTCAAGCACCACAGCGGCGGCTGTAACCGGCCCGGCCAAAGGCCCACGGCCAACCTCATCAACCCCGGCAATACTGGTAAAACCACGAGCTTTTGCAGCACGTTCAAAACTGTAATCTGGGATTGGCTTTTGCATGTCGCCACTTTGCCGATCAGGCTACCGGGTGCAAGAAAAAAGGCGGGAGGACGAACCTCCCGCCAGTTGTAACGCGGCCGGATTTTGGGGATGCAAACCGCGCTACTGCTCGGGACAAGCTTAGTGGCGGTCTACGACAACGTAGCCAAATTCGCTGAGGCAATACGGGCGGTAGACACGTTCTGTGCGCATGCGGCCACGATCGTTACGGAACCGAATGCGGGTAAGACATTCTGAAGGCAGGCTGCTCCAATAGCGGAAATGCGACCGCAAGCATGATTTTGAAAACATGGTTCTGTCGCGGCCGGGCGTATCATAAGATTTCAGACAATGGGCGGGCAGGCGTTTTGAGCGTGGGATATGTGCGTCATGCGCATGACTGCCTTTGCTGTTTTCTATGATGAGGCCAATGAGGCCAAGGGCAACAAGTGCAGCGACAAAATTGTCCGCATCACGTGCCTGTGCCGATCCGGCAGAAACCGGAGAGAGGGCGATGCTTACTGCCAGCGAGAGGGCGATTATGGAGCGGGTTAAAAAATGTGTCATCGGGTTGGTCATGGGGCGTTCCTTTCGGGTAACCAGCAGGGAGAGTGCCGGGCATGTCTCACCCTGGACCGGGGCCTGAACGCTAAACAATATCGGGGCAGTGTTATGGGATAACCGGTGGGGAAACGGACCTTTGATATTGTATAACAACCGGGTTTTGAGCAGGATGATTGGGAAATGAGCAGGAACAATCCAATGATGAAAAGCATGAAAAAAGTACTGACCCTCGCCGCCTTGATAGGCTCCATGGCCACAATGGCCGAGGCAGCGTGCTACGCCGATTACAAGGCCAAGCGCGATAATCCTCTGAAGCTGCACTATGGTGTGATCGAGTTGCCGGACACGGCATGCGGCTCGACTCAGGCGGCCGCGGCACAAATATCTTCTCGTATTGGCGTTGATGGCTGGATACTGCTAAACGTGTTGTCAACGTTTGGCGCTGACGGTCTGGCGCAGAGGAGAGAAAGTGCAGGACAATATTACCTACGCTACTGACGCACGCCGCTCCGGCAGCCGTGTGGTCATGTTCGGCGTTATCGCAATCGTGGCGATCCTGCTGGTCGCCGCGGTTTTACTCTTCCTTAACCTGCCGGATGCCAACGCATTCAATGCGCGGGTTGAGCGGATATTTATGGAAAACAACGATCTTACCTCCGGGGCCGAGATCAAGCTGCTGGAAATTCTTGCGCAATCGGGCACATCTTTTGCCGATACGCTGACATCCTATAGGATGGTGATCTTTGTATTGCTTTTGTTTTCCACTGCGTTGTTGATTTCAGCGCTGGTGTTTTTGCTGACCATTATTACTCTTAACCGTCGCATGGGAGAGATTGAGCGCGCGGGCATTCAGATCAACGCCTTGCTGATCAGCCGTGACGAACGCACGGTTTATCTTAATAATATGGAGTTCACTCTGACCGAAGCTGCAATTGAAACTCTGTCCGTTCTGGCCGAAGCGCGCATGGACGAAGAGGTTCTGTCAGGTTCCGAGATCGAAGGTATGATTTCAGGTCGGCCTGCCGCAGATTGCGACGAAGCTGCCGGGGCAACCCGCATCAAGCGTCTCCGCGATGCGCTGGGCAATCAGATGATGAGCGAGCTTTTAGTCAAGACCATCACCCGGCGCGGCTATATGTTGTCGATCGACAAAGATGTGATCCGGATGATCTGAGGCGGTGGCGGGTTTCGACCGCCACGTCTACAGGTCCAGAAAAAAGCCATCCACCCGGCGCCAGAAATGCAGAAGGTCACGGGCGCGGGCTGGGGAGTGGCCCATGCTTTCGATCGCATAGACATCCGCCGCCAGTGTCGCGGCAAGCTTGTAGGCAATAGGACCAACGCCTTTGGCTTTGCTTTCCTGAATGATATTATCTTCTGTCATGGACGCTGCGCTGGTAAGGGCGAAAACGACGGACAGGGCCGGTTCCGAGGGCCAACGGGCGCACATGCCGCGCACCAAAGCCCGCAAGCGATTCTCGCTGTCGGACATTAGTTCTTCCAGCGCGAAAATGATCATATCGTCGATCGGCGTCTGGCGCATATCTCAGTTTCCCCACCACGGCTCCAAAAGGTTAACAAAGGTTAACAAAGGTTAACAAGGCGCAAAAGGATAATAATGCAATTTGAGGTTGAGATAGCCAATTGCCACCTAAATACCTAAAATAAAGGTAGAAATCAGCTGTTACCGGACCGGATTTTTACCCTGCTCTCCAAGGGATCCTGGTTAATGATTCTCGGCCTGATTGAATATAATGCTCATATGGCACTGGTCCGGCTCGAGTTTCAGGCTTCTGGTGGGTGATTTTCCGGTCGTTGTTGGAGATATAATTTCCCGGAAAATACCTGAAACAGGCCTCTGCTTAACATATATCAAATCGCGCAAAGCCAATCACCGCTACACCGAACTTTATGAGAGAAAACTCTTGAAGGAGGGGCAAATGCGTGAAGTCATGACTAAGACGATGGCTCGCAACGTCTTTTATGGCGGCTCGCTGTTTTTTATCGCGATCTTTTTAGTTCTGTCGGTACAAAGCGTGGGACACATCGTTAACAATTCAACTGCAAACGCACCACTTACAGAAGAAGTGGAGCTGGGTAAGCGGGTATGGGAAAAACATGCCTGCGTGAACTGCCATACAATAATGGGTGAAGGAGCGTATTTTGCGCCTGAACTGGTTAATGTAATGGCGCGCTGGGGCGTGGATGACGACCCTGAAGGCGCCTTTGACGTGCTTAAAGGCTGGATGGAGGCGATGCCGACAGGCATCGAAGGCCGCCGCCAGATGCCACAATTCAACCTGTCTGACGAAGAGATCAAGGGACTTGCAGAGTTCTTCCTCTGGGTTGGAAAAATCGACGCACAGGGCTGGCCGCCCAATGATGCCGGTTAAGCGGGGAGAAGGAGAAAAACTATGAAATATCAATCTCAAAAAGTTGCCTATTGGTACTTTCTCGCTGCCATGGCTGTATTCGCCGTGCAGGTTCTTGGGGGCCTTTGGGCTGGTTGGATCTACGTGAATCCCAACTTCCTTTCTGATGCCGTACCGTTCAACATCATTCGCATGTTGCACACCAACTCGCTGGTTGTCTGGTTGTTGCTGGGCTTTTTCGGTGCTGCCTATTTTCTGATACCGGAAGAGTCAGAGCGCGAGCTGCATTCACCAACTTTGGCTTATGTTCAGCTGGCAATCCTGCTTTTGGGTACTGCCGGAGTTGTTGTTACTTACGTGTTCGACTTGTTCCCTGGCCATTGGCTGTTGGGCAAGGAAGGGCGTGAGTTCATCGAGCAACCTGTCTGGGTCAAGCTGGGTATCGTTGTCGCGGCGCTGATCTTCCTGTTCAACATTACGATGACGGTATTGAAGGGGCGCAAGACAGCGATCACTAACGTGTTGCTGCTGGGTCTATGGGGGCTGGTCCTGTTGTTCCTGTTTGCCTTTTACAACCCGGCCAACCTGGCGCTGGATAAAATGTTCTGGTGGTACATCGTACACCTGTGGGTCGAAGGTACATGGGAACTGGTGATGGCATCCATCCTTGCATTCCTGTTGCTCAAACTGACCGGTGTGGACCGCGAGATCGTTGAAAAATGGCTGTATGTCATCGTCGCAACGGCGCTGTTTTCTGGCATCCTCGGAACCGGCCACCACTACTACTGGATCGGTACACCCGGATACTGGCAATGGGTTGGGTCGATCTTCTCGGCACTGGAAGTGGTTCCATTCTTTGCAATGATGAGCTTTGCGTTCGTCATGGTCTGGAAAGGTCGCCGTGATCACCCGAACAAAGCCGCCCTTCTGTGGGCGCTGGGTGCGGCAACGGTTGCCTTCTTCGGCGCTGGTGTCTGGGGCTTCCTGCATACGCTGCACGGGGTTAACTACTATACCCACGGTACGCAGATCACTGCAGCCCACGGCCACCTGGCCTTCTTCGGGGCATATGTCTCGGTCAACCTGGCGATCATCACCTATGCAATGCCTATCCTGAGTGGGCGTGACCCGTATAATCAGGTACTGAATATGGCAAGCTTCTGGTTGATGACCGGTGGTATGGCGTTCATGACTTTCGTGCTGACATTCGCCGGCACCATCCAGACACATCTGCAACGTGTGATGGGTGAAAACTTTATGGACATTCAGGACGGCATGATGCTCTTCTACATCATGCGTTGGGGTGCCGGTGCCGCAGTGGTTATTGGTGCGATCCTGTTCATCTATGCAATGCTGGTGCCGCGCCGTGAGGTTATCGGCCAAAGCGACGATCAGAAGGCCTGATAGATGCCTGAAGTGCACAAAAACAAACAGAAGGGGGCTGACGCCCCCTTCTACCTTCCCGTCGCAGATGAATGCGACGTGTTCGAAGCGGCGTTTGGCCATGAGCTGCCGTTGCTTTTAAAAGGTCCCACGGGTTGCGGTAAAACGCGGTTTGTGGCGCATATGGCGGCCAAACTGGGTCGGCCACTTTATACAATTGCATGTCATGATGACCTTTCAGCCGCCGATCTGGTCGGGCGTTTCCTGCTCAAGGGCGGTGAAACCGTCTGGGTGGACGGCCCCCTGACCCGCGCAGTGCGCGAAGGTGCGATTTGTTATCTTGACGAGGTGGTTGAGGCGCGCAAGGACGTCACTGTGGTATTGCACCCCCTCAGTGACGACCGCCGCATCCTGCCTCTGGATAAAACCGGCGAAGAGATTGAGGCGGCCGAAGGCTTTATGCTGATCGCATCTTATAATCCCGGCTATCAGAACATTCTGAAAACCCTCAAGCCTTCAACCCGCCAACGTTTCCTGTCGATAGATTTCGATTTTCCGTCTGAGCCGCGTGAAATTGATATTGTGACACGTGAAAGCGGGCTGGATGTCAGCCGGGCGACGTCCCTTGTCCGGCTGGCAAACAAACTTCGCGCCCTGAAAGGTCAGGATCTTGAGGAAGGTGTTTCAACCAGGCTGGTGATATACTGCGCCACCCTTATCCATGCTGGCATGAGCGTTGAGCGTGCCATTCTGGCGGCGATGATTGAACCGTTGACGGACGATGCCGATGTCAAACGCGGCCTTCTGGACATCGTCACCGCAATCTATGGCTAGGCCATGAGCGAGCGCGCATTTGACCCCTTTGAGCCTGAGGAAACCATCGGAAAGATATGGCATTCCTATGCCTCTCGCCTTGATGCGCCCGAAGGTCACGCCGAACAGGCAGTACATTTATCCGAGGTTGAGGGGCGCTTGGGGGTCTTCTTTCGTGGTCTTGGCGGGGCTCATGGCGCAGAGATCAAGCCTGCGGTGCTTCAGGAACAACATCACCGTTTGTCCCTGCGCCGCGCCTTAGGGACCTACCGCGAACGGACTGCAAGGCCTTCTTATGACGGCGAAGCGATGCGCCTGCCAGAAAGCATTGCCGAGTTTCCTGCCCGTGAAGCAAATGCGGCGCTCTATTTCTGGCTGGCCGCCGTTATGGCACATGCCCCAGCGCCGGTTATCGAAGCTGACCCGTTGGCCGCAGATATCCGCAGCCTGCAGTCCGCTGTTGTGATGACGCGCAATACGCTGGCCGCATGTCCGGGGCTCAAGGGGTTCTACGAGGTGTTGTTGCCTGCAAGCCGTGACGGACGTGTTACCGCGAAATTACCCCGTACCGAGGCGGCCCTGGAAGCGGCGATTGACCACTTGCTTGGTGGCCCTTTGCCAGAGGCGAAACTGGCTCTGGAATATCTACAATTGATCCGAAACCCGGATGCCGATCTTTCTGGGCTCAAAGCCCCAGCCAAGTACCGCCCTTTCCGAAGTGTTCCCATGTGGCCGGTTTTGCGGGCTAACCCAACCCGAATGCAGGTAGAACGCCTGCATGAGGGCGAAGAGGAGGGCTCCGGCGCTGGGGAAGAAGAGGGCACCAAGCGTGCGCGCCGGTCAGACAGCGACCTGGCAGAGCGCCGAGACAGCCTGATCCTGCACCGGTTTGAGGCGATCTTTTCATGGGTTGAAAACATGAACATGAACCGGCGTATAGAAGATGATGACGAAGACACTGCGCGCCGCGCTGCGGAGGATCAGGAAGAACTGGCGCTGGGACAAGTCAGCAAAAAGACCGCAACGCGTCTGAAATTTCACCTGGATCTGGCGCCCGAGGATGTGGACCGTGAAAAGCTTTCGGGTGTGCACATTTATCCGGAATGGGATCACAAAAAGAGTGCGTATATCGCTGATCACACACGGGTTTTGGCCAGCACCGCTGACAGCGTGGAGGAACCACCGCAATTTAACACAGACCCCGCAGCCCGCAGACGTATCCGTGCGGTGAAACGCCAGTTTGAGGCTTTGCGCCCAAAACGCGTGATTCTACCCCGTCAGCTGGACGGGGACGAGCTGGATATGGAGGCAGTGATAGCCTCGCAAGTCGAGTTGCGCGCCACCGGCGAAGGCCACAACCGGGTTTACCGGGCGGCGCGTGTGCAGGGCCGCGACCTTGCGATCTCGGTGCTGATGGATACGTCCCGCTCAACAGAAAGTTCGATTGGTACGCGTACAGTGATTGAGGTTGAAAAAGAAGCTTTGGCCGCTTTGGCCTGGGGGCTTGATGCTTGCGGTGACGATTTCGCCATTCAAACTTTTTCATCACTCAAACGCGACAGGGTTTATGTGCAGGAATGTAAAAAGTTTGATGAGAAAATGGGGAGTGGGGTTGAGGCCCGGATCGAAGGGCTGACCCCTTCATTCTACACTCGGCTTGGGGCGGCGATCCGTCATAGCTCGGCCGGGCTGGCCGAGCGCCCTCACTCGCGCCGATTGCTGCTGGTGATCACCGATGGCAAACCCAACGACCTTGACCACTATGAAGGGCGTCATGGGATTGAAGACAGCCGCATGGCGGTCCGCGAGGCTCGCAGACAAGGGCAGGCGGTGCATGGGGTCATCATCGACGCCAAGGGTCAGGCGTGGTTCTCACGCATTTTCGGGCAGGGTGGGTTTTCGGTTGTTGCTGACGCGGAAAAACTGACCGCTGCCCTGCCCGAGATTTACCGTCAGGTGACCGGGGGCGCCTAGATATGTCTGACGCAAGTGTTCTGGATGAATTACCCGGAGAGTTGATGATCTGGGTACTTATCGTCAGTGAGCTTTTGGTATTCGGCGCAGGTTTACTGACATTTATGGCGCTCAGGGCAGGAGACGTAGAGGGCTTTGCTCTTGCGCAAGACAGCCTCAACCGGGTGGCCGGTGCGGTTAATACAATCGTTCTGGTGACTTCCGGCTGGGCAGCTGCGATGGCTGTTCGGGTGGCGGATTCAGACTTGCGAAAAACCCGGCTGTGGCTGGCAGGTTCAATCGCGTTGGGTGTGGTGTTTTTGGTGATTAAATGGGCTGAATATGCCGAGAAGGCCCGCCACGGCATTGGCATCGAAACCAGTGATTTCTTTACCTTCTACTACTTGCTGACTGGTTTTCACGCCATGCATGTTCTGGCCGGGCTGGTGATCTTTGCTTTGCTGATCTGGAAACCGGCAAAGAACACGATCGAGGCAGGGGCCGCCTTTTGGCATATGGTCGACCTGGTCTGGATCTTACTGTTCCCCATAATTTATCTGGTGCGCTAGAGATGCGCGGTCCGACACATACGTTACTTTGGCTTGTGGGTCTGAGCCTGACGACGACCCTTCTGGCGCGGTTCGCGCCGGGGGGAATGCTGTGGGTCAGTCTTGCGTTTTTACTTTTGTCAGGGTGGAAAGCGCGGCTGGTGCTGAACGGCTATCTGGGTTTGAGTGCGACACAATTCTGGCGCCGTGGGTTTAATTCCATTGTCTTTATTTTCTTAATAGGAATAGCCGCACTCTATTTTTTGCCAAACATTTGATCCGTTTCCTGACACCGCCGATGTTACCATTTTACATCGGCGTACCAAGAAAGTCCGGGTCGTAGTGGTTATTTTTTGAAAGGAAGCTTTCTGAAAAGCCATTTCTCTCAACAGCTTTCACCATTGGTCTTGCCACATCTGCCCTTGCCGGAAACCCGGTAATCCCCACTCCGGCGCCAGCGCTGCTGGCACTCGCTGTTACCGATTGGAGCGGATTATATTTTGGTGCATCGGCATCCTCAAGCTCCGGTACGCTGGACGGCTACGACTTGCTGGGAGCCTATGCTTTTACCGACACATTGGCCGGCACCCTTTACGGAGCTTTTGCCGGATTCAATGTTCAGCGCGGCAATATCGTTTTCGGCGGTGAAATCGCTTATTCACCTGGTGAAATAAACTTCGCTGGGTTTCCGACTGTTGTGAACAACTTTCTTGATCTGAAAGGGCGTATTGGGTATGCGGCCGGTAGCGCCCTGATCTACGCAACTGCGGGGTGTTCTTCCGCTCTCATTAATGGCACCTCACAATATGATATGACAGGTATCAACTATGGCTTTGGCGTAGACTTCAAAGTTACAGATAGTTTTTTCGTTGGTGCGGAGTATCTGATTCGAAAAACGGAAGGTACGTTGGTGCCGACATTCCCCTGTACGTTCACGAGCGAAATCCAGTCAATCGGGCTTCGCGCTGGTATCAGCTTTTAAAGTGCTTCGGCCCGGCGCAGTTACTGTGTCGGGCTAACATCTATTAGCAGTTCGGCAAAGACTTCGGCTTTGACGCCCGTTCCGCTGTAATAAACTCTTTCAGTACGTCCAAGTCTTCGACTGAGACGTTGCCACGCTGGACTGTAACGCCTTCCTTGCGTAACTGGGCAATAGAACGTGAGAGGCTTTCGGGTTTCATACCCAAACGTGCAGCGATCAGACCCTTGTCATATGGCAGGTTGAAGGAGCTTGGCCCCTCAGAATTGGGTGCCAGCGTAACAAGGAAAGTGGCCAGGCGTTGTGCCGCTGTATGGCCCTTCATATCTTCGATTTCCATCACCAGTTCGCGGTTATGACGAAAGGTTGCAGCCAGCATCGCCATCGCGAGTTCGGGATTCGTACGAATTGCATCGGCAATGGTGCGGGCAGTTATCTGGAAAACCATGCTGTCTTCGGCTGCTTCAACCGTAACCGGATAAATACCGCCCATCAGCGCGGCTGCTTCGCCAAAGCTTTCGCCTTTTGAAAAGACGGCAACCACGATGTCCTCACCTGCAGGGGTGATACGCCCCAGTTTGATCAAGCCTTCGAGCACCACGAAAAGGCTTGTGGCCGGGTCACCTTGTACAAACAGCGTTTCACCTTTTAACAGGCGGCGCTTTACACCCTTACCCAGCAAGTCATTGATCAAGGTGAATGGAACGTCCTGAAACAGCAGGGAGTCGCGTAATAGTTTTATGTCAACTTTATTCAGCATCGCTGATTTGAATTCCTTATCGACCCGTTGGATCGCGCTCTATTTGTTCAATTTTGCTTTTGAAGTCCAGCTTTCATGCCTTTATTAACATAAATCAAGGTAAGCGGGCGAAAACGATGTAAGATTTGCCTGAATTTCAAACACTGGGAGCTTGGGATGAGGGTATTTCTGACTTTTTTAGCTGTTATCTGGGCTCAGTCGCTCTGGGCTCATCATGAAATGACGCCATTGCGTGAGGCGGTTCTTGACGGACATAGTCATGATGTAGGTGGCGCGACCTTCTGGCTTGTAGCCGCTGTTGTGGCGATGGTCCTTGCCCTTTACGCGGTGCAAAGGTCCGTATTTCGCAAATCATGACCGTACCGGCAGACCAGAAGGCAACACGCTGGCCGGTTTGGAAGATTTCAGTCGTTTTATATCCACTGGCAGCCGGGGCTGCGGCGGTGAATGTCTTTTTTCTAAGTCTGATGTTGCAGCGTCTGGGGGTGGCCGCACTTTCCCCCTGGATGTCGATCAATATCGGATTGGTATTGGGTCTGCCTTTTACTTGGATAGCGGGGCGATGGATCTGGGGTCTCATAGATCAGGCAGAAAGTGATGAGACCTAAGCAGGTGTCTTCAGGGCGAAAGGTTTCCCCTTCGCCCTGATATTTTTTGTTAGCTATAGCGGTAAGGCACGCCGGCTTTGTCCATGACCTTGTTGTATTCCTTGTAGGTATCAATGACGCGCTTGGCGCGATCATTTCTGGAGGCAAGCTCTTCCCAGAAATCAACAGCATCGGTAACCACGGTGTTCCATTCGTCCTGCGGAATGGTGGTCAGTTCCATCTTGTCGCCGTTGACGCGCAGGTCGGCCTCGCCGCCCCAATACCATACCTGACGGTAGTAATGCGACTGGTCGATGGTGATCTTGAACAGCTCCTGCAGATGTGGCGGTACTTTGGCCCAGCTGTCGCTGTTGGCAAAGTAGGAACCACACCATGCACCGGTCACGTTGTTCAAGAGCGCGTAGTTACAGATGTCGGCCCAGCCAACCTCATAGGCTTCGGTGAAGCCACACCATGCGACTCCGTCCAGTTCGCCGGTTTGCAGGGCAACCTCAACGTCTTCCCACGGAACGGTTACAGGGATCAGGCCGTAGCGTGCCAGGAAGCGGCCAGCAGTCGGCACACCAAACACGCGTTTACCGCGCATGTCAGCCAGCGAGTTGATCGGATCCTTGGTGAAGATATGCAACGGATCCCAGGCACCAGCGCTCAGCCATTCAACGCCCTCAATCTCGTCATAAGCCTCTTTCCAGATTTGGTTCAGGCCGTAGCGGTCAAACAGAACCGGCATGTCCAGGCTGTAGCGGGACGAGAACGGGAAGTAGCCGCCAAAATCCGAAACATCCGCAGGCGAAGCCATGGTCGCGTCATCCGACTGCACAGCATCAAGTGTACCGTTTTGCAGTGCCCGGAACAATTCACCGGTTGGGACCAGCTGGTCAGCGTAAAAGAGTTCAATCTCCATCTCGCCGTTCGCGGCCTTGTTGAAAGCCTCGATTTGCGGCTTGATCACATGCGCGCCAAGCGGAGCGCCGGAATAGGTTTGCAGCCGCCACTTGATGGTGGACTGGGCCTTTACCACGCTGGGGGCAGCAAGTGCTGCGGCCCCACCAAGGCTGGCCGTTGTTAAAAACTTACGTCTTGTAGTCATAGTTTCCTCCTTGTTTATGTGTTGCTCGACTGGGTTACCTATTTGGTTTGCCCCAATTTTCTTATTATTTTCCGTAAACATAATTTGGTAGCCACATGGCTATTTGTGGAAAGACCATCAGCAATGCCAACGCCACAACCATCACTAAAACGAATGGAATGATTGATGAGTAAATATCTCTGAGGCCAATTTCCGGCGGTGCCATTGCCCGCATCAGGAACAGATTATAACCAAAGGGTGGCGTCATATAGGCGATCTGGGTGGTGATTGTATAAAGCACCCCATACCAGATCAGATCAAAGCCCAATACTTTCACAAGCGGCACGTAGAGCGGCGCCACGATGACCAGCATGGCGGTGTCATCAAGGAATGTCCCCATCAAGAGGAAGGACAATTGCATCAGGATCAGGATGGTCCAGGGGTCAAGGCCCAGCTGTTCGGTAAACAGGCTGTCGATTGCCTTAACCGCGCCCAGCCCGTCAAACACGGCCCCAAAGCCCAATGCGGCCAGAACAATCCACATGAACATGCAGGAAATCGCCAAGGTCTGGCGCACGGAGACCTCAAACACCTCGCGGGTCATGCGGCCCTTCAGGATGGCTGCGGCAAAGGCTGTGAGCGCCCCGATTGCCGAGCTTTCGACCAGGGATGTCCAGCCCTTGAGGAACGGGAACATCATGGCAAAGAAGATCGACAAGGGCAGAAGGCCAGCCAAAAGCAGGCGATATTTCTCAGCCTTTGTATAGGTGTTCTCTTCCGGTTTCAGCGCCGGGCCCAGCTCAGGCTGAACCTTGCAGCGAAGGTAGATGTACAGGACGAACAATGCGGCCATCATCAGCCCGGGGATAACCCCGGCAAGCCACAACTGGCCAACGGGCTGACGCGCAATCATGGCATAGAGCACAAGCACCACTGACGGCGGCACCAAAATACCCAGCGAAGACCCCGCCTGAACAACGCCCGTCACCATGCGTTTATCATAGCCGCGTTTTAGTAGCTCGGGCAGGGCGATGGTGGCTCCGATCGCCATCCCGGCAACCGACAGACCGTTCATCGCGGAAATCAGAACCATCAGGCCGATGGTTCCGATTGCCAGACCGCCATTTACCGGCCCCATCCAGACATGGAACATTTTATACAAGTCATCAGCAATTTTACTTTCCGACAACACATAGCCCATGAAGATGAACATCGGCAGGGTCAGCATCGGGTACCATTTCATGACCTTCATGGCGGCTGAAAACGGGATGTCTGATCCGCCCGGACCCCACAGTAAAATGGCAGCAATTGCGGCGATGCCACCGATTGCTCCAAATACACGTTGCCCGGTCATGAGCATCAGCATCATGGATGAGAACATCAGGATGGCAATAAGTTCGTATGACATCAGATTTCACCCCCACGGAGCCTGACAATATCTTTGATTAGCTCCGAGATAGCCTGCAGTAGCATCAGGAAAATACCGAAACACATAACAACCTTGACCGGCCACATTTTCGGGCGCCACAGGCTTGGGCTTCTTTCATTATATTCAAAAGCGTAGAGCGTAGAATCGATGCCGCCATAGAGCAAAACGCCCAGATAGAAGATCAGAAGAAGGATCGTAATGCTATCGACCTGCGCCTTGCGTTTGTCTGTCCAGTTTCCGTAAAACAGATCCATCCTGACGTTAGAGCCAAGCTGGATCGAATAAGGTCCTCCGACAAGATAATACGCAACCAGTGCATACTGCGCCATTTCGAGGGTCCAGAAAGCCGGGACGATAAACACGGCCTTGGAAATTGTGGACCAAAGTAGAATACCGATGATCACAAACAGGCCGTACATCATGATGCGGCCAATGAAGCGGTTGAAACGATCGACAATGCGAACATATGCCATTACTGCGCCGGGCATTGGTTCACCTCCGTGATTTGGTGGTTCATCAGAGAACCTCGACTTTGGCTGTTTTCAAAGCTTCCAAAAGAGTGTCGCAAGGTGGTTTTTCCAATACTAGCCGGTCAATTTCATTCAAATTACAAACATGGAATGTCGAGCGTTTGCTCATTTTCGAACTGTCTGCAACAAGGGTAACCTTATCGGCAGCATTGATCATCGCGCAAGCAACCTGAGCTTCTTCTTCAGAAAAATCCGCGGCGCCTTTTTCATCTAGTGTTCCAATCGTCAGAATGGCGTGATCGGTGCGAAAGCGCCCGACTTCCGAGATGGTGGTTGGTCCAACCGTCTGGGCATTATCACCGTTAAATGTACCGCCTAATAAGATGACCTTTGCACCACCCGAACCGCCCGCAAATACAGCAGCAATGCGTGTTGAATTGGTGATGACTGTAAGGTTGCGCACTTTCGCCAGAGCCTCGGCGCAAAACAAGGTTGTTGAGCCGGTGTCAATCAACAAAGATTGATTTGGTAAAACTGTCTTGGTCAATTTTTCGGCGACCAGTTGTTTCGCCAGGGTGTTTGTAGTCAGACGGTCTTCAAGTGGGCCTTCATCAAATGTCCTTATACGAAGCGCACCACCGTGTACTTTGCGTACGCGACCTGCATCCGCCAGGGTGTTCAGGTCACGACGAACGGTTTCCGGCGAGGTGGCAAATTTTTCGGCAAGCTCTTCAACGCTCGCTTTGCCGCGGTGATCAACGAAGTCGATAATCGCTGCTTTTCGAAGCCTCGGCCGCATTGCCGATCGTTTCCCTGACATTTTCCTACACCTTCTTGGACCTCCAAGAGACTTTAGAGCTTTTGCAACACTTGTCTACTACTTTTGCCTGTTCGGGCAAACAAAATTAAATTTCGAACAATTTCAAAGAATTATACATATTCACTTGTTGGAATAAAATGACCGTTCGGTCAACATGGTGAGTTTTTGCTTGAAAAACCTGCGCTCATTTGGTTACCAATACCAACGTCAACCAAGACTGAAAGTTTGTTTGGAACCTGACATGTCTGCTAGACACCCCGAATCCGGTCATTACGACGTCGCTGTTATTGGCGCGGGGGTTGTCGGGTGCGCCATGGCCCGTCGGTTAACACTGGATGGTGCCAAAGTGATCGTGCTGGAAAAGGCTGCAGATATTCTCGACGGGGCCTCAAAAGGTAATTCCGCGATATTGCACACGGGCTTTGATGCGCCGCCAGGGTCATTGGAACAGGCCTGTATTGCCAAGGGCTACAAGGAATATCTGGACATCCACGAACCACTTGGTTTGCCCATTTTGAAAAGTGGCGCGATGGTTCTGGCCTGGTCGGAAGAACAAATGGCTTCGCTGCCGGACCTCATTGAGAAAGCGCACAAAAACGGAGTGCAGGACGTGCGGTCTCTGACCCGGTCCGAGATACTAGAGCGCGAGCGGCATTTGTCCTCCGATGTTGTTGGCGGGTTTGAGGTGCCGGGCGAATACCTGATTGACCCTTGGACAAGTGCGCATGCCTACATGTTGCAGGCCTTGGCAAACGGGGCCGAGCTTTCCCGAAGTACCGAGGTTCTGTCTGGCAGTTTCGATGGCAAAACATGGCATATCGAAACAAGCAAAGGCAGCTTTCAGGCCACGCGTATTGTCACATGTGCGGGCCTATACGGTGACATTGTTGATCAGCGGCTGACGGGTGGTGCGGGTTTCACAGTTACGCCAAGAAAAGGGCAGTTCGTTGTTTTTGACAAACCAGCCTCGGACCTTGCGTCGGCCATTATCCTTCCGGTTCCCACCAAGACCACAAAGGGCGTGGTTATTTGCCGGACGATATTCGGAAATCTGCTTGTGGGTCCCACTGCCGAAGACCAGGAGAGCCGAACTGACGCCTCGACCAATGCCGAGGCATTAGCTGGCCTTCGTGCGAAGGGTATCGAGATGGTACCTGATCTGGCGGACGTCGAAGTTGCAACTGTTTACGCCGGTTTGCGTCCGGCGACCGAGTTTCAGGACTATCAGATCAGCGCGGCTGAGGGGCAAAACTACATTTCTGTCGGGGGCATCCGATCAACCGGATTAAGTTCTGCGCTCGGCATCGCTAGCCATGTTTCCGAAATGCTCGGCGAGCAGGGGTTTGCTGCATCGCCAATAGCTAGCCCCGTCATCCCAGCAGTGGATCGCCTTTCCAACTACCACAAGCGTGATTGGGAAGAACCCGGATACGGTGAAATTGTCTGCCACTGCGAATTAGTGACACGACGCGAGATTGAAAAGGCCCTGAACGGGCCGATGGCACCCACCACCCTGCAAGGTCTGAAACGACGCACCCGCGTTTCCATGGGGCGGTGCCAGGGTTTTTATTGCATGGGTGAACTGGCCCGGATTACCGCCGGAAAGCTTGATCCACCAATAGGTCGGGAAAACGGCGATGAGTAGCGGTCAAATTAAACCTGAATGCGATGTTGCCATAGTCGGCGGAGGAACGGCGGGGCTTGCGTTGGCTGCCGAGCTGAAGCGTCAGGGGATAGGCGATGTGGTGGTTCTGGAGCGTGAGAAATCCGCTGGAGGCATACCACTCCATTGCGGGCATTATCCCTTTGGTGTGCGGGAGTATCGCAGGCTTATGAAGGGGCCGGATTATGCGCGAAAGA
>CAZJYZ010000015.1:0-63753 GCA_964550345.1 uncultured Aliiroseovarius sp. | reverse complement strand
GGCAAATTCCTCGTACGGAACAACCCCGTCAGCGCGCAAAAACACCTTGTCATCCTCACGCTCAGCCGCGATGGCCGTCAGACGAGCAATCAATTCGTCCCGTGGTATCTCGGTCTTTTGCAGCACAATGCGACCATCAGCGGTGAGGGTTATCGACAAAGGCTCTTCTTCCACAGCCGGTAAGGTACCAGCGGCTGTTTTCGGCAGTTCAACCGGCACTCCGACCGTCAAAAGCGGTGCTGCCACCATGAAAATGATCAGCAATACCAACATCACATCCACAAACGGCGTGATGTTGATCTCGGCCATGACCCGGCGGTGCTTGCCACGTCGGCGTCCGCGCCGGCCCCGGCGTTCGGCTGTGCCTTGCGTTGCCCCACCCATATCAGCTGTCCAGCTGGCGGCTGAGGATTGTGGCAAACTCGTCGGCAAAAGCCTCCCACCCGGCGGTGATATTGTCAGAGTCGACGGAAAGCTTGTTGTAGAAAACCAATGCGGGGATCGCAGCCAGCAGGCCCAGCCCGGTGGCCATCAACGCCTCGGCAATACCAGGTGCGACCACGGCAAGATTGGTGTTTTGCTGCTGGGCGATCTCAATGAACGCATTCATGATGCCCCAGACCGTGCCGAACAGACCCACAAACGGGGCAGTTGCGGCGACGGTAGCCAAAAAGCTCAACCCCTTGTTAAGCCCCTCGGCCTCTTTGGCTATCGCCACATCCATTGAGCGGTCGATACGCGCCTGCGCCCCTGCGATCAGGCCCCCATCTTCGCGGTGCGACCGACGCCATTCCAGCATGCCAGCAGCAAACACCTTTTGTGCAGCCCCTTTAGGTGCCGCGCCAATTTGCTCATAGAGCCCGTCAAGTGGCTCGCCCGACCAGAAAGCACGGTCAAACCAACCGGCCTCGGCCCGGGTTTTGCGAAAGCTGATCATTTTGGTGATGACAATCGCCCATGACCAAAACGAGGCCACGATCAAGAGGATCATCACCAGTTTAACAACCAGGGTTGCACGAAGAAAAAGCGCGAGAAACGAAAAATCGATCTCCTGCGCCAAAGCGAGAGTTTGCGTGTCCATTTAGCCTGCCTCTTTGCTGTCGCCTCTCTGGGCAACCTTATGCTCACAGAACTAACGTATTTTCATGGCAAATGCCAACAAAAGCACCTTCACGGCTGGTATTTGCCGCACTTCTGGCGCCAAACGGCGAAACTTCGCCGCTTTCACCCGGACATAGTGCACCCTCACCCCAATGCTTCAATCTCCGGTGGCAAACGAACCACCCGCCCGGCCTCATTCAGACATGTCACCGTTACCAAAGCCTCAAACAACACCGCATCGTCCTTCAACACCCGCTGCAGGAACACCATGCGCACCCCGGTCAGTTTGGAAATTGAGGTCTCAACCACCAACTGATCTTCAAAGCGGGCTGGCGCCAGATAATCCGCCTCGACACGGCGCACGACGAAAACCACACCCGCGTCGCGCATGGCATTCTGGTCAACGCCAATCTCGCGCACCCATTCCGAACGCGCGCGTTCAATATATCGCAGGTAATTGGCGTAATAAACGATACCGGCCATGTCAGTATCTTCATAATAGACCCGGATCGGCAACTTATGCATGTTCATCCTCCAAAGCTGACAGCCCGTTAACCATCCTGATCTGCCACCACCATGCGCGCTGCCAGCCGTAACGCGTGCGAGGCATTACTTGCCACGGCAGGCATGACCGGATCATAAGCTGCCCGGATCAGGGCAGACATGTCCGGCCGCAATACGACCTCGCCGGATTGCGGCAGGCTGGCAAAAGCCATTTGATGCGCCCGTGTCCCATCCGCCCAGGTTAATATGGCGCCCAGAGCCTGCCCCATGGCCAGGGTCTCTGCCGGTGTCTCTGACAATCTGTCATCGAGGCAAACAAACGAAAAACAAGCCTGAATGGCGCCTGCATCGTCAAAGCGAAAGCCGCGGTACTGGCTGGCCCGGGTCCCTTTCAGACGGGCCACCAAAGCCACCAGATCCGGCACCATCTCACCCAACCGCGGCACATCCAGAAGCTCATCCCAATCCGAGAAGAAAAACAGCATCAGATTGGCGCCAAGCTCCGGGTCCGTCTCAGCCATCTTGTGCCCGGCACTGGAAACCATCGCCTCAATGGCGCCCTTGATCACGGACAGGCTGGCCTCGTCCACCCCAAAAACGACCGGCACGATCGGCCGCCCCCAGCGGGCAAAGGCATAAGCGCCGTCCTTATTCGTAAACAGTTTTTCAATGTCTTCCGGAGACATTCTGCTTTCCTTCATCTTGGTAAAAATACCTCCGCCGGAGGCCTCAAATCTCTTTGGCAACCGGTCGGTTCTTTACCCTATTCATCAAATAACTGCCCCTGCCCCGGTTTTTTGGGAGCGGCTAGTCCCAGATGCGCCCAGGCCCGTTGCCCCAACATGCGTCCGCGCGGCGTACGCTGGATCAGGCCTTGTTGCAACAGGTAAGGCTCAACAACATCTTCCAGCCCATCGCGCGCCTCGGAAAGGGCGGCCGATAAGGTCTCGATCCCCACAGGACCCCCGGAGTAATGTTCGGCGATGAGATTAAGGTATCGCCGATCGGCCCCGTCCAGACCAAGGTGGTCGACCCCCAGCCTCGTCAGGGCGTTATCGGCAATATCGCGGGTAATGCGCCCGTCGCCCTCGACAATGGCGAAATCCAGAACCCGGCGCAGTAGCCTGCCGGCAATGCGTGGGGTGCCACGGGCGCGCCGGGCAATCTCACGCGCGCCGTCACTGTCAGCGGGCACGCCCAGCTTCTCGGCGTTGCGTGTCACGATCTCGTGCAATTCATCCTCGGTATAAAATTGCAGCCGTGTGGGGATGCCAAAGCGGTCGCGCAGCGGCGTGGTCAGCAAGCCCAGACGTGTCGTAGCCCCCACAAGCGTGAAAGGCTGCAATTCAATACGCACCGTGCGCGCAGCCGGACCTTCGCCGATCACCAAGTCCAGTTCAAAATCCTCAAGTGCGGGATAGAGCACCTCTTCCACAACCGGGTTCAGCCGGTGGATCTCGTCGATGAACAAGACGTCATTGCGCTCAAGGTTGGTGAGGATAGCGGCCAGATCCCCGGCACGTGCTAGTACCGGGCCGCTGGTCATGCGAAAGTTCACCCCCAATTCGCGGGCGATGATCTGCGCCAGAGTGGTTTTACCAAGGCCCGGGGGTCCGTGAAACAGGGCGTGGTCCATGGCCTCGCCGCGCTGACGTGCACTTTCGATGAAAATTCGCAGGTTGGCGCGCGCCTCGGATTGGCCGATGAATTCAGATAATGCCAGCGGGCGAAGCGCCCTGTCGGCATCTTCCGGGCGCGGCTCAGGACGCAGGGTGGGGTCAGGTTCAGTCATGCGTAGCCGCCACGAAGACCGCAAAGCATGAAAATCCCAATTGAGGCCCGTAAAACACCCGCATATTCACCCCTTAGGTGCCAGTAATTTCAAGGCAGCGCGGATTAGGTCCGCAGTTTGCGCTTGCGGATCGGCCCCTATTGCTTCGGCCACTGCCGCCGCCGCCTCTGCCGGGGCATAACCCAGATTGGTCAGGGCCGACAAGGCCTCGCTTTGGGCGGCAGGGCTTGCCGCTGGCGGGGCCGGGACCTGAACAGACGGGGTTTCAATGACGTCATCGTTTACCGGACCGGGTTCTGGTGCCGCCGTTCCTACCCCCCCCATTGCCATGACCGCAGGCGCTTTGTCCTTCAACTCGAGCACCACCCGCTGTGCTGTTTTTGGCCCGACACCCTTGGCAGCCTTCACCGCATTCATATCGCCCAGCGCGATGGCCCGGCTGACACCGTCAGCGCCCAGCGTGCCTAGTATTGCCATTGAAGCCTTGGCGCCAATGCCCTGCACAGACATCAAAAGCCGGTGCCATTCCTTTTCCACCAGCGAGGTGAACCCAAAGAGCTGTAAAAGGTCTTCGCGTACTAAAAGATCCGTATACAATGCCACCGCTTCGCCCGGCCCCGGCAAAGCCGCCATAGTGCGCTCGGAAACATAAACCAGATACCCAACCCCGCCGACATCAATCAAAACGTGATCGTCACCACGGTAATCTATGCGTCCTGCGATGCGCCCGATCATGCCGCGCCCTTTCGCAATGCAGCTTCGAGCCGCCCGTTAGCCCGCGCATGGTGGGCGTGGCACAAGGCGATTGCCAGCGCATCAGCGGCATCTGCCCCGGCTATCTCAACCCCGGGCAATTGCAGCCGTACCATGTGTTCAACCTGGGCCTTGTCCGCATGACCAACTCCGACCACGGTTTTCTTGACCTTATTGGGGGCATATTCTCCGATCGACAAACCAGCGCGCGCGGGTACCAGCATGGCAATGCCTCGGGCCTGCCCCAGTTTGAGGGTCCCTGCCCCATCTTTGTTAACAAAAGTCTGTTCGACCGCCGCGGTTTCAGGCACATATTCTGCCACAACCTCACTTAGCGCCTCGAATAGTCTAAGTAACCGCTCAGCCAAATCGCCGGAACCGGAATGGCATATCCCGTTGGCGACATGGCGGATATGGCCGCCATCCGTGTCGATCACGCCCCAGCCCAGGTTTCGTAACCCCGGATCGATTCCCAGTACCCGCATACGCCCTGCCTTTTAGTAGCTTTTGCGGCAAACTAGCACGAAACGGGAACATGTCTAGAAATAACTCGATTTTCACCTTTGAACCTGCCATCAGCGAGAAGGGCTGAAAACGACATTTTATTTGTCAGAATATTCTGAAAACGACCTTTTCGTCACATTGATTCCTTGTTTGTTAACAAGGGATTACCGTATATATGACCGTTGCAAAAAATGCATAGGTGATATGATATTTCAGCGATTGTCCCAAGTAATTTTTCGGCCTATGTGCGACGAAGATGCAATTTCGCATTCACAGTTTAGCACAAAGGATGAAGCAATGGCTGTACTTAACGACACCTTCCAATCGGCTCTCGGCCATGGTTTCTCGGACTCGATTTCCCGCTCGGCTTACCGTTTGGTCGCTGCAATTGCGGCATGGAATGACGCCCGCCTGACCCGCAACGCGCTGGGAAAACTCTCGGACAGTGAGCTTGACGATATCGGCCTGTCACGCGGTGATATTTTCGACATTCGTTAGATCGAAAAAGAGATAGCCGCCCCGGTAACGGAACGGCCTTTTCAGAACCCCCGCCCGAAAGCGGGGGTTTTTCTTTTGGGCTGGATCAGTCCAGCGTAAGTGCTACGAAACGCGGGTCGCCTTCACGGCGGACCAACAAGAGGATGGAGCGGCGTCCACCATCACGCGCGGCATCAATCCGCGCTTCCAGATCCGCAATCGTTACAACCTTTTGTTGCCCTGCTTCGGAAACCACGTCACCCGGCTGCAAGCCCTTTTCACTGGCTTGGCTGCCTTCTTCAACAGTGACCACGACCAGCCCTTCAGCACCAGGGCTCAGCCCCAGTTCGGAACGCAGATCGTCGTTCATTTCAGTCAGCTCCAGTCCCAGTACGGTTTTCACAACAGGGCCTTCTTCTTCCGGTGTCATTTCCTCAACCGCCGCTGCCACTGCTTCCTCACGTCTGCCAAGCGTCACTTTGAAGGTTTGCGTCTGACCATCGCGCAGCACCGTCAGGCGAATAACCTTACCAACCGGAGCATTGCCGACCTGACGCACCAGATCGCGGGTATCGGCAACTTCACGCCCGTCAAAGGACAGTATCAGATCACCTGCCTGCACGCCTGCATCGCTAGCGGGGCCGGAGGGCACGTCGGTCACCAATGCGCCGACTGTGCTGTCCAGCCCCATCGCGTCGGCAACATCCTCGGTGACGTCCTGAATGCGCACACCCAGCCAGCCACGGCGGGTTTCGCCATATTCACGCAACTGGTCGACCACGCGGCTGACAACGTTGGACGCCATCGAAAATCCAATGCCAATCGAGCCACCGTTCGGAGACAGGATCGCGGTATTGACCCCGATCACTTCACCATCAAGATTGAACAGCGGACCACCGGAATTGCCCCGGTTAATGGCCGCATCCGTCTGGATGAAATCATCATATGTGCCGGAAAGTTCACGGTTGCGGGCCGAGATGATCCCGGCGGAAACAGAAAAGCCCTGCCCCAGCGGGTTACCAACGGCCATCACCCAGTCGCCAACGCGCATCACATCACTGTCGCCAAAGCTGACGTAATGCAAAGGCGCATCCGCCTCGACCTTGAGCACCGCAATATCGGTATTCACGTCCGTGCCGACAACTTCGGCGGTCAGCGTGCCGCCACCATTGAAGAACTCAATCAGGATTTCGTCAGCACCTTCGATGACGTGGTTATTGGTGACGATATAGCCGTCCTCGGAAACCACAAAGCCCGATCCAAGCGCCTGGCTGCGGCGATGTCGTGGCGCATCTCCGTCACCATCGCCACCCTGATCACGATCCAGGAAATCGCGGAAGAAATCTTCAAACGGGCTGCCTTCGGGCAGGATCGGCTGGCTATCTGTACCTTGTGCTACAAGGGTCGAGGTGGTGATATTCACCACCGCGGGCGAGGTCTGTTCGGCCAGATCAGCGAAACTGTCCGGCGCGCCTGCCGCGCGAAGGGGCATCGTGTAAAACAGCGTCACAAGCATGGTCATGGCCAAGGCCACAAGCACCTGAGCACTGCGATTTGGATTGTTTGGTATGGAAGTAGCCTGCGGTATCACACCGGTCTCCTTTATACTTACCACCGGGTGTTCCCGGCAATTTCCTTTAATGTCTACATAATATTGCTTTTGTGCAATCCAAACTATGCGAACGCACCTCACCCAATTGTGAAACGGCGACAACTTGCCGGATCGGGCCCGATACTAGAATTTGCTGTAAAATTTCTCAACCGCCGCCGGAAAGCCAGACAAGCCCGACCCCCAGTGCCAGTGCCACCAAACCGATCAGGCGACGCTGGTCCCGGCTGAGCGAATTAATTGCCGCCACCAGTTCATCCAGACGCGAAGGGGCCAGTGCGAACACCAGCCCCTCGAAGATTAATACCAGTCCAATGCCTAGGGCGATTGTTGCCATCATTCGCCCGCTTGCGCACCGGAATCGGACTTGAGATAGTCAAAGAACTCGCTATCAGGCGTAATGACCATTGAGGAATTACCCCCTTGCAACGATGCCTCGTAAGCCGACAGAGAGCGGTAAAAGGCGAAGAATTCCGGGTCAAGCCCAAAAGCCTCGGCAAAGATCGCGTTGCGGCGGGCATCGGCCTGACCGCGTGTAATCTCGGCATTCTTTTGCGCTTCGGACACGGTTTCGACCACGGTCCTGTCCGCCTGCGCCCGAACACGCTGAGCAGCCTCATTACCACGGGCAATCTCGTCCGCCGCTTCACGTTCACGTTCAGCACGCATCCGAGCGAAGGTAGCTTCAAGGTTTTGCTTTGGAAGATCAGCGCGTTTGATACGCACGTCAATAATCTCAACGCCCAGTGCCTCTGCCTCAACCCGTGCCTTATCGCGGATCTGGACCATCAAAGCAGCCCGGTCGGCTGACAGGATAGTACCTGAATCGACACCACCCAACACTTCGCGCAGCTCCGCGTTCAGGATACGCTCAAGACGCGGGCGCGCACCGGTAATGGATGCAGCCCCCACAGCTTTACGGAACTGTTTAGGGTCTTTGATGCGCCAGCGCGCGAAGGCGTCAACGATCAAACGCCGGTCATCGGCGGGGGTAACCTCAAGCTCCGCCGTTTCCAGTGGCAGGATACGGTCGTCATATTTGACGATCTCATGGAAGAACGGGATTTTAAAATTAAGCCCGGGATCTTCGATCACCGCAGTGACCTCACCAAACCACAAGCGCAGCGCTTTTTCGCGTTCATCCACCACGTAGACCGAGCTGAGCAGGCCAGCCACGGCGAGGACGAGAATTGCGATACCTATCTGGGATTTACGCATCAGTTCGACCCTCCGGTGTTAGAGCGAAGTTCGTTAAGCGGCAGATAAGGGACAACCCCGCTCGAGCCACCGGCACCTTCGTCGATGATGACCTTGTCAATTCCGGCCAGCACCCGCTCCATGGTTTCAATATAAAGACGTTTGCGCGTCACCTCGGGGGCTTTGGCAAATTCTTCGTAGACCGCGATAAAGCGTGCCGCTTCACCTTCGGCCTGATTGACCACCTGTGCACGGTAGCCTTCGGCCTCTTCCAGAAGCTGGGCAGCTTTACCACGCGCCGCAGCAACCACCTGGTTGGCATAGGCATCGGCCTGCTTTTGCAGCGTGTCGCGGGTTTGTTCAGCCGCCTGAACCTCCCGGAAGCTGTCAATCACTTCGCGTGGCGGGTCGGCACGGTCAAAGTTGACCCGTACAATGTTTACACCACTTTCATAGCTGTCCAACGTCGTCTGAATAAGCTCTTCTAGTTCCTGCGCAATCACCCCACGGTCACGGTTGAGGATCGGTGCAAGGTTTGAACGCGCGATAATCTCACGCATGGCAGATTCCGAAACGGCACGAATTGTCGGACGAGGTTCAGCAAGGTTGAAGACGAAGTCCCGCACATTACCGATATTCCAGACAACCTGGAAATCAATGTCGACGATGTTTTCATCCCCGGTCAGCATCAGGCCTTCATCCAGCCCCACACCAATATCTTCGATGTTCTCCTGGGTTACCCCATAGACTTCTTTGGTCACGACGGGCCAGGGCGCAAAGTTCAGACCCTCTTCACCGGTCTGGACATATTTACCAAACAGCAGTTCAACCGATTGCTCGGATGTATCCACCCGGTAAAAGCTTGCGAAAACCCAGACGGCCGCAGCAGCAAGCACCGCAAGGGCAAGGGCCCCTTTGCCGAAAGCAGGGCCACCACTTTCGCCGCCGCCACCACCGCCATTGACGCGGCCTTTGTCACCGCGCCCACCCATCAGAACGCGAAGCTGTTCCTGACCTTTTTTCATGATCTCGTCGATCTCAGGGATTTGCGGGCCGTCATTGCCGGGACGTTTGCCGCCCCCACCGCCGCCGCCATTTCCCTGATCGCCGCCGCCACGGTTTCCACCGCCGCCGCCCCAAGGTCCGCCATTATCACTGGCCATCGTGTCCTGTCCTTCCTCGTCAATTCAGGTAGGGTATAAACTGGCCCTACCAGAGCACATTTTCAACCCAAAGAGGGTGATTACCCCGTTCTGGTTGGCGTTTTCATCAATACAATTTCTTCAGCCATGGTTGGGTGTACAGCGACAGTAGCGTCAAAATCCGCTTTGGTCGCCCCCATTTTCACCGCCACAGCCGCCAATTGGATCATCTCACCGGCCCCGTCGGCCACGATGTGACAGCCCAGCACCTTCTGCGTGGCCTGCGAAACCACCAGTTTGAACAACACCCGGTCATGGCGGCCGATGAACGACCGCTGCATCGGTTTGAACGTGGCGCAATAGACGTCGATCGGCTCGCGTTCGCGGGCGGCTTCTTCCGTCATACCAACGGTACCGTATTCGGGTATGGTGAACACCGCCGAGGCAACATTTTCGTGATCTACCTTGGTCGGGTTGCCGTTAAACACGGTTTCGACAAAAGCCGCACCTTCGCGAATTGCGACCGGCGTCAGGTTGATACGGTTGGTGACATCGCCGACGGCGTAGATCGACGGCACGCTGGTTTGGGAGTAGTCGTCAACCTCCACCTCGCCCCAGCGACCCAGCTTGACGCCTGCCTCTTCTAGACCAAGGTCTTTGGTATTGGCGGTGCGCCCGGTGGCAAACAACACCTGGTCAAACACATCCTCGCGCCCGTCTGTGCCTTTGACCCAGATGCGCCCATCCCGGCGTTCCATCCGATCAACTTCCATGCCCAGATGCAGATCAACCCCGCGTTCGCAGATCAGTTCTGACAGGTGGCCGCGCACCTCGTCATCAAAGCCACGCAAAATTTGCGCGCCGCGGTACCACTGCGCCACATGCGCCCCAAGCCCGTTGAAAATGCATGCAAATTCACAGGCGATATAGCCGCCACCTACGATCAGAATACGTTCAGGGAAAGCCTCAAGGTTGAATATTTCGTTTGAGGTGATGCCCAGTTCGGCCCCTTCGGTGGTCTCGGGAATGAAAGGCGCGCCGCCAGTGGCCACCAGAATATGCTTGGTGGTGAAGGTTTCACCGGTGGACAGCTCAATCGTATGCGGGTCTTTCACCACAGCGCGGGCATTGTAGATATCGGCCCCCGCTTTGCCCAGATTGGTGCGGTAGATACCTTCAAGCCGGTCAAGCTCGGCATGCATATTCGGCTGGAAACGGTCCCAATTGAATTTGCCGCCCTCAAAGTCCCAGCCATAATCGCGCGCCTGCTTGGCTGAAGGACCGTATGAGGCTGCAAAAACCATCAGCTTTTTCGGCACGCATCCGCGAATGACACAAGTGCCACCCATGCGGAATTCCTCGGCCAGGCCAACCTTGGCGCCGCCCTCAGCAGCTACTCGCCCGGCGCGCACCCCGCCCGAGCCACCACCGATGACAAAAAGATCATAGTCAAACTTCATTTTATTCCCCGAATTCAGTCCCGGAATTCACGCCTCAGATATCAGCAAACAGATTGTCTGCATCGGCAAAGTCAATCTGGTCTTCTTCCAACGTGCCTTCATTGATATTGACCACCTCGACGCGCCCATCCGCGTGGCCGGTGACGACAATATCGCAGATATCAATGAAAAGCCCATTTTCAACCACCCCCGGCACCTGATTTAGCACCAGCGACAATTGGCGCGGGTTGCCGATGCGTGTCAGGTGCAGGTCGACAATGTGGTTACCTTCGTCGGTGACATAGGCGGCATCCCCGTTCATGCGCAGGGTGGCCGTCTGGCCAAGTACATCCATGGACACCAGCATCTCTTCGATCAGTGCTTTGGTGGTCTGCCAGCCAAAAGGAATAACCTCAACCGGCAAAGGGAAGGCCCCGAGATGCTCGACCTGTTTTGACGGATCAGCAATGACGATCATTTGGTCCGAGGCCGTGGCCACGATCTTTTCCTGCAATAAGGCACCACCACCGCCTTTGATCAGGCACAGATCGGCGTCAAATTCATCGGTGCCGTCAATGGTAACATCCAACCAGCGTGCCTCGTCCAGCGAAACAACCTCTATCCCCACCTGGCGTGCCAGTTCGGCTGTGCGGGTGGAGGTTGGCACGCCGGTGATTTTCAGGCCTTTTTCCTGCACCAGCTCACCAAGGCAGCGCACCATCCAGGCAGCAGTACTGCCGGTGCCCATGCCAACGCGCATTCCATCCTCGACAAATTCGACCGCGCGTTTGGCGGCGACGAATTTGGCGGTATCAATCGGTGATAATTCCCCGGACATAAGAGCGACTCCCCATTTGGCTTGCGGTGCTTATAGGAAAGATGCGGGCGCGGCGCGAGGGGAAATGGCATTTCCGGCACGTGCTGGCACTATGTGACGCGGTTGACATCCCCGGCCACAGCGCCAATTTGCCTTCCAGTGAAGTGCGGCACCCCCAAGTGAAACCCAAAGGCGTTGACATGAGCAGAATAATCTATCTGATTCTAGGCTGGGCATCGGTTGCCCTTGGCCTGATCGGTGTTGTGCTGCCGGGCCTGCCAACCACCCCCTTCATGCTGGTTGCCGCCTTTGCCTTTTCACGCTCCTCCCCACGCTGGCGGGCCTGGCTGGTCAGCCACCGTCTGTTTGGCCCGCCGATCCGGGATTGGGAGGCACGCGGCGCTATTTCGCGCAAAGCCAAAATTCTGGCGGTTGCCACGATGGCGCTGTTGTTTGTCATAAGCCTTGTCCTGAACCTGCCACTCTGGGCATTGGGCGCACAGGCATTTTGCCTGACTGCGGTTGCGATCTTTATCCTGACCCGCCCGGATTAGCGCTTGATGCGTCGTTTTCAGGCTCACTTAACTGATATTTTCGTGCATTCTCTTGCCGAAAGAAATGCGCGCAAGGTCTGAAATGTTCCTGTCAGTTTTTGATATGTTCAAAGTGGGTGTCGGCCCGTCATCATCCCATACGATGGGACCAATGGTGGCGGCGGGGCGGTTTCTGGACCTCTTGCGCGCTTCCCCTTTTGAAGCCCACGGCCTGCGTGCCTCGCTGCACGGATCTCTGGCGTTTACCGGTGTTGGCCACGCCACGGATCGCGCCACGATACTGGGTCTGGCCGGGTTTTGCCCGCAAACTTATGACGCAGATCGCGCCGAGGCCGTTTTGCGGGAAATTCAGACCCATAAAGTCGTGCAGCCTGACGGGCTGCCTGAGCTGCAGTTTGATCCGGTGCGTGACCTGATTTTCGACTACGAACACAATCTGCCCGGCCACGCCAATGGCATGGTGCTGATGGCAACCGATATTCAGGGCGACGTTGTGGTTCAGGAAACCTATTATTCGATCGGGGGCGGCTTTGTGGTAACGGAGGCCGAACAGGCTGCCGAAGCGCAGATGGACAAGCGCGATGCGGCCAGCCATCCTTTTCCGTTTGACAATGCCGCCACAATGCTGGCCATGGCTGCAAAGACCGGAAAAACCATTGCCCAGATGAAACGTTCGAACGAGCAGGTCCATGACGGGACACAGGCGATTGACAAAAATCTGAACCAGATATGGGAGGTGATGAATGCCTGTATTACCCGTGGACTCGAGGCCGAGGGCATCCTGCCGGGTGGGTTAAAGGTAAAACGACGCGCACAGGGCATCCATCGCAAATTGCTGGCCGAACAGGGCCTGAACCTGACCGCTCCTCACACCATTAACGACTGGATGAGCGTTTATGCTATGGCCGTGAACGAAGAAAATGCCGCCGGCGGTCAGGTGGTCACTGCCCCAACCAACGGGGCAGCGGGCGTTGTGCCTGCTGTCGTCCGATACTGGCTGGACCATGTACCCGGCGCCACAACCACGCGCATCCCGGAATTTCTGCTGACCGCTGCGGCGATTGGCGGACTGATCAAGCATAACGCATCAATTTCGGGCGCCGAGGCAGGATGTCAGGCTGAGATCGGCTCGGCCGCAGCCATGGCGGCGGCAGGTCTGACGGCCGTGTTGGATGGCACGGCAGAACAGGTGGAAAATGCAGCTGAGATTGCCCTGGAACATCACCTGGGCCTGACCTGCGACCCGATTAAAGGGTTGGTGCAAGTGCCCTGCATCGAGCGCAACGGCTTGGGGGCGGTGAAAGCGGTGGCTGCAGCTTCTTTGGCGCTGCGTGGAGATGGCAGCCATTTTGTGCCGCTGGACGCTTGCATTCGCACCATGTTTGAGACCGGCAAGGACATGAGTGAACGCTATAAGGAGACCTCATTGGGCGGTTTGGCGGTGAATGTGCCGAATTGCTAAAGATTTGCGCCCGTTCATCCCCTGCTGGCGCGGGCTATTCGCGGTCGCGGGGCCTCGCTGCGCTCGGCTGACTTCAGGCCTCCGGCGGAGGTATTTTACCCAAGGTGATGGGCAAAGACTTCTGAATTTGTGAATGAGGATCCCCGGTAATCTAGGGACCACGTATAAAACGGGAATTGCATATTGTGATAATCGGGGCCAAAGCTGGCATATGAGACAGGATGTGATCATTCTTGGCGGCGGCATTATCGGTGCCACATTAGGGTATTTTCTGGCGCGGGCGGGGATGAAACCGCTTATTCTTGAGCCGGGCGAGATTGGCGGCGGCACAACTTCGGCCAGTTTTGCCTGGGCAAATGCATCGACCAAAACCAGTGATGAAGCTTATCACCGGATGAATGCAGCAGGAATGGCTGTTTACCGGGAACTTTCGGCTGAGATGGGCGCTGAAACGTTGGGTATCAATTCGGCGGGTGCTTTGCAGGTTGCCCGGCGCAGCGATGGGCCGGGATATAGGGAACTCCTTGCCGACGCGTCCAAGCTGAACGAACTGGGCTACCGCGCGACTTTGTTGGACCATGCCACGCTGCAAGAATATGAGCCGGGGTTGAGCTTTCCGGGTGACTTGGAAGCGCTGTATCTGCCGGACGACATGATCATCGACGCGCCGCATTTCACACGCCAGATGGTCCGGCGCATGCGCGCCCTTGGTGGTGGCATTCTGAAAACCGCAGCAACCGCTCTGATTGCCGATGAAAATGGCGTGGTCAGCGGGGTTGAGACCCGCGAAGGGCCACAGCTCGCGGACACCGTTATATGTGCTGCCGGAAAGGATACCGGTCAGCTACTGGCCGACCTCACCGGATATGCGCCATTTGCCAGCCGTTTTCCAATGCGTCAGGTGCCGGGTTTTCTATTAACCACACCGCCTGTCGCGCCTGATACTTTACGCCACCTTATCTATACGTCGACCAGTGACGAGCTGCATGTGTTACCGGCGGCGAATGGCGGGATAAAAATGGGCTCGGACGATGTGGATACACTTATCTGGGAGGATCGCAGCCCAGCTGCCATGCACAAGGCGGCGATTGCCCTTCTGAAACGCGCCGAACGGTTTTTTCCGGAAAGCATCACAAAGGTGGACCCGGCATCCTGCCATCTGCAAGTCGGCGTGCGCGCATATCCTGAGGATGGGAAAAGCCTGATCGGCCCCTTACCCGGTGCTTCGGGGTTTTACATTGTCGCTACACATAGTGGGATCAGCTTGGCACCTATTATTGCAAAGCTGATGACAGAATGGGTTACCGGCGACGTGCAACCTGCGGAGCTTGCTCCCTATACCCTTACACGGTTTCCCGGTTTCACTTCAGGTTAGCGCCGCAACAGCCGCCGCCAGTTCAGCGCGTGGAAGGATGACGATCATACCAGACTTGTCCATTTCCAACTCGACATGCCCTTCTGACCCAACTTCATTCGAAGTACCGATTTTACCCCAGGGCTGCATTCTCAGACCATCGACGGGATAGACTACCCCCCGCCCAGTTACGACGACCTCGGCCATGGGAAAAAGTGAAATCCGGCTACCAGCAGGCAGGTCCAGCGCTATCCTACCGGGCAGGTGAAAACACAGATCTGTTTCACCCAACAAGATACACGGCCCTTTTGCCTGGCTGACCAAGGCATTCAGGCAGGCAAGTTCGTGGTCCAGCCGCCCCCCTAAAAAACCCACGCCGATCATCAGAGGGGCTTCGACGCTGCGAAGAACTTTTTCGAAATCGGTGCTGTCTTGTTCAGTCACTTGATGGAATGCTTCCTCAGGCAGCTTGCCGCGGGTCTCATCATCGAGTGAATCGAAATCACCGATCACCTTTTGCGGCGCATGCCCTAATGCCAGCGCCTGCCCCGCGCCCCCATCCGCGGCGATGAGACTCGGGGCAATTGAACGGGCCTCGGCCAAAAGTTCGCGACTGCAAGGCCCTCCGCCAATCAGGGTCACATTGTTGCGAAATGAGAAAATCATGGTTTTCACCGTGTTGATTTTAGCTGATTTGGAAACTAAACACATTCCTGCCTCGAAAAAATACCGCAAATTTCGTGGAATTGTGCAATTCTGATACCCAATGCGTGCTAGAAACACCCTTGCTGGATCGGGGGAGAAAGCGAGCAGAAGATGGTGAGTGATAGCAAAATCCTTACTGTTTCATACGGCACATTTTCGTGCACTCTTGAGGGTTTTGATGACCCCTTTTCGACCATGCGCTCAATCGCCGAGTATTTTCGGGATCTGGCCGCTGATGACCGCTATTTTGGGGCCGAACCGCCAACGCCAGATGCAGAAATGCTGCACCGGATCGCCGAGCGCGAGATTAACCGCAAGGTTGAAGCACGGGTAGAGGAAAACAGTGTCGTGCTGCGGCAGACTGATTCAGATGCGCCCGAAGGTCGGGCTACAGAAGTTTCCGGTGAGGCATTATTGTTGCCAGCAGAGGCTGAAATTTCCCAACCTCAGGACGCCCCCGAACATATGGCCGAAGCTGCGGCAGAGCCCGTCGAAACGCCGGTTCATACGATGGAGATGGAACCTGATTCTGAAGGAGAGATTACTCCTGCAACGGCGCCTCTGGACCTTGCCGACAGCTCGATTGCCGCCAAGTTGCAACGTATCCGGTCCGTGGTTGACACCCGGTCCAGTGACAAGAGCCGTGAAGATATTGATGACGGATTGGCCGATGATTTTTATGCTGAAGCACTTGCCGCAACCGACGAACATATTGAAGCCGATTCATTTGAGATCGAAGACATCGCCGAGGATGCAGCTGGCGACGAAGACAAAATACAGATTGCTGAGGGAACAGGCGAGGACTCGCTAGAAGCCGAAATTGAAGATGATGCTGATAACACTGAGAAAACGGCAGATATCGCCTTGCTCGAAGATACCGTGCCTGCTCAGAATGATATCGTTTCCAGCCTGAGCGCCGCGCTGGCAGAAGATCAAGGCGAAGACGATACCGACAATCTTGAGGATGACCGTTGGCAGGAAGATGAAAACGTCTTTGCAGAAGAAATAGCTCCGGAATCGGGAGCTGTTGCACGGGTGGTAAAAGTACGCCGCGCCGAACAGCAGGAAGCTAGCGAGCCTCAAGCTCAAGTCGAATCAGTTTCAGCCGAAAAAGTGGCTGATCTGGACACCGCTGATGAAGACCTCGGCGAAGGCGACACGATGCTTTCGCCACAGGACGAAGCTGCCTTGATGGCCGAACTGGCCGAGGTCGAGCGTGGCATTGAGGACGAAACAGACTGGCAACAACAGGACGACGCGCAGGGAGAACCAGCGCCAGAACCCGTGACAGATGTTGAAGCCGAGCCTGCGCCGAAAGCTCAGCAAGCCGCAAACCGGACCGCCTTTGACGACGGAGAATATTCCGGCACCGACGCGCTTGACCGCATCATGGCAGAGGCTAATACAAAGCTGGAAAGCGACGAAGCCAGCCAGAAGCGTGCTTCTATCGCCCATCTGCGCGCAGCCGTTCAGGCAAAACGCGCCGAAATCGAGCGCGGCGTAAGTGAACCGGACGAAGATACTTCTGACGAATACCGCGACGATCTTGCCCTTGCTGTTCAGCCACGCCGAACTGGCCAGGCTAACCCGAACGACGCAAGACGCCTGGCGCCGCTGGTTTTGGTTTCCGAACAGCGCGTAGACGCGCAGGAGCAAAACGCAGCTGGCAGGACTGACACCCATACGCCACAGATGCGCAGAGTTCACAAGGAAAACAAGCGGGCAGGTACAAGCGCTCAGCACCGTCAAAGACTGGATGTGGTTGAAGAATTCGCGGCTTTTGCGTCGGAATTCCGCGCAGAAGGCCCGGCAGAAGTGTTAGAAGCCGCCGCAGCCTTCCGGACCTTCGTAAAGGGTCAGGAGACATTTTCGCGACCGCAGGTTATGAACCTCTTGATGAAAACAGACCCATCCGGAAGAATGGCCCGCGAAGAAGGCCTGCGCGCCTTTGGCAAGCTTATACGTGAAGGTGTGATTACAAAAATACAGCGTGGTCGCTACAGCGTTTCGCAAAGCACCCGCTTTCGCCCGCCACATACACGGGCAAGCGCCTGAATTCAGGGTGAAATTTAAAAACGGCTAAACGGGGTGAACATATGTTCACTCCGTTTTGCTTTTATCCTCTGGCGCAACCGGGTCATGCGGATAACTATCGGGGTCAGCATCCGGGTCTGGCTGGCCAATGCCGCGAAATATACCCCTGAAGGGCAAAATCCACAGCACACCCAACCCCACATAAACCGCAAATTCTACGGCGATACTTGGCCGTTCAAAAAGCGACACGAGTTTGACCGCCAGGATAATATAAACCGGCAGGCCGATCAGCAGGATCAGCAAAGCAAGACGTTTACGGGTTTTATAGGAAAGGGCCATGGATCAATCCGCAAATGGGTCTGTAACAAGGATGGTATCCTCGCGTTCAGGCGAAGTCGACAAGAGCGCCACCGGGCAATCAATCAGCTCTTCCACCCGGCGCACATATTTGATCGCGGCGGCTGGCAGGTCGGCCCAGCTGCGCGCACCTTCAGTGGTATCCTGCCACCCCTCCATGGTCTCATAAATTGGCACCACCCGCGCCTGTTTGTCCGCCGCTGTCGGCAGATAATCCAGCCGCTCACCGTCCAGCTCATAGCCGACACAGATTTTCAGCTCATCAAACCCATCCAGCACGTCAAGCTTGGTCAGGGCGATGCCGTTAACGCCGGAAGTGGCGCAGGTCTGGCGCACCAGTACCGCATCAAACCAGCCACAGCGCCGTTTGCGCCCGGTCGTGGTGCCAAATTCATGGCCGCGTTCACCCAGTCGTTGACCGTCTGCATCATTCAACTCGGTTGGAAACGGCCCTTCACCGACCCGTGTCGTATAGGCTTTGACGATACCCAGTACAAAATCAATGCTGCCCGGCCCGATCCCGGTTCCGGTTGACGCCTGACCCGAAATCACATTGGACGAGGTGACAAACGGATAGGTACCAAAGTCGATATCCAGAAGTGCACCCTGCGCCCCTTCAAAAAGGATGCGTTTTCCGGCTTTGCGCTTTTCATTCATCACCTTCCACACTGGCCCGGCATATTCCAGAATTCCCGGTGCAATATCGCGCAATTTAGCCAGCAGGGATTCGCGGTCGATGGGCTCAAGCCCCAAGCCGCTGCGCAGCGCATTGTGATGTATCAGTGCCCGGTCTACCCGCAGCGTCAGTGTCGCCTCATCCGCCAGATCGGCGACCCGGATAACCCGGCGCCCCACCTTATCCTCATAGGCCGGACCGATACCGCGCCCGGTCGTACCAATTTTGGCGACCGAGTTCTGCCCTTCTCGCGCCCGATCCAACTCGCCGTGGAACGGCAGGATCAGCGGGGTATTTTCCGCGATCATCAGGGTCTCGGGCGAAATATCGACGCCCTGTTCACGCAGGCCGGAAATCTCGTTCAGCAGGTGCCATGGGTCCAGCACCACGCCGTTCCCAATCACCGACAATTTCCCGCCCCGAACAACGCCGGAAGGCAGCGCATGCAACTTGTAGACCTCGCCGTCGATAACCAGAGTATGCCCGGCATTATGCCCACCCTGAAAACGCGCGATGACATCGGCGCGCTCGGACAACCAATCAACGATCTTTCCTTTGCCCTCATCGCCCCATTGGGCGCCCACAACTACGACATTGGCCATCTATCTGCTCCGGTTTCAGGAAATCCCGCGCCCGTATAGCGGCAGGATTGTCGCGGTGAAACCACAAATTCGACGCAGCACTGGACATGAGACGCCGAAATGGTGCATTTCTTTTAAAAAAACGGGATGGATATGGGCATTTTCCTGCGCTGGCTATTCGCCCTCATACTGGTGACGGCGACATTTAATCCGACTCAGTGGAATTATACCCGCTGGGCGTTGGATAATTATGCCACCGAAACTCCCGTGACGGTTCTGGCTGGGCTGGTGCTTTTGATTGGCTATGTCATCTATATCCGCGCCACTATGCGCTCGATCGGTTGGTTTGGCGTTTCCCTGGTTGCAGCCGTGGTAGGCGCGCTTATCTGGGTGTTGATCGACTGGCAGATGCTATCGCTTGAAAATCAGGACATTAATGTTTGGCTGGGCATATTTGCCCTTTCCGTCGTACTGGGGATCGGCCTGAGCTGGTCAATTGTACGCCGTGCTTTGTCCGGCCAGTTTGACGTCGACGATTACGAAGACGAATAATCCCACCCACTAAGGGGTTGCGGGCAGGCTGGTCTGCGCATAGATACCCTCAAACAGAAAAACTTAGGCGCCACCCATGGAAAACGTCATTCTTGTCATCCACCTGATCCTTGCACTTGCACTGATCGCTATCGTGCTCTTGCAACGGTCCGAAGGCGGCGGGCTTGGTATTGGCGGTGGCGGCGGAGGCGGCGGCGTTATGTCCGCACGAAGCGCAGCGACGGCCATGGGCAAAGTAACCTGGATCCTCGCCATCGGTTTCATTGCCACATCGATGACGCTGACAATCATATCCGCCAGAAATTCCGCCAACGGCTCGGTTATTGGCGACGGGATTGAGCAAAGCCAACCGGCAAACGGGCTGCCGGGCAACCTGACCCTGCCGACAGGTACTGATTTTGGCACGGACGGCGAAGCACCAGCGGCACCGAATGTCGAAGACCTGATGCCACCGGCAGCCAGTGACGAACCCCTGACCCCACCGCGGGCAGACTGACCAACCAAAACTACCAGACCTTGATGCAGGTGGATTTTTTGCCGCATCATCTTGCGTGTCGGTTGCGCGGGCAACCGAATCCGGTTATGTCTTGAATCCCGTGAGGTATGGATTCGCGCAAGCGAATTTCCACTGAAAACGGCGCTATCTAAGCGCAACCACGGGGGCAGCCAACTACATGGCACGATACATATTCATTACCGGCGGTGTGGTTTCTTCCCTCGGCAAAGGGCTGACTTCGGCTGCCTTGGGCGCGCTGTTACAGGCGCGCGGCTATTCGGTGCGCTTGCGCAAGCTGGACCCTTACCTGAACGTGGATCCCGGCACCATGTCGCCCTTTGAGCATGGCGAGGTGTTTGTGACCGACGACGGGGCCGAGACCGACCTCGACCTGGGCCATTATGAGCGTTTCACCGGGGTGGCGGCACGCTCCAGCGATAGTGTTTCTTCAGGCCGCATTTATTCGACGGTGCTGGAGAAAGAACGCCGCGGAGATTACCTGGGAAAAACCATTCAGGTGATTCCACACGTCACCAACGAAATTAAGGACTTCATCGAAATTGGCGATGACGAGGTCGATTTTCAGCTTTGTGAAATTGGCGGCACGGTGGGGGACATCGAAGCCCTACCTTTCTTTGAAGCCATCCGACAGTTCGCCCAGGAAAAAGGCCGCGATCAGTGTATTTTCATGCACCTCACCCTGATCCCCTTTCTGGCTGCTGCGGGCGAGTTGAAAACCAAACCAACCCAGCACTCGGTCAAAGAACTACGCTCGATCGGCATCGCGCCGAATATTCTGGTCTGCCGCTCCGAGCATGAAATACCCGAAAAAGAACGCGACAAGATCGCCCTTTTTTGTAACGTGCGCCCCGAAGCGGTGATCCCCGCTTATGACCTCAAGTCCATCTATGAAGCACCACTGGCATACCACAATGTCGGGCTTGATACGGCCGTTCTGGATGCCTTTCGCATAGCATCAGCTCCCGAACCTGACCTGACCCGTTGGGCGGATGTCGAGGAACGGCTGCACAATCCCGAAGGTGAAATCCGTGTTGCCATTGTCGGCAAATATGTGCGCCTTTCGGATGCCTATAAATCAATTGCCGAGGCGCTAACCCATGGCGGCATGGCCAACAAGGTCAAGGTCAAGGTTGAATGGGTAGATGCCGAAATTTTTGAGAAAGAGGACCCCTCACCGCATCTGGAACGCTTCAACGCCATACTAGTACCCGGCGGCTTTGGCGAGCGCGGCACCGAAGGTAAAATCCGCGCCGCCCAGTTTGCCCGCGAACGCAAAATCCCCTATCTTGGCATCTGCTTGGGCATGCAGATGGCGGTCATTGAAGCGGCCCGAAATCTGGCCGGGATCGAAGATGCGGGCAGCGAGGAATTTGACTTTGAAAGCGGCAAAAAGCGTTTTACGCCAGTTGTTTACCACCTGAAAGAATGGGTACAGGGCAATTACAAAGTAACGCGCAAACAAAGCGACGACAAAGGCGGCACCATGCGCCTTGGTGCTTATAGCGCGACCCTTGAAGAAGGCTCTAAAGTGGCCAAAGTCTACGGCAGCACCCAGATAGAGGAACGCCATCGCCACCGTTATGAGGTGGATGTAAAATACCGCGACAAGCTGGAAGAACAGGGGCTGAAGTTTTCAGGCATGTCGCCTGACGGACGCCTGCCCGAAATCGTTGAATGGACGGATCACCCGTGGTTCATCGGCGTGCAGTTCCATCCGGAACTCAAATCCAAACCCTTCGCTCCGGCCCCGCTTTTTGCCGACTTCATCCGCGCCGCGATCGAAGTTGAACGACTGGTATAAACTGAGAGGAACACAAGATGGCTAAAGGTTACTGGATCGGTCGGGTCGATGTAGATGACATAGACCAATATATGAAATATGTCGCAGCCAATGCCGCCCCCTTTGCTAAATACGGGGCGCGTTTTTTGGTACGTGGCGGGCAGTTTGAATGCCGTGAAGGCAATGCCCGTGGCCGCAATGTGGTGATCGAATTCCCCTCCTACGCCGAGGCTCTCGCCTGCTATGACAGCCCCGAATATCAGGCAGCAAAAGCCCTGCGTGATCCGGTCAGCCAGGGCGATATCATAATCATCGAAGGTTATGATGGCTAAAGCATAACCGGGGAAACCTGACTAAACTTACATACGCGCCCACCTTGGGCAGTGCTCACCCTCCCCTTTTCCTCTTGCCAAGAATATCCTCGCCGAAGGCTTGAAATCTCTTTTGGCGTCAACCCGGAACTCTACCGTTTCTTTGTTGCCGGGACCAAGAACCGTGACACTAGGCAATCGTTAAATTGCGCCCTATATGTTGCCCATGTTTGATGCTCTGCTGAAAGCCCTGACCGGCCCCGCCCCTGCCCCCTTGCCGCCCGAAGATGCGCGGCTAGCACTAACCGCATTGTTGGTACGTATTGCCCGTTCGGATGGCGACTATGCTGAGGTGGAGATTGCCCAGATCACCCGGATCATCTCAAAACGCTATGATTTGGACGAAAACGCGACCACAAGCCTCTTGTGGGAGGCTGAATCGCTCGAGGAGCAAGCCCCCGACACGGTCCGCTTTACCCGCGCCATCAAAGATGCAGTTCCTTACGAGGACCGGGTTAGTGTGGTGGCCGCCGCTTGGGCGGTTGTCTTGGCAGATGGTGAGCGGGCGGACGAAGAAAACGCCCTGATGCGCCTGATAGCCAATCTTTTAGGTGTTAATGACCGCGACAGCCACATAGCCCGGCGTAAAAGCGGGAACGCTACCGGGTGATCGCCGCCCTCTCCATGTATGACCGGCCCGAAAACGCAGCCGCACATGACCGGTTGTGGGCCAATATACGTGAAAATCTTGGCTATGGCCCGGCCGCACTGACGCGAGGCGGCGACCCATGGGCAATCTGGCAGGCACCTGATTTGGTTCTGGCCCAGACCTGTGGCTATCCCTACCGTGCCCGGTTACATGCGGATGTCACCTTGATCGGCACTCCAGATCACGATCTGCCCGATTGTCCGGCGGGTTATTATTATTCTGTCTTTGTCGTGCACAAAGACGACCCACGCGGGGCTTTACCTGACTTTGCTAATTCCCGATTTGCCTACAATGATCCCATGTCGCAATCCGGCTGGGCCGCCCCTCAGATTCACGCCATGTCCGAGGGTTTTACCTTTGAAAACATTCGCGAATCCGGTGCCCACCGGAAAAGTGCCCGCTTCGTAGCTGATGGACGTGCCGATATTGCCGCACTTGATGTCATCTCGTGGCAAATCATGCAGAAATACGATGATTTCACCACATCCCTGCGCGTTGTGACACGGACCAATCCGACACCCGCCCTGCCCTTCATTGCGGCAGGAAACGCGAACCGCGTCGAGCTTGTGTCCGCCATTAGCGCAGCAATTTCTGATCTCGACGTGCAGGACCGTTCAATCCTGCATCTCAATGGTTTGGTGGACATTCCCAAAGACGACTATTTGACTGTAGCTACCCCGCCTGCACCATAAACAGTTTTAAACGTTGCAATAGTTTCAAAAATACGTCCTACTCGTCCGGGTATTATTCGAAAGAAGCTGCCGCGTGAAAATCCTGTGAAAGACACTGACACCCCAGTTATCGAGATCCGTGATCTGCATAAATCCTTTGGCGAACTGGAAGTGCTGAAGGGCGTGGATCTTGTTGCCCGGCGCGGCGCGGTCGTGGCGCTGATCGGCTCATCAGGGTCCGGGAAATCCACATTGTTACGATGTGCAAATCTTCTGGAAGACAGCCAGCAAGGGGAAATCCTGTTCGAGGGCGAACCAATTCAGTGGCGCGGTGAAGGCATGAACCGGCATCCGGCGGACCGCGCTCAGGTCACCCGCATTCGCACCAACCTTTCGATGGTTTTTCAGCAGTTCAACCTCTGGGCTCATATGAATATCCTGCAAAATGTGATGGAAGCACCGGTGACGGTGCTGGGCCTCGACAAAGGAGAGGTCGAAACCGCGGCCCGCGCCCATCTCGACAAGGTCGGCATCGGCGATAAATGCGACGCCTGGCCAGCGCAGCTTTCGGGCGGACAACAGCAACGCGCTGCCATTGCGCGGGCTTTGTGCATGGAACCAAAAGCGCTGTTGTTTGACGAACCGACTTCGGCGCTGGACCCTGAGCTTGAACAGGAAGTTGTCAAAGTTATCAAAGACCTGGCAGCAGAAGGGCGCACCATGATCATCGTCACGCATGACATGCGTCTGGCCGCCGACGTTGCCGACCATGTGGTATTTCTGCATGAAGGCAAGATTGAAGAAGAAGGCCCGCCAGAGGCGGTGTTCAAACAACCCAAAAGCCAACGGTTGCAGCAATTTCTGTCTGCAACCGTCCCGGCATAAACCTAACTGATTATAACCAAGGGAGAAAATCATGAAAAAACTGATCTTAACCACCGCAGCGCTGGCAATGTCTGCCGGATTTGCTATGGCCGACACGGTGCGCATGGGCACCGAGGGCGCCTACCCTCCGTATAACTTCATCAACGATGCTGGCGAAGTTGACGGGTTTGAGCGTGTGTTGGGCGACGAATTATGCGCGCGTGCAGCACTTGATTGTGAATGGGTCACTAACGACTGGGATTCGATCATTCCAAACCTCGTATCCAGCAACTATGACACCATCATCGCTGGTATGTCGATCACCGCAGAGCGCGATGAAGTGATTGACTTTACGCAAGATTACATCCCAGCATCCCCCTCGGCCTATATGTCCATGTCAGCGGATGCTGATATTGAAGGCGGCGTGATCGCGGCACAGACGGCAACCATTCAAGCTGCCTATATCGCAGAAAGTGGTGCAACTCTGGTTGAATTTGCGACGCCTGAAGAAACCATTGCTGCTGTCAAAAATGGCGAAGCCGATGCGGTTCTGGCCGACAAGGATTATCTGGCACCTTTCGTTGACGAAAGTGGCGGTGAGCTGATGTTTGTCGGTTCAGTTTCCATCGGCGGCGGCGTCGGCATGGGTATTCGCGAAAGCGATGGCGAACTGCGCGAAAAGATGAACGCTGCAATCCAGTCGATGAAAGACGATGGCACGCTGAACGCTCTGATCCTTGAGTGGTTCGGCGAAGACGCCGCAACCTTCTGATCTGAAAAGGTGCGGGGCTGGCAACGGCCCCGCCGCACTTATGTTCGCCTCCTGCGCCGATCCCTCACAACTATCCGGGCTGAACTGGCTCATATGTTACCTGACAACGGGTAAACATATGGGGTTTTACACGTCGTTCGGCACAGTCATGTTGCTTTTGGCCATCACCGCGCCTGTGTCGCTGGCTTTTGGCTTTGCCGGAGCTTCTGCCGCACGCGCGCGCTTTGCCCCGCTCAGATGGCTGGGCAAGGGCTATACCTCGATCGTGCGGGGCGTGCCCGACATCGCATTTTTCCTGTTTTTCGTCATCGCCCTAGATCAGGGGTTTGAATGGCTTCGGCACAAGATCAAATGCCCCGATTGGGACCAGCCCATCCGGCAAGGCAGCGATTTTGTGGTCTGCAGCGAGGCAAAGCTGCCCTTGTCCACTGCCGCGTCATGGGTGCATGAAAGTTATGGGTTCGCCCTGGCGGTTCTGACTTTCGCCATTGTGTTCGGGGCCTTTGCCGCCAATGTCCTTTACGGAGGCATGCGTGCCGTACCACGTGAACAGCTTGAAACGGCCGAAGCCTACGGCATGACATCGCGTCAGACATTCTGGCGCATCCTTGTGCCGCAAATGTGGGTCTATGCCCTGCCCGGCCTCAGCAATCTGTGGATGATCCTGATAAAAGCCACGCCGCTTCTGTTCCTCTTGGGGATCGAGGACATCGTTTATTGGGCACGCGAACTGGGTGGCTCAAAAACCGCCCGCTTCACAGCCTATCCCCATGGCGACTGGCGTATGTGGTATTTTCTGGGGCTCCTGATCTTCTACCTTGCCCTGACCCGAGTTTCCGAAGTGGTTCTGGGTCGTTTGATGAAACGCCTTACTCACGGACAACCAACCACGGGTGGCGCATCATGAGCTGTTGGGAAACCATCGCGGAATACGGGTTACGATCTGTCGGTATAGGATCGCGCCTTTTGCCGAAAACAGATTTCACCCTGTGTCAGCAATTTACCCTGATCGGCTCAGGCCTGATCTGGAACATCTATTTCGGTGTACTAGCGCTGGCCACCGGCTTCTTTTTATCAACCGCTGTTGCCCTTGCCAAAATGAGCCGTATCGCATTTATCCGAAAACCGGCGGAATGGTTCATTTTCCTGTTTCGCGGCTCACCGCTTTTTATTCAGTTCTTCTTTGCCTATTTCCTCTTTCTCAGTCTGAAAGGGGTCTATCCTTTCTTCTCACCTCTTACATCCGCGTGGCTGGGGGCGCTTTTTGTACTGTTTCTCAATACCTCCGCCTATGCCGGTGAAATCTTCTATGGCGCACTGTGCTCTATCCCGAAGGGAGACATTGAAGCCGCCGACGCCTATGGCCTGACCGGCTGGAACCGTTTTCGCCGCGTTATCTGGCCAACCATGCTGCGCCTTGCATGGCCCGCCTACACCAACGAAGCAATTTTCATGTTTCACGCCACGACGCTGGTTTATTTCTCGGGCTTCCCCGCCTGGCAACAAAAAGGGGATGCGCTGTATTATGCCAGTTATTTTGCGGATAAGACATTTAACCCCTTCATCCCCTACCCTATTCTGGCAGGATATTTCATCATGCTGACATTGGGGGTGATCGGCCTGTTTGGCCTCATCGGAAAGCGCCTGAACCGGCATCTGCCGCAGGAAACGCGGCGCAGAACCCGGATACGGCCAAACTTCATTCGCTGAAACCCGCAAACGCGGTCTTGCCGCCAAATTTTCTCTGGTTTACGCTGGCTGCGAAATTTGATCAAATTTGGTGAACCATGAAAATCGGCATCCTGCAAACCGGCCACGCAATTCCGGAACTTCACGACGAACTTGGCGAATATGCCGACCTGTTTGAGCGGCTTCTGGACGGCCATGACTTCTCTTTTAACCGTTACAATGTGGTGGACGGTATCTTTCCCGGCTCGGTCGAGGCGGCGGATGGCTGGCTCATCACCGGATCAAAACACGGCGCCTATGACGACCTGCCCTGGATTGCCGAGCTTGAGACTTTCATCCGCGCCATCCGCGACGATGGCCGGCCGCTGGTCGGGGTCTGTTTTGGCCACCAGATCATTGCACAGGCCCTTGGTGGTAAAGTCGAAAAATTCCACGGCGGCTGGGCCGTGGGCTTTCAGGATTACGAATTTGACGATGGCACCCATATGCGGCTGGACGCCTGGCACCAGGATCAGGTGACGCGCGTGCCGGAAGGTGCCAGGGTTACGGCAAGCAACGATTTTTGCGAAAATGCCGGCCTTTTGATCGGCGATACGATCATGACGATCCAGCCACATCCTGAATTCACCTCGCGGGTGCTTGAACTGCTGATTGCCCATCGTGGCCCCGGTGTCGTGCCCGACGAATTGCTGAAACGTGCCGGTGAAGGCAACAATCAGGCAAACGATTCCAAGGCCTATGCCCAGAAAATCGCCAAGTTCTTCAAGGACGAGGCCAAACATGGCTGACTGGACCAAAAAGCTGCCTCCGGCCGCGCAAGCCTATATAGAAAACAAGCGACTGGACGAAGTTGAGTGCATCATCGGCGACCTGCCCGGCATAGCCCGTGGCAAGGCTGTGCCAGCCCGCAAATTTGCCCGGCAAAAGACGTTTCACCTGCCCGACAGTATCTTTTTTCAGACCATCACCGGGGATTGGGGCGAAGCTGCCGGCGAAGAAGGGTTCATCGAACGCGATATGGTTCTGAAGCCCGACATGGAGACTGCAACCGCAGCACCCTGGACCGGCGACTGGACTTTACAGGTCATTCATGATGCCTATGACCGCAACGACAAACCCATCGATTACAGCCCCCGCAATGTTCTGAAACGGGTCGTCGGGCTTTATCGCAAACGTGGGTGGGAGCCGGTGGTGGCGCCAGAGATGGAGTTTTATCTGGTAGCGCGCAACCTTGACCCGGCGGAACGGATCAAACCGATGATGGGTCGCTCGGGCCGCCCTGCTGCCGCACGGCAGGCCTATTCCATGACCGCCGTTGATGAATTTGGCCCGGTGATTGACGACATTTACGACTTTGCCGAAGCGCAGGGGTTTGAAATTGACGGCATCACGCAAGAAGGTGGCGCCGGGCAGTTGGAAATCAACCTTGCCCATGGTGATCCGGTTCGCCTTGCGGATGAGGTGTTCTACTTCAAACGCCTGATCCGCGAGGCCGCCCTACGCCATGATTGCTTTGCCACTTTCATGGCCAAACCGATTGCCGAGGAACCGGGCTCGGCCATGCATATTCACCATTCCATTCTCGATCGTGAAACCGGCAACAACATCTTCGCCGGACCTCAGGGCGGCGACACGGATGCGTTCTTCCACTTCATCGGGGGATTACAGGAACACCTGCCTTCGGTCATTGCCATGATCGCACCCTATGTAAACTCCTACCGTCGCTATGTTCCCGACAACTCGGCCCCAATCAATCTGGAATGGGCACGTGACAACCGCACCACAGGCATCCGTGTCCCCCTTTCCGGACCGAAAGCACGCAGGGTTGAAAACCGGCTGGCAGGCATGGATTGCAACCCCTATCTGGGCATCACCGCCAGCCTGGCAGCGGGATATCTGGGTCTGGTCAATGAACTACGGCCCGAGGCCCAGCGTCGCGGGGATGGCTATGCAGGGGGCGAAGCGATCCCCCGTGACCTTGGCGCGGCCCTCGATCTTTTTGATGCGGCTGAAGACATGCATGACATTCTTGGGCCGGATTTCGCCCGGGTCTATTCCATCGTCAAACGTGCCGAATACGAAGAGTTCCTGCAAGTCATATCGCCATGGGAACGTGAGCACCTTCTGCTGAACGTCTGAGCGGCTTAATCGGTCCGGTCGCGGCGGGATTCGCGCGCCTCCAGCCGGTCTACTACCTGCCGGTACCAAAGCTCTCCTGCCGCCAAAAACAGCGGCGGCCCGCCAGGGTGGTAGGCCCGCGTCGTCAGCTTTGTTTTGCTATAGGCGGTTTCGCCGCGCGGGTCCCCCAGCGCACGGTAGGCCGCTTTCATGCCCAGATAGGGTGCCATGGCGACACCAGACCCGGAATAGCCCATGGCAAAATGAACCCCGTCATGGCATCCCACATGGGGCGTTTGTTCATGGCTGAAACCGGTATACCCACGCCAGGAATGGCTTAGCCTGACCCCATCCAACTCTGGCCAGATATCTGTCATCGTGCGTTTCAGGCGTTTGGCCGCAAAGTCAGGCCCATAAGGCACCATCCCGGCGCGGCCGCCAAACAAAATGCGGCTGCCATCCGGGGAAATCCGGTAATAGGAATGTTTGGAATAGGTTTCCACCATCATCCTGCCACCGGGGGCCAGATGGGCAAGCAGGTCTTTGTCAAGCGGTTCGGTGGCGATGATGAAACTGGGCAGGGCAAATATACGCCTTTGGTGCCAGCGAAACGGCGCGCGCGTATAGCCGTTTGTGGCCAAAATCACCGCATCAGCCCGGACCAAACCAGAAGCGACGCGCACTTCGAACCCTTCGGCCTTGCGGTTCACCGCCCAAACCGGACAATTTTGCACAATTTCCACGCCCGCCCGCAGGCAGGCGGCCATCAACCCATCATGAAACTGGCAGGGGTTAAGCCCGCCATGATCGGCGTAGTACAGCCCGCCAACATAGTGATCCGAGCGGATATGCGCGCCAAGCTCTGCCCGCTCGATGATATCTGCCTTATACCCGGCTTCCCGCTCTAAAACCTTTGCCAGACGTTTGAAGTCTTCAAAGTGTCGCTTGGTTGCAGCCAGTTGAATACGACCGGTTTGGCGAAATCCGCATTCTATATTGTTGGCGTCAATCAGGTTACGTGTGAACTCATAAGCTTTTGGCATCTCAAGGAATATTTGCGATGCAACATCGCGACCAAAACTTTTTTCCATGGCCTCGAAGGCCACCCTTGCATGTGGGCCGCACATGCCGCCATTTCGGCTGGAGGCCCCACGCCCCGGAATACCGGCATCAACGACGACAACTTTTGCGCCAGTCTGAGCGGCGGTCAAAGCTGCAGTCAGTCCGGTAAAACCGGCCCCGATTATAATTAATTCACAACTTTCGGACGCCCGGTCAGGCAGGTCCGGCAATTCAGCACCTGTTTCCCACCAATAAGGCGTACCAGGTGTCTGCAAGGCTAGCCCAACCCGGCCAGCTTCGCCTGCAACTCGGCCAGTTGCGCGCGAATGTCATCCAGATCCCCGGATTCGTCTTTGGCATCCTCAGCTTGGGGCGTCTCTGGCTCTTTTCCAGCGGCCCAGCCACCCGTCATCGCCTTCATGAAGGCTTGTTGCTGCGCCTGCATCGCCTCCAGCCCCGGCATACCAGCCATTGGATTTGGCATACCGCCAAGGTTTTCCATCACCTTTGACTGGCCATCGCGCAACATCTCAAAAGACATTGCCAGAAATTGCGGCACCACACTTTGTGCCTGAGAGGTGTAAGAGCGGACCAAATCGGTAAGCACCTCAACCGGCAGCACATTTTCACCACGGCTTTCATGTTCTGCAATGATTTGAAGCAGATATTGCCGGGTCAGGTCATCCCCGGACTTCAGGTCTATGATCTCAACCTCGCGGCCATCGCGGATAAAGCCCGCAATGTCATCAAGCGTTACATAATCGGACGTCTCGGCATTATAAAGCCGCCGGCTGGCATACCGTTTAATCAATAGTTTTTCACTTTTCTCAGCCAAAACCCGCCTCCTTCGTTGCACCGCAGAAAAACTCTACGCGCTTGCGGCAAAAAAACCAAGTGATCTTGTCGGCATGAAAAAAGCGGACCCAAAACGGGCCCGCTTGAGTTTCATATCGGCGCAGGGAGGAGCCACCGATATTCAGAAACTTTATTTCGCTGAAGCAGTGGCTTTCTTGGCCGCTTTGGTCACTTCGTCAGTGGCTTTCTTAACAGCGGCTTGAGCTTCGGCGCCCAAATCTTTGCCTGTGGCCAGCATCAGTTCAACAGTGTCCATTTGAACTTTTTTGGCGACTTCAGCGAAGGCTGCCATGTTCTCGTTAGCCAGTTCAGCCTGAGCCGATGCGAAATCGGTCATGGCTTTGCCGTAATCTGCAGCTTCGTCTTTTACTTCGGCAACATTACCCAGTTTTGTAATGGTGTCATTGGTCCATTTGGTCGAAATTTCTGCGGATTTGCCTGCAGCTTCCAGAGCAACTTTGGCGAATTTCTCGTTCAGTGCAGCCGAGCTTTTGAACGCGTCATTAAAGGCGCTCATGTCTACGGGGAATGCACCCATCATGTCTTGCATAACTTTGCTATAATCTTGTGTTTTGGCCATTAGAGCCTCCTGAATACGGTCCGGAACATCCGGCTTTCTGCGCTTGCACAATATATACATTCTGCATCGCAGCATTGCAAGGTGTATTCAGGACTTTTTTCTGCGATGCAGCATTTTTTATTTCTGCGGGGTTGCTACGACATATGTTCCCGGTGCCGGGGTAAGAATTTCACGATTATCACCGGGCTGGCGCGCCGGGATTTTCTTGCCCGCGTGTTTACTTAACCAGCTTGCCCACCGACCCCACCAGGAGCCTTCATGGAACTCCGCGCTCTGCAGCCAATCCTGTGGGCTATCGGGCCATTCAGAATTTGTATAATGGCCATATTTCATCTTGGCTGGCGGATTGATGATACCGGCAATATGACCACTTTCCGCAAGAATGAATTGTTTCTCAGAAGAACCCATTGCCTTAATGCCGGCATAGGAACTTTTCCATGGGGCAATATGATCTGTTTCACAAGCAATAGCGCACAATGGCACCTTGATGTCCTCAATTTTCAGATTTTCCCCCGAAATAACAACACCTTCCTCTGCAAAATTGTTTTGCTGGCACAACATACGCAGATATTCGATCGACATGCGGGCCGGTAAATTGGTGCTGTCCCCATTCCAGTGCAAAAGGTCAAATACTGGCGGTGCCTCGCCCAAAAGGTAGCTTTTCACGGCTGGTGCATAGATCAGGTCATTCGCGCGCAAGTATGAAAAGGTGCGCGACATGTAAAGGGAATCAAGATAGCCCTTTTCCGCAACCTCAGCCTCGATCCCATCAACAAAATCGTCATTCAGGAACACGCCGACCTCGCCCGGTTCGGAAAAATCTGTGAGCGTCGTGAAGAACGTGGCGGATTTGACCGAGGCATCCCCGCGCTTTGCCAACATAGCCAAAGTTAGCGCCAGCGTGGTGCCGCCGATGCAATAACCCGTGACATTGACCTTCTTGACGCCACAGATCGCCTTAACTTCTTCAATTGCGGCGATAAAACCCGCTTCAATATAATCATCCACGCCAACATCATGATAGCTGGCATCCGGGTTGACCCATGAGACCACAAACAAGGTAAACCCCTGCTCGGTTATCCACCGGATCAGACTGTTTTTTTCCTTTAGATCAAGAACATAAAACTTGTTTATCCATGGAGGGAAGATAATCAACGGAGTCGTGTGCACCTTCTCTGTTCGCGGCGCATACTGGATCAGCTCGAACATTTTATTGCGGAAAACAACCGCGCCTTCTGATGTCGCCAAGTCCTTCCCGACCTCAAAAGCATTCGGGTCAGAAAGCGTCACTAAAAGCTCGCCGTCATGCGCCTCGAGGTCGCGCACCATGTTTTCCAGCCCGTCGACCAGCGACTGGCCCTCAGTCTCAACCGCACGCGCCATGGCCTGTGGATTAGTCGCTAGAAAATTTGTCGGCGCATAAAGGTCCATGATTTGCCCGGCGAAATAAGCCAGCCGCTCTTTATCGCTTTCGTCCACACCTTCCAGATCGTTTACAGCTGCCGCCATTGCATCGCGTCCGGCCAGATACTGCGCTCGGACATATTTGTAATACGGATTTGCCTCCCATAACGGACCGGCAAAGCGTTTATCCCCAGCCCCCGCAACCTGCGCCTCTTCCTGAGTTTGCGTGGCGTGACGCAGCGTGTCGCTCCAAAACGAAATCTGCTGCTCCATCATCTTAGTCGGGTCCGCCATGGCCTGCGCCATCCAGGCATTGGCAGCTTTCATATACAAATCATACCCCGGCGCCTGAAGACTTGGGCGAACGGGTTTCTTGTGTGCAAGGGCCGCTATCAACCGTGCAGAAAGGTCTTCAATTCTTGCCAGATTTTCGTTCAGCTGCGTCAGATCAGCACCCGTTTCCTGCTCGTCCATTGTCATCGCGCTGTTTCCACTTTACACTTGCTGCAGGTGCAGCATACGTGTTTTGTGCGGTTTGGGGAAGACCCCTGAACGCAACAGGAAGGTGACAACATGCGCTTTATGGCGACTTACGACCTAATGGAAGCGACCCGAAACACCAATCAATGGCTGGGCGCGACCGCGCGCGCATTCGCATCTTACCCCGGAATGAGCCTTTTTCCGACCCCGGCCATGCAGATGATGGCCGCTTGGGGCGAGGTGACTGAACGCACGTTTTCACGCATGGTGGTCAAGCCTGACTGGGGCATCAATTCGGTAACCTGCGAGGATGGCCGTGATCACCTCGTTCATGTTGAAAAACTTGTAGAACGCCCCTTTGGCGACCTGATACATTTCCACGTTGCCGGGCGGCCGCTGAAAGAACGCCGGGTCCTGCTGGTCGCGCCAATGTCGGGCCATTATGCAACCCTGCTGCATTCAACTGTTGCCAGCCTGCTGCCTGATTGTGAAGTTTACGTCACCGACTGGCACAATGCCCGCGATATCCCCGTGAGCGAAGGCAAGTTCGACATTGAGGATTACACCCTCTATCTTGTTGATTTCATGCGGCATCTTGGGCCGGACATCAATGTAATCGCAATCTGCCAACCTGCACCGCTAACCCTGGCGGCGACCGCCTATCTGGCGGAAATTGACCCGGATGCCCAGCCGCAAACCTTGACCCTGATCGGCGGGCCAGTTGACCCGGATGCCGCTGCCACGGACGTCACAGACTTTGGCGCCCGGGTTACTATGGGGCAGCTGGAGGAACTGGCAATCCAGCGCGTTGGCTTTAAATATGCCGGTGTCGGTCGCATGGTTTATCCCGGCCTGTTGCAGCTAGCCTCTTTCATGTCAATGAACGGCGAACGGCACTCAAAAGCCTTTGCCGATCAGATACTTGCAGTTTCCATGGGTGAAGGGTCGGACCACGACAAACACAACAAATTCTACGACGAATACCTTGCGGTTATGGACATGACCGCAGAATTCTATCTTTCAACCGTCGAGCGTGTGTTCAAGGCTAGGGAAATCGCTGAAAACGCCTTTGTTGTTGACGACCACAAGGTTGATATTGGGGCAATTACCGATGTGGCGGTAAAGACGGTCGAAGGGTCAAAGGACGACATTTCAGCCCCTGGTCAATGCGTCGCCGCGCTGGATTTATGTACCGGCCTCAGTGATGATAAAAAGGCCAGTCATTTGGAAGAGGGTGCCGGGCATTACGGTATTTTTGCCGGACGATCCTGGCGCAACAACATCCGCCCACTTGTGCTTGATTTCATTGACGCCAATGCCGGGCGCCACGCGCAGCAGGCCAAAAAGCTAAAAAGTTCCGGTAAAAAAGTTACGAAGCGCTAGCGCAGCATCAGGGGGCGTTCCATCCATTTGCGCAGGGCCTTATTGGTTTCCTCGGGGGCCTCTAAAACCGGCAAATGGCCCGCATTTTCAAGCACGACTAATTCACTATGGGCAACAAGCTCTGCCATTGCGACATGGCGTTTGACTGGCGTGAGGCGGTCAAATTTACCGCACAAAATCAATGCTGTCGCCTTCGTAGCGACCAGCACGTTTTGGGCGTCTCGCCGTCTTTGCAAGGCGCGTGACTGACGTATGAATACATTCGCTCCCAAATCTTGCCCCATATTACGCAACAGCCGCATAATTTCCTGCCGCCCTGTTTGGGGGGCAAGGTTTTCTGCCGCCATTGCTTCTTCCAGTGCTTCGTCCAAGAATCCAGCCCGCGCGCGCACGATCTGAGGTTCACGCCAGGCAGCCTGGGCCGGGGTCTCCGCCAGCGGCGTGGTCGAGATCAAGGCCACCCGCGTTACCCTTTCAGGCGCTCGGCGCAATATCTCCATTGCAACGATCCCACCCATGGACAATCCCGCCAAAGCAAACCTATCCGGCGCGGTTTCCAGCACCGCCAACGCCATTTGGCGGATATTCTCATGGTGGTTGATACTTGCGATGTGGAGCGGATAATCGCGCGACAGATCTTCGATTTGCGGGGCAAATACCCGGGCATCGCACATCATGCCCGGAACTAAAACCAATGCTTCCTTCACACAGCACCCCCAATGGCCCGGGTTATTTCTTCGACATTTTCTTCGATGAGCCCGAGGCAAACTGGCGTTGAGAAGCGGTGATCGGCATCCTTTACCAATGTCAGGCGTATATCTTCGCCCGTCGCGTGTTCGAACAAGTTGAGAGCGACGGACATATCCACATCCGCATCCGCGGAGCCTTGCAAAAGGCGCACTGGAAACGGGCAATTGAGTGGGCTGCGCAGCACAAGATTTTCACGACCGTCTTCGATCAGCCTGCGTGTAATCGGATATGGATCATCATATTCTGATGGCAATAAGACTTGCCCCTCTTCCTGCAACTGATTGCGCTGAGACAATGAAAAATCAGCCCACATAGAATCTTCGGTGAAATCAGGTGCTGCCGCAATTCCAACAATTCCTGCAATTTTTTGTGGTATTTTTCCGGCTAGAATTGCACAAATCCAACCTCCCATGCTTGAACCCACCAAAATCTGGGGCCCGGTGGTCAGCCCTTCAATTGCCGCTTGCGCATCTTCTGCCCAATCGCTTATCGCCCCCTCGTTGAAGTTACCCGGGCTCTCACCATGCCCGGAATAGTCAAACCGCAGGAACGCGCGCCCTGCTTTACGCGCCCATTCTTCAAGCGCAATCGCTTTTGTGCCTTGCATGTCGGACATGAAGCCACCCAGAAAAACGATTCCCGGCTCCACACCTATAAAATGATGATAGGCAATCTCACGCCCTGATTTTGTCACCAGACTCGGCACCACCGCCTCCTTCACCTACTTCTAAGACCGCGCTTTGGTTTAGTGTCGCTTTCTGGCAATGGTCAAGACCGAGGCCTGATGATAATGAGATCCAAGACTTACAAAACAGGATGGGCATCCATGATATCACCGCAGGAACAATTTAACCGCGCCAAAGCAGCCCTTGCCTCCGGGAAACCTGATGTTGCACGGACAATCTTCCGCCAACTCATCACAGCGCATCCAAAATCAGCCGAATCCCACTTTCATCTGGCCCGGATTGAGCTACAAAATGGCAAAGCTAAAGTGGCCAAAAAACACCTAACGACCGCCTTGAAACTACGGCCTAAAGAGCCGGGGATTTGGTTGGCATTAATGGATACCGAGATTGCCCTTAAAGACAAAAAGGGCATGGGAAAGGTTTTACAAAGTGCAAGGACCGCAAAGCTGGCGCCCACAGTTTTGAAACAACTTCAAAACAAAGCCGTCACCGGCAACAAAAAGGGTGTTGCCAAGCTGGTTGGAGTTTCCGAAGCAGATTTTCAAAAGGCGCGGGCGGCCTATATGGCCGGCAAATTCCAGGAATCGGAAAAGCTTGCATCGCAACTCATTAAGAAAAGTCCCAAATCGGCTCCGTTACATACCATTCGTGCCGCCAGTTTTGCCCAGATGGGCAATACGGAACTGGCAAAGTATTCTTACGAAAAGGCAATTTCACTGGACCCTGAATATTTTGAAGCCCGGCTGCAACTTGGACAATTAATGCTGGGAACCGGGCGCTACGACGAAGCGGGAGAACATTTGGGCAAGGCGCTTGAGATGGCTAGCGATTCACCATTTGCCCATATGTCGCTTGGCATTTTGCACAGCTCTATGAATAACTCCGAAAAAGCCATACAACACCTTGTAACAGCAAGAAAATCTCTGCCTAAGGAGCCCCGGTTACTTTTGCATCTTGCAAAATCCTATCAAGCCACGGCGCGTACAGAGGAGGCCCACCAGGCCCTTACAGCGGCCCGAAAACTTCCAATGGGCACGCCTGAACAAGCCATTCTGGTGACAACATTGGCGGACCTCGAACAAAATGACGAGGCCAAGAGAATACTTGATGAATTGGTAAAGGCCCACCCGGATTCAGTCGATATTCTTAGTCTCGACGCTAATTTCAGCATGCTGGCAGGGGAATTTGACAGGATGCGTGCGGCAATCGTCAAACTTGTTGATATGGGCGTGAAAAGCGGCAACCTGCTTCTGGCTTATACGCGCGCAGGCAAGGTCACCAAAGATGACCCCATCCTTGAAGCAATGAAATCCGCTCATGAAAATAAAAACGAAGAAGAAGACACACGGTCACAGCTAGGCTTTGCTTTGGCTAAAGTTCACGATGACTGGGGGGATTATGCCCAAAGTTTTAAATACCTGCGCGAAGCCAATGATCAAGAACGAAAAAGGTTTCCCCCTAACGAGAAACTCGCCAAGGGGAAAATGGGCACAATAAAACGAATGTTTGAGGGGGTGGATGATTTGCTGACCAAGGGTGAATATCCGTCAACAGCGGATACTCTGTTCCCCGGCAGCATCCAAATTACCGGCATGCCACGCTCGGGCACAACTTTGGTCGAGCAAATAGTCTCCAGCCATAGCAGGGTCACGGCAGCTGGTGAAGTGGGCATTGTAGCTCAAGAGATAACGTCAGTCATCGACCCCATAGATATTGAAGGTAAAAATCTGACCAAGCGCGATCTGAACCAAATCGGCACGGGCATCACCCAAGCCTATCATCGCCTGTTCCCTGACGCGGAAATAGTAACCGACAAGGCAATAATGTCATGCGAGTATTCCGGCATATTTGCCGCAGCACTCCCTTCGGGACGGATGGTTGTTTTGCGGCGTGATCCACGCGACAATTGCCTCTCGATCTATAAAAACCGGTTCCAATCGGGCGCTCATTCTTATTCCACCGATCTTGAGGCACTGGCCCGTCAATATCTGCTTTTTGTTGACATGCAGGCTTACTGGAAAAATGTGGCACCGGACTCATTCTATGAAATCAAATACGAGGACCTGATTGAGAACCCCGAAGAGGAAACGCGTCGGTTGATCGACTATTGCGGGCTGGAATGGGAAGATTCCTGCCTAGAGTTTTATAAAAACACCCGCCGCGTCAAAACGCTCAGCGCCTTTCAGGTGCGGCAGAAACTGTATTCGTCTTCAGTTGGGGCCTGGAAAAATTACGAGGAAGAACTGCAACCGCTGATCAAAATCCTTGACAAGGGCGGCGCACTGGAAGGGTATTGAGCCACGCGCATTGCTGGGCGTTGAAAGCGAAACTTACCCGGCGACCGGCGTACAGATTTCCACCCAAAAACCGTTCAGATCACTGACATAGGAAATTGTCTGCCCCCACGGCATCTGCGTGGGATCCTGTTGGGAAAGGGCACCGTTTTCCAATGCAGTTGTAAAGGCGGCTTCCACGTCTTCCGTCACGAAAGCGATCTCTGAAACCGGCATTTTCGGATCCGCTTGCCCGGGCGTCTTCCCAGCCTGCCGCAGCATTTTCTCAGAGGCAAAAGCCAGTATGGTTTCACCTGTATCCAGCTCGCCGTAGTCGCCGGTATCGGTTAAAAATTTCCGTGCGCATCCGAAAGCACGCTCATAAAACGCGAGGGTTTCCGCAACATTCTTTACATAGTGAATCACATATCCTAACCGCATGTTTCCCTCCTGAAATATTGGCACCATAATATCAGATGGGCATGGGTGCGTCTTGAATAAAAGCGTCACTTGACTTGCCTTAAAAGCTGCAGCAAAACACGCGCATATACCCGCAACCGGGCGTTTCGTAGGCGCCAAACTGACGAGGAGCCACACATGGCCCAGATTTCCCTGACTTTCCCCGATGGCAACGCACGTGAATACGCATCCGGCGTAACCCCTGCCGAAGTAGCCGCCGGCATTTCCAATTCCCTGTCGAAAAAGGCCATTTCCGCCACGGTGAATGACCAGCATTGGGACCTGCAATGGCCAATCACCGAAGATGCCTCGATCGCGATTCACACATTGAAAGACGAAGCACAGGCGCTTGAACTGATCCGTCACGACGCGGCCCATATCATGGCGCGCGCGGTGCAGGAGTTGTGGCCGGACGTTAAAGTTACCATCGGTCCGGTGATCGAACACGGCTGGTACTATGATTTCGATCGGGAAGAGCCCTTCACCTCCGAAGACCTCGAAGGGATCGAGGCCAAGATGAAAGAGATCATCAACCGCCGCGATCCTGTCACCACAGAGATTTGGGAACGCGACCGCGCCGTCGCCTTTTATGAGGCCAACGAAGAGCCCTACAAAGTTGAACTGATCGAGGCCATTCCCGGCAATGAACCCCTGCGCATGTACTGGCACGGCCATTGGCAAGATCTGTGCCGCGGGCCGCATTTGCAGCATACCGGTCAGGTGCCCGCCGATGCGTTCAAACTGATGAGCGTCGCCGGGGCCTATTGGCGCGGCGACAGTGACCGCGCCATGCTGCAACGCATCTACGGCGTTGGCTTTCGCAACAAAGAAGGTCTGCGCAAGCATCTGAACATGCTCGAAGAGGCCGCCAAACGCGACCACCGCAAGCTGGGCCGCGAGATGGACCTGTTTCATATGCAGGAGGAAGCACCGGGGCAGATTTTCTGGCACCCCAATGGCTGGCGCATCTATACTGAGCTGCAGGATTACATGCGTCGGATGCAAACCAAGGGCGGCTATGTCGAGGTGAATACACCGCAAGTGGTGGAACGCTCGCTTTGGGAACGGTCCGGCCACTGGGACAAGTTCGGGGAAAACATGTTCATCGTCGAGGTTGACGAAGAACATGCGCGCGAAAAATCCGTCAACGCGCTCAAACCGATGAACTGCCCCTGTCACGTTCAAATTTATAACCAGGGGCTGAAAAGCTACCGCGACCTGCCCCTGCGCATGGCCGAGTTCGGCTCGTGCAACCGTTATGAGCCATCCGGTGCTCTGCACGGGATCATGCGGGTGCGCGGCTTTACCCAGGATGACGCGCATATTTTCTGTACCGAAGCGCAGATCGAAGCGGAAACCAGCCGTTTTATTGAATTCCTGTCGCAGGTCTATAAGGACCTTGGCTTTGACAGCTTCAAGGTAAAGTTCTCGGACCGGCCTGAAACGCGTGCCGGGTCAGATGAGGTCTGGGATAAGGCCGAGGCGGCTTTGATGAATGCCACAACGGCTGCGGGCTGCGAGTTTGAGCTTAACCCCGGTGAAGGCGCGTTTTACGGGCCGAAGCTGGAGTTTGTCCTGACCGACGCCATTGGCCGCGACTGGCAATGCGGCACCCATCAGGTGGATTTCGTCCTGCCCGAGCGGCTGGACGCCAATTACATCGGCGAAGATGGTGCCAAGCACCGGCCCGTCATGCTGCACCGCGCCACGCTGGGCTCTTTTGAGCGTTTCATCGGCATCCTGATAGAAAGCCATGCGGGCCGCCTGCCCTTCTGGCTGGCACCACGTCAGGTCGTGGTTGCCTCGATCGTGTCGGACGCCGATGACTTTGTACATGAGGTGGTTGAAGCCTTGCGGGCCGTTGGCGTACGTGCCGAGGCGGACATCCGTAACGAGAAGATCAACTACAAGGTGCGAGAACATTCTCTGGGTAAAGTGCCCGTGATCCTGGCCATCGGGCAGCGCGAAGTGGAAGAGCGTAATGTTACCCTGCGCCGTCTTGGCGAGAAACGCACAAGTGTTGTGGCACTGGACGAGGTTATTGCCAGCCTGAAGGACGAGGCCCTGCCCCCGGACGTCAGGTAGCAACCACCTGAAACCAAACAAAAAAGGGCGCCGAACTGGCGCCCTTTTCACGTACAAATCACAAAACCGTTTGTTTCATGTCTTTCACAGGACCGTGCTGCACGAGCCTGTGATTGGTAGTGATCACACCTCCTCGCTAGCAAATAGCCATCGCCGGATGCGCGATATGTTTTTGAAAGACAAAAAAGGAAGACTACATGTCATATCAATCCAAGACCCTCGCTGTTGCCGGTGCTGTTGCCGCTGCCGTTGCTATCCATGCTTTGCCAGCTGCCGCTGATAGCCACACCGAAAAATGTTTCGGTGTCTCACTGGCCGGAGAAAATGACTGCGCCGCAGGCCCGGGCACTACCTGTGCCGGCTCTTCAACCGCCGATTATCAGGGCAACGCCTGGAGCGTCGTTCCCGCCGGCACCTGCACCACGATGGAACTTCCCGACATGGCAGACGGCACAGCCCGTATGGGTTCGCTGGAAGCGCTGGAGCGTGACATCCCGGCATAAAGCCCCTGGCCCCCGTGCCAATTGGCGCGGGGGCTTTCTTTCAGGAAGAATTGAATGCCCGAAAAGAAACACTTTACCTCCCACCTGCCTAACGGCGCTGGGCTAGGTTATAAACCACAACATTTTCAGGATATTATCAAAGATCCGGGCCACGTAAGCTGGCTCGAAATTCATGCTGAAAACTATATGGGTGAAGGCGGGCGCGCGCTGGCGCAGCTTCGCCATTTGACTGAAAGATTTCCCATTTCCTGCCACGGCGTTGGCCTTTCGATCGGCGGCGAAGGACGGCTGGACCCTGATCACCTCGCCCGCCTGCGTCACCTTGTTGACTGGCTGAAACCTGCTGCCTTCTCTGAACACCTGGCATGGTCCACCCATGACGGCGCCTATCTGAATGACCTGTTGGCGCTGCCCTATACAGATGCCACCCTGACCCGCGTTGCTGAGCACGTGGACGAATTACAAACAGCGATTGGCCGCCGGATGATGCTGGAAAACCCGTCCTCCTATCTGGCTTTTGCCGAAAGCACCTGGTCTGAGCCCGATTTCATGCGCGAGGTTGCCCGCCGAACAGGTTGTGGCCTGCTGCTTGACGTCAATAACGTCTTTGTCTCGGCCACCAATATGTCCTTTGACCCGCGCGCCTATATTAAAGCCTATCCACTTGATCTTGTGGGGGAAATCCATCTTGGCGGCCACGCAGCCGACAGCGATGATCAGGGCCGCCCGCTGTTGATTGATGATCACGGCCACCCGGTCGTCGGGGCCGTTTGGGCATTATACGACTACACAATAGACAAAGCCGGGCCGCGCCCCACCCTGATCGAGTGGGACAATGACGTGCCTGACTGGCCGGTGCTGGAAGCCGAAGCCGCCCGCGCCGTCAGCACCCTGACCCCCGCGCGCACAGAGGTACCCGCATGAAGGTCAGCCAGACCCAGTTTCGCCAGGCAATTCTTGACCCGAACATTCCTGTCCCCAAAGGGATGGTGGACGAGCAAGGCCGCCCGGCGGGCAAGCGTTTCAACGTCTATCGCAACAACGCCGCCGTGTCCCTGACCGAAGCGCTGGAAGTGGCTTTCCCGGTGGTTCTGAAACTGGTGGGGCAGGAGTTTTTTCAGGCAATGGCAGGTGTCTTTTTACGCCAGCACCCGCCAACCTCCCCCATGTTGATGTATTACGGCGACAAGTTTCCGAAATTCCTGCGCAAATTCAAACCCGTTTCTCATCTGGGCTACCTGCCGGATGTTGCAATGCTGGAACAAGCCATCCGCCAATCCTACCACGCCGGGGACGCTGACCCGATCGACCCGGCCGCTTTGCAGGCATTGTCAACTGAAGCCCTGATGGGCGCAAAGCTGCTTCTGGCTCCTTCGGTCTTCGTCCGACGCTCGCACTGGCCCATCCACGCCATCTGGCTGGCCAACTCTCAGGACGGTTCGCCCAAGCCACAAATGCGCAGCGAGGATGTGCTGGTCTCGCGCGTCGGTTTTGACCCGCTGGTGCAGGTCCTGCCATCTGGTGGCGCCGATTTCATCGAGGCGCTGATGCAAAAGGACAGCTTTGGCGCCGCCCTCGGCAAGACCAAAACCAATGAACCCGGATTTGACCTGACAAACGCGTTAGGGGTTTTGATTTCCGGGGCCGCCATAACAGGGATAGAACAGGGATAAGACCATGAACAGCCTGATAACTTTACACAACTCACTATTTGCAAAAATCGAGGCCAGCGCGCCTTACCTTTTGCCCACGCTCGTCCGTTTCACCTTCGTCGCGACCCTGTTCGTCTACTATATCCATTCGGCCAAGCTGAAGGTCGGAGATGGATTGATGGGGTGGCTTTTTCCCGCCGACGGGGCTTACTACCAGATTTTCCCGAAAGCCATCGAAGCTGCGGGCTATGACGTTTCAAACCTTGGTGTGTTTCACTATCTGGTGGTTCTGGCGGGTACTTGGGCCGAGTTCATTTTGCCCGCCCTGATACTGGTTGGCCTGTTCACCCGGCTTGCCGCCCTTGGCATGATCGGCTTCGTTTTCGTACAGACCCTTACCGACCTGTATGGCCATGGCGGCATTGCCCATGCTGAAACTCTTGGCGCCTGGTTTGATCGGTTTTCTGGCAGCCTGATCCTTGATCAACGGTTGTTTTGGGTCACCATTTTGGTGGTGTTGGTGGTAAAGGGTGCCGGACCACTTTCTCTGGACCGGTTCCTTGCTGGTAGAATTACAACTGATTAATGCGGGTCGGGCTTGGTGGCTGCTAAGGCAAGAAGCCCACCCAGCCCGGCCATCGCCACCGGAAACATGGTAAATACGTTAAAACCGAACGCCCAGTACATGCCTGCAGCGAAGCCAGCAATAGCCCACCGCCTACCAGTGCTGCCGAACGCGCCATAGCGCCTCCGGCTATCGCCAGGATGGGTGCCAGCAAACCTAACGTGCGCACACGCGTCGGATGATCCACCTGTTCGGCAAGGTCAGGGACCTCCCCAAACCACGCGATGAATTCAGTATAGCCATAGCCAAAAAACCCCACGATCATCCCCCAAATACCGGCGATAATCCCCAATACCAGTGCTGCGTTGCGCATGAATTCCTCCTGTGTGGCACCACAGATAGGTGGGCTTTACCCCGGTGCCAAGCCCTGCAGGTTCCCAGCCCACAATGGTTTTACTTGATTTTCGCCCGATTTCGCCGCAGGCTTGATCCCGTGAAGAAGGCTCTACCAGACGACCGCCTCCGCAACAGAGAGGCAGCCGAATGCGACGAAGACCGGCTGCACACCCCGCCGCAATCGTGCTGGCGGGCACCAAGCGGAGGAAGACGGATGGCCACTGGCACCGTAAAATGGTTCAACACCACCAAAGGCTTTGGCTTTATTGCGCCCGATGGCGGCGGTAATGATGTGTTTGTGCATATCTCAGCCGTGGAACGCGCAGGCCTGACCGGACTGGCAGACAACCAGAAGATCGAATACGAAATGGTCGAAGGTCGCGATGGCCGCCAATCGGCTGGCGAATTGAAGCTGATAGACGGCTAAAACGCGATTAATACTTGATTTCCTGCCCCCCGGCCCTCATATGGGCCGGGTACGACAGATCTATCTATCCGCCTCCTATCTCTAGCAGCCGGTTCTGACCAGACTGCGCTACCAGGTCGCTGCACAATGCGGGCGACGTAAATAGGAGATACGGATATGGCCACTGGCACCGTAAAATGGTTTAACCCAACTAAAGGCTTCGGCTTCATCGCACCTGACGCGGGCGGAAAAGACGTGTTTGTACACATCTCGGCTGTTGAGCGTGCAGGCCTGACAGGCCTGGCCGACGACCAGAAAGTAGAATTCGAACTGGAAGAGGGCCGCGACGGCCGTCAGTCCGCTGGTTCGATCTCGCTGGTTGACTAAAGGGGAATATGTGTTTCTTGGAAAAATGCATTGGAATTCGCCCACACTTGGGGTGAATTCCAATCCCGCTTAACACATTTCACCAAAAGATTTTCCCTTTCGGGAATGATTAACCCCGCGGTGCTTCACGGCACCGCGGGGTTTTTCTTTGCCCATTTAGCGCCTGAGGCAATTTCTTTTACAGAACCTCCCCACTAAGGGCAGCGACCGACCGCGGGTGGGCGAGAAGCGCCCGCCCGTGGGGGCGGTCGGACGCTGCCCGGCGATGCCGGGAGAAAATTCCGGCAACAAATCTATTTAGAGCTCCGGAAAGTCCGAATTTCCTCTGCGGCGCCCTGAAGGAACTCAAATACGGTTGTTGTCATCGCTCTAAATTCGTCGGGTTTGCCATGATCAAACGCAACTAGCTTAAAACTTTCATCTTCCCCGGGTCTCACGTGTCGGGATATGAGCGCAGTTGTTGCACCGTGGGAATGTTGTGAGAAAGCTCGATAGAGGCCATCGTACTCATTTGACATACCTGCCCTTTTTAATTTTTGCTCGTCTGGGATCTCTCGCGCACCTTTTTCAAATAACTCTTCAACTCTTTCTTTTTTCTCAGCAATCAACTCATCGAGTTTTGGGAGCGCTGCAATGCCCGCAAGGTATGGATTGCCCTTTTTTGCATCCTTCAGTTGCGAAAAAACCCTTTGTTCAAGTGAGTACTCAGCATCGAGCTCATAACATTCTTCACGTACGAGGTTCTTCAAATCGGCAATCGCGATAAGCATCCCTCGTGCAAGGGGGTAACCGTGGAAGCCCAAATCATTTTGTATCAGGAGCAGGATTGAATATCCCATTTCCAAGATGGAGGAGTAGTTTGAATACGTCGCAAGCTCACGCCAATTATTTTGATCGAACTTGAGAGATTCCATTTCTGGAATAAGCTCTCCAAGTATCAGATCTAGAGCTTCTTCAAGTGAATAGTATTCCCGCTCGCTCACCCCTTCAAAACCCCCTCAAACTCGCGCCATTCGCCTTTGCTCATGCCGGAGTTTTCCTGTGTCACCTCTTCCCCACGCACCATGCGGCGTACGCAGTCCAGCGCGGTTTCTGACAGGGTTTCACCGCCCATGCGGTAATCTTCGAACGCGCGGTAGGCAAAGGGTACCCAGTCGGCGACCATTTTGCAGATTTCTTCCGCATAGACGCGGATTTCGTATTGCGCGTGGCTGTCGGCGCGCAGGCGCAGGAAGTGGAAAAGATTGTGCAGGTCCACCTTCCAGTACCATTGGGTGTAAATGTTGGCGGGCAGGTTCATACGGGCAAGCTCACGTGCCAGACCCAGACCGTCCTCGTCTATCATGGTCTCGTAATTGTCATAGGCGCGATTGGCGTCGCCTTTGAGGATCTCCAGCACGCGGGCGGCGTCTTCACCCTCAAGCACAGCCCCCCTGCCCTGATTGTTGATCACCGATTGCGCGGCGATGTTTTCCGGGGCGGGGATGTAAAACTCACGGTCCAGAATGGAATAGCGCGCGGAATATTCGTTCACATTGGCGGTGCGATGGCGGATCCATTGGCGCGCCACGAAGACGGGCAGCTTCACATGCAATTTGATTTCGCACATTTCAAACGGGGTCGAATGCCAGTGACGCATGAGGTAGCGGATCAGCCCCTCGTCATTAGATACCGCCTTGGTGCCCTTACCATAGCTGACGCGCGCTGCCTGACAGATCGCTGAATCGTCGCCCATATAATCAATCACCCGGACAAAACCGTGATCCAGCACTGGTTGCGCGGTATAAAGATGCGCCTCCATGCCGGGAGAGACCGCGCGCAGGGTCTGGTTGGGGGTGCTGCGTTGTTCATTTATTTCAGCTTGTTGTTCCGGTGTCAGGCTCATGGCGAATCTCTTTCGGGTTGCTGTGCTGGCCTCACTATATATAGGGGGGGCCTTCTACCCAACCACGATATGCCGTAGGGTTTCCCCCGGCATCACTTCTGCTTATTCTGTCCGGAAAAAGAGGAAACCACATGAAAATCCGTTATCTGCACACCATGGTCCGGGTCAAGGATCTGGACGCATCCATTGCGTTCTTTGAGCTGCTGGGCTTAAAGAAAACCCGCCATTCTGACTATGAAAACGGGCGTTTCACCCTTGTTTTCATGGCCCCCGAGGGGCAAGAGGAATGCCCGGTTGAACTGACTTATAATTGGGACGGGGATGATGGCCTGCCATCAGACAGCCGTCATTTTGGCCATCTTGCCTATGATGTTGAGGATATCTACGCCATGTGCGCCCATCTTCAGGCCAACGGTGTCACCATCAACCGCCCGCCCCGCGATGGGCGCATGGCGTTTGTGCGCAGCCCCGATAACATCTCGATCGAACTGTTGCAGATGGGTGGAGCGCGCGAACCGGAGGAACCATGGGCAAGCATGGAAAATACCGGGCACTGGTAGGGGCAAGCGCTGCCCTGATCTTGTTTGCCGGACTGGCAAATGCAGCCCCTTGCCGACAGGCCCTGGCAATGGGGCTGGATGTTTCGGGCTCTGTTGACGCGGATGAATACCGTTTGCAGCTGGATGGACTTGTCGCAGCCCTGACCAGCCCGGAAGTCAGTGAAACGCTGCTGTCCATGCCGCAGGCACCGGTACGTCTGGCCGTGTATGAATGGAGTGCGCCTGATTTCCAACGTATGTTGTTGCCGTGGACGGATATCACCAACGGGTCCGTTCTGAACGCCATTGTCAGCCAGCTGTCAGCAGTAGAGCGCATACCAGCCGGCCCCTCAACAGCTCTGGGGCTCGGCATGACATACGGCGTGGCTTTGTTGAGCGAACACGAGAAATGCTGGAAGCGTACGCTGGACATTTCCGGCGACGGGCGGGCAAATACCGGGCCGCGTCCGCAGGATGTGAATGACCAGCCGGCGTTTGACGGAATCACGATCAATGCGCTGGTTATTGGCAATGGTGGCGAGGCAAATGGAGATCTGGACACCTATTTCAGAACATTGGTCATTTCCGGACCCGACGCTTTCACCGAACAAGCCCATGACTTCGCCAGCTATGAACAGGCCATGATCCGTAAATTATTGCGGGAATTGCAGGGTCTGGCCGTATCCGAATGGCTTGATCAGGCGGTGCTCCCGCCCATGAGCCACCCCTGACGGGGTATTAATGATTGGGCGTGGCGCGCTGCGCGCGGATTTGAGGCCTCCGGCGGAGGTATATTAGCCAAGATGAAGGGGTTAACTGCCCCGGTAGGTTGAATACCCATAGGGCGAAAGCAGCAGGGGCACGTGATAATGTGCATCCGGGTCACTCATGCCAAAACGGATGGGAATTTCATCCAGAAACAAGGGGAGATCGCGGGCTTGTCCGGTAACATTCAGGTAACCACCCGCATGAAATACCAGCTCGTAATTTCCGGGTGCAAATTCCTCCGCTGGCAAAATGGGCGTATCCGTGCGCCCGTCTGAATTGGTGACACACTCTGCCAGTTTTGTACGACCCTTACCCTCAACTCGGTAAAGCTCAATGCGTATGCCAGCGGCGGGCACGCCCAAAGCTGTGTCCAGAACATGTGTTGTCAGATAGCCTTGGGCCATAATCTGTCCTTTCGTTTCCTCCATTCTGCCAATGCTGGCGCGAAAATGCGAGAGAGATAAGGTCAGGCAATAGGTCTTTTCAGGATTTTTTGAAAGCCAGCTGTGGTTTTTTCAGATAACCTGAAAGAAAGCGCGAGAAGAGGTGCAGTCCAGTTGCAACGCTATCCACGTGATCTGACCGGGTATGGCCCGGTACCGCCCGACCCTAATTGGCCGGGTGGCGCCCGTGTCGCTGTACAATTCGTCCTGAACTACGAGGAGGGCGGCGAGAATAATGTGTTGCACGGGGATGCCGCCTCGGAGGCGTTTCTGTCGGACATTCCAGGTGCTGCCCCCTGGCCCGACCAGCGTCACTGGAACATGGAATCCCTGTATGACTATGGAGCGCGAGCCGGGTTCTGGCGCCTGCATCGTCTGTTCACCGGCGCAAACATCCCCGTCACCATTTACGGCGTTGCCACCGCATTGGCGCGCAGCCCGGTTCAGGTTGCCGCCATGCAGGAAGCGGGCTGGGAAATCGCTTCGCACGGCCTGAAATGGGTTGAGCACAAGGATATGGGAGAAGAGGAAGAACGCGCAGCCATAAAGGAAGCTGTGCGCCTGCATGAGGAGGTGACCGGTGCACGCCCTCTGGGCTGGTATACCGGGCGCTGCAGTACAAATACTGTGCGTTTGGTCGCCGAAGAAGGCGGCTTTGCCTATGTCTCGGACACTTATGATGATGATCTGCCCTATTGGGTGGAAATCGGCGATCTGAACCAACTGGTCATTCCATATACGCTGGAAGCCAATGATATGCGTTTTGCAACCGCGCCGGGATATATTACCGGCGAGCAGTTTTTTACCTATCTGCGCGACGCCTTTGATGTGCTCTATGCAGAGGGACTGGAAGGCGCGCCGAAAATGATGTCGGTGGGCCTGCATAACCGGTTGATCGGACGGCCCGGAAAACTGGCGGGGCTGAAGAAGTTTATCGAATATATACAGGGCTTTGAGGGCGTCTGGTGCCCGCGCAGGATAGACATTGCCCGCCATTGGGCAACCGAGCATCCGCATGTGCGCCGCACCCGGCCCAGCGCCATGGACAAAGAAACATTCGTCGAAACCTATGGCGGGGTGTTTGAGCATTCTGCATGGATTGCCGAACGCGCTTTTGAGCTGGAGCTGGGGCCTGCGCATGATGGCGCCATTGGCCTTCACAACGCCTTGGCACGCATGTTTCGCATTGCCACATGGTCGGAAAAACTGGGCGTTTTAACCGCGCATCCGGATCTGGCAGGTAAACTGGCTGCAGCCAAGGAACTGACAGATGAAAGCACCGCTGAGCAGGCAAGCGCCGGGTTGGACCTTTTGACGGATGAAGAGCGCGAGACTTTCACCCAGCTCAATCAGGAATATGTGGAAAAACATGGGTTTCCCTTCATCATCGCCGTACGTGACCATGACAAAGCTGGCATCCTGAAAGCCTTCGAGCGCCGCATAACTAATCACAGCAAAGTCGAGTTCAAAGAAGCCTGCGCGCAGGTTGAACGGATCGCCATGCTGCGTCTTGAGGAGTTGCTACCATGACCGCTTATGCCTTCCCAATGGGTGGCTTACCGCCACAATCGGGTGACCCTGAAGGGCGCGCCGTTTTCACTGAAGCCTACGCCTTCCTACCGGCCGAAACCATGCGCGACATCGTGACCTCGGCCCTGCCCGGCTGGCAATCAACCCGCGCCTGGATACTGGCGCGTCCCTTGTCGGGTTTTGCCGAAAGCTTTGCACAATATGCAGTCGAGGTGGCGCCCGGCGGTGGCTCGGACCAGCCTGAGCCCGACCGCCATGCCGAAGCCGTTTTGTTTGTTGCCGAGGGCCATGGGCGGCTGTCTATCCGGGGCAAAGCCCATGATATGGCGCCCGGCAGCTATGCCTATATCCCGCCGGGCACGGATTGGTCGGTGGTGAACCTTGGGGATGCAGCCTTCAAATTCCACTGGATACGTAAACGCTATGTGCCAGCACCGGGTAGTTCAGTGCCAGCCGCCTTTGTGACCTCGGACGCGGAAGTAACGCCAACGTCCATGCCAGACACAGAAAAGTGGGCCACAACGCGTTTTGTGGATCCGGCGGATATTGGCCATGACATGCATGTTAATATTGTCACCTTTCAGCCCGGAGGCCGCATTCCCTTCGCGGAAACTCATGTGATGGAGCACGGGTTATACGTGCTGGAAGGTACGGCGCGTTACCTGCTGAACAAGGACTGGGTCGAGGTCGGACCGGGTGATTTCATGTGGCTGCGTGCCTTTTGTCCGCAAGCCTGTATCACCACCAGCGACACACCCTTTCGTTACCTTTTGTACAAGGACGTCAACCGCCATCCGGAACTGACCTTGCCATGAGCGAGGCCATTTCCATCCGCACCGAGCCACTCTGCGCCAGAGCCTTTGCGCCTTTTGGCGACGTGCTTGAGGCGGTCGGGGACGCCGACAAGGTGATCAATCAGGGCATGTGCGGGCGGTTTCACGACCGCGCTAATCTGGATTTCGCACCAGAAGGCAGAGCGGGTCTGTCGCTGTTCAAGGCTCAGGCCCGCACGCTGCCGCTACGGGTTGAATTGCTTGAACGTCACCCGCTGGGCTCACAGGCCTTCATACCGATGCAAGCAAAACCATTTCTGGTCATCGTAGCCCAGGACGAGGGCGGTAAGCCCGGCATCCCGCGCGCCTTTCTGACCGAACCCGGTCAAGGGGTGAATTATCACCGCGGCACCTGGCATGGGGTACTGACCCCCCTACAGGAACCGGCGATCTTTGCAGTACTCGACTGGATTGGAGATGCAGCAAACTTAGAGGAGATTTGGCTGGAGCCACAATATGTGGTAGAAGCTGCGACATAGTGACCCATTATTAGTGCAGGCCCCGGTAAGAGGGCAATGAAACGACCAGACGCCCCGGCTCAGGGGGTGCATATCAGAAGAGGGACGAAAATGACTGATGCAACCAGCGGAGTGAACCTTCGCGATCCAAATATTACACCACCGATGACACAGGCCATTCCACTTGGTCTGCAACACGTTTTGGCAATGTTCGCCTCAAACGTGACACCTTCGATCATTGTGGCAGGTGCGGCAGGGCTGGCATTTGGCGGAACGGAACAGGTCTATCTGATCCAGATGGCCATGCTATTTGCGGGTATCGCAACATTATTTCAGACTGTTGGCATCGGCCCGGTCGGTGCGCGACTTCCGATCATGCAAGGTACGTCCTTTGCTTTTGTCGGCGTGTTGGCCGGTGTGGCTGCGACCGAAGGGCTGGGCGTTGCACTGACAGCCTGCCTGATTGGTGGCGTCATCCATTTTGCGCTAGGTTCGGTAATTAAGAGCCTGCGCTGGTTGTTCCCGCCATTGGTAACCGGCTTGGTTATCCTGGCAATCGGGCTTTACCTGATCCCGGTAGCTATCAAATACGCCGCTGGCGGAGCCGCCGATTTCCAGATGGCTGCAGAAAGCTTCGGCTCTCTCAAGCATTGGTCGGTCGCTCTGACCGTTGTGGTTGTGGCTCTCGCCTGTAAATTCTGGGGCAAGGGTGTCATTTCCAATGCTGCGATCCTCCTTGGAATGGTGGCAGCCTATCTCCTCGCCTATGCCCTTGGCATGGTAAACTTTGGCGGCGTTGCCAAGGCAAGCTGGATCACCGGCCTGCAGGTAATGCCTTACGGTTTCTCCTTCAGTCTTGGCGCGGTAATTGCTGTCACGCTGGTTTGTATTGTTTCGGCGATTGAAACCGTTGGCGATGCCTCGGCGACGGCCAAGGCGGGCGCGGATCGTGACGCCACGGATGAAGAGATTGCCGGCGCAACCTATGCAGACGGACTTGGAACAGCGGTGGCTGCGGTCTTTGGTGGTCTTCCGAACACATCGTTCAGCCAGAATGTCGGCATTGTCAGCATGACCGGCGTCATGAGCCGCCATGTTGTGACCATCGGCGGGATCATCCTGATTGTCTGCGGCCTTCTGCCGAAGATCGGTGCTGTCATTGCCTCCATGCCAATGCCCGTTCTGGGTGGTGGTGTGATTGTCATGTTCGGCATGGTCGCAGCGGCCGGCATGAACATGCTGTCAGAGGTCAAAATGAACCGCCGCAACATGATCATCATCGCCATGTCGCTGGCGGTTGGGCTTGGGCTGAACCTTGTTCCGAGCGCAGTTCAGTATCTGCCGGGCGTGGTTAAGGTTCTGGCAACTTCAGCTGTTGCACCGACCGCACTGGTTGCGGTGGTCCTGAACCTGATCCTTCCGCAGGAAGACTAAGATAGCAGCATTAAAACTTCAAAGCCCCTACCGGAAACGGTGGGGGCTTTTTTTTGATGATCATTTTGGTTGACCGGGTCCCACTATTACCCGGCAACGGGCTCCTTTGCTGGTCCACTCAACCCCTGCAGGATAGGACAATCCGGGCGGTGATCCCCGGCGCAAGCCTCGACCAGATGGGTAAGGGTTGCCTGCATGGCCTTCAGATCCGTGATCTTGGCCTCAATATCCGCAAGGTGCTTATTGGCGATTTCCTTGACGTCCGCGCTGGCCCGGCCCTCGTCTTCATACAGGGTCAGCAAGGCCCGGCACTGCTCTATGGTAAATCCCAACGCACGGGCGCGACCAAGAAAGGTCAGTTTGTGCAATTCACTATCCCTGAAGGCGCGGTAACCATTGGCGTCCCGCAGGGGTTTAATCAGACCAATATCCTCGTAGTAACGGATGGTTTTGGCCGGCAGGCCCGACTGGGCAGCGACATCTCCGATGTTCATACTTTTCTCCGTCCTAAGTAACCTGTTCGCGTGTCAGTGCATAATCAGCCGGTGTGCCGGCTGTAGGATTGTGCCGTATGGCAGGTTGTACCCAGCGCAACCGTAAGGCATTCGTCAGCACGAAGACCGAGGATAAGGCCATCGCCCCCGCAGCCAGCACCGGTGACAACAGCATTCCCGTCGCCGGGTAGAGTAACCCTGCCGCCACCGGGATCAGCAAAGTGTTATATCCAAACGCCCAGAACAGGTTCTGGCGAATGTTGCGCATGGTGCGTGCTGATATGTCAAAGGCGTTGACCACGCCGGTCAGGTCGCCGGACATCAGCACCACGTCGGCGGCCTCAATAGCGACATCCGTACCGGTCCCGATGGCGATGCCCACATCAGCCTCGGCCAATGCAGGCGCGTCATTGATACCATCCCCCACGAAAGCCAGCTTGCCGTTTTGGCGAAGGTCTTTCAGACTGGTAACCTTACCACCGGGCAGGACCTCGGCCACCACAAGATCAATGCCCAGCGCCTTGGCAACGGCATCCGCCGTGCGCTGATTATCCCCGGTAATCATGGCCACTTTCAGCCCAAGGTCGTGCAAGGCTGCAATGGCCTGTGGCGTTGACTGGCGGATCGGGTCGGCCACAGCCAGTACCGCTGCCGCCTGCCCGTCAATGGCGGCATAAAGCGGGGTGCGGCCCTTTTCAGCCAAGGCCTGCCCTTTGTCAGCCAACTGGTCCAGAGCGATCTCTTCGCGCAACATCAACCGATCAGCGCCGATCAGAATGTCACGTCCGGCGACTTTTGCCCGAACCCCAAAACCGGTGATCGACGCGAAGTTCTCCACCGGGGCAATCTCCAAACCACGACTTCTGGCCGCGCGTTCAATCGCCTTGGCGATGGGGTGTTCCGACAGGGCTTCCACCGCCGAAATCAGGCCCAGCACTTCGTCTTCTTTAAAGCCATCACTGACGATCATATCCGTCAGCTCAGGCCGCCCCTCGGTCAGGGTGCCGGTTTTGTCAAGCGCCACAACGTCTGCCTCCTGCAACATCTGCAGCGCATCGCCCTTGCGAAACAACACCCCCATTTCCGCCGCCCGGCCAGTGCCAACCATGATCGAGGTCGGTGTGGCCAGGCCCATAGCACAGGGGCAGGCGATGATCAGAACCGACACCCCAGAGACCAGTGCAAAACTCAACGCCGGATCCGGGCCGAAAACCAGCCAGATCAATATCGTCACTGCTGCAGCTGCCATTACCGCAGGCACGAACCATGCGGTAATCTTGTCGACCATGCCCTGAATGGGCAGTTTGGCGCCTTGGGCCTGCTCCACCATGGCAATGATCTGGGCCAGCATCGTGTCTGCCCCCACCTTGGTTGCCCGGAATGTCAGGGCACCGGTGCCATTGACTGTGGCCCCAACAATCTCAGCACCCTCGGATTTTTCCTCCGGCGCAGGCTCACCGGTCAGCATACTTTCATCGACATAGGAATGACCGGTCAGAACCGTGCCATCCACGGCTATTTTTTCGCCCGGACGCACATGGATGACATCACCCACCACAATATCAGTAATCGCGATTTCGGTGACGGTTCCGCTGCGTTCAACCCGTGCCTGTTTTGGCTGCAATCCGACCAGCTTGCGGATGGCTTCGCCGGTGCGGCCCTTGGCGCGCGCCTCCAGCCAGCGCCCCAGCAGGATCAGCACCACAATGACCGCAGCAGCCTCGTAGTAGACGTTGGCCGTACCCGCTGGCAGCAGGTCAGGGGCAAAGGTGGCAACCAATGAAAAGCCATATGCTGCGGACGTCCCCAAAGCCACCAGAGAATTCATGTCAGGCGCGCCTTTGAACAGCAGCGGGTAGCCCTTGGTATAAAACCGCAATCCGGGGCCAAATAATACCAGTGTGGTCAGCACGAACTGCATCAGGCGGCTGTTTTGCCCGCCGATATTATGTTCGACCCACATATGCACACCCGGTATCAAATGGCTGCCCATTTCGGTCACAAAAACCGGCAGCGTCAACAGCCCGGCAATCAAGGTCAGCCAACCAAGGCGGGTGATTTCGGCAGCCTTGCGGTCTGCTTTGCCCGCATCCCCGCCGCTTTTTACTTTGGCAGGGTAGCCCAGTTTGGTGGCAATGCCCGCCAGTTCGGCTGGAGTCACCTCCCCGGTGGCAAAACGCACCTCGGCGGTTTCCGTTGCCAGATTGACGGACGCCTCCAGAACCCCCGGCGTGGCTTTCAGAACCCGCTCAACCCTGCCAACGCAAGAGGCGCAGGTCATGCTCTCCACATCCAGGGTCACGGTATCCGTAACGGCGGGATACCCGGCCTTGTCCAGCGCCGCCGTCAAAGCGCCCAGATCGGCCGGGGCCTCAAAGCTGACCTGCGCGGATTCACTGGCCAGATTGACACTGGCCTGACTGACACCTTCAACCGCCGTTAGCGCCTTTTCCGCACGCCCCACACAAGAGGCACAGGACATGCCTTCGATCTGTAGCTGTACCATCTTTGCTGGCATAAATTCTCTCCGGATATGCTTCTTGGTGCCATATGGGGCTTCCAGTTAGTGGAAGGTCAAGGCTTGAGCCAGAAAATTCTTTTTATTGACCTTCCCACACTGGAACCCCTACTTCGTGAAACAAACATTAAGGAGTAGGAAAATGACGACGTTCAATGTTCCCGATATGAGTTGCGGCCATTGCAAGGCTGCGATTGAAAAAGCGGTCAGCGCTGCCGATGCGGGTGCGTCCCTCAGCTTTGATATGGATGCGCGCATGGTCGAGATTACCTCGTCGCTAGACGCAGCCGCTCTTGCTGGCATTCTGGAATCCGAAGGTTATCCGAGCTCGGTTTCCGGCTGAAAAGCCAGCTTAGACGCCCACATATTTATGGATAAGGCTTTCATCGGCCCGTAATTGATCCGGCGTGGCCTCCAGCGCGCTATGGCCGTTCTCAACGAATTGCACCCGGTCCGCAATTTCCAGCACCGCTTCAACCCGTTGCTCGACCAGTATCACAGCTACGTTTTGCTGTTTCAGATCGACAACCGCCTCGCGGATCAGCGAAATCATTGAGGGTTGCAACCCCTCCGTCGGCTCATCCAGCAACAAAACTTTAGGACGCAAACACAGGGCGCGCGCGGTTGCCAGCATCTGTTGTTCGCCACCCGAAAGGGTCTCGGCACGCTGGTCAAGCCGTTCACGCAGACGTGGGAACATGTCCAGCACATGGTCGCGCACCTTATCGTCCGAGCCACGGGTCATCAGACCGATTTGCAGGTTTTCTTCGACCGTAAGTTCAGAAAATAACCTGCGCCCCTGTGGGATGTAGCCTATTCCGTGGCGCGGCACCTGCCAAGCTGGCAGGGCGCCAATATCCGTGCCGTCCAGCATGATCTGGCCTGAAGTGGCGGGCACGATCCCCATGATGGTTTTCAAAAGCGTGGTCTTACCCGCACCATTGCGCCCCAGAAGGCAGAGGATTTCGCCCGCCTGCACCTGCAGGGAAAAATCCCTGAGGACCTGCACTTTGCCGTAAGCGGCGTTTATGTCCCGCACTTCCAGCATCAGCCCCCCAGATACGCGGCTTGAACATCCGCGTTTTCATGGATTTCCTCAGGCGTGCCTTCGGCAATGACCTCGCCAAAATTCATCACCGTGATGCGGTCGGCCAGCGCCATGACCACGTCGATATTATGTTCGATCAACAGGATGGTAGTGGTTTTGGCAACCTTTTTGATCAGCGCGATAAAGCCCTGCACCTCACCGTCGGACAAGCCCTGTGTTGGTTCATCAAGGATCAGCAGGCGCGGGTTCTGCCCCAGCCCCATGGCGATCTCCAGCAAGCGTTGATGACCATAGGCCAGATCGCCTGCCACCTGCCCGGCCCGGCTCTCCAGCCCGACCTGCTCCAGCAAGGCGCTTACCTCTCCTTCAAGATCGCTGACCGCCTGCACCCGGCCAAGAATGGCCAGAGCAACATTTTCATGGACAGTTAGTTCGGTGAAGATCGAAGTAATCTGGAACGTATAGGCCATGCCGCGCCGGATGCGTTTATTTGCAGGCAGGTTGGTGACGTCTTCGCCCAGAAAACTAACCTGCCCGGACGAGGCCGCTATGCGCCCGCACAGCATGGAAACAAAGGTGGTCTTGCCTGCTCCGTTCGGGCCTATGAGGGCGCGGATTTCACCCTCGTTCAGGGTGAAATCCACGTTCTCAACGGCGCGCAACCCGCTGAAATGGCGGCTGAGCGCCTTGGTTGAAAGCAGCGTCACGGCAGCCATTTTGCCCACCTTTCGCGTACAATCCCTATGATACCGCGACGTGCGTACAGAACCAGCACGACCAGCACCACGCCTGCCACCAGCATATGGGCATCGGTCACCGAGCTGGACAGGTCGCGCAGATAGAACATGAACAAGGTGCCGACAAACGGACCAATAACTGTGCCCGGCCCGCCCAGAAGAACGTATAGCAGCGGCAGGATCGAAAACGGCACCTCGGCAAAACTGGCCCCAACACTGCCAAACAGCACGCCGTATGCGGCCCCCGCTGCCCCGGCCATGGTGCCGGACATGACCACGGCAGCCAGCTTGTGCGCCCATGTATCATAGCCCAACATGCGCGCACGCTCTTCGTTTTCGCGAATGGCGATCAAGACGCGCCCGGTCTTTGAGCGTACCAGCGCCAGAATGGCCAAAAGGCAGATGGCAAACAAAGCCAGCGCCGCAAAATAGCGGATTGTCGGGTCAGACAGGTCAAAGCCAGCAACCTGACGCACCCCTTGCGGGATGACAAAGCCTTCGTCCCCGCGGGTATATTCGGTGAAATAGAGGATGGTCAGGAAAACCGCCTGACTGAACATTAGGGTAACGATCATGAAGGCGACACCAATGGTGCGTAGGGCCAGCAGGCCGACAATGAGCGCAAACAAAGCGGCAAAAACCACGCCCAGCAGGAAAGACGGGCCCACCGAAAGCTCCCACAACCGGATCGACAGACCGGTGCCGTACATACCGGCAGCAAAGAACATGGCATGGCCCAGCGACAACAGGCCAGTATAGCCAAACATGATGTTGTAACCCATCGCATAAACCGCCAGCACCATTATCCGGGCCAGATTGCCCTGGTGATATGTGGGCAACAGGAATTGCAGGGCAAATAGCAGGGCGATCAGGCCCAGATGGAGGGTGAGGATACGGCTCATGCCGGTTTCGCCCCAAAAAGCCCCTGCGGGCGATAGACCAGCACAAAGGCCACCAGCAAAGTCGCAAGAATTTTCGCCAGTGTCGGCGTGAAAAAGACCGAGATGACGCCGTTACTCATGCCGATCAGCACTGCTGCCAGCACCGTTCCGCGCAAGGACCCCAGCCCGCCGATGATCACGACTATGAAGGATAGCAAAAGCGGGTCATGCCCCATCAGGTAATGGGCCTGCTGGATCGGCACGACAAGCACCGCGCCGATAGCGGCCAGCGCCGCCCCCAGCCCGAAGACAAAGGCATAGACCCGTTCAACCGGAATGCCGAATGCCTGCGCCGTTTCCCCGTCCAGCTGCGTGGCGCGCAGGATCAAGCCCAGCTTGCTGCGTGTCATCAGCAGCCACAGGCCCAGCCCCGCCACGATGGCGGCAAACACGACAAAGAGCTTGTAGGATGTGGTGGAAAGCCCCCATGGGTAGTAAAACTCCAGCCCCGCATCGGTAAACTCAAACCACGGAATGGCAAGACGATGGTTGAAGGGTGGCGTCACCGGATGGGCATCGGGCCCATAGGTCATCAGGGTGACTTGCTGGATGATATAAAGCATGCCGATCGTGGCGACGATGGTGCGCTCGGGGTCATAATCCAGCCGCCGCAGGATCAACCAGTCCGCCGCCACGGCCAGCAACCCAACCATCAAGGGCGCCACGATTAGGGCGGCGATAAAGCCAATCGCGGGCGATCCTCCCAATGTGGAAGCCACCCAATAGGCAAACACAGCGCCCAGCATGAAAAACTCGCCATGGGCCACGTTGACAACTCGCAAGACGCCAAACACCAGTGACAGGCCCAGCGCTGTCAGCGTCAGTACTGACGCCTGTACAAGGCCCTCCAGCATTGCCAGAATCAGGTGGGGTCCGAATTCCATTCAAGGGTGCCTGTCTTTAAAAGTGCCCCGCCCCAGAGCAATTCCGGGGCGGGGCATACAGCCTTAGAAGGACTGTGTCGTATAATCGACTTCGTCCGGATAATAGCCATCCTCGAGCGATGTCTTGTGCTGCACCACAAGGCGTCCGCCTTCGACTTTTGAGATATATTGCGGGCCAAACACTTGGTGCGTCTTGCCGTTGAACATCTTTTCACCCTGCGGATGGGCCTGGCTTTCGGGCATGGCTGTCATCGCCTCGACCGCTTCAATCAGCTTGGAGCGATCCCCCGCCCCCTGATATCCGGCGGCCTCCATACCCGCCTTGATCACATGCAGTGTCTCCCAACAGCCAAACATATGCGCATAGGTCGACACGTCGCTTGGATCACTGATCGAGGCGCCGTTGTCATCGACGCCAATGGCCGCCCGGTAGTACTTGTCATATTCCGTCTGGTTAGGTTGCGCATAACGCGGCATGCCTTCCCAGAAATAGGTACCATCAAGAAATTCCAGTCCCGGCGTCGTCAGGTCGACAGCTTCAAGCGAGTCGATAAAGCCGAAAATTTCCGGACGCGCGCCACCAAAGAACTCGCCCATTTCCTTGACGAAGGTCAGCACGGCCGGACCGACCATGACGTGGTAGATCACCTCCGTCTCACGCGGGATTTTTGCGAAATACTTGGTGAACGAGGTCTCGGTCGGCGGAATGGCCACCTTGGCGATCACCTCGCCGCCCTGCGCTTCGATTGCAGCGGTGAAAAAGTCCCGGTGGTCATGGCCGAACGCATAATCAGGGAAGATCATGGTGACCTTCTTGCCCAAATTATCCGCCACAAACGGCGCCATGGCCTGCACCTGACTTTTCACGTCACAAATGCCCGGCTGCATGGTCCAGCGGTTCAGCATGCCGCTGGCCACATGGTGACCTTCGGAGACCACGAAATATGGCATCTTCAACTCACCCGCCCGCGGGGCCGAGCCGACGACCACATGGCTAAACAGGGTGCCGTATGCAATGTCGGCCTTATGATGGGTGGCGAATTTCTCGACCACTTCCGCGCCGCGCTTGGGGTCGGTGCCATCATCTTCGGCGATGATTTCAATCGGGCGGCCATTGATACCACCGGCATCGTTGATCACTTTCACTGCCGCATTTGTCGTGCGGTCATACCAGCGCCCATAGGCTGCCCCGATCCCGGTGCGATGCACCTGAAAACCAATGCGGATCGGCTCGGAACTTTGCGCCTGAACGAAAGGCACAAAGCCCGGAAGTGCCGTGGTCGCACCGGCAGCTGCCATACCAGTCAACACCTTGCGCCGGTTAGGCATATGAATTTTAGAAGTCTTTTTCACCATAATCTCTCTCCCTGAAAGTTGCGGTTTTGCCTATTTGAAAGGTCTTCTTTTGGAAAAAGAATGTGTGTACACTAACAAAAAGTCCAGTTTTTTATTTGTTTACGTCAGAGCGCTAGCGGTGAGGCCAGCAGCCAGAGCCCGAAATAGGTATAGAAAACCATGAACAAGGCAACTGGAATTTGCGAATAAACCGCAGCCTTGTGGGTGCCAAATTCCTGTAGGGCTATGGCATGGGCTAGCACCACCGCAATCATGTGCGCAATGATGATAGAGAAGGCCTGTGTCAACCAGATAATCTCGACCGTGTGGTGTTGGTTAAAAAAGCCCGTTGTCACGTAAAAATCTTTTAACCACAGAAGGTTAAGCCCGGCTTCCATCGGGTCATTTAGGGCTTTTGCGACATATTGCAGGTTAACCAAAGCGGGGGTCAGGTAATGGGCCAGATGATAACCCACTGCGATAGGTAAAAGCGTCATCGCCAAGCGGCAATATAGCCGGTGAAAATCACCGGACTTACCGATCAGCATCAGACCCGCCCAGACACAGATGGCAAATACAACGTTCAACAGCACGATTGCGCCGATTAACCCCAACCGGTTTTCTACTGTCACTGCCGAGCGGCCGGGAAATTCCAACGGGTTGATACCAATCTGACCCATCCACCAGAAGGTTTCATTGAGACCGTCAAACGACCCCGTGGCCAGCAGGCTAACGGAAAACACTGCCAGGGAAATGCCGAAGACCGGCGCGTCCGAAACGCCCTTTCCGGGGAAACGTAGCCGAAAATTTCCGGGGGTAAACGGCGAGATCCAGGCAATCAGGCGAAAGAAAACGCTGTAGCCCTCGCCGCGGCGCAACCATTCAGGGCCGAACAGGGCAGCCATGACAAAGGTGAAAAGCCAATACCCTCCAACCATCCACGCCAGCCGGTCGGGGTCTTCGGGTGCTATGTCTGTCAGGGCATATAGACTGACGAGCAGATAGGTAAGCATCGCCGGCAAGTAGCCAAGCCGCTCGGGAAGGTGAAAAGGGTGACGCCCACGAAAAAGCAGCCGTAGCAGGCCTGACCAAGGGTTGATCCACGCCCAGACATCACCAAACACAGCCTGCAAAAGCGGCAGGCAAATCCACCACAGCGTAAAAATGAACAGCGGAAGCAGGTTTTCCAGCGGGTCATGCGGCCCTACAAACCCTAAGGTTAATAGCCCCGCAAGTAGGGCGAAAGCCGCAAGGCTTGTGAGGGTAGGCAGGCCCTCGCGCAGGCGCCCCGCAACCGATACCTCTGCCGCGGGCAACAGTTTTAAAAACACCCAGGGCGGCACCAGCAAGGTCAGGGCCACAGTTACCACCACCGCCGCAACCCCAAACCCGATATACATATCTGTGGGCAAAAGCAGCACCAGCGCGCTTTCGGACACATGCGCATATACCGGTCCGCCAATACAGCCAGCCACTACAAGCCAAATCAGGATTGGTCGCAAACTGCGCGTCATTAAGCCCCCTACACATTGCGCCTGCCTACCCGAAATGACGGCTGAGTGCAGGACGCCCTTTTGGCAGTTTGGCAGTTTTCCGGCCAATAGCAAGTCAGCAGGACGCGAGTCAGTTGTGTGTGAATTTCATATCAGCCGATGCCAACCTTTCATCCGGACCGCCGCCGATGCAGGTAACATTGACAGGCCCTGAAATCTGACGCTTTGTGGGCGATGTACAATTTTTGGGAGGCTTTCAGATGAAAGTGGACGGCGTTCATTACCGGTCGATCTGGTTCAATCACGATACCGCAAAGGTGCAGATCATCGACCAGCGCTGGCTTCCCCATGAATTTCGGGTCGTCGACCTGACTGAACGCACACATTTTGAGGCCGCCATTCGTGACATGTGGGTGCGCGGCGCACCCCTGATCGGGGCAACTGCCGCTTACGGCGTTGCGGTGCAAATGGCGCATGACCCGTCAGACGCCTCCCTTGACGCCACATGGGATGCCTTGCACGCAACCCGCCCGACAGCGATCAACCTGCGTTGGGCATTGAATGCTATGCGCGCATTGCTCAGGCCTCTGCCAGAAAGCCAGCGCGCGGAAACTGCCATGCAACGCGCCCATGAAATTGCCGATGAAGATGTGGAATGCAACCGGCAGATCGGTCTCAACGGGTTAGAGATCATCCGAAAAATCGCGGCGACCAAACAAGACGGCGAACCGGTGCGCATCCTGACCCATTGCAATGCCGGATGGTTGGCAACGGTGGACTGGGGCACCGCGACTTCACCGATGTATCATGCGCTTGCAGATGGCATCCCTATCCATGTCTGGGTGGATGAAACCCGACCCCGCAATCAAGGCGCCATGTTGACCGCTTGGGAAATGGTCAGCCATGATGTGTCGCACCAGCTGATTGTTGACAATGCCGGCGGCCACCTGATGCAGCACGGCTTAGTGGATGTGGTGATTGTTGGCACCGACCGGACCACGGCGCATGGCGATGTCTGCAATAAAATCGGCACCTACCTGAAGGCGCTGGCCGCAAAGGACAACAACGTACCCTTCTATGTCGCCCTGCCCTCTCCGACAATCGACTGGAGCGTGCGTGACGGCGTCAAAGAAATCCCGATAGAAGAGCGGGACGACAGCGAAATAACCCATATTCAGGGGAAACTTGCGGACGGAACCGTCACCAACGTGCAAATCTCGCCCGATGGAACACCAGGGGGCAACCCGGCCTTTGACGTTACCCCGCGCCACCTGATCACCGGTCTGATCACCGAGCGTGGCGTGTGCGAGGCGTCACCGGAAGGGCTGGCCGCATTATTCCCCGAACACGTGCTGGACTAAGGCACCGGCAATTGTCATTTTACCCGTTTGCTAGCATAAGAACCCGGATAATTTTACCAACAGGTGTGTAATGGTTGCTGACTTA
>CAZJYZ010000014.1:0-64547 GCA_964550345.1 uncultured Aliiroseovarius sp. | reverse complement strand
AGACATGTTGCGCATCTGGAAGGCACGCGGGCGCAAGGTCAACAAAGCAGGTCTTGCTGCCTGGTGGAGCGACATTGACAGCTGGCGCAAAGTTGAATGCCTGAATTACCGCAAGGCAGACGGCGTGATCAAACCGCAAGAGGCGCTGGAGCGGCTCGAAGCGCTGACCAAGGACAAGAACCGCTATATCACTACCGAAGTGGGCCAGCATCAGATGTGGGCGGCGCAGTTTTTAGGCTTTGAAGAACCCAACCGTCTGATGACGTCAGGCGGGCTGGGCACGATGGGCTATGGCCTGCCTGCGAGCGTCGGCGTGCAAATGGCACATCCCGAGGCTCTGGTGATCAACGTCGCAGGTGAGGCCAGTTGGCAGATGAACATGCAGGAAATGGCGACAGCAGTGCAGTTCCGCCTGCCGATCAAGCAATTTATCCTGAACAATGAACGCCTTGGCATGGTGCGCCAGTGGCAGGACCTGTTGCATGGCGGGCGCTATTCACAAAGCTGGAGCGAGAGCCTGCCTGATTTCGTCAAAATGGCCGAGGCCTTTGGCGCTGGCGGCCGTCTGGTCACAGACCCCGCCGATCTGGATGACGCCATCACCGAGATGATGGAATATGACGGGCCGTTCGTATTGGACGTTCTGGTTGAAAAACACGAAAACTGCTATCCGATGATCCCGTCGGGCGAGCCGCATAACAAAATGCTGATGGGCGATGACGCGACCGAAGATGCGATCGGCGCCGCCGGTTCCACATTGGTTTAAGGAGGGCTGATAAATGTCTGCACTACGTATCAAAAAAGGCACTTCGTCAAAGTCAGCCTATAACCTGCGCGACCCCAACTCGGAAATCATCGAAAGCCACACTCTGGCGATGATCGTTGACAACGAGGCCGGTGTTCTGGCGCGTGTCATCGGCCTGTTTTCCGGGCGTGGCTACAATATCGACAGCCTGACCGTGGCCGAGATTGACCATCTTGGCCACCAAAGCCGTATCACCATTGTCACCACCGGCACCCCGGCGGTGATTGAACAGATCATGGCACAGCTGGGCCGGATCGTACCGGTGCACGAAGTGCATGACCTGACGGTTGAAAGCAGCACGGTTGAGCGCGAACTTGCTCTGCTGAAAGTCACCGGTGCCGGCGACAAACGGGTCGAAGCCCTGCGTCTGGCCGACATTTTCCGCGCCAATGCGGTGGATTCGACGCTGGAAAGCTTCATTTTTGAAATCACCGGCACGCCGGAAAAAATTGACGCTTTTGCCGATCTGATGCGCCCCCTTGGGCTGGTCGAAATTGCCCGTACGGGTGTCGCCGCCCTGTCGCGCGGGGCTGAGTAAGCCCTGATCGTCTGATCCAAAAGAAAAAGGGGAACCCGAAGGTTCCCCAGTCTCGCTGATAAGGCTCATCATTGGTACCGCTCGGTTTGTTTTGCCTGCGGCCCTATCCGCGTCAGGGACGAGCGCACCCGCCCCGTGTAAAGGTGAGAAGGCGTCGCCGCCCCACCCTGTTACCCGCGGACCAGATGGCCAGCGGGGCGGCGTGGGCTAAAACCGGAAATCAGCCCTCGCCGCCATGTTTCGTTCTCCACCCCTCAGCTACAGCCCGTGGTACCGCCACAAGTGTTGCATTTCATGCAGGTGCCGTTGCGCACGAGCGTGTAGTTGCCGCAATCTCCGCATGGGTCGCCCTCATACCCTTGCATGCGGGCTTTGGTGCGTTCGTCCATGACGTTGCTGGTCACGGCTGCGACAGATGTTTCCGAGATGCTGGCCGTTGCTCCGGAGGTCGCGATCGCAGTTTCCGGCACCAGCGTGTTCAGCGCGTCAACCGGATCGGCTGCACCGTCCAGCGCCGTCGCCCCGGCCAGATTTGAACCCTGACCACCCTGAAGCACCACCAATTCTTGCGGCAGACGCTTGCGCAAATACCCAGTCGAGCTGATTTGTTTCAACACTTCCAGGGACTTGGAAGCCGCTGTTTCACTAAGCTCCTGCACATTGGCCACGCCTTCTTCCTCGCCCTGACCAAGGTCATCAAAGGCGGCCCCTTCGGGTTTCACATGCGCGAGATCGGTGCGATCAAGGTAGGACACCGCCAATTCACGGAAGATATAATCAAGGATCGACGTGGCGTTTTTGATCGTCTCATTGCCCTGCACCATGCCCGCAGGCTCAAACTTGGTGAAGGTGAAGGCGTCGACAAACTCCTCAAGCGGCACGCCATATTGCAGGCCAACGGAAACGGCGATGGCGAAATTGTTCATCATGGCGCGGAATCCCGCCCCTTCCTTATGCATGTCGATGAAAATCTCGCCCAATTGACCGTCTTCATATTCACCGGTGCGCAGGTAGACCTTGTGCCCGCCGACAATGGCTTTTTGCGTGTAGCCCTTGCGCCGTTGCGGCAGTTTTTCGCGGCCCCGCGCCACTTCGCGCAGCACCACTTTTTCAATGACCTTTTCGGCCATGACCACGGCTTTTTCGTGGGTGCTGCCGCTTTCCAGCACTTCTGCCGCTTCGTCATCATCCTCGACCAGAGACGCTGCTAGCGGCTGGCTAAGCTTTGATCCGTCGCGATACAGCGCATTGGCTTTGACACCCAACGACCAGCTAAGGTCATAGGCGTCTTTGCAATCCTCAATCGTGGCGTCATTGGGCATGTTGATGGTTTTGCTGATGGCGCCGGAGATGAAGCTCTGAGCCGCGGCCATCATGGTGATATGGCTTTCAACCGACAGATAACGTTTGCCAATCTTGCCTGTAGTGTTGGCGCAGTCGAAAACCGGCAGATGCTCATCCTTCAGATGCGGCGCGCCTTCCAGCGTCATTGTGCCCAGCACGTGATCGTTGGCCGCATTAATATCAGCACGCGAGAAACCCAGATGGCTGAGCAGGCTGAAATTCGGGTCATTCAGCGTTTCCGCCGGGATGCCCAGCACGTTGGTGCAGAACTCATCGCCCAGGGTCCATTGGTTAAAGACAAACCGGATGTCGAAGGCTGAGGGCAAGGCTGCCTCGATCTTGTCGATCTCGTTTTGACCAAAGCCGTGGCCAATCAGCGCGGTGTGGTTGATGGCGGGTGCGTTGCCCATCGTGCCATGCCCAACCGCATAGGCGATCATCTCTTCAATCTCGGCCGAGTTGTACCCCAGCGCCTCAAGGGCGGCGGGAACCGAACGGTTGATGATCTTGAAATAGCCGCCGCCGGCCAGTTTCTTGAACTTCACAAGCGCAAAATCAGGTTCGATTCCGGTTGTGTCGCAATCCATCACCAGCCCGATCGTGCCCGTGGGCGCAATGACCGAGGTCTGGGCGTTGCGGTAGCCGTGCTTTTCGCCCAGTTCCAGCGCTTCGTCCCAGCTGGCCATCGCCAGTTCGATCAGTTTCGGGTCGGGGCAATTGGCGTGATCCAGTGGCACCGGCTTGACCGCCAGCCCTTCATATCCATCCTCGGCGCCGTAAGCGGCGGCGCGGTGGTTGCGGATGACCCGCAACATATGGTCGGCATTGCGCTTGTAGCCCGAGAACGTGCCCAGCTCGCCCGCCATTTCGGCCGATGTTGCGTAGGAAACACCGGTCATGATCGCGGTCAGTGCGCCGGTAATGGCGCGCCCTTCGTTACTGTCATAGGAATAGCCCATATTCATCAAGAGCCCGCCAATATTGGCATATCCCAGACCCAGCGTGCGGAAATCGTATGAAAGCTGGGCAATCTCCTTTGACGGAAACTGCGCCATCATCACGCTGATTTCCAGCGTCACCGTCCACAACCGGCTGGCATGCATGTAATCTTCGACCTGAAATTCACCACCTTCATAGAAAGTCAGCAGGTTCATCGAGGCCAGATTACACGCGGTATCATCCAGGAACATGTATTCGGAACAAGGGTTTGAACCGCGAATCTCACCGTCTTCCGGGCAGGTATGCCAGGCATTGACCGTATCGTGATACTGAATGCCCGGATCGGCACAGGACCAGGCGGCATGGCCTATCTGTTCCCACAGGTCGCGCGCTTTGATCGACTTGGCGACTGAACCATCGGTGCGCCGGATCAGCTCCCAATCTGCATCATCGCGCACAGCTTGCAGGAAGGCGTCCGTAACACGTACCGAATTGTTTGAGTTTTGGCCCGATACGGTCGAATATGCTTCGCTGTCCCAATCCGTATCATAGGTGGGAAATTCAATCGCGGCGTAGCCCTGTTTGGCGTAATCCAGAACCCGTTTGATGTAGTTTTCCGGGATCAGCGCATTTTTAGCTTCGCGAATGGCGGCTTTCAGGCCGTCATTTGCTTTAGGGTCGGTTGCATCTGCCTCGGCCCCGTCCCAAGCGCGAATCGCCGCAAACAGCGCGTTCAGGTGACGTTCATGCAGCTTTGAGCCCGCCACAAGGGACGCAACTTTCTGCTCTTCCGTGACCTTCCAGTTGATAAAATCCTCAATATCCGGGTGATCCGCATCGACAATGACCATCTTGGCCGCACGACGGGTAGTACCGCCGGATTTAATGGCGCCCGCTGCGCGGTCGCCGATGCGCAGGAAGCCCATCAAGCCCGAAGATTTGCCGCCGCCCGAAAGGGGTTCGTCCGCGCCGCGCAGGGACGAAAAGTTACTGCCTGTACCAGAGCCGTACTTGAACAGGCGCGCTTCGCGCACCCACAGGTCCATGATACCGCCCTCGCCGACCAGATCGTCGCCGATTGACTGGATGAAGCAGGCATGGGGCTGCGGGTGTTCATAGGCCGAGGAGGATTTGGTCAGTTCGCCTGAAACCCCATCTACATAGAAATGTCCCTGGCTGGGCCCATCGATGCCGTAGGCCCAATGAATACCGGTATTGAACCATTGCGGCGAGTTCGGGGCCGCGCGCTGTGCGGCCAGCATGAAGCGCATTTCATCATAATAGGCGCTGGCATCCTCTTCGGTGCTGAAATAGCCGCCTTTCCAACCCCAATAAGCCCAGGCGCCGGCGATGCGGTCAAAAACCTGCTTGGCTGAAACCTCGCCACCGATCCGGGCGCCTTCAGGCAAATCCTTCAGCTTTTTGTCATCCTCAACCGAACGCCACAGAAATTCCGGTACGCTCTTTTCTTTCACCGTCTTTAAAGCAGCCGGAACTCCGGCCTTGCGGAAATATTTCTGTGCGATCACATCACAGGCTACCTGAGACCAGCCTGCGGGGACCTCCACTTCATCCAGCTTAAAAACAATAGAACCGTCCGGATTGCGAATCTCGGAAGATTTTGTCGTGAATTCGATGTCTGCATACGCATCTGAACCTGCTCGGGTAAACTTGCGTTCGATCTTCAATGCCCCGGTATCCTTTTTCCCTATGCGAGGTCCATTCTGACGTGGCCCCACAATTTATTTCTACATTTGCTGACACGCGCTGCGTCCGAGGGATAGGATACCGGATGCCCAAAGTGGTCACCCACGTGAAGGCTTCAACCTTTTGCTGGTTAATTTTTGTCCTGGTTACTATCCCTCTGACCGCCACCACTACATATTGCGGTCAACAAGCCAACGGAGACAAAATGGCGTAGGTTGGAGGGTAAGGTCAACGAGAATATTTTGATTTTTTCAGGAAAAAATTGTTGACGATGAATTAACCGAATCTTGATCAGGGCCGCGACATAACGGCGCCCTTAAAACTTGGCGGGGAATCAGGGTGTTCCAACTATTTGCTGTTAATCCGCATTACCCTACAGGATTTGAACCCTTGCGGTTTTTCTACAACAAAGAATGGCACCCATTTCCATAAACATTAGTATACATCGGCCGATGCAGGGCAGCAGAGGCATATCTTATCAGATTCGAATCGCACGCGATCGAATCCAGGAAGGCAATGTAACAATGTGAAGACAGTCGCGCAGTCATACTGACCGCGAAAACTCGTAATGCCTGTGTGAGTGGTCGGGACGGTAAGATTCGAACTTACGACCTACGGTTCCCAAAACCGCCGCGCTACCAGACTGCGCTACGCCCCGACGAGGGACTGAATACAGAGGGGAATGGCGCTTGAAAAGCCCTAATCGGCCTCATCACAGGGCCAAATGGCATTTGTTGGCTCAAGTGAGGGGTGGCGCAGCTGCGACCCCGGCGTGATTCCCATCAATGCGGCCATGCCACCGGCAATTTCCAACACCAGCAAAACACCCTCCCCCCCGGAAATCGGCGTCAGATCATGTGGGCGCGCCATTGGGTGAACATGTTGCACAATGCCCTGCGGCGTGATGAACAGCATATCCAGCGGGATCAGGGTGTTTTTCATCCAGAAGGCCGGGTGACCGACTTCTTCATAAACAAACAACATACCTTGAGATGAGCCAAGCTGTTGCCTGAACATCAGCCCCTGGCTACGTTCGGCGTCATCGTCTGCGACCTCAACCGTGAACCTCGCCTGCCCCCAGTTACCGCGCAGATCCACGATGTCTTCGGCACAGGTTTGGGCCATCGCGGAAGCCCCAAAAAAGGAAACCGACAGAATCAGAAGCGTTGAGTGAAGAATGCGCATTTCGCAGGTCCGGTATTAGTCACCGTCAGTGTTTATCACTGAATCCCACGTTTTGACCAGAACAGCCATGCGACCGCGCTTTCCGTCCTGAGCGGACAGGCAGATTGCTTCACCCGCCTGAAGGTCGGACAGGCCCGAGCGACGCAATACCTCAACATGAATGAACACGTCCTGCGGATTGCCAAAAACATTGGCAAAGCCAAAACCTTTGCCTTTGTCGAACCATTTAATCCGTGCAGGCTCCAGCTCCAGATCAGCGATATTGCCGACGAATTCACCATCGGGCATTTCGCTATAATTTGCGTCCGACTCAGATGGTGGCGTAATTGAAAGAACTTCAACCGCCTGCAATCCTCTGTCAGTCTCCATAACCGAGATTTCAATAGCCGAACCATCTGCGACAGAAGACTGGCCGAAATTTCGAAGAACATTTGCATGTAATAAAATATCCGGCCCACCCTGGGCAGGCAGAATGAAACCAAACCCTTTTGTGGGATCAAACCATTTTACCAATCCGTGCAACTGCCGGGATTCTGTAATGACGTCCTGTTTACACATAGTATCCGTTTCGAAATTTATTCCTTAATAGGTAGTGTGGCGGGTATCCAAGCTCTATGCAAGGTTAAAATCCCGCTGTTACGGCACGTTGCAAATCACGCGACGTGAATATCACGGATTAAGACGCTTAATATCCCACGTATCGTCAATTTTCCTGCGGCTCCAACGGAACCGGTCATGTAAACGAAAGGCCCCATCGGCCCAAAATTCAATTTCAACCGGCCGCAGCCGATAACCGCCCCAAAACGGGGGGCGCGGCGGGTTTGGGCCAAGCTCAGCCGTCAAACGGGCAACGCGGGCCATCAAGGTCGCGCGTGATGCAAGTGGCTGACTTTGGTACGAAGCCCAGGCACCAAGGCGACTTTTCAGGGAACGCGAGGCAAAATAGGTATCTGCGGCAGGCCCCTGCTCACGGCTTATTTCGCCGCGTACCCGGATTTGCCTGCGCAAACTTTTCCAGTGCATGACAAAGGCGGCCTTGCCAGACAGGTCCAGTTCCTGCGCCTTGGCCGATTCATAATTTGTATAAAAAACAAACGCATCCGCCTCGACCTCTTTCAAAAGCACCATTCGGTTGTTGGGCAAGCCGTCAGAATCCACGGTCGCTAACGCAATGGCATTAGGGTCATTCGGCTCGGTGCGCGCGGCCTCCTCTAACCAGGTACGTGTAATCGCAAACGGATCGTCCCCAGCAAATATCCCACCACGCTTTCCCATATACAGCTCCTGTCAGTTTTCCTGCCTCCCACGCAATGGTCAGGCTTGAAGGCTCTGCCCTGATCGCCTAAACCGATTTAACGCAAGTTTAAAGGGCGGGGAACAGCGAATGTCAGCACAATTGATGAATGGAAAGCGCGGCCTGATCATGGGATTGGCCAATGACAAGTCCATTGCCTGGGGGATAGCCAAAGCTCTGGCAGATGCCGGCGCAGAACTCGCCTTCTCATATCAGGGTGACGCTGTGCTGAAACGGGTCACCCCGCTGGCACAATCCCTTGGCAGCGACATCATCGTGCCCTGTGATGTCAGTGACGAAGCATCAATGGATGCGCTTTTTGCGACCCTAGAGGAAAAGTGGGGCAAGCTGGATTTCATTGTCCATGCCATCGGATTTTCCGACAAAACCCAATTGCGCGGGCGCTACGTCGATACCAACCCGGACAATTTCCGCATGACCATGGATATCTCGGTCTATTCCTTCACCGCTGTGGCCAAACGCGCCGCGGCGCTGATGCAAGACGGTGGCTCCATGTTGACCATGACCTATTACGGCGCCGAAAAAGTCATGCCGAACTACCATGTTATGGGCGTCGCAAAGGCCGCCCTTGAGGCCAGCGTGCGCTATATAGCCGAAGATCTGGGCAAAGACAGCATACGCGTAAACGCGATTTCCGCCGGGCCGATCAAGACACTGGCGGCCTCAGGAATTGGTGATTTTCGCTTCATCCTGAAATGGAACGAGTTGAATTCTCCCCTGCGCAAGACCGTCTCTATTGATGAAGTTGGCAATTCGGCGCTTTACCTGTTGTCGGACCTGAGCAGCGGTGTTTCCGGCGAGGTGCACCATGTTGATGCCGGTTATCATGCCATCGGCATGAAAGCGGTGGATTCACCCGATATCGACCTGGCTACCGGAAGGAAAGAAAAATGAGCGAGCGCCTGCCCCATGAAAAGGGGTTTCACGTAAGCTGGGATCAGCTGCACCGGGATTCACGCGCCCTGGCTTGGCGCCTTGACGGGCAAGGCCCCGGAGGCGGTGCCTGGAAAGCCGTGGTTGCTATTACACGCGGGGGCATGGCCCCTGCCATGATCGTGGCGCGCGAACTGGATATTCGCGTTGTGGATACGGTCAGCGTAAAATCCTACAACCATCAGACCCAGTCAGAACCCAAAGTTATCAAATCTCCGGACATGGACATTGTCGGGGACGGTACCGGGATTTTGGTAGTGGATGATCTGGTAGATACCGGACGCACGCTTGAAGCGGTGAAAAAATTGATGCCCAAGGCCCATATCGCCACAGTCTATGCAAAACCCAAGGGACGCCCGATGGTCGAGACTTTTATTACTGAAGTCAGTCAGGATACCTGGATATTCTTCCCCTGGGATATGGCATTGCAATATGTCGAGCCGTATCGCGGCACCGACTAATCCCAAGGTTCATACGAAGAACTTAAGAGGTCGCCTATTCGGCGGCCTCTGGTGTTTCCGGTGCGTCATCCGTGCCGGGATTATCTGCAGGCTCGGACTTAACCCTTGGTTTACGTGCCCGTGGCGCACGCTTTTTGGGCTTGCTTTCAGGTGTTTCCACCAAACCGCTATTGTCCGTTTCCGGTTTGGAATCACTTGGTTGTTCGTCCGCACGAACTGAAGGTTGTGGCATTTCCGCCGGGTCGTCCACCTGTGCGGCACTTGCCGCTTCCTGACGCGCAGCCCGCGCTTCGCGCTCTTCGCGTTCGCGTTGCTGACGATCCCGGTTCGCCTGTTCGGCCTGAACACGCTTCGCCTCGGCCGCGCGCTGGGCCTCGCTGAGCAAACGGGTGTAATGTTCCGCATGTTGCTGAAAGTTTTCCGCCGCCACCCGGTCATTCGACAGCGTCGCATCGCGAGCCAACTGGCTGTATTTATCAATAATTTGCTGTGGCGTTCCGCGCACTTTGCCTTCGGGCCCCGATGAATCAAAAACCCGATTAAGGTTATTTCCGGGACTACGGTTACGATTAGACTTACCGCGCGAACGATTTTTAGAAGATCTCATGTATCCTGTTTCCAGCCTTTGTTGGCTTCCTGTCTGAGCTTTGACGCTATGCGCCGCATTTGTTTCCCGCACCAGACTTTTGGGTATAGAGCGTCAGGGGTCTGAAAGACATCGCCTTGCCGCTGGGTACTCAGTAAACATGGGCAGCACGCCAAGACAAGCAAAAATTGGTGAAAACACCGTGAACCGTTCAAAAAGTAGCATTCTATGGCAAGTTTACACCTATTTAGGCGGTTTTCTGCCCTCAACCACCCGGTCGCGGCCATCTAAGTCTGTAATAACAGTAATTTCCGTCAGCCCCGCCTGATCGAACATGTCCTTGACCACCACCGCCTGTGTTGGGCCGATTTCAACGATCAACCGGCCCTCGGGTTTAAGGTGCTCCATCACATCGACCGTGATCGCCCTGTAAGCGCCCAGCCCATCCCCGCCCGGGGTCAGGGCCAGAGCTGGTTCATGGTCTCGCACCTCCCGGCTAAGACCAGCCATTTCGTCCATGGCAATATAGGGTGGGTTGGAAACGATCAGATCAAACTCACCTCTAATCGCCGAAAACCAGTTACTTTCCACAAGGTCCACGCGGTTTTCCACCCCTAAAGCCTTTGCATTTGTCCGGGCGATTTCCAAAGCGCGCCGGGATATATCCGTACCAACCCCTGACGCCACAGCCATTTCCGACAACAAAGTCAACAGGATACATCCCGACCCTAATCCAAGATCAAGCACAGTTTCAAATGGTTCTTTAAGAGCTTGGTCAACAAGGATTTCGGTTTCGGGGCGTGGGTCAAGAACGTCCGCAGTCACGCTAAACCAGTGATTGTAGAACCAGCGCCCGCCAATGATATGGCTGATCGGCGTATGATGTGACCGGTTGGTGACGTTTTGCATGAATTCCGCACAGACCTTTGGTGCAACCTCATCAGGCAGCACCAATGTCAAACGGCCCGGGTCAATTCCAATCGCATGGGCCAGCAATATTCTTGCATCGCGCGTCGGGTCGCTAATGTCTGCATTTCGCAATGTAATAACAGCCTGCGCCAAAGCCTGGTTCCCGGTCACCGGGTGATTCCCGGCCACCGGGTTACCCCTCCATCTCGGCCAGTTGCATGGCCTGATCATGGGCTGTCAGGGCGTCGATGATTTCATCCAGATCGCCCTGCATCACCTGATCAAGCTTATAAAGCGTCAACCCAATGCGGTGGTCCGTCATGCGCCCTTGCGGGAAATTATAGGTGCGGATGCGCTCGGACCGGTCGCCCGAGCCCACCTGCGCTTTGCGGTCGGCGGCACGCGCACCCTCAACGCGCTGACGCTCGGCATCGAACAGGCGCGCTTTCAGCACCTGCATGGCGATCTCGCGGTTGCGGTGCTGACTTTTTTCCGAGCTAACCACAACGATGCCCGAAGGAATATGGGTGATGCGCACGGCGGAATCGGTGGTGTTGACGTGCTGCCCGCCTGACCCCGATGCGCGCATCGTATCAATGCGCAGATCGCCCGCATCTATCTGTATGTCCACGTCTTCAGCCTCCGGCAACACGGCGACAGTAGCCGCCGAGGTATGCACCCGCCCGCCACTTTCGGTTGTCGGAACCCGTTGCACCCTATGCACGCCACTTTCATATTTCAGCCGGGCAAAAACGCCCTCGCCCTTGATATGCGCCACGACTTCCTTGATGCCGCCCAGCTCGGTCGCGTTTTCTTCAATAATCTCGAACTTCCAGCCTTGCCCTTCGGCAAAGCGTTGATACATGCGCAGAAGATCCCCGGCAAAAAGCGCCGCTTCGTCCCCACCGGTGCCGGGACGAATTTCGATCATTGCCGGGCGCGCATCAGCCGCGTCTTTTGGTAGTAAAACCAGGCGCATGGCTTGCTCAGCCTCAGGCAGACGTGCGCGCAGATCGGGCAGTTCTTCCTCGGCCAGATCGCGCATTTCCGGATCGTCCAGCATCAACTCGGCCTCGCTGATATCATCCAAGAGCTGGCGATAAGCCGAAATTTCTTCGACCACCGGGCGAAGTTCGGCATATTCACGGCCAAGCTTTGCTATTTCATCGCCCGAAAGCCCCTCGGCCATGCGGGCCTCGAGGAACTGAAAACGCTGGGTGATCGCGGCAAGTTTTTCCAATGGTACCATGCCCCCCCTGTCCCCCATCAGCGGGAATTGGTCAAGGGGGGCATTGGGTGGTATAATAGTGGGATGAGGTTGATCGTAGTGATACTGGCCTTAATGGCCGCGCCGGTTCAGGCAGATATCGTCCTGCCAGATGGCGGGATTATCGAATGTTATTGCACCGATAAAAACGGCGGCCGAGTCGAGCTGGGACAAGAAATTTGCCTGTTTGTCGATGGCCGCGCTTTTATGGCGCGCTGCGAAATGAGCCTGAACAACCCCATGTGGCGCGAAACCGGAGATTCTTGTGAGTCTTCAACCCTTGAGCGCCTCAAGGCGTTTGAGCCAGTCCCCAATTCGGGCAGCATTGACGCCAGAATCTGACTTTCCAAAACGCAGGCGGGCATAGAGCGTGATCTGATCATCGTCGCTCAGTGCCAGAGTGGTGTAATCCGGGAAACCCCAAAAAGGCGTGCGGGTGATATAAGTCACGCGGCCCTCATCCACACTTCCAGCCAGCCGCCGGGTGCGTGGGGTTTTTGCTGCAATTTCTGACAGTTGCGAAAACTCTTTGATGTTTCCCGGGATGATCTCAACCACCCCGGCTTTGAACCGTTTGGCCCTGTCAGGCGGGGCCACATGCCAGCGCGCCGGGCTGGATGGGGCAAGGCGGACATAAATGACCCAAATTGCCAAAAGCCATAAAAGAAAAAAGAAAATATCTGCAATCATCACGCACTCCCCCGCCGGTTCCATGCCATCAGGCACAGGATGTCCGTGGCAATATGCGCCCCGGCAATGGCGGTGGCGCCGGTCGTGTCAAATGGCGGAGAAACCTCGACCACATCACCACCGATCACGTCCACCCCAACAATATCGCGCAGAATAATCGCCGCCTGCGCCGAGGTCAGCCCACCCCAGACCGGCGTGCCTGTGCCCGGCGCAAAAGCCGGATCGAGACCATCAATATCAAAGGTCAGGTAGGTTTTGTGATTCCCCAGAATAGCCTTGATTTTTTCGGCCACGGCCACCGGGCCGGTTTCGTGTACTTCGCGCGCGTCGATAATATTGACGCCCAAAGTGTCCTCGTTCGTGGTGCGGATACCAACCTGAACCGAGCGCGCCGGATCGATCAGCCCTTCTTTCACCGCTTTATAAAACATGGTGCCATGATCCACCCGGCTCATGTCATCATCGGGCCAGGTATCCGTATGAGCATCGAACTGTAACAGACTGAGGGGGCCGTGTTTTTTCGCATGCGCACGCAGAATCGGGAAGGTGATGTAATGGTCTCCGCCCAATGAGAGGCATCCGACGCCCTGATCCAGAATACCGGTAATATGCGCCTCAAGGGCTGCGGGAAATTGATCGATATGGGCGTAATCAAAGGCCAGATCACCGTAATCGGCAATGGCAAACTCGCTGATCACATCAAAACCCCAACCATAGGGCGCATCGGGGCTTTGCAGGGAACTGGCCTCGCGAATGGCACGTGGGCCAAGGCGGGTGCCGGGCCGGTTGGTGACCGCCTGATCAAACGGGATGCCCGTGACAGCAAAATCTGCGCCCTTCAGATCCTTAGTATAGGTGCGGCGCAGAAACGAGGTGATGCCGCCAAAGGTGTTTTCGGCACTCAAGCCTTTAAGCCCCTCACGGGTCAGTGCCGTATCCACCAGCTTTTTTGCATCTTCAAGTGCCATAAGTCCCCACTTTTACCTTGCAGAATTACACTGAATTACACCGGTTGCCGCGTTTCCACCAGACGGGCGAAAAAGCTGGCCCCAATCGGTGCGATCTCATCCTTGAAGTCATATTTCGGGTGGTGAACATTGGCGCCATCCCCCTGCCCCAAAAACAGATAGGCGCCCGGACGCTCCTGTAACATATAGGAAAAATCTTCGGCCCCCATTTCACGTTCGGCGTCAAAATGCATGGCCGCCTCGCCCACCACATCTGCCGCAGCTTGCCCGGCCAAAGACGCTTTGTCAGCGTTGTTGATGGTTGCTGGGTAGCCGCGTTCGTATTTCAGGGTGGCCTCAAGACCAAAACTGGCCATTTGCCCGGCCACAATCTCGCCCATGCGCCGCTCGACCATATCTTGCACATCTGTGTCAAAGGTGCGCACCGTGCCGCCGACAAAGGCGGTATCGGGGATGATATTATCGGCCGAACCTGCATGGATTTGCGTGACCGACACGACAAGATCATTGGCCGAGGCATGGTTGCGCGACACGATGGTCTGGATCGCCTGCGCCAGCGAGGCAGCCGCAATCACCGGGTCCAGCGTGTCCTGCGGATAGGCACCGTGCCCACCCTTGCCCTGAATATGCACGGCAAAAGTATCCACCGCTGCCATCAAGGCACCGGGGGCGGTGAAAAAATGCCCGGCATGTTGTGGATACCGTAAACCTCGGCAATGTCGAAGCGGTCCATCATGCCCTCATCACACATCACCTTGGCCCCGGCGCCGCCCTCTTCCGCCGGTTGAAAAATCAACGCCACCCGTCCTTTGAAACGTCGGGTCTCAGCCAGATACTTTGCCGCCCCCATCAGCATCGCCGTATGCCCGTCATGGCCGCAGGCATGCATGCGCCCTTCCACCTCGGAGGCATATTCCAGCCCGGTCATTTCCTGCATCGGCAGCGCGTCCATATCGGCGCGCAAACCAATCGTTGGCCCATCCGACTGACCGTTGATAATCGCCACGACGCCCGAGACACCGATGCGCTCATGTATTTCATCGACGCCAAACTCTTTCAGCTGCTCAACCACGTAAGCCGCGGTCTCATGGCATTCCAGACGCAGCTCAGGATGCGCATGCATCCAGCGGCGCCAGACCTTCATGTCATCTGCATAATCGGCAATGCGGTTTATCACGGGCATGGCTTAACTCCTAAGACCTGGGTTGTTAAAGAAAGACAGACCCTGAAAAAGGCGCATGCGCAATGGCTAATTCTTCCGACAGACTTGTTAACGACCCAAATGGCGGCCTGCCACGGCTACTCGAGATCATGCGCCGCCTGCGCGATCCCGAAACCGGCTGCCCGTGGGATATAGAGCAGGATTTCGCCTCGATCGCACCATATACAATCGAGGAGGCTTACGAAGTCGCAGACGCCATTGAAAGGCAGGCTTGGGGTGAGTTGGAGGGTGAATTGGGCGATCTGCTGCTGCAAACCGTATACCACACCGCTATGGGCGAAGAAGCGGGAATGTTCAGCTTTGACAGCGTCACCAAAGCCATCGCCGACAAAATGGTCGCCCGTCACCCCCATGTGTTTGGGTCGGAAAACCGCGACAAGTCGGCCGAACAACAAACACGCGACTGGGAGGCGATTAAAGCCGCCGAGCGTTCCGGGCGCGCTGAAAAAGGCACTTTGGACGGTGTCGCTGTGGGCCTTCCAGCCCTGCTCAGGGCGGTAAAATTGCAAAAACGCGCCGCACGGGTCGGATTTGACTGGCCGGATATTGGCCCCGTTCTGGATAAAGTCGTCGAGGAAGCACATGAATTGGCCGAGGCACGCGACCACCTGTCGCAAGCCGAGGTGGAGGAAGAGTTCGGAGATTTGTTATTCGTCATGGCAAATCTGGCGCGGCATTTAAAGTTGGACCCAGAGCAGGCTCTGCGCCTGACAAACAACAAGTTTGAACGCCGTTTCAAGGGCATAGAGAGCGCCCTTCATCAAGAAGGGAGCCGACCAGAAGATGCCAGCCTTGAGGAAATGGACGCGCTGTGGGAGGCGCAAAAGGCGCGTTAAAAATCCTCGCCATAAGTATCCGATACTTTTAATCAGGTATTGACCTTAGAGAAAGACTCTGGTTTAGTCTCCGCAATCAGGAGGATCCCATGAAACTTGCCCGACTCTCTGCCACGCTTATTGCCGCCACGATTGCCGCACCATCCTTCGCGGACGAGGTGAACATCTATTCCTACCGCCAGCCCGAACTGATCCAGCCGCTGATCGACGGGTTTACCGAAGAAACCGGTATAAACGTTAATATCGCGTTTCTGAACAAAGGCATGACGGAACGTCTTAAGGCAGAAGGATCGCGTTCACCGGCTGATCTGGTTCTGACAACGGATATTTCGCGCCTTGCCGCGGTGGTCACTGCCGGGCTGACGCAACCGGTCAACTCGGACATTCTGAACACGAATATCCCCGCCACCCTGCGGGACCCGAATTATGAATGGTTCGGCCTGACCTCACGCGCCCGCGTCGTCTATGCCTCAAAGACCCGCGTGGCTGAAGGCGAAGTAACCACCTACGAAGATCTTGCCGACCCGAAATGGCAGGGGCGCATCTGCACCCGCAGCGGCACCCACGCCTACTCGCTGGCCATGGTTGCCGCCTATATCCACCACCACGGCGAGGATGCCACCCGCACCTGGCTCGAAGGGATCAAGGCCAATCTGGCGCGCAAACCTCAGGGCAACGACCGCGCGCAGGTCAAAGCGATCTGGGCCGGAGAATGCGACATCTCGCTTGGCAACACCTATTATATGGGCGCGATGCTGGGTGACCCCGAGCAGGTCCCTTGGGCCGAAGCCGTGGATGTCGTATTTCCCGTGTTTGAAGGGGCCGGCACGCATGTGAACGTCTCTGGCGTGGCCCTGACCAAACACGCCCCAAACCGCGACGCGGCGATTGCCCTGATGGAATATCTGGCTTCCCCGAAAGCGCAGGAAATTTATGCGGCAGACGTCTTTGAATATCCGATTGCCCCGGGAACCGAAGCCAGTGAACTGGTTCAAAGCTGGGGCAGCTTCACGCCGGACGGTGTCAACCTGATGGAAGTCGCGGCCCTGCGCCCGGCTGCACTTAGACTGATGCAAGAGATCAATTTCGACGGCTAATCCCATGGCCTTCAAAGGTGGTTTATATCACCTTCACTGGCGCCCGGCTTCCCCCGGGCGCCTTTTTTTGTGGATTCTGCCGGATTATTCCGCCGCGACGTCGCGTGGGCGCAGCATCTCTTTCAGGTAATGCCCGGTATAGGAGCCTTCGGCCTTTGCGACCTGCTCAGGCGTACCGACTGCCACGATCTTACCGCCGCCATCGCCACCTTCGGGGCCGATATCAATGATGTGATCCGCGGTTTTCACCACATCAAGGTTATGTTCGATCACCACCACGGAATTGCCCTGCTCCACCAGCTTGTGCAACACTTCCAGAAGTTTCTTCACATCCTCGAAATGCAGCCCCGTCGTTGGTTCATCGAGGATGTAAAGCGTACGCCCCGTGGCACGTTTAGACAGCTCTTTTGACAGCTTCACCCGCTGGGCTTCCCCCCCCGAAAGCGTTGTCGCCGGTTGGCCGACCTTGATATAGCCAAGACCCACCCGCATCAGGGCTTCCATCTTGTCGCGGATCACCGGTACGGCTTTGAAGAACTCAAGTGAATCCTCCACCGTCATATCAAGAACGTCCGCTATCGATTTGCCTTTAAAGCGAATTTCCAGGGTTTCCCTGTTGTAGCGCGCGCCCTTGCAGGTCTCACACTGGACATAAACATCGGGCAGGAAATGCATCTCAATCTTGATCAGCCCGTCGCCCTGACAGGCCTCACAGCGCCCGCCTTTTACGTTGAACGAAAAACGCCCGGGCTTGTAACCGCGCGCTTTACTTTCAGGTAGCCCCGCAAACCAGTCACGGATCGGCGTGAAGGCGCCGGTATAGGTGGCGGGGTTTGAGCGCGGCGTGCGGCCAATGGGGCGCTGATCGATGTCGATCACCTTGTCGAGATGCTCGAGACCCTTGATGGTTTCACAAGGCGCGGGCGTCTGACGCGCGCCATTGAGACGCATAGAGGCAGTTTTGAACAAGGTCTCAATGGTCAGGGTTGACTTACCGCCGCCGGAAACACCGGTGACACAGACGAATTTTCCCAACGGGAAATGCGCCGTAACAGCTTTAAGGTTGTTACCTGTCGCCTTGATAATACTAAGTTTTTTACCACTACCCTTACGGCGAACTTTGGGCACGGTAATCTCACGTGAGCCGGTCAGATACTGCCCCGTGATCGAAGCCGGATTGGCGGCAATATCCGCCGGTGCCCCCTCGGCGACGATCTCGCCACCATGCACACCAGCACCGGGACCAATGTCGAAAACATAATCCGCCTCGCGGATCGCTTCTTCGTCATGTTCTACCACGATCACCGTGTTGCCCTGATCGCGCAGGTTTTTCAGTGTCTCTAGCAACCGACCATTGTCGCGTTGATGTAGCCCGATCGAGGGTTCATCCAGCACATAAAGCACCCCGGTCAGGCCCGAGCCGATCTGGCTGGCAAGGCGAATGCGTTGGCTTTCCCCGCCGGAAAGCGTGCCTGAATTGCGTGCCAGCGTTAGGTATTCAAGGCCAACATTGTTAAGGAAACCAAGGCGTTCGCGGATTTCCTTAAGGATAGCGCGGGCAATCTCATTCTTCTGCGCAGTCAGGTTTTCCGGCACTTTTTCGCACCAGTCAAACGCCTCGCGGATCGACATCTGCACCACTTCGCCCGCATGCAGCCCGGCAATCTTTACTGCCAGTGCCTCGTCGCGCAGGCGGTAACCTCCGCAAGCCGCACAGGGGCGGTTGTTCTGATAGCGTTCGAATTCTTCCCGAATCCAGTTGCTGTCCGTCTCACGGTAGCGCCGCTCCATATTGGGAATGACCCCCTCAAAGGGGCGCGTGACCTCATAAACCCGGCCACCTTCGTCAAAGCGAAAACGGATTTCGTCCTTACCGGAACCATAGAGAAAGATCTTCTGGACCGCCTCGGGCAGGTCCTTCCACGGCGTGTTCTTGTCAAACTCGTAATGGCGCGCAATGCTTTCAATTGTTTGCAGAAAATAGGGCGACTTGCCTTTGCGCCACGGGGCCAAAGCCCCGTCATAGAGGCGCAATGCGCTGTCTGGCACGACCAGACGTTCGTCAAAAAACAGCTCTTTTCCCAGCCCGTCACATTCCGGGCAGGCGCCAAAGGGCGCGTTGAAGGAAAACAGGCGCGGCTCAATCTCGGGGATGGTGAAACCGGATACCGGACAAGCGAAATTTTCCGAGAAGGTTATGCGCTCAGGCTCGCCCTCTTCCGGTTTTGGCGCGATTTCCAGAATGGCGATGCCATCGGCCAGATCAAGCGCCGTGCGCAAGCTGTCCGCCAACCGGGTCTCCAGCCCTTCACGCACCACGATCCGGTCCACCACAACGTCAATGTCATGGCGGATCTTCTTGTTCAGTTTCGGAGGATCTTCAAGTTCATAAAAGCCGCCATCAACCTTGACACGCTGAAAGCCCTGCTTGCGTAACTCGCTGAATTCTTTTCGGTATTCCCCTTTGCGGTCGCGGATGATCGGTGCCAGCAAATAGCCGCGGGTGCCCTCTTCCATCGTCATGATCCGGTCGACCATATCCTGCACCTGCTGGGCTTCGATCGGCTTGCCGGTTGCCGGCGAATAAGGCGTGCCAGCGCGGGCAAATAGCAAGCGCAGGTAATCGTAAATCTCGGTCACCGTGCCAACGGTTGAGCGTGGGTTCTTCGATGTGGTCTTTTGTTCAATGGAAATTGCCGGGGACAGGCCAGCGATGTGATCAACATCCGGCTTTTCCATCATATCGAGGAACTGGCGGGCATAGGCGCTGAGCGATTCGACGTACCGCCTTTGCCCTTCGGCATAGATTGTGTCAAAAGCGAGGCTGGACTTGCCGGACCCGGAAAGCCCTGTGATAACAACAAGTTGGTCGCGCGGGATATCCACATCGATTGACTTGAGATTATGTTCGCGCGCGCCGCGTACTTCTATATGTTTCAGCTCGGCCATAGGCACCCCTTAATACGTTCTTAAGAGATAGGCGATGATCGCTGTAAGGCCAATCAAAAAATGAGAACAAAGGGGGAATATTTGATCGTGGAATTTACAGGGTTAATGTTCCTTAGTGAATCGGGCTATAAGAACCCCATGATTTCAATATATTGAGGTGCTTCATGTTAAATCGCCTGCTCCCTGCCATTTTTGCCCTGCTCACAGCCTTCTCGGCCCAGGCGCAGGATCAAAGCCGCGCCATTCTGGTTCTGGATGGGTCGGGCTCTATGTGGGGGCAGATTGACGGGGTGGCGAAAATCACTATCGCGCAACAGGTGATCGGGGATTTGTTGGCAAACCTGCCGGAAGATCAGCTTTTAGGCCTGACCGCCTACGGTCATCGCCGCAAGGGCGATTGCAGCGATATTGAAACCCTGCACCTGCCCGGCACCGATCGCGCCACCATTGCCGCAACGGTTAACAGCATCAGCCCACGGGGTAAAACACCGCTGTCCGCCGCAGTTATTCAGGCCGCCGAAGCGTTGAAATACACCGAAGAGGTCGCCACCGTTATTCTGGTATCCGACGGCATTGAGACCTGCGAACTGGACCCCTGCGCAGTGGGTCGCCAGCTGGAAGAGACCGGGGTGAACTTTACCACCCATGTCATCGGTTTTGATGTCACCGACCCGGCGACACAGGCGCAATTGCAATGTCTGGCCGAAGAAACCGGCGGCACTTATCTGCCAGCAGATAATGCCGATGAGCTTGCTGATGCCTTGCAGGAAGTGGCCGAAGCAGCACCTGAGCCTGAACCCCAGCCCGTCACGGTCACCTTCCGTGCCACCGAAGGCGAAGGCGGCCCGGTTATCACCGATGGTCTGATCTGGAACATGGCCATGGACGGGACGGACCATCTGGTTGAAGACCAGACCGGTGCGCAATTCATCAATGACCTCATGCCCGGCACTGGGCAGGTCAGCGTATTGCGAGTCATGGACGAAGTCAGCGCCGAGACCACCTTTACCGTGGCAGACAGTAACATGACGGTGACGCTTGTCCTGCCCGAATACATCCCGCCAGCCACACTTGAGGCCCCTGCCAGCGCCCCGGCCGGGTCTTTGGTCGCGGTCACATGGACCGGTCCGGACGCTGATGGTGATTTCCTGACATCCGCAGATACCGACATGGGTGACGGGCATTACCATCACTATGCACATACCGAGGAAAGTGTGGAAAACGTCGCCATGCTGCGCATGCCGCCTGAAGCCGGGAAATATGAGATACGCTATTACCTGAAGGGTCCCGGCAAGGTCATCGCCCGCAGGATGATCGAGGTCACGCCACTTGATATCGGCTTTGATGCGCCGGCCACGGCAGTAGCAGGATCGACCATTCAGGTCGGCTGGACCGGGCCGGATTATCAGAAAGATTATCTGACCGTTGCCAGTGTGGATCAGGGCGATGCCTATTACGTGAATTACACCTATACCGAAGAAGGCAATCCCTTGCCCCTTCTGATGCCTGCCGAGCCGGGATCTTATGAAATCCGCTATGTTCTGGGCGTCGGCCGCCATGTGGCGGGCCGTACCGCCATTGAGGTGGTTGAGGTTCTGGCCAGTCTGGATGCGCCGGAAACCGCTCCTGCAGGGTCAGATATCGAACTGATCTGGGAAGGGCCGGATTATCAGAACGACTATGTCGCAATTTCCGAGATTGGCAGCCGTGATAACCAGTACCGGCATTATGAATACACCAGAAATGGCAGCCCCGCTCAATTATCGACACCACTGGAGCCGGGAGAATATGAGTTGCGTTATGTGGTTGGGCAGGACCATACCGTTCTGGCACAGCGCAATATCGTGCTTACCGATATTTCAGCCTCGATTGATGCGCCTGTGAATGCGGCTGCGTCCTCTAAACTGGTGATCAACTGGACTGGTCCGGACTATAAGAACGACCATATCTCAGTGGCAGAGATCGGCGCCCGGCCAAACCAGTATGAAAGCTATACCTATACCCGTAAAGGCAGCCCGCTTTCCCTGCAAATGCCGACCGAGCCGGGAGAGTACGAGCTACGCTATGTTGCTTCGGGCAATCCAAGGCGCATATTGGCGCAGGTACCGATCACCATTGACGCGGTCAGCGCCTCAATCGACGCACCAGAAAGCGCCACGGCGAATTCTTCCTTGGTCTTGTCCTGGAGCGGCCCTGGCGGCCAGAACGATCACATCAGTGTGGCCAAACCAGGCGACAAGCCGAACCAGTACGAAAGCTACACTTATACCCGTGAAGGCAGCCCGCTTTCGCTGCAAATGCCAACAGAACCCGGGGAATATGAGTTGCGCTATATCGTACGGGGCACCGATCGCGACATTCTGGTGCGCAAGCCCATTACAATCACCGCGGTTTCCGCGATGCTTGATGCCCCGGACAATGCCCCGGCAGGTAGCGAACTGGTCATTTCCTGGACCGGACCGGACGGTAAAAATGATCACCTTTCGGTGGCAGAGCCTGGCGCCAAGCCTAACCAATATGAAAGCTACACCTATACCCGCGACGGCAGCCCGCTGCGTCTGCAAATGCCCTCGGAGCCGGGGGAATATGAGCTGCGCTATATTGTACGAGGCACTGATCGTGCGGTTCTGGTCAGCCAGTCAATCACAGTTACGCCGGTCTCCGCCAACTTGGAGGCTGAGGCCAGCACCATTGCCGGCTCGGACCTTCTGGTAACCTGGCAGGGGCCGGATTATCGCAACGATTACCTGTCGATTGCAGAACCGGGCGCCAAAGCAAATGGCTACGAATCCTACACCTATGCCCGTGAAGGCAGCCCATTGCGCGTTCAGGTACCGGCAGAACCGGGTACTTATGAACTGCGCTATGTCATGCAAGGCACGGACCGTGTGGTACTTGAACGTCAGACGCTGACAGTCGAACCGGTGACAGCAGCTTTGCAATTCGACAGCGTTGCGACGGCTGGCGGCACAATGATGGTTACCTGGCAGGGGCCGGATTACAGAGGGGACTACATCGCCATCTCGCGTATCGGTGACAAAGGCCATGAAACCTATGCCCGCACCAGCGACGGCTCGCCGCTAACGATCAAGGTACCGGAAGCGGCAGGTGATTATGAATTGCGTTATGTCATGAACCTGGATCGAACGGTCATTGAGCGCGTACCGCTAACTGTCCAGTAGGCTTTAAACCTCATTCTGCCCCCGTGCATGGCCTTCGTGGGCAGAATTCACTTGTCACATTCATTTTTTTGAATATTATGGCCATCAAGCTATTGATCCGACTGAAACGCACCCTATATCGGACCTCGAACAAGACACAAACCTGCTTACAGGCACACAATTCAAGGAAGTACAGACATGTTTAACCTGATGACGGGCCGTTCGCCCGCTGCAAATACCGCCCGCCTCAGCCCTCAGGAAATTGTCAGCCGCGCTGCCAATGACCAGATCACAGTGATCGACGTGCGTGACCACAATGAAATTGCCATGTCTGGCAAAGCGGCTGGCGCTGTCCATATCCCTCTGGCAGTTCTGCGCATGCAGGCTGACCCTTCTTCGCCGGACTTTCACCCTGAGCTGAAAACCGAAAAGCCCGTCGCAATCTATTGCGCTTCCGGGGCGCGTTCGGGCATGGCTGTTCGCCTGTTCATGTCGCTGGGTTACAGCGAAGTGCACAACCTTGGCGGACTGGGCCACTGGCAAATGGCTGGCGGTTCAATCGAACGCTAAGCCTTGATAACAAAGCAAAACAGAAACCCGCGCAGCATCAGCCGCGCGGGTTTTTTGATACCTGTTTCAGAAATGAATAGCGCGCCCATAGGCAGACAGCACGCTTTCATGCATCATCTCGGACAGGGTTGGATGCGGGAAAACCGTGTGCATCAGCTCGGCCTCGGTTGTTTCCAAGGTGCGCCCAACCACGTAACCCTGAATAAGCTCGGTCACCTCGGCGCCAATCATATGCGCGCCTAAAAGCTCGCCGGTTTTCGCGTCAAACACGGTTTTGACTAATCCCTCGGGTTCCCCCAAGGCGATGGCCTTGCCGTTACCCATGAAGGGAAAACGCCCCACTTTGACCTTGTACCCGGCCTCAATGGCCTGCGCTTCGGTATACCCGACACTGGCCACTTGCGGCTGACAATAGGTGCAGCCGGCGATGCTTTCGGGTTTGACCGGGTGGACCTTTTGCCCGGCTATCAATTCGGCAACCATCACTCCTTCATGGCTCGCCTTGTGGGCCAGCCATGGCGCACCGGCGATATCGCCAATGGCATAAAGCCCCTCGACCCCGGTCCGGCAATATTCATCCGTCACCACATGGGTACGGTCCAGTTTTACCCCAAGCGCTTCCAGCCCAAGGTTTTCAACATTGCCGACGATGCCGACCGCGGAAATCACCGTGTCGAAATCCTGTTTTCCGACCTTACCGCCAGTTTCAATATGGGCGGTTACCTTGCCTTTGGAGCGGTCCAATTTTTTGACCATAGATTTCTCCATGATCTTCATACCTTGTTTAACAAAGGCTTTTTTGGCCAGGCCGCTGATTTCAGCATCCTCCACAGGCAACACTCTGTCCATCACCTCAACCACGGTAACGTCAGCTCCTAACGTGTTGAAGAAGCTGGCAAATTCAATGCCAATTGCGCCAGAGCCGATGACCAGCAACCGCTTGGGCATGCGCGGTGGGTTCAATGCATGTTTATAGGTCCAGACCAGATCACCGTCAGCCTCAAGCCCGGGTAACTCCCGCGCACGTGCCCCGGTGGCAAGAATGATATGCGGTGCGCTCAGCTCTTCCACACCCTTATCCGTCTTGACCGAAACCACGCCGCGCGATGGCAATGTCGCCTCGCCCATCACCACCTGAACCTTGTTCTTTTTCAGTAAATGTCCGACCCCGCCGGCCAGTTGCGCCGAGACTTTGCGGGACCGTTTGACGATAGCCTCAAGATCATGGCTGGGCTTGCCTGCGGACAATCCAAATTCCGCGGCGCGCTCCATCAGGTGATAAACTTCGGCCGATCTCAGCAGGGCCTTTGTGGGGATACAGCCCCAGTTCAGGCAGATACCGCCCAGATGCTCGCGCTCAACCACCGCCACTTTCAGGCCCAGCTGCGCAGCCCTGATTGCCGCCACATATCCACCGGGGCCAGCCCCGACAACGACAAGATCATAGGTTTGTTCTGCCATGACGCACACTCCTGAGAAATATAGTTTGGCATTAAACTATATTTTCAGCCGCATCAATGACGCGTCGCACCAGAAGCGCATCTTCTTTAAAACTATGTGGCGCCAGCTACGCAATTAAACGGCGTTGACCCTTCAGGCGCTTAGTCGCTCCAGTACGGCGCCATAGCCGCCCTGATTGACGAACTCTGCCTCAGGCGGGGTCGTTTCACGGGCAAGGGCTACATTGCGGTACGGGAACCGGCCAAATTGGCGAATGACTTCCCGATGCACCTTGGCATGCAAAAGGTTGGTCGCACCACTTTCAGGCATGCGCGTCAGCATCAGGCGCACGCAGCGGTCCTGATCACACAGGTTTTCTGAATGCATCATCGGCAGATAAAAGAACTGCCTGGCCGGTTCGTCAATCCGCATATCCCAGCCTTTTTTAACCGCCGCCTTTGCCGCCTCAAGTGCTGCAAAATCGCTGGAAAAAGCCCGCTTGTCACCGCGAAACATGTTGCGCGGAAACTGGTCCATGACAATTAGATAGGCCAGAACACCTGTGGGATAGGTCAGCCACAGGGAATAGGCGCCACTACAGGCATTTTCCCAGGTTTTCATAAAACGGTCGCGTACTAACTGATCCAGCTCTTCGCTGCCGTTATACCAGCCTTCAGGCCCGACCTCATCCAGCCAGAAGGCTACTACGTCTTCAGGTTCGGACATGCCTGCCCCTCCCCATTCGCTGCTCCACTAAGGTGACGTTACAAAAATTTCATATAGACGCAACACTTTTTATGAATATTGCGCAAACCTTGGTTAATGTGTCGCATCGATGTCGTCCTGGCCCGCTTCGATATAAACCTCCTGAGCCATATCCACCGCTACGAGTGAAGCTGAAGGTGACACTGAAACATAAGCCCCCTGTTCTTCCAGATCGAGCGCCTCGCGCCGGGTTGTACGCCATGTTCCGTAAAGAACCAGTGCGGCCAGAAGGGCAGCGACATAGACGAAAAACCCATTGGGACCCAATATGGCCATACTCCAGCCGGTCAGCACCGGGCCCGCAATGGCCCCGACCCCGTTAATGAACACCAGCCCAGAGGAGGCCGCGGCCATGTCGTCAAGCTCCAGAAAGTCGTTCACATAGGCCAGCAACAAGGCATAGAGGGGGTTTATCAACCCGCCCAGCAGGAAAGCGGCGATTAAAAGCAGGGCAAACCCTCCGGTCAACAGGACCGGTAGTAAAGACGAAATTCCACCCACCCCGGCTACGACAAGGATCAGCACCCGCCTGTCCATACGGTCAGACATCCAGCCGATAGGATATTGCATGACCAGCCCGCCAACATAGATCATCGCTACGAAGGCCGAAATCTGCGCCACGCTCAGCCCGGCCTCGGTGCCGAATACTGCAGACATTCCGAACAATGCGGAAAAAGCCCCACCCAGAACGAAGATGCCAACACAGCCAAGGGGCGAAATGCGGAACAATTCCGCAAGGCTCATACGTTTGGCGCTGTCAAATCCCGGCGTCGGGCTGACCGACAATAGAATCGGCGCAAAGGCGATGGACACCAGTACCGACGGCACAATGAACAGCAAAAACCCCGCAGGGTCCCCAAGCACGACCAGCCCCTGTGCCACGACGATGCCAACCATCTGGACGATGATGTAGAGAGACAAGGCTTTTCCTCGGTTTTCATTGCTGGCTGCATTGTTCAGCCAGCTTTCTGCGGTGACATAAACACCTGAAAAGCAAAACCCGATGGCAACCCGCAGCAACATCCAAATCCACGGATCCGTCAGCGCCGGGAAGAGGATCAGCACCGCTGATATGAACGAGCCAAGGGCGGCAAAGACCCGTACATGTCCAACCCGGCGAATCATCCATGGCGCCATGCGCGATCCGCCTAGGAAACCGACGAAATAGCCGGACATGACCAGCGATAGTTCAAAGGTCGAAAAGCCTTCCATCGCGCCGCGAATACCCAACAACGTGCCCTGCACACCGTTGCCGATCATCAAGAGCATCATGCCCAAAAGCAGCGCCCATGAAGAATTGAGAACCTGAAACATTGCGCGGGAAACCTTCTACAGCCGTCAATTTCCCACCAGATTAAAATGCGAATCCTCCCGCTTCGCGCTAACCTGCGACATGTCAGAGGTCGCGTTTTGGCTTATTCTGTCGGGCGGCTTAACACCCCGCCACCGATGGCACCTGCCACGCCGGTCGTACCGGGGGCAGAGGTGGGCAGACCACGGGCCACACGCACGGCCAGATAGGCAAAGGCTTGTGCCTCCAGCATGTCTCCGTTCAGCCCAACATCCTCAACCGGCAGGACTGAACACTCCAATGCGGCGGACAATCCGGCCATCATCGCCGCGTTGTGGCGCCCGCCACCCGTCACCAGCAAGCGCGCGGGCGTTATAGGGCAATGTTCCATCCCACGCGCCACAGCCGCCACGGCACAGGCGGTTAAGGTTGCGGCTGCGTCGGCGTCATTCAGCCCCTCAACCGCTTGCGGGAGGGCGGGAAACGCATCGCGGTCCAGGGATTTTGGAGGTATTTTATGAAAATACCTATCCTCGAGGAACTCGGTCACAATGGCTTTGTTTGCCTGTCCCTCAGCTGCCAATGCGCCGTCCCGGTCAAATTCCAGCCCCAGCCGGGCTATCATCAGATCATTAATCGGTGCGTTGGCCGGGCCTGTGTCAAAGGCGAGCAGTGCGCCCGAATCTTCAGGGTGATCTTTTCCGGGGTCGACCCAGGTCAGGTTCCCGACCCCACCCAGGTTAAGAAAGGCCAAAGGCGCCGTGGCATCGATCCATTTCGCCAAAGCGAAGTGAAAAAATGGCGCCAGCGGTGCGCCCTCGCCCCCCATCGCCACATCAGCGCTGCGAAAGTCGCTGACCACCGGCAGGCGCAAAATTTCGGCTAAAATCTGACCTTCGCCAGCCTGATGGGTGCCGCGACCATGGGGATCATGGGCAAGGGTTTGGCCGTGAAAGCCGATCAGCTCAGCCCCCTCAAAGCCGGACAGAAGCGTGGCATGGGCCGTTTCGACCAGTTCAGCGGCTTCTGCCACCCCCTGCTCACCCGGCCAACGCCCCAAAGCCGCGCTGATCAGGGCGCATTCTTCGGGCAGATATGGCCGGTAAGCAGTTTCGCCAAATTCAAACAGGGTCTCACCATCGGTCAGCACCATGGCCGCATCCACGCCGTCCAGCGATGTGCCCGACATCGCCCCCAACGCCCAGACCGGCCCCGCCTTCAACATATGCTTCCCCTTTGCGCCCGGCCCCGATATAGAGGCGCGAGCTTACAGAATGGACCGAAATCACATGACCTACCACCCGAAATCAGACTTTATGCGTGTAATGATCGAGCGCGGCTTTCTGGCCGATTGCACCGATTATCAGGCGCTGGACGAAGCTTTGGTGGATGGGATTGTGCCCGGCTATATCGGCTTTGATGCCACAGCGCCGTCCTTGCATGTTGGGTCCCTGATCCAGATTATGATGCTGCGTTGGCTGCAAAAGACCGGCCATAAGCCGATTGTTCTGATGGGTGGTGGAACGACCAAGGTCGGGGACCCGACCGACCGGGCCGATGAACGTCCTTTGCTGACCCCCGAAACCATCGACGCCAATCTGGCAGGTATTCGCGAAGTTTTTTCGGCCTATGTGACTTTTGGCGACGGCGAAAACGACGCTATCATGGTTAACAATGCCGAATGGCTGGACAATCTGAACTACCTTGAATTTCTGCGCGACATTGGCCGGCATTTTTCCGTCAACCGCATGTTAGCCTTTGAAAGCGTCAAGGCACGGCTGGAGCGCGAGCAAAGCCTGAGCTTCCTTGAGTTCAACTACATGATCCTACAAGCCTATGATTTCATGGAGCTAAACAAACGCTACGGCTGTTTGCTGCAAATGGGCGGCTCGGACCAATGGGGTAATATTGTTAACGGGATCGACCTGACACGCCGGGTGATTCAAACGGAAGTTTTTGGCCTGACCTCGCATCTGTTGGCCATGTCTGATGGCCGCAAGATGGGCAAATCGCAAGGCGGGGCCGTTTGGCTCAACGGTGATATGCTGTCACCTTACGAGTTCTGGCAGTTCTGGCGTAATATTCCCGATGCCGATGTGGCAAGGTTCCTGAAACTCTACACGGAACTTCCGGTGGAAGAATGTGACCAACTAGGGGCGGCCGAAGGTCAGGCGATCAACGACGCTAAAATCAGGCTGGCGAATGAAGTTACAACCCTTGCCCATGGCCGGGCGGCGGCTGATGCGGCCGAGGCAACGGCGCGGGAGGTGTTTGAGAAGGGTGGAACCGGTGAGGACCTGCCGACCCTGAAGCTGACAGCGGACGATATCGGCGACGGTATATCCGTGGTGCAGCTTTTCACCCGCGCCGGGCTAGCTGGTTCCGGCAAAGAGGCCAAACGGTTGATTGCTGAAGGTGGTGCCCGGTTGAATGACGAAGCTGTTGCGAGTGCCGGGGTAATGATTTCACCCGCAGATCTGGGCCAGCCGTTGAAACTGTCCGCTGGGAAAAAACGCCATGCGCTTGTGGTGTTGCAAGGCTAGCGCCAAAGAGATTTGAGGCCTCCGGCGGAGGTATTTTTGCCAAGATGAAGGAGCGATCATGCCCGTGTTCAATGCAAATATGACACGCACGGCCGCCCCCCCAATCATGCAAGCGCAGCGGTGGATAGACGGGGTGCAGTTTCCACCGGAGCGTCCGTTACTGAACGTGTCGCAGGCTGCCCCGGTTGATCCGCCCCCCGAACCTCTTCGCCGGGCCATTGCTGAGGCCGCGATGCAAGACGGTGCGGCGCATCTTTATGGTCCGGTACTGGGCCTGCCGGAGCTGCGCGCTGAAATAGCGGGGCGTTGGTCGACCGCCTATGGCGGCAATGTTGGCGCGGAACAGGTCGCAATCACGTCCGGCTGCAATCAGGCATTCACTGCTGCGACAGCGGTTCTGGCCGGACCTGAAGATGAAATAATCCTTCCAAGCCCTTGGTATTTCAGCCATAAAATGTGGCTGGACATGGCTGGTATAAAATGTGTGCCCCTGGAAGTGGGCGGCGATTTGTTGCCGGATCCGACAGAGGCGGCACGCCTTATTACCCCCCGCACAAGGGCCATTGTTCAGGTCACGCCCAACAATCCCGCAGGCGTAGAATACCCACCCGCCCTGATCCACGCCTTTTACGATCTGGCAAAAGCCCGCGGCATTGCACTTATCATCGACGAGACCTACCGAGATTTTCATGCGTCTTCTGAGGCGCCACATGATTTGTTTGGCGATCCGGACTGGGCCGAAACCCTGATCCAGCTTTACAGTTTTTCCAAAGCTTATCGCCTGACCGGGCACCGGGTTGGGGCGATGGTGGCAGGAAAGGCGACGCTGGCCGAGGCCGAGAAGTTTCTGGACAGCGTCACCATCTGCCCAAACCAACTGAGCCAGCGCGCTGCCCTGTGGGGCATGCGCAACCTTGGGGATTGGCTGGCCGGTGAGCGGCTGGAAATTCTGGCGCGCCGCACCGCGATTGAGGCCGGTTTTGCAGACCTGGCCGGATGGAAGCTATTGGGTGCGGGGGCCTATTTTGCTTATGTAGAGCACCCGTATGAAACCCCTTCGGATGCGCTGGCGCAGCAGATGGTCACCCGTGCAGGCGTGCTGGCCTTGCCAGGCACCATGTTCACGCCGGATGGCAGCCCTAGCGGAGCCCGTCATATGCGTTTTGCCTTTGCCAATATAGACACGGATGGCATTGCCCAGCTCTTTGAACGATTACGTGCGCTTTAAGGGTCAAACACTGGTTGGCATTCGCTCGATCCTCGCCTAAAACGCTTGGGCAACAACAACAAACGGGCGGCATCATGGCCTCGAAACCCTCTCGCATTTTTGTCTGGATCATTCTGGGCCTGGTTATGGTCGGACTGGTTGGCTTTGGCTCATCCAATTTTGGCGGCTCGACAAGTTCAATAGGCTCTGTTGGCGACGCGGATATTGACACCAACCGCTATTTCCGCGAGCTGCGGGCGGCGCTGAACGCGCAGCGTGCTCAGACCGGTCAGGCTATCCCCATTGCGCTGGCCGAAGAGTTTGGCCTGACGCGCCAGGTGCTGGAACAGGTTATTACCGCCACAGCGCTGGATAACGAAGCTGCACGGCTGGGTATTTCGGTGGGGGATGACAATCTGCGCAGGGAACTGATGCAGATCCCGCAATTTCAGGGGCTGAATGGCGAGTTTTCCAGTGACGCCTACAGGTTTGCCCTGGAAGATGCTGGGCTGACCCCGGCCGGGTTCGAAGCAGACCTGCGTGTTGATCTGACCCGTGCAATACTGCAAACGGCTATCGTCAACGGTGCCGCCATTTCGCCGATCTATACGGATACGCTGTTTGATTTTGCACGTGAAACCCGCAGCTTCACATGGGGTACACTTGGGCTTGCAGCTTTGGAAACAGCCCCCGGTGACCCAACGGAGGAAGCGCTGACCACGTATTACGAAGGCCATCCTGCCGATTACACCCTACCCGAGATCAAACACACCACGATTGCCTGGCTCAAACCCGAAAACCTACTGGAGAGCATTGAAGTGGACGCGACCGCTTTGCAAAACCTCTATGAAGAACGTGCCGCCCAGTACAACCAACCCGAGCGGCGGCTGGTAGAGCGGCTGGTTTTTGGCTCGGATGCTGACGCACAGGCCGCCTGGGCCGCCATCACTGCCGGAGAGACTGACTTTGCCACTTTGGTTGGCGACCGGGGCCTGACACTGAGCGACATTGATTTGGGAGATGTCACCCACGACGAACTGGGCGACGCCGGTGACGCAGTCTTCGCCCTGACCGAGCCCGGCCTTGCCGGACCAGCCGACAGCAACCTCGGCCCGGCAATCTTTCGCATGAACGCCATTCTTGCCGCTCAGCATACACCGTTCGAGGATGTAGAAAGCGAATTGCGCGCTGTCATTGCCGGTGATCAGGCACGCCGCCTGATCCTTGATCAGATGACCGATCTTGATGATCTTCTGGCCGGTGGCGCAACGCTGGAAGAGCTGGTTTCCGAAACCGAAGGCATGGAGCTTTCAACCCTGAACTGGAGTGCGGGCAACGGCGAAGGCATCGCCGCCTATGACGAATTCCGCGACGCCATTTCCCTGACCAACGAGGGGGACTTCCCCGAACTGGTCAGCCTTGAGGACGGCGGGCTGTTTGCCCTGCGCATCGACAATGTAGATGCGCCGCGCCTGATGGCACTGGACGAGGTGCGCATGATGGTCGACGCAAGCTGGCGCCATCAGGAAAGCCTGACATTGCTCGAAGCACAGGCGAATGCCATGCTGCCTGCCCTGACCAGCGGTGGCGAGAGCCTTTCAAGCCTTGGCCTGACGGAAATTTCCGAAACCGGCCAGACGCGCAACGCTGCCATTATCGGCGCGCCTGATACGATGATTGTCGAGGTTTTCAACATGGCCAAGGACGATTGGGCGGTGTTGAAATCGGTGGATGGCGTGGTTCTGGTGCGCCTTGACCAGATCCAGCCCGCCGATCACAGCTCTGAGGATGCGATTGCCGCCAAAGCCGGTTTTGCAGCCCAGATGGGGCAGGAAATCGGGTTTGATCTGGCGGGCGCCTTCTCGACCGCCCTGCAAAATCAGGCAGGTATTACCCTCGATCAGGCCGTGATCAGCGCGGTCCATCGCCAGTTCCCCTGAAACGAGGCCAAACGTGTCCCTGACCCCCAGTTTTGAAGAATTTGAGCGCGGCTGGAAGGCTGGTAAAAATCAGGTGGTTTATACCAGGCTGGCGGCCGACCTTGATACGCCGGTTTCCCTGATGCTTAAACTGACCGAGGCGCGCAAGGACAGCTTCATGCTGGAAAGTGTCACCGGCGGTGAAGTACGCGGGCGTTATTCCATTATCGGCATGAAACCCGACCTGATCTGGGAATGTCGCGGCACCAGGGCCCGCCTGAACCGACAGGCGCGCTTTGATGCGCAGGCTTTCGAGGATTTGACCGAAGACCCCCTGACCAGCCTGCGCGCCGTGCTGGCCGAAAGCAGTATTGACCTGCCGGATGACCTGCCCGCATCTTCCGCCGGACTTTTCGGCTATCTGGGCTACGATATGATCCGGCTGGTGGAACATTTACCCAACATCAACCCCGACCCGCTGGGCCTGCCGGACGCCATGATGATGCGCCCGACCGTGGTGGCGGTGCTGGATGGGGTCAAAGGCGAGGTCACTCTGGTTGCCCCCGCCTTTGTCGGTAACGGCCTGTCCGCGCGCGCCGCCTATGCGCAGGCGGGTGAACGGGTGATGGACGCCTTGCGTGATCTGGAGCGTCAGATGCCGGATGCCAGCCGAGATCTGGGCGAGGCGCAGAAAACCGGTGAAGCCATATCCAATTTCACCCATCAGGGTTATCTGCAAGCCGTTGAAAAGGCCAAGGAATATATCAAGGCCGGGGATATTTTTCAGGTTGTGCCGTCACAACGCTGGAGCCAGGAATTCACCCTGCCGCCCTTTGCCCTGTATCGCTCCCTCAGGCGCGCCAACCCCTCGCCCTTCATGTTCTATTTCAACTTCGGTGGCTTTCAGATCGTGGGTGCCAGCCCTGAAATTCTGGTACGTGTCTTTGGCCGCGAAGTTACCATCCGTCCTATTGCCGGCACAAGGAAACGTGGCGCCACGCCCGAAGAAGACAAGGCGCTTGAGGCCGATCTCTTAGCGGATGAAAAGGAATGTGCCGAACATCTGATGTTGCTTGACCTTGGTCGTAACGATGTTGGGAGGGTCGCGAAAATTGGCAGTGTAAGACCAACAGAAGAGTTCATTATGGAGCGCTACAGCCACGTGATGCATATCACGTCAAACGTGGTGGGCGAGTTAAGTGAAGACCATGACGCATTGTCAGCGCTGCTTGCCGGGCTACCAGCGGGTACCCTGTCCGGCGCCCCCAAAGTGCGGGCCATGGAGATCATTGACGAGCTTGAGCCTGAAAAACGCGGCATATATGGCGGCGGGGTCGGCTATTTCAGCGCCGCTGGGGACATGGATATGTGCATCGCTCTGCGAACCGCCATCGTCAAAGATGAAAAGCTTTATACCCAGGCCGGTGGCGGCGTGGTTTACGACAGCGACCCGCAGGCAGAGTTCGAAGAAACCCAGCATAAAGCCAAAGCATTGTGGTTTGCCGCAGAAACCGCCGGCATGTTTACCCACAAACGTGGCAATTGATGCTTCAAGCGAAACGTTAAAAGATTTGAGGCCTCCGGCGGAGGTATTTCAGCCAAGATGAAATAGAGCCTCCTTCATCTTGGCTGAAATACCTCGGGGTCCGGGGCAGCGCCCCGGCCCTTGCTGGCAAGGATTAATCGGCCAGCATCCAAACCCCATCAGGGAAAAAGGCGTGGAAAGCGAAAGCAAACATGACGTCGTGGTTCACGTCACTGCCGTTTTCGTCGCGCACGCGGATGGTGCCTACATCCTTGGCATCCCCAATGCGTGCTGTGTCCAGAGCACTGGCTTGCCCGGAAGCCCAGCTGATTATCACTCCGGCTTCGCGCAGTTCGCCCGCCTCGGCAAGGCGGATCATAGGCCAGGCACGTTCCCCTACGCGCACCACCCGCATCAGTGCTGGCACGTCGTGCGGCGGCAGCTCGCCGTTATATAAAAACGGCGTAGCCGAGGCGTCGTAGCGCACATAGGGATTGCGGCCATAGGAGCGGTTATAGGCAGGCTCGTCCATCACCAGCCCACCGGGATTGCGGGCGGTAAATTCGCTCCAGCTTTCCATCCAGGATGGGATTTGTTGGAGTTCTGTTCCGGTATATTCCCCGACGATACCGGTGCCAATTGCCTGTTGCCACCAGCTTTCTGTTTCACGGTCATACATCACCATATCGGAATTTCTGAGCTTGCCTGACACCCCAAAGCTCAGCACCGCGCCTTCAACCCGCCGGTCGAAAACAAGCGCTGAGTTGCACAAGGGGCAAAAAGTAACGGCCACCGGCACTCCGCCGGGATTGTCATTCACGATCTCATGCCAGGTCAGGTATCGGATCGGATAGGCGCGCGGCGTTTGGCCCGCAAGCTCCAGCGTTATCACCGGCTCGCGTCCGTCAATACGTGCCTCGTCCAAGACCGGGATGAAACCCGGATTACTAAGTGCCGGGATACCGTCTTTGGGTGGACCACCTGAAAGGATTTCCGACCAATCAGCAACGCTGGTCTGGCTGAAATCGGTCTGGGGCCATTCATACGCCCAACGATCCGGGTCAGCCCTGGCTTGTGTTACCATCAGGCCAAGTGAAACCGCTATGAATGTTAAAAGTATACGCATGGGCCGGGTACTCCTATGGTCGGGTTCCCCCTGAACCTGTCAGAGGGAAGCCCGCGCGCATAGCCCTGCTCACGCAGGGTTGAGAACCCGTGTTAACCCATTCGGTGGCAAGAGCTATTGAGCCTCCAGCACCCGCACCTGTGACATCACATCCGGCGTGCCGATGATGGCGCCGTTCGATCCCTCGCCCAGTTTGATCGACTGGACTACGTCAAAGCCTGACGCAACCTGCCCGATCACCGTGTATTTACCGTCAAGGAATTCCCCCGGCGCAAACATAATGAAAAACTGGCTGTTGGCCGAGTTTGGATCATTACTGCGCGCCATGCCAACCGTTCCGGCGACATAGGAATAGTCGCTGAATTCTGCAGGGATATCCGGAAGATCCGACGCCCCCATACCAGCGCGGCCAAGGTCACCGCCCGCGCGTCCAAACTGGACGTCACCGGTCTGGGCTATGAAGCCGTCTATGACCCGGTGGAACACCACCCCGTCATATGCACCCTGACGGGCCAGCGCAGTCACCTGTTCCACATGTTTCGGCGCAAGCTCCGGCATCAGGTTGATCACCACCACGCCGTTGGCTTGACCGGAAATGGTGATCTCCAGTTGTGGCTGACCGCTGGTTGTGCCGGGAACCTCTGTAACCACTGGCGTGGGCGTAAAAGTTGATTTGAGCGCATAGCCCACCACCAAAGCAACACCGGCCAGAAACAGGGCCCAGGCAATCAGAACATTTTTATTCATCACTGGCCACTTTGACGCTGATCATTTTGTCGGGGTTCGCAGGCGGCTCGCCCCGGACCACGGCATCCACATGTTCCATTCCACTGATCACGCGACCGTAAACGGTATATTGCCCGTTGAGGAAATTGTTGTCCGAGAAGTTGATGAAGAACTGGCTGTTGGCCGAATCGGGATTGGCCGAACGCGCCGCCCCCAAAGTGCCACGGTCATGCGGGATGGAGCTGAACTCGGCCGGTAGATTGGGCAAGTCCGAACCGCCAGTGCCGGCGCGACGGGTATCCCCACCTTCGCCACCATGTTCCACATCTCCGGTTTGGGCCATGAAACCGTCGATAACGCGGTGGAATACCACGTTGTTATAGGCACCTGAGCGCGCCAGTTCTTTCATGCGTTCCGCATGTTTGGGGGCGACGTCCGGCAAAAGCTCGATTGTGACAGTACCGTCCTTGAGTTCCATCAGGATCGTATTTTCGGGGTCTTTGATATCAGCCATTTCCGGCTCCTTCAGTTTTAAGTTTGGCCGGAACTTAAGGTGGTAGGGCAAAAAGGGAAAGGGGTTCTCTTTGCCGCATTGACCCGAGCGAGCGAATGTTGTGTCTGGGCACAACTTTTTTAACGGGAGGAAACGCGCATGGGCTGGAAAACAATCGACGACATGGACCTGAATGGCAAAACCGTTTTGACACGGGTTGACATAAACGTGCCGGTTGATGACGGCAAAGTTACGGATGACACCCGTATTCGCCGCATCGTGCCAACGATCAAGGATATTGTCGCTGCTGGCGGTAAACCGGTTTTGATGGCCCATTTTGGCCGACCCAAAGGGGAACGGGTGCCAGAAATGTCGCTTGGCATACTGGTTGACGCATTGTCAGAAGCCTTTGGCCTGCCTGTTTACTTTGCCGAAGATTGCATCGGTGCGCCTGCGAAACAAGCGGTTGAGGCGCTGGAAGTCGGCCAGGTACTGCTTCTGGAAAACACGCGTTATCACGCCGAGGAACCTGCCAATGATCCGGGCTTTGCTGCTGCCCTTGCCGCATTGGGCGATGTGTACTGCAATGATGCCTTCTCGGCCGCGCACCGCGCCCATGCCTCGACCGAAGGCATCGCCCGGCTGCTGCCATCCTGCGCAGGACGACTGATGCAGGCCGAGCTTTCCGCATTGGAAGCGGCCCTTGGTGCACCTGAACGTCCGGTCATGGCAGTTGTGGGCGGCGCCAAAGTATCCACAAAGCTCGACCTTTTGGGCAATCTCGTGGAAAAAGTCCAATACTTGGTGATCGGCGGGGGCATGGCCAATACATTTCTTGCCGCCAAGGGTGTTAGTGTTGGCAAATCCCTGTGTGAACATGACATGGCCGATACCGCGAACGAAATTTTAGGTAAGGCGCAAGCGGCTGGCTGCGAAATCATCCTACCCAGCGACATTGTGACGGCGACCGAGTTTAAAGAAAACGCCGATCACCAGATCCTGCCTGTTGATAAATGCCCTGATGACGCAATGATTTTAGATGCCGGACCTGATACGGTCGCGACGATCATTTCCGCCATTTCCGAAAGCAAAACCCTGATCATGAACGGGCCATTGGGCGTGTTCGAAATGGTACCGTTTCACAAAGCGACCTTTGACATGCTTGACGAGATAGCCCGCCAGACTGGTGCTGGCGACCTGGTCTCAGTCGCTGGCGGTGGCGACACAGTGGCGGCGATCAATGCCTCGGGCCACGGGGAAGACTTTACCTATATCTCGACTGCAGGCGGCGCGTTTTTGGAATGGATGGAGGGTAAAGTTCTGCCCGGCGTTGCCGCTTTGGAAAGGTAATTTTTAGGATTCACAAAGGCTTGCAGCTGTGTCATACTAACCGAAACCGCCCGTTCGAGGCGGAGTGAGGCAGTATGAGCAAGTTTCCCAGACAGACCGGTATCGGGTCGATCGGTGGCATGATTTTCTTCGTCGCCATGTTTTGCCTTGGGCTCTATTTTACCTTTGCCTCGGTACAGGGCGACTTTGGCCTGTTCAGCCGGGTGCAAATAAATGCTGAGGCCCGGGAATTACGGGCTGAACGTGACGCATTGGCAGGTCAGATTGCAGCTCTGGCCAACAAGACACTGCGCCTGTCTGACGACTTTCTTGATCTGGACCTGCTGGACGAACAGGCGCGCGACGTGCTTGGTCTGGTCCGCGCCAACGAGGTCGTAATACAATAATCTACATTTCCGGTATTCCGGTATTCCGGTATTCCGGTATTCCGGTATTCCGGTATTCCGGGAATTACTTCAAATTTCTTGTTGTGCAATCTTTTTTGTCGCACTTTTAGGAATTCTGCTCTATGATGTAGTTTAACGTTAAACTACTTTTTCACCGCAGAGGAGCCCACCCAATGGCCGCACGAAAACCTGCTAAAAAATCAAGCACTTCCAAAGAGGATCTGCTGGCATTCTATCGCGAGATGCTGTTGATACGGCGATTCGAAGAAAAGGCGGGGCAACTCTATGGCATGGGTTTGATCGGTGGGTTTTGCCATCTCTATATAGGTCAGGAGGCCGTTGTGGTCGGGCTGGAGGCCGCCGCCGAAGAGGGAGACAATCGCATAACCTCTTACCGCGACCACGGCCATATGCTGGCATGTGGCATGGATCCCAAAGGCGTCATGGCTGAACTTACCGGACGTTCTGGCGGCTATTCCAAGGGCAAGGGCGGCTCAATGCATATGTTCAGCCGCGAAAAGAACTTTTACGGCGGCAATGGTATTGTTGGGGCACAGGTGCCCATTGGCACGGGTCTGGCCTTCGCGGACAAATACCGTGGCAATGACCGGGTTACTTTCGCCTATTTCGGCGACGGTGCCGCCAATCAGGGCCAGGTCTACGAAAGCTTCAACATGGCCGAGCTGTGGATGCTCCCTGTCATATATGTGATCGAGAATAACCAATACGCAATGGGCACTGCAATGAAACGGTCAACCGCGACACCCGAACTCTGGACACGTGGTGCCGCCTTTAATATTCCCGGCGAAGCAGTGGACGGTATGGATGTCGAGGCCGTGAAAGCAGCCGGTGAAAAGGCCGTCGCACATTGTCGGGCAGGCAAAGGCCCGTACATTCTTGAAATGAAAACCTACCGCTACCGTGGTCACTCCATGTCGGACCCGGCCAAGTACCGCACCCGCGAAGAGGTACAAAAAGTGCGCGAAACCCGCGACGCAATCGAACATGTGCGCGAATTGCTCCTCAAGGGCAAACATGCCAGCGAGGATGACCTCAAGGCGATCGACAAGGAGATCAAGGCGATTGTGAATGAATCTGCCGAATTCGCCCGTACCAGCCCCGAGCCGGATGCGTCCGAACTCTATACAGACATTTACGCATAGGTCTGATCGATGCCGCATTTCGAGATATTCGTGGCCGATGTTGAAAAGGCCAAAACCTATTACAGCGGATTGTTCGGCTGGACCTACGCGCCGATGCAAGGCGCGCAAGACTGGGAATATTACTTGGCCGAAGGGCGCGGCATAGGCGCTGGCACGGGGCTGACAATCGGTATTTCGCGACGCCCCGATACGGCGCATCCCGCTGGTTCGGCGGTGCGTGGAGGCGTGATAACTATTGAAGTCAATGACTGCGACGCGGCCTATTCCTGGGCGCTCGCAAATGGTGGGGCCGAGGCGTTGCCACCAGAAGATTACCCGGGCGTTGGCCGCTGTGCCTATGTCGAAGACGGCCAGGGTAACATCGTTGGAATGATCAAACCGGCCAAGGGAGACAAATAACCATGGCAACTGAAATACTGATGCCCGCATTATCCCCGACTATGGAGGAAGGCACGCTTTCCAAATGGCTGGTAAAAGAAGGCGACACTGTCGCTGCCGGGGATGTCATTGCCGAAATTGAAACCGACAAGGCCGTTATGGAATTTGAAGCGGTTGACGAAGGTGTGATGGGTAAAATTTTGATTGCAGAGGGCACCGAAGGCGTGAAGGTCAACACCCCCATCGCCGTGATGGTCGAAGACGGGGAAAGCGTGCCTGCCAGCACGCCACCCGCACCGGATGTCGCAAGCGAGGCCCCTGCACCAGCCGCTCCTGCTGCCCCGGCAGCCCCACCCCCCGCATCAATCCCGGATGATCCGGAAATCCCTGCTGGCACCAAGATGAAATCGACAACCGTACGCGAAGCCTTGCGTGATGCCATGTCGGAAGAAATGCGCGCCGACGGTGATGTTTATCTGATGGGCGAAGAGGTCGCCGAATATAACGGTGCCTACAAGGTCAGCCAGGGCATGCTGGATGAATTTGGCGCTAAACGCGTCATTGACACTCCCATCACCGAGCACGGCTTTGCCGGTCTCGCAGTTGGTGCGGCTTTTGGTGGGCTTCGGCCAATCGTTGAGTTCATGACTTGGAACTTTGCCATGCAGGCCATCGACCAGATCATCAACTCGGCCGCTAAAACACGCTACATGTCCGGAGGTCAGATGACCTGTCCCATCGTATTTCGCGGCGCCAATGGAGCGGCAGCCCGGGTCGGGGCACAACACAGCCAGGATTACGCGGCATGGTACGCCCAGGTGCCGGGGCTTCAGGTTGTCATGCCCTATTCTGCGGCAGACGCTAAAGGTCTGTTGAAAACCGCGATCCGCAGCGACAACCCGGTGGTATTTCTGGAAAACGAACTGCTTTACGGTGCCTCTTTCGAGGTACCCGAACTTGACGATTACACCATTCCTTTCGGACGTGCCCGCATCTGGCGCGAAGGCTCGGACGTGACTCTGGTCAGCTTTGGTGCCGGCATGCAATGGACCCTGAAAGCCGCAGATATGCTGGCCGAAGAAGGCATCAGCGCCGAGGTGATCGACCTGCGCACCCTGCGGCCAATGGATACCGAAACGGTGATCAAAAGTGTCATGAAAACTAACAGATGTGTGACCATAGAAGAAGGTTGGCCGGTCGCCTCGATCGGCAACCACATCTCGGCCGTGGTGATGCGCGAGGCGTTTGACTATCTCGATGCGCCGGTTCTCAATGTTACCGGTAAAGACGTGCCGATGCCCTATGCGGCAGGGCTTGAGAAACTGGCACTGGTGACGGCTGCCGAGGTTGTCGAGGCCGTTAAATCCGTGACCTACCGGTAGGAGAAAGAACATGCCGACAGAGATCCATATGCCCGCACTTTCTCCAACCATGGAAGAGGGCAATCTGGCCAAATGGCTGGTAAAAGAAGGCGACAGTGTCGCCGCCGGTGACCTTATCGCCGAGATTGAAACCGACAAGGCGGTGATGGAATTCGAAGCCGTGGACGAAGGGATTATCGGTAAAATCCTGATCGCTGAAGGCAGTGAAGCGGTCAAGGTTGGCACGGTGATTGCTGTGCTGCTGGAAGAGGGCGAGGAAGCAGGGGATGTTGCAACACCCGCAACCCCGGCTCCCGCCGCCCCGGCTGCGCCTGACACACCGGTCGCACAGGCCGCCCCCCCGGCTCCCGCCGCCCCCGTTGCACAGCAGACGGCAGAAGGCGGGCGCATATTCGCCTCACCTTTGGCGCGGCGCATTGCTGCGGACAAGGGGCTGGATCTGAGCACAATCAGCGGATCAGGGCCGCGCGGGCGTATCGTCAAAGCCGATGTAGAAGGGGTTAGCGCGCAGGCCGCCCCAGCGTCGGCACCGACCCCAGCGCCGGCGCCAGTATCGGTATCGTCAGACGCCATAGCGCGCATGTATGAAGGGCGCGAATATGTCGAAATCCCGCTGGACGGGATGCGCAAGACCATTGCCGCACGCCTGACAGAGGCCAAGCAAACCATCCCGCATTTCTATTTGCGGCGTGATATACATCTGGATGCGTTGCTGAAATTCCGCACCGAGATCAATGCACAGCTTGAACCACGCGGCATCAAATTGTCGGTCAATGATTTCATCATCAAAGCCTGCGCGCTGGCGCTGCAGCAAGTGCCTGCCGCCAACGCTGTCTGGGCCGGGGACAGGGTTTTGCAACTAACCCCTTCGGATGTAGCCGTGGCCGTAGCAATTGAAGGCGGGTTGTTCACCCCCGTCCTGCAAGATGCTGATACTAAATCACTTTCTCAACTCTCAAGCGAAATGAAGGACCTTGCCGCACGTGCAAAAACACGCAAGCTGGCGCCGCATGAATATATTGGCGGCAGTTTTGCCATTTCTAATCTGGGCATGTTTGGCATCGATAATTTCGACGCCGTAATCAACCCGCCCCACGGTGCCATTCTGGCCGTCGGTGCGGGCATGAAAAAGCCTGTGGTGAAGGCAGATGGGGAACTTGGCGTGGCGAGTGTGATGTCGGTCACGCTTAGCGTTGATCACCGGGTTATCGATGGCGCATTAGGGGCGGAACTATTGCAGGCGATCAAGGATAATCTGGAAAACCCACTGACCATGTTGGTGTAATAATTTAGGCCGGGAGCTTTTCAGCTCCCGGCCCGCTTAGTCCGTCTATCCGGTAATTACCGCCTATTCACCCAATACTTTCGACAGGGTAAAGACACCGCGCATATCGCCCATGGCAAAGCCGCGCGCCTTATCCTCGGGGTAAAGCGTAGCCAGACGGTCAACAACCGCCGCGTCAACATTGTCGCCGCCATGACATTTCAGGCAAACTTCGCCAGCGGGAATGGCTTTGACCAGTCGAAACACCTGCTGGCCATTTTCCTCAACAATTTCGGCGCGTGCCATGGCGTCCATCGATTCCCCTGCCGCCACGCGGGTCAGGAAATCTTCGATAGTGGCTGCTGTGAACGGGTCCGGTGCGTTTTCAGGGTTGCGCAATCTGTGGCTGGAACGGCCGACAGTCCAACCTTCGCTTGACAGGGTCGTGGCAATTTCAGGGGCACGTTCATTGCACACGCCGATCGCGTTAACCGGCCCACCCTCTTCCATCGCAGCGACAAGCTCGGATTTCAGCGCACCGCCAAACTCCATCATCAAAGCCTTGCCTTCCGCGACAAGTGCAGCTTTGTCAGCGGCCAGAACAGGGCCACCAAAACCAGTTAGAACCAGTGCCATCGACAGGATTAACCTATCTTTCATTTCTTTCTCCCAATTTTGCGCGCCCTTCAGTTATCACCCTATAACAAGCGTGTTAGCGGCGCAAAAACTTTTCTGCACGGTTTTGGGAAACAGTTCCAAATCTCATTTCTGCTGAGGTGTCCTGAACATCTGGGCAGAGCGCCATCTCACTATCTAGCAGTCATTGCACGGCAATATTCTGACCATATCAGTTTTCATAGGCGCGCTACGCAGAAAGCCAAACTATACAAGCGGGAGATCGCTGAAAACAGTTTCGGTGTCGATCACGATAGGCGTTGACCCAGCCTGCAAGGATGGTGCTCGCGCATTAAATTTGAACGGGTTAAAACCGCAAAAAAAGTAGAAAATACGGACCGCTTGGTATCGCCCGCAAGCTATTCCAGCATCTGGCGCATTTCGACCGATGGGTGATCGCATCCGGCCGAGCCAACAACTTTGGCCGGCACGCCTGCAACCGTGGTGGCGGGTGGCACATCCTCTAACACGACCGACCCCGCGGCTATACGCGAACAGCAGCCAACCGTAATATTTCCAAGCACCTTGGCCCCTGCCCCGATCAGTACTTCGTCGCCGATTTTCGGGTGGCGGTCCTCTTCTTCCTTACCGGTGCCGCCCAGGGTCACTGCGTGCAACATTGAGACATTGTCGCCAACCACAGCCGTTTCACCGATAACGATCGAATGTGCATGGTCGATCATGATACCCTTGCCGATACGCGCGGCCGGGTGGACGTCGATGCCATAAATTTCGGAGGCCCGCATTTGCAGAAAGTATGCCAGATCCTTGCGGCCTTCATTCCACAGCCAATGGGCCACACGGTAGGCCTGCATCGCCTGAAAGCCCTTGAAATACAGGATCGGTTGCAACAACCGGTGGCAAGCGGGATCGCGCTCAACCACAGCCATAAGGTCGGCACGCGCAGCCTCAGCAATGGAAGGATCAGCCTCGTGGGCCTCGTCAGCAATGTCGCGCAGGATTACCTGGCTCATCTCGTTCGAGCTGAGCTTGGCTGCGATGCGGTAGCTCAGCGCCTGTTCAAGGTTACGATGATGCAGCACGCAGGCATGCACGAACCCACCCAGAAGCGGCTCGATCTTGACCGCAGCCTCGGCCTCGGCAGTAACCCGATCCCAGACCGGATCGATGCTTTGCAGGTTGGTGCGCGTTTCAGCCATCTCTACTTCCTCTTCATTGCCCGTAGCTTTTACACCAGATAGGATGTTTTTTCAAAACGATAAGCCGTGATCGCAGGTATTTCGAACATGAATGAAAAAGAACAAGCACGTTTTCGTGAAAGACTGGAGGCCGAACTGATTGCGCTCGACCAAGATGATACGCTGGGGCGCGAAGGTCAGAGCACGGTAAAACTGGACCAGCAGGCCGTTGGCCGTCTCAGCCGGATGGACGCCTTACAGGGGCAGGCCATGGCCAACGCAACTCAGGCACGGCGTAGCGCCCAACGGCAGCGGATCATGGCCACTTTTGCCCGTATGGAAGAAGGCGAATTTGGCTATTGCCTGGAATGCGGCGAGGAGATTGCTTCAAAACGGCTGGCGCTTGATCCAACCGTGCCAACCTGCATTTCCTGCGCCTCAGGCTAAGCGCCCTATCCCATCATTGATCCAAAATATCCCGGGGGTCCGGGGGCTGGCCCCCGTTCCCCCTGACAACAAATCAACCCGTCACGAAAGCCCTATCCAGAAATGCCCGAAAGACCAGCAACATACAGGCTGCATAATCCGGGTCATCCAGAAATGGTTCGCGTACATGTGACCGCGCTAAAGCTGCAGACATCAGGCTGCCATCGCCCCAGTGGGGATGCAACTGCCCGGTTCGTTGCCGGTATGCATCTGCCGCATCCGCCTCGCCTACCATAAGCGCCATAACGGCCTTGCGTTGCGCTTGCGGCAAGGCCAGCAACACGCAGGCAGCTGCTGATACATCACCTGGCAGGACGCGGCGCATATTCAGATTGCCACCGCCAGCCGCCGAAAGAGACCCGGGCCGAAACTGGCGGAATTCTGGGCAATGTCGATATTGTATGGCGGGCTTAGTCCGTCCGCCAACTCGTCACTGGCGAGATAGGTCCAGCCAGGTGCATTCACAGTCACCTCGCGCAGGATCACCTCCCCATCCAGAACTCGGATCAGATAGCTTTCACTATCCTCCCCCAAAGGCACTTCCAGCGATTGCCAACTGTCACCGTCAATCCGGGTGCGTCGGGTCCAGTTTATCGCAAGATCCCCCGCCCCATCGCGCACCGCAGACAGATGGACCGGCGCATAGGGTCGCAAGCCAATGCCGTTAAAAGCGTGCTCCTGATGCACATAAATCCGATCATCATAAGGCCGCTGAGCAGGTCCGATGCGGTAGTGGCGCGACAGACCACGCGACGACAAAGCCAGATCAATCTGGCGTGGAGATTTGTCCAGCAGGACGCAGGTAGACCCAATCGGCCATGCGGCAGGCATCAACGCGTCGCTGCCTAATTGCCCGCGCAGCCGCAGGGACAAGTCGTAAACACCCGGTTCAATCAGGGTCGCATGGGCGAACTGAAAAACTTCCCAATTGTCCACACTACCGTCACCTATCACCGCCGCATTGGCACCATTGAGCATTTCCAGTGTCTCGACCGAACTCAAGTCACCTGCCGTAAGGCGCACCCTCAGGGCCGCACCGTGATCATAAAGCGCCGGCCGCGCCGCAAACAAAGGGCTTTCCGTCAGTCCAATGACCGAACGTGCGGGCAAAAGTGTGTTAAGAACATAGCCTTCGTCACTGGCTGAGGCATAGGCCGCAACCGATCCCGGCCACGGTACGCCAGTTACCGCCAGGTGCGGCGCGTGGGGAACCTCTTCTCCGGTCAGCAACGGCAGGTCCATGAAGACAGGATACACCGGCACTGCCGGCACGAAGGGGCGCGCGCGGCTCGTCAGCTCAACCGCATCGGACGGTTGATAGAGGCCGGGTTCGACCCGAACCGCCTCGACGCCAAGATGCCCCGCATGTTCGACCCGGTCCAGCCGGTATAGTTCGGGGCCTTCGTCGCTTTCAATCTCGACCACCTCGCCCGCCATATTGGCAAGCTGTGACATAGGCAGGGCAAAGCGTGCCTGATCACGTGCCACGCGCGCCTCAGCCAGCCAGCGTTCCACGATCGCCCTGCCCTCGCCCTGTGTCAGAACCAAAGGAAATTCACTTTGCGCCACGGCGCGGCTTTCTTCATCCGGAAAAATGGCCTCAGTAGCGCGGGTTTCATAATCGCTTTCTGCCTCGACAAAGCTCAGACGCAACCGCCCGGCAATCTCCGCCTGGGGTGCGCGCACCTTCTCGAATGTTCCATCTGCATCCCCAGTCAGAACCATCTGATCCGGGCTCAAAACCCGTGCCGCCTGGCCGTCACGCGAAGTGAACACAACCCTGCCGCTGCTTTCAGCGGCCTCAATACCGTAGGCCAGCATCAGGGGTTGCAAGGCAGCACGCGCACCTGAAATATCCCCGACGGTGTATCCGCGGACCAATCCATAAAGCTTTGAAACATCAATGCTCTCCACCCCGGACCGGGCGCAGATTTCCCCCACAACCGACCCCAATGAGCGCGACGAGGACCTCCCGTTCAACCAGTGACCGCGCGCATAATTCTCGCCGTCACTCCACAAATCAGTGTTGCCGGGGAAAAACGGGTATGGCCGCGCATCCCAGGCCCAGACATGGGCGCGGCTCATGTCGATCATCTGCACATCGGTTTCGACATCTGTGGGATTGTTTTCGGGATTCGCCCAGAACTCGTACATTGCCCGCAGGTACTGCATCTGCATGAAATCGTCACGCCGCCCGGTGGAGTATTTCGGCAAGGCGCTTTCCGAACTTTTGGGGTCAACAAATTTGTTGGGCTGGTTGGTGCCCTTGTCGATTGCCGCGCAACCAAGCTCGTCCACCCAGGCAGCGTCAAACTGAGGCCCCCGCAGACTTTCCGGCTCATGTGCCGAAAACACCTGTGCAACCGCCCCGTTTGGCCATAGCAACCGCTTTCGCGTTGCCTCCCATTTGGGCCGGCGGTCCGGCGGGGAACAGGCCAGAATTCCGCTTTCCCCAAACACCATCACTTCGCGCACCTGATCCATGGTTTCTCCGATCAAGGCAACGCGGCGGCAGCGCCCGGCATCCATGGGCAATGCGCCCTCGACCTCGGATCGTACCCATTCCGCCCCGGCGCGGGTTTTCCCAGCCCCGCGTCCACCCAAAATCACCCAGGAACGCCAGTTGCCCTCAGGTGGCAATTGATGCTCCATCGCCCAGAATTCAAACAAAAAGGGTAAGGCCTGCAACATTTCATCATCAAGACTTGCCAGAAATTGTGCCTGATCTTCGGGACTGGCGCAGGCAAGACAATCTGCGCCCAATCTCAAATCTTGCTCGCTCAAGGTCGAGTGCCGATCCACCGGCGACACCTGAAATTTTTGTACGGAACTGGTCAACTTTTACCCTTTCATCAAAAATGGTCTGCATGGCTTTGCGGATATCTGCCGTGGCCTTCGCTACCTGCTGGCCGGAAATTTCCGCATCTGCTTCTTTTTCCTGTAAATGTTCTTCCAGCGCCTGCAGGGCGCGCCAGAAATGCTTTTCTGCAATTGTCAGAGCCACGTGCGGGCTCATACCCTCCCCATTGGGTGTGTCTTTTGTCATGTGTTGGAATTGCCTCTCATGCTCTGTTCCGCACGAGTAAAATGAGAAACGGCCGCGAAGCATATTGCTCCGGGCCGTTAACCGATTTCTTCTAGCTTGGCACAACTTATACGCGCAATCGTACGCTCTGTCAAATTTCGCACCACAAACATCGCGCGCTAACCTAATGTTTTATTAGGTTTTTCCATCTTCATCTTGGCTTAAATACCTCGGGGGTTTGGGGGTATAACCCCCAATTTCCTTATCTAAAATGCGTGCCGAAGGCACTCAATTCTGAGCTTTTACTGATTTGCCCGCTCCGCCTCGATGGCGCGCCACGCGGCGACGTTGCGGTTATGCTCGGCCAATGTTGCAGCAAAAGCGTGCCCACCGGTTCCGTCAGCAACAAAGAAGATGAAATCATGCAAGTCCGGGTTCAAAGCCGCCTCAATTGCTGCCAGCCCCGGGTTAGCGATCGGCCCCGGTGGCAACCCTTCAATGATATACGTGTTATAGGGCGTATCTGAGCGCAATTCGCTTTGACGCAATCCCCGTCCAAGGGCTTCGCGCCCATGTGTCAGGCCATAGATAACCGTCGGGTCGGTCTGCAACCGCATACCACGGTTCAAACGGTTGACGAATACACCCGCCACCTGGCGCCGTTCTTCTGGCAACCCGGTTTCCTTTTCTACGATCGAGGCCATGACCAACGCCTCTTGTGGAGTGGCATAAGGCAAACCCTCAACTCGGTTGGCCCAGGCTTCGGCCAGCCTGGCCTCCTGTACGCTGGTCATGCGCGTCAGCAATTCGTTCCTGTCCGCACCGGCACTCACCTCATAGCTGTCCGGGGCCAGCATGCCCTCTTCGGGTACCGCAGCAACTTCACCGGTCAGGAACTCAGCCTTGCGTAGTGCATCTACGATTTGCCACGAGGTTGCCCCCTCGGCCAAAGCTATGCGGTAGCGCGTTCCGGGCTCATCGCGCAAACGGGTATAGGCTGCCGGGAAATCACCTTCGCCCGGGTTAAACTCGGCACGCACCACGAAACGTTCACTCACGGGATCAAGTTCGCGCACCTGAACCTGCGCACGCAGAACCCCGATGCGATACACGATTTCGGATCCGCAGGTGCTGGCCCCACCCCGGGTCACAATCTCGACTATCTCGGCCATGGAAGAACCTTCCTTAACCAAAAACGACCCCGCCTTTAGCTGCGGGGATTTGCCGGTATATTGCACGCCCATACGAAAGATTGACGGGTTTGAAACGGCTCCGGCAGCGTTAAGATCTTCACTGACACGGGTGAAATTCGACCCCGGTGACACTTTCAGGCAGATCGCCTGCGCCAAGGGCCCGGTATCGGTGTATTGCCGCTTGCCCCATGCCACCAGCCCACCAAGGACCACCAGCAGGACAACGATCAGAGTAAGTGCGTTCGAGGCAACGTGGCGCCACATTAATCAGCAACCTCACCCATGATCAAACTGGCATTGGTGCCGCCAAATCCGAACGAGTTCGACATCGACACCCGTATCTCACGCTCATGCTTGGCATTGGCCGCAAGGTTCAGCACCGGTGTTACGGCCGGGTTGTCCAGATTGATGGTCGGGGGGGCGACATTGTCACGGATGGCAAGGATCGAAAACACCGCTTCAACCGCGCCAGCCGCCCCTAACAGGTGGCCGATTGAGCTTTTGGTCGAGGACATCGTCGCCTTGCTGGCCGCATCCCCCAACAGACGTTCCACCGCACCGAGTTCTATCGTGTCGGCCATGGTCGAAGTGCCGTGGGCGTTGATATAATCCACGTCGCCCGGCTGCAGGCCAGCGCGTTTCAACGCCGCCTCCATCGCCCTGTAGCCACCCTCTCCATCCAGTGAAGGTGAGGTTATGTGGTAAGCATCGCCCGACATGCCATAGCCCAGAATTTCGGCGTAAATCTTGGCTCCACGCGCACGGGCATGCTCCAGCTCTTCCAAAATCAAAATCCCGGCTCCCTCGCCCATGACAAATCCATCCCGGTCCTCGTCATAGGGCCGGCTGGCGGCTTGTGGATCATTGGGGTGTTTAGTGGACAAAGCCTTGGCGGCGTTGAACCCTGCAATGCCGATCTTGCAGATCGCCGCTTCGGCCCCGCCAGCGACCATGACATCGGCGTCATCCAGCATAATCATCCGTGCGGCATCGCCAATAGCATGCGCCCCGGTGGCACAGGCGGTAGTCACTGAATGGTTCGGACCCTTAAAGCCAAACTGTATCGAAACCTGACCGGAAATCAGGTTAACCAATGCGCCGGGTATGAAAAATGGCGACAGACGGCGCGGCCCACGCTCTTCCACCAGCAAGGTCGCTTTGGTGATTGAGTTCAGGCCACCAATGCCCGATCCGATCATTACGCCGGTGCGGCACAGGCTTTCTTCGTCTTTCGGCATCCAGCCGGAATCCTGCACCGCCTGCTGGGCAGCAGCCACGCCGTACAGGATGAAATCATCTACCTTGCGCCGGTCTTTCGCCGCCATATAGGCATCCGCATTGAACGTGCCGTCCGAACCATCGCCCATAGGCACTTCGCAGGCGTAATTCGTCGCCAGACCTTCCGGGTCAAAACGTGTAATGGTCCCGGCACCGGACTGCCCATCCAGAACCCGGCGCCACGTCTCTTCGACCCCATCGGCCAAAGGTGATACCATTCCCATTCCAGTGACGACCACTCGACGCATTTTGCTGCCCTCTTTGTAGGTTTTCTGGTCCGAGTGATACCTTGGCCAAGGTCGTGGGGGCAAGCCAAAAGGCGCATATTAACTGGTCAGTTTTTTGCTTGCGGCAAAAATCAGGACGAACAGGTTGGTGAATACCGCCGCGGCCACCGCTATGGAACCGTAATACCAGAGCTTTCCGGCCAACCAATCCTCGGCATATGAGGCAGCGAAGCCCTGCTTGCCGTACATGGCAACCCAAGCAGCCAGAAGTAGAAAAATAACAGAAATTATCAGCGAGCGGTAAAATGATAGCCGAAGAAATGTGAGTGAAAGAGTAAGGGGCAAACCAGCGCCGACCCCAATCCAACAAACTTGGATCGCCCACCAGGGATGCGCGCCCATCCAAACAGAAATTCCGCTATATGCCCCTCTGATCACGAAGAAAGAAGCAAGAAAAATTGCGCCGGCAAACAAGGTTCCAAACAGGTTTCGCAAAATTGTGCCTTGGTGATTACCAGCGCAACCTATCAGAAAAGCAAACCCCCGCCAGACAGCCTGACGCGAATGTGAAATGCTATGAGACTTTAGTCAGCATCCCGCCAGACGGCTCACCGGCCAGCGCGGCAGCGGCGCGGGCAAGGTCATAATCAACCTGTAACATCATCCAGAAGCCGGGTTCGGTGCTGAATACTTTTGCCAGACGCAGCGACATTTCGCTGTTTACTGGTATGTCTGCTGCAATCAGACCAGCTATTTTGACCTCTGAGATGCCGGTTTTATCAGACAGATCCCGTGCCGTAATCCCCTGCGGTACAAGGAATTCCGCCATCAAAACTGCGCCGGGATGCACAGGTGCCTGGACAGGCTGGGCCTCAATCGGGGCTTCGATTGGCAATTCGGTTTCCAGCCCCTGATCCTTCCAGGCGTTCAGACCACCGGTCATGTGGGAAATCCCGGTATGGCCGGCATTGATCAGCATTTTAGCCGCCGCTTCGCTTCGCTTGCCGATGGCGCAATGCAGCACTACGCGCCGGCCGGGCAGGACGGGGAAAAACTCGGCGTCGAGCGTGGACAAGGGCAACAGCATCGCACCAGCGATATATTCCGCCTCATATTCGCTGGTTTCACGTACGTCGACCAGCAGAACTTCGCCGTTTTCCAGCCATGCCTGTACTTCGGCAGGGGATACGTTGGTAATTTCGGTTGTGGTATCGCGGGGCATATTCCGGACCTTTCAGATCTGAGTTGGCAACAAATTACCGCAAAGAACCCCAGAATGTCCGTCCTCTTTGCCCTCAATAACCGCAACAACGATCCAAAATCAGGCCCGGAAACGAAAAACGGTGCCACCATGAGGTGACACCGTTTTTTATTTCTGCCGGACAAAAATCCGGCCGCACCCGGTTCAGGTGGCTTCTGTGATGAATTTCACCGCGTCGCCAAATGTCTGAATGGTTTCTGCAGCGTCGTCCGGAATTTCAATGCCGAACTCTTCTTCAAAAGCCATAACCAGCTCAACCGTATCCAGGCTGTCAGCGCCCAGGTCATCGATGAAGGATGCCGATTCCGACACTTTGTCCTCTTCTACACCAAGATGCTCAACAACAATCTTTTTTACACGATCTGCGACGTCGCTCATTTTAATTCCTCACAGTTTTCAGGCCCTTAAGCCTCTTTTCGTTTGGCCCATTGGGCCGCTCCAACCTCCGCGCTTACCGGCGAAGGCCCCCTATACTTAGCGCATATGAGGGAAAATCTGCGCCGCCTATAACATATCAGAGCAGTAACGCAAATGATTTAGCGTTCCCAACCGGAGCAAGAATTTGCCGAGCTTAGGCGCGGCGCGGAACATCATATCCCTAAAAGCGCGCCACAGGCCCGTGCAACATATTTTTCCGCCTCGCCAGGAACAGGGCGTTTAGGAAGATAAAGCTGCACAACGCTCAGTGGAATTGCGATCAGAGCCAAATGACAAAGGTCTTCGGACAGGTCGTTGCTTTTCGCAAACTCTGAAATTATCCGGATCGTTTTCTGGTTAACTGAATTGATTTCCCCCGACAATTCAGCATTTACACCTGCACCCGCCATCGTGTCTTTACGTAGCGAGACAAGGATAAGGGCGCGATCAGGTTCGCGAATGCAAAATCGTGGCGTTTCAAGCGCCGCTTCCAACCCACCCCGCTCCAGCGCCGTCAGGAAACCGGCCTGAAAGGCTTGTACGGCATCCAGCCAACTTTCCGCCAGGATGGCCTCGCGCGATCCAAATCGGTGATAGAGCGATCCCACCGATACCCCCGCCATTTTCGAGATTTCCTGAACAGACAACGGCTTACTTGCCGACAGCAAACTCCCAACTGCGGCATAAACCTGACCTTGGGTAAATCTTGACCTGCGCCCCATCTATCTGAAATCCTTTTTTTAAAATACTTATTCTAATACTAGGAGATTAAAATGAACACCCCTATTCTCTATGCTGCAGCAGCCGCATCTTTGTTAACTTTTTCAGTACATTTTTTTGTTGGCGGGCGCTTTGTTGCTGCGCCTCTTTTGGCGGATACCAATCTTCCGCGTGGTTCAAAATGGCTGAACTACTACACCTGGCATACAGCCAGCATTTATCTGTTTGTTTTGATCGGCGTATTCGTCTGGGCGGGATGGAACCAAAAGGGAATGGAAATGATCGTATTGGTCACCCTGCTCAACAGTCTTTTTGGTGTGCTCAGCGCCGTCGTTGCGCTGAGGGGCAACATCGCGCCATGGCGGTTTCCCTCAACGACCCTCTTCGGGGCGCTAAGCATACTTGGACTACTGGCCTTGATGCTGTGAACCTGAGCCGTTCAGATCATCGCCATGCCGCCGTTAACATGCATGGTCGAGCCGGTGATATAGCCTGCTTCCTCGCTGGCCAGATAGAGCACCGCACTGGCAATCTCTTCGGGCGTACCCATACGGGCGGCGGGGATCTGGGCGTTGATCTTGCCCTTCTGGTCATCGGACAGGCTTTCCGTCATGGCCGTGGCGATGAAACCGGGGGCTACCGCATTCACGGTAATGCCACGGCTGGCAACCTCATAAGCGATGCTTTTGGACATACCGACCATGCCGGCTTTGCTGGCCGCATAATTTGCCTGACCCGGGTTTCCGGTGGTGCCGACGATTGAACTGATATTGACGATCCGCCCCCAGCGCGCCTTCATCATGCCCCGCATGACACCGCGACACAGGCGCATGGTCGAGGTCAGGTTGACCTCCAGCACTTGCGCCCATTCCTCGTCTTTCATACGCATGAATATCTGGTCGCGGGTGATCCCGGCATTGTTGATCAGAATATCAACGCTGCCCATGGCCTCGGCAGCCCGCTTTGGCAAAGCCTCGACGGCCTCCGTGTCACTCAGGTTGCACGGCAACACATGGGTGCGATCCCCAAGCTCAGCAGCCAGTGCCTCAAGCGGTTCTACCCGTGTGCCGGACAAAGTTACCGTGGCTCCTGCCCCATGCAGAGCTTTCGCAATCGCCCCGCCAATGCCTCCGGAAGCCCCGGTGATCAGCGCATTTTTTCCTGTAAGGTCGAACATATTATTCCTTTCCTGACCGCATCCCGGCCCTATTCTTCTGCCGAAACAGCCGCTGCCACATCCTCGGGCGTTCCGACGGCTTTTGTCGCAATGCTTTTGTCTATACGCCGGATCATGCCACACAGCGCTTTGCCTGCTCCGACCTCCCAGATTTCGGTCACACCCTGACCGGCCATCCAGCTTACACTTTCACGCCAGCGCACCACGCCGGTGATCTGCTCGGCCAGCAAGGCGCGGATTTCCTCAGGGTCCAGTACCGCCTCGGCGCGTACATTTGCCACAAGGGGCACCACTGGCGCGTTGATCTTTACATCCGCCAAGGCCGCCGCCATCGCATCAGCCGCAGGCTGCATCAAAGCACAGTGAAACGGCGCTGAAACCGGCAGCAAAACCGCCCGGCGCGCTCCCTTCTCCTTGGCCAGGGGCAAAGCGCGTTCAACAGCCGCTTTGTGACCGGAAATGACAACCTGCGTCGGATCGTTGTCATTGGCCGCCATGCAGACGTCCTGTCCAGCAGCTTCGGCCGCAACCTCACTTGCTGCGGCAAAGTCCAGCCCCAGCAGCGCCGCCATCGCGCCCACGCCCACGGGCACCGCCGCCTGCATGGCCTGACCACGTTTGCGCAGAAGGCGCGCCGTGTCAGCAACAGAGATCGCACTGGCTGCCGCAAGGGCGGAATATTCGCCAAGGGAATGCCCGGCAACATAGGCCGTATCCGCCATGTCGATACCCTCGGCCTCGAGGGCACGAAGTGCCGCCAGCGAAGTTGCCATCAATGCAGGTTGTGCGTTTTCCGTCAGGGTCAGCACTTCCTGCTCCCCTTCCCAGATAAGCGACGACAGGCTTTCGCCAAGAGATTCGTCAACTTCTTCAAAAACTGCCTTTGCGGCTGGGTAAGTATCGGCCAGGGCCTTGCCCATTCCGATTGCCTGTGCCCCCTGTCCGGGGAATACGAATGCGCGGCTCATGCCACCTCCCTGATTTGTTCACATCAGGAGATAACGGGCCTTTGGCCTGCGTGCAATTGTCCGTGTGGAAAAAGCGCTGTGGATTGGGTCAGGTTTTCAGGCTGCCAGCCCGGCAACATACGTGCGCGGCCCCAACAGCAATGGGGTACGGGTGCTGGCTATTGAAGTCGCTGCCGGATCATATGCTCCGGCGCGGGCACCAAGGTCCTGCGCAAGGCGCACACGATATGGTTCAAGATCAGATTTCGGACCGCGCGCCACAACCAGAGAAAGATCACAATCTGCAAGCTGCAGGTAGAGCCACGCCATATCCGGATCATGGTCCGCATCCCAAAGGCTAACGACATCCACATCGTCAAATGAGTGTACACCTTCCAACGCGAATGAGCCTGAAAGGTTACGGAATCCGGCGCGCAACTCTCTTTTTTCCAGGTCAATCTGGACTTCACGGCGGGTAAGCTGCCGTGCGCGGTGTAGAAACAAAGTGCCAAGTGAGACATAAAGCACGGTCAGGGCCAGTTTCATGCTCATCTCTTCGCCGCCAACCATTGCTCCGGGGGCAAGCCACAGGGCCATAGCGGCAACCATTAGACCAACCCCAAGCATCTTGCGGATCAGAGAAATTAGTCCAACAGGAGGTTCATGATCATATTCGCTGAACATGACGTAGCCCCAAAGGGTTGGGTTGACCTCAAAACCTGCTGCATCCGGTGGTATATTTCCGTCCGGTTTGCTGGTTTTTGCTCCGTTTTTCCAGTATTCAGCCATGTGTTTCCCCGATCTCTTCTGCGATCTGATTTATTACTCGTGAAGAATCGTGGCCGGAATGGGGCATACACAGTGCTTTCTTGTGACAAAACCCTATTTTTAAAGACCCCGCTTGCATCCTGCCCTGACAGGTGTATAAGGCCCAATCCTTTCCGCAATTATGCAATGCGTCGCCCCTCGTGGCCGGGTCGTGGAAGGGTCTGACCCCGGCCTTTGAAGCGCGCCACAACATGAATAGGAGAGCACATGCCACTCTATGAGCATGTCTTTATCTCGCGTCAGGACCTTTCCGGCGCGCAGGCCGAAAGCCTCGTTGAACATTTTGGAACCGTGCTGGCCGATAATGGCGGCAAAGTTGAGATGTCTGAATACTGGGGCATCAAGACCATGGCCTACAAGATCAACAAAAACCGTAAAGGCCATTACGCCTTTATGCGCACCGATGCCCCGGCCCCTGCCGTCCAGGAAATGGAACGCCTGATGCGTCTGCATGACGATGTCATGCGGGTTCTGACCATCAAGGTTGACAAGCACGCCGAAGGCCCTTCGGTGCAAATGCAAAAACGTGAAGAGCGCGGCGACCGCCGTCCGCGTCGTTAAGAGAGGGACCTAAACCATGGCTAGCAAACCATTTTTCCGCCGCCGCAAGGTATGTCCCTTCTCGGGCGATAACGCGCCCAAGATCGACTATAAGGACACACGTCTGCTGCAACGCTATATCTCTGAGCGTGGCAAGATCGTCCCTTCCCGTATCACCGCGGTTTCCGCCAAGAAGCAACGTGAGCTTGCCCGCGCCATCAAACGCGCCCGCTTTCTCGCCCTGCTTCCTTATGCCGTGAAGTAAGGAGAGCATCATGCAAGTTATCCTTCTTGAACGTGTTGCCAAGCTTGGCCAGATGGGTGACGTCGTTGACGTCAAACCCGGCTTTGCCCGCAACTTCCTCCTGCCGCAGGGCAAGGCGCTGACCGCCTCCGCCGCGAATGTGGCTAGTTTTGAAAACCAGAAGGCGCAGCTGGAAGCACGCAACCTGGAAACCAAGTCAGAAGCCGAAGCGCTGGGCGAAAAGCTCGCCGGACAGCAGTTTATCGTGATTCGTTCGGCATCCGATGCCGGGTCGCTTTACGGTTCGGTTACGCCGCGTGACGCGGCTGATGCAGCAACGGCCGATGGTTTCAGCGTTGATAAAAAACAGGTCGCCCTGACCGCTCCGATCAAAGAGCTGGGCGTGCATGTTGTGAACGTCAACCTGCACCCCGAAGTTGCTGTGACGATCGAACTGAACGTGGCGCGCTCTGAGGAAGAAGCCGAGCTTCAGGCCTCGGGCAAATCCATTCAGGAGCTGGAAGCAGAAGCGGAAGCCGAAGCAGAGTTTGAAATTGCTGAGCTCTTTGACGATATCGGCGCTGCCGCTGCTGAAGACGAAGATCTGGTCGAAACGCCGGAAGGCGACGGCGAGGAAGCTCCGGCCACCGAAACGCCGGAAGGCGCCGACGAAGACTAAAGCTTCGCACACTGAACACTCGAAAGGCCGCGGCATCTGCTGCGGCCTTTTTTTGCTTTCCGACAGATCGGATATGGCAAGGAACCGCCGCCCGCCGTCGCCATTTCCCCCTACCCTTTTTACTGCTCTCAACCGGGCGTAGACATGCAGGCGAAAGGAACGCCCCATGAGCCCCCTATCCCGCCGCAAAGCCCTGTTGCTGCTCGTTGCAGCCAGCACCGCAGCTTGCAGCCGTCGCCGACAGGGCCAGCCCAGTGTGGGAATTGCGACGGCAGGCGCTACCTCGCAGGTGTTCCAGCCACCGCTCTACCCAAACGAAACCCCGGAACTACGGGCGTTAATCAATAAATACGCCGCCCTTTATGAACTTCCGGCTGAGCTTGTGCATCGCTTAGCCATCCGTGAAAGCACTCACAGGCCGTGGGCACGCAACGGGCCGTATTATGGATTGCTGCAAATCCTGCCAGAAACCGCCCGTACCATGGGCCATCGCGGCCCCGCATCCGAGCTTTTGGATGCCGAAACCAACCTTAAATATGCGGTGAAATACCTGCGCGGCGCCTGGTTGGTTTCGGGCGGCGACATGGACGGCGCGATCATGTGGTATGCGCGCGGCTATTACTACGAGGCCAAGCGTCTTGGCCTGCTCTATGAAACAGGGCTGCGTTCATAGGCCGGGCATGTTGCCCGACCTGAATTGTTTACTCAACCTCAGCGGTTGAACGTTTCAAGATACAAAGTTGCATCGCAAACTGAGCCATCATGGGTTCCAACCCAGATATCCATCCATCCATTTGACGGACGACTCAGGGTAATGCGTGCATCCAGGTTCCCATTGTCGTCATCGTCGTAATACCAGTTTGCGGCGCCGGTATTGATAAGCAGGATCGAGTCGCACCGGCTGATAACGCTGATTGCCAACTGGTAGTTACCCATTCCCGACAGACGTAGCGAGAAATCCGGAGCTTCAGTTACATATCCGCGCCCCCGGTCACTGCCAAAACGGATACCGCAGCCCAGGATCGAACGATCCCCGCCAGCACGTACATCCACGCTTTGTTCAGTATACAGACTGCGACCGGTCAATTCATACGTCGCCCCATACAGGTTGTAATTCGGACAGGCAGCCGCAGCCCCCGCTGTTAGCATGCCAATAAACGACAAGATCATCATACGAAATTTCATAATACTTCCCCCTTCTCATACTCTGCGGGAAGCGTAACAGCGTAATCCATTGTCCGGCAAGTGATTTTCCCGATTTAACACCCCCCTGATCGCATGAACAAAAAAAGGGCAGCCAAAAGGCCGCCCTTCCAAAATCATCCTTGCGGATGGATTTATTCTTCTTCCAGCGCCCTAACAGCCTCTTCCAGCTTTTCTTTGCTGACGTCCTTGGAGGAAACTTCCGCCAGTTCAAACGCGTAATCCACCACCTTGTCTTCAAACAACGGTGCCTGAATTTGCTGACGCATTTGCGGGTTTTGCTGTACGAATTCGAAGAATTCTTTTTCCTGACCCGGATACTGACGCGCCTGATTCATCACCGCTTGCGTCATTTCCGCGTCAGAGACTTCGATCTCGTTCTTTTGACCCAGCTCAGCCAACAACAGGCCCAGACGTACCCGGCGTTCGGCCAGACGTTTGTGCTCATCAGTGGTTTCGATCTCAGGGTGATCATGGCCCTCAACTTCGGGGTTTTCCTCATGCCACAACTGGTGCGCAATCTGACCCGCCTCGGCCTCGACCAGACTTTCCGGCAGGTCAAAGCTGACTTTCTTGTCCAGAGCGTCCAACAGGCCACGTTTCATCACCGCACGGGCGGCGCCTTTGTATTCTTCTTCCAGCCGCTCACTAACCTGAGTTTTCATGCCCGCCAGATCCTCGGCACCATATTTTTTGGCCAACTCGTCGTCGATTTTGGCGGCGACAGGCTTTTTCACCTCTTTCACCGTGCATTCGAAAACAGCGTCCTTGCCAGCAAGGTTTTCCGCGCCGTAATCCGCGGGGAAAGCTACCTTAACTTCCTTCTCTTCGCCAGCCTTGGTGCCAACCAGCTGCTCTTCGAAACCGGGGATGAAGCTGTTTGAGCCCAGAACCAGCGGGTAATCTTGGCCGGCACCACCTTTAAAAGCTACGCCATCAACCTTGCCAAGGAAGTCGATCACAACCTGATCGCCGTCCTTCGACTTGGTGCCTTTCTTGCGGGCTTCAAAATCCTGTGCGTTCTCCGCCAGCGATTGCAGTGCCTCGTCAACTTCGGCATCGTCGGCCTTGACGACCAGTTTCTCCAGCTTGATGCCTTTCAGGTCCACCTCGGGAATTTCCGGCAGCTTTTCATAGGTCATTTCGACCTCGACATCGTCGCCCTCTTTCCAGTTTTCCTGATTGGTCATCTGAACCTGAGGCTGCTGTGCCGGGCGGTCGCCGCTTTCTTCAAAATGCGCGGTCATCGCGCCGTCAATGGCTTCCTGCATAGCTTCGCCCATCAGACGGTCGCCAAACTGCTTTTTCAACAGAGCCATCGGCACTTTGCCTTTACGGAACCCCTTCATCTCAACTTCGGGCTGCGCTTCGGTCAGCTTCTCGTTTACCTTGGCGTCCAGATCGGCAGCAGCAACCACCATCTTATAGCCGCGCTTCAGGCCTTCATTCAGGGTCTCGGTAACCGACATCTTTACGTCCTTTTCACGTCTTGAGGGGCCGGTGAGATCCCGGCGCATAATTCAGCCGCCCTTCTATGGCTGCCGCCCTTTGGTTGCAAGGTAAAATGCGCATTTAGCCGCGACTGTCGGAAACATCGCTGTCTGGATAGATGTTACCGTCCACAAACGCCCCTGTCCGGGCAACTTTCACGTACTAAAAGAACACGCATTCATCACGAAGGCCTGTGTGATCCAGGGGACTGGCCATTCAACCAGCCCGACAGACCTGCCGGGCTGGAACTGGGAATGTAGCCTGTCTGCGAAATTGCAGTATCAAGATCAGACTGCCGGTTGGCGAGCGAGCCATTATTGACCAAAAGTATTGAACATTCTGATTGAGATCGGCGTGTAGCCCAGGGGCGCGGATGAGCCACCCGGGGCCACCAAAACTGTACCTGTTAACCCTGTCTGAACAAATCGCCCGCCCTGAACCCGGGCCGTCGATTCCGTGGAACAGGCAGCGTCTTCATCGACTGGCTGTTTATCGCAAGTGGTGGTTTTGCCGCCATAAGTGCAACTTTTTGTCGTAGGAGTTTCCTTAATGATGCCGCCATCCATGAAGCATTCATAATAGTTGGAGCCATAGCCGTCGTCGTCAAAAACCATGCCATCATCATCGCCGGCCGCACTTGCGCCCGAAGCAGCGGAAAGAGTGAATGCCGCGCTAGCCGCCAATACTTTCGTGAATTTGCTGAATTTGGTTGTCTTGTAGATTGTCATAACTATTTTCCTTGTGCTGTTTTAGGTTTGAAGCGATGCGATTATTCGCTGGTACCTCAACCTAACCCGTACAACCGCCCGACCGTTGTGACGCACGTCACAGCACAGTTTCATCATGACAAGAGGCCGGGAAAACCGACCGCGGGCCAACCCAATTGTCTAATTCAACTTACCAAGAAATCGTGGTGCGGGTGGAGGGACTTGAACCCCCACGCCTCGCGGCGCCAGAACCTAAATCTAATGATCCAGTTTTTTACCTTTTTTATCAGTGTATTAGCTAGTTATACCGCAACAAAATCGGTATAATCCCGCACCTGTCGCAACAAACCAGCAACAAAGATATGCAGGTAGATCACATCTGTTTTTGTGATATTGGTGGCAGGGACAGAATCCTAAAGCTGGGAGCAAGCTTCACCAATGACTTGGACGGCAAGTGACATCGCACTAATAATAACAACTTCTGCGACGGCCTTCTCGGCAGTGGTTGGATTGGGCTTGCCATTGTACCAAGACTATAAGTTCAAGACGGTCGAGCGTAGTGAGAGAACTTATCAAAGTATTGCCGAACCACTACACTACTGCGTTGAACACCTAGAAGACATAATTGAATGTGACAGGATGCAAATGATGAGGCTGGCCTATATGGAAGCCAGCCAGAACGTTCCCGCAGAACCAGAAGACCTATTGACAGTAAGAAGGGCATTCAACCAGCGGTTGAATTTGGTGTACTTGCTATTATCCGAGCTGGAAATTGATGCTAGTGCATTCAAAACAGAAGTTACTAAGCTCCAAGCGACTCAGCTAACATTTTCGATTGAAAATGGAGAGCTTTCTCAAGGATCAGGAAACGAAGAGGCCTTGCGGAAAATCATTGTATCAAAGAACAGAGTGGTCGACGAAGCCGCAAATCTACTCCGCATTGCTCGGCAAAAACTAGGCGTCTCCTGAGTTGGTTCTGGTGCGGGTAGAGGGACTCGAACCCCCACGCCTCGCGGCGCTTGGACCTAAACCAAGTGCGTCTACCATTTCCGCCACACCCGCTCCGTTAGATAGTTGCTAGCCATTACTAAGGAGCAATTCAAGAGGCGTTTTATACATTAGAACCAAATCTATCTGCGTCTACCGGAGTAGCGATGCATCTTGGCATTGGCCCTATTCAAATGAAAAAAAAGGGAGTTTCGACAAGAGTAGAAACCACAAACTCTGTTGCAGATCTCAACCCAAAGCTGCATTAGATCCACTACCTTTACTAGAATATGGCCCCCGCCCTTCAATCATCGACATTGCCGCAGCAACAGATCAAAATAAGTGGGGGACAAATTCATAGCACCTCGTGAAATAGGCATTGCACTACTGTTTGGTACCTATTTCAAACAACACGCTTTTTTCTAGTAGCTATGCAACTATGCATTAGATCGGAAATCTGAACCTAAATCTGGTGCGTCTACCGATTCCGCCACACCCGCACGTTCCCCGGCCCTATAGCAAAGCTCTGGGCAGGGTGCGAGAGCAAAATTGCAGGAATTTCTTGGCGCTTAACAGTTTTTTCGTCTAACCTTTCTAGAAATAAGAGCAGATCAAATAATGTGAGGCGAAATGGCCCGGTTTTATTCGCAGGCAATGCGCTCCTGTAGTGCTGAAAGTGCACCCCAACTCGGCGATGGTTTGCCCCTCGGGACCATTATTCATACCCTCGATGGCGCGCTACCTATCGAATTTCTGTCGCCCGGCGATCGGGTGATTACCCGCGCGGGCGCACGGGTTTTACGAAGTGTCGAAACCGGCACCGATGGTTTCCTTCTGGGGTTTGACACGCCCCAGGTTATTTATGCCGATGGCAGGGAAATGCTGGCCGCCTAAATATCCAGCGAGCGGAATACCTTAGGGAGCTCCTCGGGCAAATCCTCGGCGATCAGGCCGGGGCCAAAGGAAAGCGCGCATTCCACATGTAGCCAGGCCGCGGTTTCTGCCGCCTGCATCGGGTCAAACCCACGCGCCAACAATCCGGTAATAAAGCCAGCCAGCACATCGCCTGATCCTGCGGTTGCCAGCCATGGTGCCGAGCGCTCATAGGCAGCCGAGTTGATGGAACAACGCCCGTCCGGAGCCGCAATCACCGTATCGGCCCCCTTGTAAAGCACCACGCAGCCCGCCCGCGTCGCCGCCTCACGGGCCGCTTCAACCTTGGAGTAGGCCGGACCCTTGGTGGCCGGGGCAGCGAGTTTCGCAGCAATATCCGGAAACAGCCGGGCAAATTCCCCCGCATGTGGGGTCAGCACACAGGTTTCATGCAACATTTCAAACAGCACAGCCGGGTCACCTTCAAACGCCGTCAAAGCATCGGCGTCCAGCACACAAGCCCGCCCGGCACCCAGAGCCACCGGCACCATTTCCCGCGCCCGCGCCTGCCCCAGTCCCGGCCCCAGACAGAGCGCATTGATGCGGGTGTCTTCAAGCACCCGCGCCAAAGCATCCCCGTCATGCACAGCCTCCAGCATGATCGCATTCATCTGTGCCGCATTCTCCGAAACGGTGTCCGGCGGGCAACCCACGCTCACCAACCCCGCCCCGATCCGCAAAGCCCCCCGCGCCGCTAGCCGGGCCGCGCCGCCTTTGCCGGAGGGACCGGAGAGGATCAGAGCGTGACCGTGGGAAAATTTGTGCCCAACAGGAAATTTCTGCAAACAATCCGTTTCACGATCAGCCAGCCCTGCTTTATCCCGTGCATCAGGGATTTCGGCAAACCCCGCCAAACTGACGGACTGGGGAACCGATGCATAGCAATCGCCGCGTTTAAACGGGTCTCTTGGTGGTAACCCAATATCCTTGATCACATGGCGACGCGCCCATTGCGGCCCTTCATCTAGATACAATCCGGTCTTGCCCATATGAAATGTTACGGCAAGATCGGCTATTGCCGCATAGCTTTCACCGGTTTCGAACCGGAACAAAGGCTTGCCGCTGTTTGCACACAGCCCAGAGGGCAGGTCGATAGCAACAACCCAGTGATCCTCGGTTGCACCATTTCCTAAAACCGCAAGCGCAGTTTGAATTATCCCCGTTGGCTGGCGAATACGCCCGATACCGAAAATGGCATCAACAATCAGAACTGCCTCCCAACTTTCAGGTTCCCACCAATCTTCGTTCAGTCGGATTTCGACAGGGCATCGCCGAAAATTTGTGTGCGCATCCGGCGGCAGCTTGTCGGGGTCGCCGTAGAGGAACACCTCAACCTCCCAGCCCCACTCTTTCAACAGCCGCGCCGCCACGAAGCCGTCGCCGCCATTATTGCCCGGACCGCACAGGACCACCGCCTTGTGTGACGTCTTTGCCAATTCGGGCCATTCTTCAAAGATGGCCTCGACCACGCCCCTGCCCGCGCGCTCCATTAATTCCAGCCCAGTGACTTCACCCGAGGCAATCGCGGCTTGCTCAAGGCTGCGCATCTGGGCGGCGGTCAGGAGTTCGCTCATGGGACCTCGATTCACTTTTGCCTATAATTTGGGCAGTTCGATTAAAAAGGGGGCGCTTCTAACGAAAGTACGCCTTGGGGCGCCCCTGTGCCAGACTAGCCAATTGCACCCCCTTAAAGAAAGTGATCTTTCGGGCGCGACTCGCACATTTGGGGGGAAACCATGAAAAAGATCGAAGCCATCATCAAGCCGTTTAAGCTCGACGAGGTCAAAGAAGCGCTGCAGGATATCGGCGTTTCCGGCCTCAGCGTCATCGAGGTCAAGGGCTTTGGCCGCCAAAAAGGCCATACAGAGCTTTATCGCGGCGCAGAATATGTTGTCGATTTCCTTCCCAAGGTGAAAATCGAAGTGGTTCTGCCCGCCGATCAGGTCGATA